>CAZTDX010000027.1:0-42986 GCA_964612425.1 uncultured Pseudobdellovibrionaceae bacterium
ATTGTGATCTATTAAATTACGGTGGTTATAATGACTGGTATTTACCGAACCGTTACGAATTGAATTTAGTATGGACGAATGTAGCAAGTGTCCCGGGCTTGGACACGAATTCTTACTACTGGTCCTCCACGGAGTACGACAATCTTTTTGCGTGGGCTCAGAGATTCGCTAACGGTTACCGATATGGCACTCATAAGAACGTTTACTACCATGTAAGGTGTGTCCGGAGATTTTGATGGGCTACTCTGTGAGCCCAGCCTTGATGCTTTAAAGATTTTATGGCACGTTACCAGCATCTTCCAGTACATAAAGCTTCTGTAGTTGTAAATGTCATGAATTAATAAGGTTACGTCTCAATAACTTACAATGGCTATTGCTTTGTTTATTTTTGATACAAAATATGTTTTAATTGTGTTACCTCATCGTTGAAAACATCACAAAAAATTCTATTGAGAATTCACCGCCGCTTGCCGATAAGTCCAATATGAACTTGGACGTTTTGCCAGTAAGGCTAAAATTATTTTTATTTATAACACCACTTCTCTGCACCTCTTGTTTTATGAAAGGTAAAATTCAGACAGGTGGAAGTACAGGAATAGCGACTGCTCTATCCTATGTTGGTGGAGACTCCGCATATAACATTAGCGCAAATGCCATTCAGATTAATTGGACGTTATCAACAGATACAAATGTTGCTGCCTATAATGTATATTTATTAAATTCAGATAACAGTCTCACTTTGATTGGATCTGCCAATGCTAGCACAGCACTTTATGTACATTCTGGCTTAACTTCTGGCACCCTCTATCGTTATGTTGTTCGCTCCGCAGCGAGCGATGGGACGACAGATACAAATACAAAAAGTTTAATGGCGATTCCCTATGCTGGCATTGGAGTTGTCAACGTCGCTGATGCAACTTCGGTTGATATGTATTTTCCTGCAGCCAGCGAAGCCTCTAATTTAAAAATTTATTGCGCGACTGGAGCATCGAGCACGATGAACCTTATTGATACAATAAACGCTAACACTATGAACTACCATCTTTCTGGCCTCACAACAGGACAAGAATACACTTGCAAAGTAAAAGCACTACTTCCAGATGGCACTGAGGATTATAATTCTAATGCTATCAGCTTTACACCACAAGCAGTAACTACTTCACCCCTTGGATTTGCTGGAATCACCTCCGCAACCAATACGAACGGAACATCGGCACTCATTCAATGGGCTGAAGCCACTCCCGACAGTGGTGTTACTGTTGGCGGATACCGCGTTTACAAAACTAATCCTGATTCGAGTGTTGAATATAATGATGTGGCGGCTAATTTAACGAGCTACACTTTCACTGATTTAATTCCAGGAAATAACTACAGCTTTTTTGTTAGAGCGATCAACGCTGCAGACTCATCAACCGATGGCAATTCAGTAAAAATATCCGTATTTACTTATGAAGGAATTACTTCTGCAACTGCCTCCAGTCCAACGAGTGCTCTTTTAACATTTCCTTCCGCACCCAATGCTTCAGCACTTAATATCTATTGTTATTTGAGCACGGATAACGTGCCCTCAACTCCTACAGCCTCTATCACGAGCGATCTTACAACTTATACAATTTCAACTCTCACCACAGGATCAAACTATATATGTTTAGTTAAGGCAGTGGGCTCCTCCGGTGAAGATAGCAATACTGCTACTTCTGCTTTTACTACTCCTTAAGCGAATTGAAAGAGAAAGCTGACTAGTTAACTTTGAAGTAGAGAAATTCCATCTAACTTCACCCCAATGTCGTCCCAACAATAACCAAATTTACTTTCCCAAGCAGCAATTTCGTCAAAGTAAGTCTTGCGGTATTGAGACTGAAGAATGGCGGTGACTTTTGTAAAATACGTGAAAGACAATGCGTGTGGTAAACAAAAAGTGTAGGGAGCTTCTTCATAAACCAATTGAAAAATAGATTCTGAAACTGTCTGTCGAAATTCTTGAATCAAACTTTCGTCAACTACTTTAGACGGACGAGGAAACTCTTGCTTGACATGGTCGAGCTGGTTGCGGACTTTATTCATAAGATGGACTCTCAGCAAATTGCTTTTATGGAAATCCCATTTGGTGTAATAAGCGATAATTCGCAATAGATCCTCATGATACAATATCATGCCAAAATTAGATTCTAAACTTTCTCTTATCTCATCACTTAGTTGGTGATGCGCAAAAAGCTTCTCTTTTGACTTTTTATAAATATCCAAACGCTCCAGCATTTGTTGTGAGCTTGGTCGCCACAATGATCCAATGTTGATGACATCTCTAAAATTGAGTATGGGTTGCGATAAAAAATACTCTTTTAGTTTTTGAATTCCTTGATAATCGGGAAGAAAATTTTCGAATTTCATAATCATCGCATCTTGTGACATATCAAAGAAAAAAATCTTTTCAAGTTGACCAGTCCGAAAGGGCATTAAAAAAGAATCAGAATTAACATCAATATTATCATAGTCAGGTTTAAATCCCAATTTATTTTCCACATTCGTAATTATATTAATCAGCGGCATTTTAAAGGCTTGAATCTGACCAAATTTCAGTTTTCTATTTAATTCCTGACAATAATCGACAAAAATTTGCCCTCGCTCAAATTCAACATCCCAGTGAATATTTGGGGCTTGAGTGAGGAGTCTCTCGGGAATTAAATTATGTTTAGAAGGATCGAAATAGCTCAAGCCGAGCGCAAAATTCACGAGACTGGCAGAAGCACTCCCACGCACCGGACCCAGTCTTAAATTATTTTTATTTGCAAATTCTATACAGCTTTTAAGTGCTCGTATAAACTCTATTTGCTCATTTGAATGATAACTTTTATCTCGATTTAGATATTCTAAATGATCCTTGTTTAGATCCCACATTTTAAGTTTTAATTTGGAGACTATTTCTTCGTGAAATGCTTCCATATACTGTTTCCTTTCTGATTCGCTAACAAATTGCTTCATTTCAATTTTCTTTGACACCGCAAGAAGAGTTTGTAATTTCTGCTGTCTATCTTGCATGAGGCTCAATTCATTATTGACCTCAATAAGCTTTAGCTCGACGCTCTCGTTAAATGCCTCTTTAGACATTTTCAAAATCGTCTTTATTTCTTCCAAAGTAAAGCCCAAGGTCTGCAATTCTTTAATTCGATTGACCTCTGAGAGAACACTCTCTTCGTAGTACCTATAGTTTTTTTCACTTCGAGTAGAAGCTTGAATCAAACCTAAAGATTCATAAAATCGAATCGTTCGAGTCGAAGTTTGTGCTAGCTGAGCGAATCGACCTATAGAAATCATTTCTCATCCTCTCAGATTCTGCTGAAAAAGAATCTTGCTGTATCGTCTTTGAGTTTGGCGTTTAACGCATGGACAAGGTCAAAAGTTTTTTATCATTTCTTGTGACTAATTGCGTGAAAAAGTAGGCTACCTTTTAAAGATATTTTTACAACTCCTCAATTGATAACTCCGCGAGAAAGAATTATTCTCTGCACTTTGTCCTAAGCTCAATTCTTGTGAGGTATAATATTGGATGGCCTCCCAAGCTAAATTAACAATTTGCTGGCGCGTGTTAGCTTTTTTGTTTTTGTCATAATTATCCAGATCACCTTGATGCCCATCAGTATGGGACTCTAAAATCGTATAAGGCTTGTCTGTGATGAGATTGATAGCACCGAATTGAACCTGAGTTCGATGGCTCTGGTTGAATTTTTCAATTGTCTCCGCAATGAGTGACTGCTCTACATCAACAGACTGAATTTTTATTTCAGTAAGCCTTTTCAAAAACTTTTTGTTTTGCTCCATAGGAGAATAAGTATTGCCGTGATGTATTTCGCTATGAATTTTAGTGGAATAATCCTTGTTCGAAGAATTATTTAAATTAAATTCTGCAAATGGTGAAAAGTAATTTCTCTGACTTAATTTACCGGATTTAGTGGAAAATCTTTTTAGTATTGAGATATCATAAACGTTGAGTTCTTTAGATGTTGCTCCGGCTGAACCAAAAAATAAAACAGCTTTTAAGTCAGGGCTTAAAAAGGAATTTAAATGGCGACTGGCTAGTTCGCCCCAAATGGTTTGATCGCTGCTAAAGAATCCAATTTTGATTTCTTTTTTGTTTGGCCCTAATGGAATGGAAAGTAGCTTAAAAGTGACTCCCAGAAAAAGGTTAGAAATTATTTTAATATTATTTTTACTTAGTTGATATTTATTTAATAACAATTGTAGCCAGCTACTTTCGTATCCAAAGGCAATGTAGTCAAGAGGACTCAGTACCTTTTTAACTCTCTGAGCATTTTCTTGTGCTAGTTTTTCATAATAGGATTCAGCAACTTCATCCAAATAGCTCTTTGTAGAGTTAGGGGAAAAAGTATTTAACATAGTCGCGTAGTGCCGAAGATATTCTAATGCGGGAGGAATAATCCAAATCACTTTACTTTTTTTTAATGGATTATGAGGCGTAATGAGATACTTATAAATTCCCCATTTTTCATAAAGATTGGGAATAGGATCTAAATTTATATTATTTATAGATATTTTAAGATTCTGAAGATATCTCCCGATACTTTGTGCAAAACCACCAATTATTATGGCTTCGACTTTTTGACTTTTAATTAGTTTAAAACTCTCACTACCAATACGATTCTGAATATAATTGTCTAATTGACTTATAGTATGCTTTTGATTTTTTTGAATCGACCCCGGAGAAATGGGCATTAAGTGCACTCGCGAAGGGACAATGGTTAAAGCCGGACTAGATCCAATAAGCTTCTCCTTGATACTTTGTAGGTCTTTAATGGATGTTGCGGGGTTTGAAATTTGTGCTTTAATTTTTGGAAACTCTTCCTTAGAGAGCATGACAAAATCAGCATCTTGAATATCATTGATAAGTTCCTGTCGAGAAATATTCTGTGCACTTGGCAGGGTAGAAGAAATGCGACTCTCGACCTCTGCAACAAGTGTTTGTGTTGATAACGTAAAAATTAAAGATAAAATAAATATCATTTAACAATCATTCTTTATTGCTCCACGGAGCAAAGGGTCCTCTTTGAGATCCGTCTAGTATTTTAATATTTCGATCCAACAATGCTTTTAAGAATGAACCCGAAGGAGGTTGCGTTCTAAATACAAACGTATGCACATCATCAAGAGTTAGAGGACCCCAATACTGAAGTTCAATATATTCACTATAGCGGTGGGATCTTGTTATCCACTCTTGCTGACCTTCTAATTGAAAATCGAGTTTTTGCTGCATACTATTTTTTAATAAGATTTTTCTTTTTAAAGAAGTAGACATCTTTTCCATACCAACTAGCGGAAGAAATTGAGTCTCTTGGATTTGAACTTCTTAGTAAATAACCATACTTGGGCTTTAAATCGTTGTCGAAGTTCGAGTATATTTCCGTTGTTTTATTTAAGTAGCTCGCTTCTACGGCATTCCTACCCAAGCTACTCTTGTGTCCCCCCGAGCTTCCAGTCTCATGTTGGTTGTGAAATCCCACTTTTTCAATCCAGAAGCGGCCATTTTCAGGTCTGTTAATCGCAAACTCAAAACCACCATCTAAGAGTTCTTTGAGATAAGGTGCTACATCTTTGTCCGATAATAGTTTTTTTCTTAGTACGCTAGGAGTCTCTGCAATTTGCTTTTTCAGAAATCGACGATGAAGATTTTTTAGAGATTTCACAATTTTTTGAGCTGAAATTTTTAGTGCTTCTTTATTTTGATCAGCTGGAAGTTTAATTTCATTAAATCGTAAGTGTGTTGGTAGATAGGGATTGAGTCCTTGCAACTGAGCTTGGAGAGCCAATCGCAAACCATAATCTACAAGACCGTATTTTACCTCAGCTTTTTCAATTTCTAATTCAATGGATTTTCGATCATTTTTGGTACTGAAGCTGGAAAGTGCAGAGTTGAGTTCACTATAGTACTGATGAAGAAGTTTTTTATTAAGTTTCCAACAATTGAAATATCAGAGCTCCGAGTCGCATATTTAGAATTAATTTCACTAAGAATTCTTTCGCGATTCGCGTGATTCAATTGAAGTGAATTTATAAATAAATCTTTGCAAAGAGACTGTGCGTATGAATTAGAGCTGATTGCAGTAATAGTGAAGAACATAATTGAAAAAAAAGGCTTATATCGTGACAAAACAATCTCCATTAAAAAATATTTATTGGTTTTCCCTGGTTTATATTTATAAACCATTTCTATTTAATTTAAAAGAGATAATAAGTGTCACTGTCAGAAAAATAACATCTTTTGAAAAGTTTTGAAATATGGTACTTATCACATGAGGCAAACTCATTTGTTAAAATTGTTAGCCCAAAACTGCCTTTCTCCGCTAAATCGAATTAGATGTTTCGCCAATAACCTGACCAAGGAGATGATATCATCTCCCCTCCCGCAGAAGAGACAGCGGACGACTTTACAGCTTGAAGTGCTTTGGCAATAAACGCTTGAGCGTCTTCGGAAGCTTCGGGTACTTTTAACGATTCTGAAAAATAGGTTTCAAAAAAACGCGTTGTCATAACGCCACTGCGAAACTCTTGATGGTCTAAAATTTGTGAGAGCAGCGGAATATTTGTATACACTCCAAACACCACACTCTCTTCTAGAACTTTTAACATTTTTTGAATAGCCTGTTCTCTCGTTACATCCCAGACAATGAGCTTTGCGATCATCGAATCATAGTAAGGAGTGATTTCATCACCCTCATCAAAGCCATACTCAAATCGACGGCCATAAGCCTCTGGCCAATGAATCATACCCAAGCGACCGGTTGAAGGGACTCCACCCATATAAGGATTCTCTGCATACAAACGACACTCAATACTGTGTCCACGGGGGGAAAGCTCTTTGCCCAATAGGCTTGGAAGGCCTTGCGCTGTTCGAATTTGTGCTTTTACTAAATCAACACCTAAGATCATTTCTGTGACTGGATGCTCGACCTGCAATCTGGTGTTCATTTCCATAAAATAATACTTGCCGTCCTGAAGAAGAAATTCAACAGTGCCAGCGCCTCGGTAGCCCACACTCTTCACCAATGACACAGAGGCCTCAGCCATTTTTTGCCGAAGCTCCGCTGTAAGTGAGGGAGACGGAGCTTCTTCAATAATTTTTTGATGCCGACGTTGAACGGAACACTCTCTCTCAAAGAGGTGCTGAACATTTCCTTCACTGTCTGCAAAAATTTGAAATTCGATATGCTTGGCATGATTTAAATATTTTTCTAAAAATACTTTAGAAGAGCCAAAGGCCGCGAGAGCTTCTCTTTGCGCCGACTCAATCAAATTACAAGCTTCTTCACTCTTGTGAATAACCTTCATGCCGCGTCCACCACCCCCAGCCGCAGCTTTAACAATAACAGGGTAGCCAATGCGCTCGGCCTCTTCCATCAGAGTAACCACATCTTGTTTAGCTCCTTCGTAGCTTGGAACTAACGGAATTTTTAATTTCTTAGCAATGTCCTTACTCAACACTTTATCACCAAGAGTTCTAATGGAGTGTGGAGAAGGTCCAACAAAAATTAAGCCTGCTTTTTCGCAAGCTTCAGAAAAATCAGCGTTTTCAGACAAAAATCCAAACCCGGGATGAATGGCATCAGCGTGTGCCTGTAAAGCTGCTTGAATATTTCTATCAATTGATAAATAACTTTCAGCGGTGGGAGCTGGCCCAATTAATACTTTTTGATCTGCCATTCGGTAAGCACGAGTGTTTACATCGACTTCTGAGTGAAGCAACACAGTTTTTATTCCCATTTCCTCGCAAGCACGAATAATTCTTACCGCCACTTCACCACGATTGGCGATCGCTAAGGTTTTAATTGTTTTCACTTTCATTTTATAAACCTTCTCTCCATGTTGCTTTACGCTTTTCTAAAAATGACTTGAGTCCTTCCTGGCCTTCTTGACTCACTCTTCGTGCTGCAATAAGATCTGTGGTCATTTCTTTTTGTATCAATAATTTTTCTTTAGACGACTTGGTCTCAGTTAAGGATAAGTCCATTAAATTTTGTATTAGCTTTTTGGTTTCTCTCACCGCATTCGGTGCCGAATCTAAATAGTGTTGGTTCCAACCTTTGAGTCGCTCCTCAAGCGTTTCCATCAAACCCACCTCATGTACTAATCCGCACCTCTCGGCCTCAGTCGCTCCAAAAATTTTACCAGAGGTCATTAAGGGAGAGATTATTCCTAAATTCACTTTTCTTAAAACAAAACTACTTATCACCGCAGGAGCAAGTCCAAGTTTGACCTCACTAAAACAAAATTTAGTACTGCTTTCTGCCAGCACCACGTCAGAGCACGCCAGTAAACCCAACGCTCCGCCCATGGCCGCCCCTTGCACAACAGTCACAATCGGTGCTGGGCAATTTTTCATGGCGTGAAACATTTCGTATAATTTATTTGAATCGGATTTATTTTCTTCTAGCGTGAAGTTCACCATTGATTTCATCCACTCTAAATCCGCCCCAGAACAAAATACCGATCCCTTACCTTTCAAATTCACAACACGCACTTCTTGTGGAATCGAGTCAAAGGCTACAGTGATTTCTTGTATCATCTCCGGATTGAAAGCATTCCGCACCTCTGGACGATTGAGCTGAAGAGTCCAAATAAATTTTGTTTTTGATATTTCTAGCCACTTCATAAATTCTTTTTTATCCTTTTTCCTCGTTGCAATCTCAAAGACCGTTACATTCTAAAGACGCCCTGTAATTTCTCGCCCCAACTTCTATTTAAGCTCGCTGAAATTCCCAGAGCGAGCACCCGTCTTGTGTCTACTGGGTCAATGATTCCATCGTCCCAAAGTCTTGCTGTTGAGTAATAGGAGGAGCTTTCAGATTCATATTTTTCAAGCGTTGGCTTTTTAAACTCATTTTGTTGATCTACGCTCATTACTTTGCCTTGTGACGAGAACTGATCCATCTTAACTGTTAAGAGCACATTGGCCGCTTGCTCGCCACCCATCACCGAAATCCTCGCCTGTGGCCACATCCAAAGCTGGCGCGGCTGAAAGGCTCTTCCACACATTCCGTAATTTCCCGCTCCGTAGCTTCCTCCAATGATCACCGTAAACTTTGGAACTCGTGCAGTGGAAACCGCCATGACCATCTTCGCGCCATGCTTTGCGATCCCCTCATTTTCATACTTTTTACCAACCATAAAACCTGTGATATTTTGCAAAAACACCAAAGGAATCTCTCGTTGCTCGCAAAGTTCAATAAAGTGCGCGGCCTTCAAGGCACTTTCACTAAACAAAACTCCATTATTAGCAATGATCCCAACGGGCATTCCCCAAATATGCGCAAAGCCCGTAACTAAAGTTTTTCCAAAATTGGCTTTAAACTCATGGAGTTTACTACCATCCACAACGCGAGCAATAACCTCTCTCACATCGAAGGGTTTTCGTGAATCGGCAGGAATCACTCCGTAAAGTTCTTCTACCGGATAAGCAGGTTCTTCAACAGGTTGCATTTTTAACTGCACCGCTTTTTTTAAATTTAAATGTGCCACTATGGATTTTGTTATCTCAATGGCATGCTCATCATCTTCTGCAAAATGATCGGTCACTCCACTGATTTCACAATGAACTTCTGCGCCACCCAACTCTTGAGCCGTGACGACTTCTCCCGTTGCCGCACGCACCAAAGGAGGGCCACCCAAAAAGATTGTTCCATTTTCTTTAACAATAACGTTTTCATCACTCATTGCTGGTACGTAAGCACCACCCGCTGTACAGCTTCCCATAACAACGCTGATCTGAGGAATACCAAGAGCAGACATCCGTGCTTGATTATAAAAAATTCTTCCAAAGTGCTCGCGATCAGGAAATACTTCTGCCTGCAAAGGCAAAAAAGCACCGCCGCTATCTACTAAATAAATACAGGGGAGTCCGTTTTCCAAAGCAATTTCTTGCGCTCTTAAATGTTTTTTCACTGTCATCGGAAAATAGGTTCCACCTTTTACCGTTGCGTCGTTGGCAACAATCACACACTCTTGATCCTGAATGCGACCAATTCCAGTTATTACTCCTGCCGAAGGAGCTTGTTGATCATACATTCCCCAGGCTGCCAAAGTAGAAAACTCCAAAAATGCGCTTCCTGAATCAACGAGCGCTTCAATTCGCTCTCTGGCTGTTAATTTGCCGCGACTTTTATGTTTTTCAATGGAGTCTTTACCTCCACCCATCTTTACTAATTCGACTCTCAATTTCCACTCTTCTAAAAAGCCCATCATTTTTGTTTTATTTTCAACAAATTCAGAGCTTTTAGAATTGATAAGTGACTGTATTATTTCCATTACGACTCCATTAACTTTGTAGCTGAGAATTCTTTGTTAAATGCTTTTCAGCAAGGCCCTACTTTAAAAGCGCAGTCCATTGAAATTCAAAATGAAAGTGAACCTGACTCATTAGGACATCGTTTTCTCCTAGAATCATAACCGGGAGAGAATAATTAACACGACCCTTTTTCATTAGTTCTGCCAAGTGAAATTCAAAATCACTGGGTTCCAGCTCACATCTTGCCAAGCAATTACGCAAACCATTTCCTTCATATTGTGCTGCATGAGTTAATTCGACACTCATCACATTAATTTTAAAATCACCCACAGGTGAGTGCTTTTCAATGAGCCAACGCGCGGTTGTTTCAGCAAGAGCAATAATGGAGGATGTTTGCCAATTTTTATGATCCAACAAATGATCTCTGGTGCCCATAAATACTTCGATACGGTATGGCTCCCACTTTTTAACCCTCAGGCCCAACCAATGTGCTAGTGGGTCCAACTTTGTACTAAGAAGGGTTGCAAAATTAGGAGCTAATTCAGGTACAACTTCCTCTACAAAATTAACTAAAGTAGTCCATTTCTCCGTTAATCCTTGCTGAGATAAGCGAACGCGAATTTCATCCTTTGCCTCATGCAAAATATCTTCAACAAGTTGCTGCCCTTTTTTACGCCACATTGCCATCGTGTTTTGTAACTGATTTTTGAAATCCTCTTGCATTTTCTTCCCATCTTCAGATACTGAACATATCGTCGATAATCTATTAATTAGTAGGGTTATCTTTATTTATAAGAAGGGTCAAAGCATGAAATACCTCAGCACACTAATCTTCGCCCTAGCACTCGTTTACACATGGAAATTAGTTCATGAAGAGCCCCCCGTTAATTTTGAAACTCATTCAGCCATTCAATTAAAGTTAGTAGAAGCCATTCGATCAAGCATTTTAGAACTTAAACCTCTTGCAAAAAATATTAATATTCTGAGCGTTTCGACAGAAACCATTAATGACCATACTTTAAAGACCTATTTTACTTATAAGTTTGAAGAACCAGACAACGAAACCGGCGAACTCGTTGAACAAGAAATTAAAGGCGAAGCTCAGCTTAAGAAAAGTCCCGAACCAAACACCGCCGAAGAAAAATGGATTATGGAAAACGTCTCCACTCAGACGGGCACTATGAACTTCAAAAATGGCATTATCATCACACCAGAACATGAGTGAAGTTAATAAATTGAATGACATAAATAATTTTTATTCAATTGATAAAAACGGCATCATTCATACTGAGCAAAAGGTTCCTCTTAAAAACCAAGAAGAAATCATCGCTTTTTTCGATCATCTTCATATCGACGAGTCGAGGAGCTTTATTAGCCAAATTCATGATCAACCGTTTTATGTCGAAGTTTATGATGAGCCCATCATTGCCCTTAGGGTGAATTTAACTTCACCCTCTGGTAAACAAACTTTAATTAATACTTATGGTCTCACTTGGGACTTCGAACTTTCTCATCTCCTTACCGACGAATGGGATCGATTCCATGGAGTAACGATCGATGGAATTCCTTTTGTGCTCTCTCCAGAGGCTCAAGATCAACTCTTCAACCAGCTTGACTCCTTTGATGATGACTCTATTAGTTTTAAAGGCGTTCGTTATCCTATTGAACCGTATTGGTCTGAAAACTCAATTGCTCTGGACGAAGTATTTTGGTCTCAAAGATATCGAACAAGTGAAGATCGTTGGGATCTTGGTGCTCCTGCCGAAGGATTGGTTGCACTTTTGCCAAAGCTTAAACTTCCTGCCTCGCGCGTTTTAGTTCTTGGTGGTGGGGGCGGTCATGATGCTGCCCACTTTGCCAAGCTTGGGCATCATGTTACCCTTGTCGATATAAGCCCTGAGGCTATTGCTCGAGCACAAAAACTCTATGGGCACTTATCAAATATTAATTTTATTATGGCCAATCTTTTTGAATTACCATCTACTATGTATGGTCAATTTGATCTTATCTTTGAACACACCTGTTACTGTGCGATCGATCCCACACTGAGATCAAATCTTGTAAAACAGTGGAGACGCTT
The DNA here is from genome assembly GCA_964612425.1 of uncultured Pseudobdellovibrionaceae bacterium. Classification (GTDB taxonomy): domain Bacteria; phylum Bdellovibrionota; class Bdellovibrionia; order Bdellovibrionales; family Bdellovibrionaceae; genus CAUJGP01. The sequence continues at coordinate 12,372 of CAZTDX010000027.1, forward strand.
ACTCAATGAAACTGGTTTACTCTTAGGTGTTTTCTTTGCTATGCCCACACGAATTGGCCCTCCCTTTGGTGGCAGCGAATGGGAACTTCATCAAAGATTGGATAAGGATTTTCACACCCTAATCTGGCAACGCTATCGGAATTCTATCAAACCTCGCCTGGGCCGAGAGCTTCTCATCTATATGCAGAAAAAATCAAAGTAAGCTTCTTTCCATAGAATTTACTTTCAATAGAATTTATTTAATTCGCGAAAAGCTAACGCCTGTCGAACAATAATTGTAACCCCTGCAAAATCCCTTACAAAATTTGTCCTTTTTAATCTTAAACCAACTTAAATTGAATCCTATTCAATTTGATACGTCTCAGATTGTGGCACATTTTTAGCATTTCGTTTTAAATTAGGAATTGAAAGGACCGCCATTGAAATGAAAATTACTAATATACAAATTCTGAAAAATTTATTCCCACTACTAATCCTAGTGCTTGGAGTTGGATGCGCCAACGATAAAAAGGGTGGATCTTCTTCTCCCCCACCTCCACCGCCCAATGGTGTACAAAACTGTGGAGCCCCAGGGCAGGCTATACCGCCAGGCGGCTATCAGTATGGAGCCAATAGCTGTACTCAGCCAGGCACAATTTACACTCAATATGGCTGTTATCCTACTGCGGGCTGTCCAGCTAATTCAGCTATGTACAATGGACAATGTGTGCCAGCAATGACTGTTTGCCCTAATGGCGTTCCAAATGGCTTTTCAAATAATGGATTCCAAAACCAATATCCTAACGGCTATCAATATGGTTATCAACAACAAGGTTACTATAACCAGTATTACAATGGTTATAATAGCTACAACAATTACAGTTATCCTTATGGCGGCTACTATAACTCTGGCTATCCGAACTCATATTACATGTACTACAGATATTAGAAGTTATTTGTAATAAAACTTAAATTCCATATTTAAGGGAATTCCATCTGAGGAATTCCCTTTTTATTTGAAAAAACAGCACTCGCACTAAACCTTTTCGATATTTACATCCGATGTAAATATCAACAAGCCTATTTATTAATTAAACTCAATATGTTTTGTTTTGTATTATTAAACCAATCTTCTTTTGTTATAGAGTAAAAAGCGTAGTCCCGAGCTAAACCACTTGTGTTTATTACTCTGTTTTTCATAATTCCATCGAGTTGCGCACCTAGTCGCTTTATCGCTGCCTGAGACTGATGATTTTCGGTATCGATTCTAAACTCCACGCGATTATAATTTAAAACTTCAAAACAGTACTTTAATAACTCATATTTTGTTTCGGTATTAACAAAGCTTCTCTGCCACTTCTGAGCAATCCAGGTTCCGCCAATTTCGAGCATTTTATTTCTTTGCTCTATATTCATAAAAGAAGACATTCCCAAAATTTCATTTTCGGCAAGATTCAGAAAAACAATGGGATTCATCAGTTTATTTTCAAAAGCCCGAAGATTTTTTTCATACATCAGGCGAACATCCTCTGGAGTTTTAATGCCCCACTGGGTTTCGTAATAGGAGTCTGGATAAAGTAAGTGCTCGGCTAGCTTTTGCCAGCTAACGGAATATAAGGGTTTTATTTTAACATTTTTTGTTTGAAGCTCCAACGGCGATATCGCTGTGAACTTTTGACCCTGTCTCTTTTTTTCTAAGTCGATGGCAGAGTAAGAAGCCACTGGCAACGTCATCAAAATATCATCAACACTTTGACTATTGACTCTAAATTTATCCCTAATTCGTGCCGTTCTCTTAAATCCAAAAGATTCATAAAGCTGAATAGCCGCTTTATTTTGACTAAGAACTCCAAGATCGACCCATTCAATATTATTTTGGCTCTTTACCCACTCCAACGCTCGAGTAATTAGCTGTTTTCCATAGCCTTTGCTTCTATATTTTTCTTCAATGCCCATTCCTAATCGTGCACGATGAGACATTGAACTCATAAAGTGGCCCATTAAATCCACATGGCCAACAATTACATCCCCGTCAAACAAACCCCAAATTCTCTCCCAATTTATTTCATGGAGCTGCCTATTAACTCCCTCTTGAGATCTCTTTATGTAGGTTGCTTTGTCTAAAGGCTCACTCGAAGACATGGGTGAATGCATTACCCCATTTATACCTGGCTCTGGAAAGTGACGTGCCAGATGCTCCACATACTTTTCCACATCATCAAAACAAAGTTCTTTGATTAATAATTCTTGATTCAATGATTTCACCTCATAAGAAGACCTATTCCCAGTATGACCGAATTGACTCTACTTACTCTTTAGTCATTACTCCATCAATAGCTAATTAAGTGGCTTTTAGGAATTTCGTTATTGGTTTAAGTAATTTGTATGGGCGGATTTATAAGTTGAGTTACTTTATAAGATATTCGCAAAAACAAAAAACCCTTGTAGATAGACTACAAGGGTTTTTAAATTTTAACCTTTGTTTAGATAACTTGTTGATTAGAACAAGTATGTAAAGCCGGCGTTAGCACCAAATGTATTGGCATTAACTTTACCATCTCCAGAACCACCTGCTGCAGTAAGAGTGATATCAAGCATAGACTTTGTAAACTTGAATCCCATACCTGCTGCGACTGTTGTATCATGCGGAAGAGAATCTACACCAGTAGTAGTTGCTCCAGTAGTATCTTTCTCGCCACCAAGAAGTAGGTTTTGAGTTACAGAACCACGTAAAGTTAACCAAGAAGCGGCATCTGTTTCAACACCGATAATAACAGGCATTTCTGTTTTATCGTTTTTATTAGAACCCTGCTTTTCATTAGTCATCATGTAGCCAAGTCCATAAAAGAAATCGGCACCTTCAGACTTCATTTGGTTAATGGCTCCTAATCTAATAGCACTTATTTTTTTATCTTCTGCGCCAGTTACTTTTTTGGTATCCATTCCGTAATCACCGTAAATAGTCCAATCAGCCATCTTATGAGCTACACCAAGAGTCATTGGTGCACGACTCATTTCATTTGAATCTGTTGTTCCATCACCTTTTGCTTTATCAGTTAGAGTTAAGCCAACATTAAATACTGTTTCACCCATAGCGAAAGACGCTGTTGTACTCATATGATTTTGTGTTTTATCATCAGTAGAAACAGAAGTTCCTTTTATATTTGAACTAGAATAGTTGAAAACCACTCCCCAGCTCATATCGCCACCAGCTTTTGCAGCATAAGCAACTGTAAATGGGTTTTCTACGCCCAAATAGCTTGAGCCTCTAGCTTCGTCGTTAGCTCCAACAAAAAAACCAAACTTTGCTTCGCCAAGTGAGCGGATCATTCCGCCTTCAGTATTTTGATCAATGGCATTGCTACCAAAGTTCAATTCCATTGCTTCTGGTAGAAGGAGCATATTAGTAGGAATATCAAATACTGTTTGTACATCTGTAAGATGGCGAGCATTACCTAATGCTTCCATTCTTGCTTTAGATCCAAATGCTGATTGAGCAAGGATCAATGAGCTTAAAATTAATATTTTCTTCATAAAATTAAACCTTTCTTAAATTTGTATATATAAATTCGTTAATTAGAACATGTAAGTGTATGAAGCATTTGTTCCAAATGTAGCGCCATTCAAGCTGCCATTTGTTCCCATAACTAGAACTACGTCTAAGTTATTTTTACCCCATACAAAACCTGCACCCGCAGCTGTTTTTGTATTATGGCTAACAGTATCATCACCAGTAGTACCTGTTCCAGTAGTAACTTTTGTAGAACCAAGTAAAAGATTTTGAGTTACTGAACCACGTAATTTCATCCAAGATGTAGAAAGAACTTCTGCACCAAGAGTGAAGGGCATTTCAGAAGAAACAGTTTTAGTATCACCAACTTTTTCTTTATCTGTTGTCATTTTGTAAGCTAAGCCGTAGAAAGCCATGTTGCCTTCGTTTTTCCAAGCATTAGTAAAACCTAAAGTAACAATCGATTTATCTGCATCATACGCATCAGTTCCAGCAACTGTAGCTTTACCGCCAACCATGTCATACTTAGCAATAAACTTCATTGTGTTCATTATGTAGTGACCACCTAATGTAAGTCCTGCTTTACCTTTAAATTCAGCATCGTCAGACTTAGCTGTATTTAAAAGTCCGATATCTGCATAAGCGCCCCAAGCATCAGTCTTCACACCAACTCTTGTACCCATTGCACTTTGTTTCTTATTATCTGTTGTAGTAGAAGTGTCACCTTTAACATTGGAGTTAGAGTAGCCGAAGCTTACTGCCCAATTTAAATCTCCTGCTTTTGCGCCATAAAACAACTCAAAAGAGTTTTCATGTCTTAAAAACTCTTTAGCTGCAGCAGCAATGACAGTATCAGCGGCTTGTCTTAAAGCAGTCGCATTATCAACTCTTCCTAAGTAAAAACCAAGTTTAGAATCGCCCATTGACTTCAAAAAACCACCTTCAGCGTGAGGTCCAGCAGTAGTCAAATCTTTGTCACCCATTTCAAATGTAGCAAAGTCACCTACGTAGTGCACATCTGCTGGGTTCGAGAAGATGCTCTGAACATCTGTAATAGCTGTTGTGTTGCTAAGAGCTGCTTGACGAGCCTTAGAAGCAAATGCCGATGAAGCAGCTAGTGTTAGCGCTGCTAGTAAATATAGACCCTTTTTCATAATAATTCCTTTCGTTTAAGACTTGCGTCCTTAAGTTTTATGTTATTCTCCAATAACTAGACTGTAATAAGGCCTAAGTAACGAATCAATCGATTTTTAGCACTGAGCTAATGCTTCTCGAAAGTTGTTACGAAAATATCATCAGTTGCTTAAATTGATTGCTGAGCTGATCGTTTTGAACGCTAGATTTGGTGCGGAAAAGAAGATGTTGTTTCAAATATCACACACTAAAATAAGATTTGTTTAATGAAAATTTGGGTTGCTGACGCTAAACGTTATGAGTTTAGAACGAATAAGTAATGTTCAATTTATAGAGTTGTTCTCTTTTTAAACATTTATTGCTTATTAAATAGACCTTATTTTGATGGCCATTAGTAAAAATTTTCTATCATTAGTTATCTGAATAAATAATTTAATCTGGTCTTTTAATAAATGCGTGTTACGATCCTTCCACATGAAAAATGAAAATAAAAAATTAATCGCGGGAATCGTAAAACGTCATGCCGATGGCTTTGGCTTTCTAATTCCTGATAATACAGAACATGCTGACGTCTATATTCCTAAACATTTTATGACGGGAATTATGTCCAACGACCGCGTCTTTGTAGAAGTTTTTAAATCCAAAGGCGACAATCGTTTTCACGGAGAAATTATTCGCGTCATGAGCCGTGGGTCCAAAACACTCGTAGGCAAAATCAAATCGCTCAATGACCAGTGGTACCTCATCCCAGATGAATCAAAGGCCTGGGGACAAGATTTAAAAATAAAACGTGACGGCGCTCCCCCTATTAAAGAAGGGGATCTGGTTCAAATCGAAATTTTAACTTACCCCGGAGAGGGAACTCCCTTCACAGGAAAAATCCTAGAAGTGATTGGTGATTCCGAAGATCCGCTTAATGACGTCAAACGCGTTCTTCGCTCTCAAAATATCCCTATTGAATTTTCGCCAAAAACTCTCAACGAAGTTTCAGCACTCAAAGAAGATCCACATCCAGCAGATTATAAACAGCGCCGCGATCTCTCTGGTCTTCCTCTGATAACTATCGATGGTGTCACCGCAAAAGATTTTGACGATGCCGTTTTTGTTGAGACGAAGGAGTCAGGTTTTCGCCTTATTGTCGCAATCGCAGATGTAAGTCACTACGTAAAACCTGGTACGAGCCTGGATCGCGATGCCTACGAGCGTGGGACCAGTGTTTATTTTCCAAATTACGTTGTGCCTATGCTGCCAGAAATTTTAAGTAATGGCCTCTGCTCACTCAAACCAAATGTTCCAAGGCTTTGTCTAGTTGCGGACATGAACTTTGATTTTCAAGGCGAACCCGTCTCCTCTGATTTTTATGAAGCTTGGATGAAAAGCAAGGCTCGCGTTACTTACGGAGAGGCTCAAGAAATTATCGATGGCACCAATATCGAAAAGCTCGAGTCCGTTAAGGACACTATTCAACGCTGTGCTGATCTAGCTAAAGTTTTGATGATTCGTCGATTTCGAGAGGGTTCACTCGACCTCAATATTCCACAAACGGAACTTGAAATTGATGCCAGCGGCAACCCCGTTGACGTGCAAAAATCAGAGCGACTTTTCTCCCACCGCTTGATTGAAGAACTCATGCTCGCAGCAAACGTTGCAGTCTCTACCTTTTTAGAAAGTAAAGCTGAAGGTTCTTTGTTTAGAATCCACGAAGATCCAAGTCCTGATGCCATTAAACTCCTGGAAGTTTATCTTCATAACTTGGGTTCTAAAATCCGCCTCAGTGGAGCTGGCAAACTTCAAAAGAAACTTTCTAAAGCTCTCGAAACTTTTGCAGACCATGCCGAAGGGCAAATTATAAACATTCTCACTTTACGCTCTCTAAGCCAAGCTAAGTACAGCTCCAACAATGTGGGCCACTTCGGATTAGGATTTAGCTCTTACACTCATTTTACTTCTCCGATTCGACGGTATCCTGATCTTATTGTCCACCGTTTACTCAAGCATTATGCCGTTTCGTCCAATCAATATCCGATGCCACCCATTGATGAGTTAACAACCGCTGGAAATATTCTGTCCGCCTCAGAGCAACGAGCGGTTAAGTGCGAACGTCAATTTATGAGTATTAAAAAAGCCAGATTCATGACTCAATTTGTGGGGAAAGAATTTTTAGGCATGATTAGCTCTATTGCACGCTTTGGTGCGTTTGTCCTCTTACGGGAATTTGATATTGATGGGCTCGTTAAACTAGAAAACCTTGGTGATGACCGCTGGGTTTTTGATGAAGAAAGTCTTCGACTTCACGGCGAGCGCTCAAAGACAACTTTTAAGTTGGGACAACCTATGCGAGTGATTGTAACCAGTGTTGATGTTGAATTAGGGCAAATAAACTTTGATTTGCATCCTGAAGATAAAGTTTCACGTCACTCTTTTAAATCAAAAACACCAGAGACTTCCAAATCCGATTTAGCAAAGCCAAATATGGCAAAAGTAAATAAAAAGAATTTATCAAAAGAAGCAGCACCCAAACCCAGCTCTAAAAAGGCCTCCCTAATTGAGCGACTCAAGAAAAAGCCGTCCCAGGAGGGTTCTAAAAATGAAGATAATCGAGACCGGAAAAACACTCGGAAAAACTCTAAAAAACGCCGGAAGGCTAAGGACCATTCTCGCCGTTTTCGCTAAGCACGGATTACATAACATTTTAGAACGACTTCAACTGGGTCGATACCTTTTAGAAAAATTTTCTACAGAGTCATCAGAACTTGAAAAACTCTCTATCGCGCAACGAATACGAATGAGTTTTGAGGAGCTTGGTCCAACTTATGTTAAACTGGGACAACTGCTCGCAACCCGCCCTGACTTAGTTCCTCCCTCCTGGGTAGAGGAATTTGAACGACTTCATGCCTCTGTCCAACCCCTTTCCATTGAAGTTATTGAATCCGTCCTCAAAGAAGAATTTGGAGATCAACTCTATCAAATTTTTGAATCCTTTGATCCAAAACCTTTAGGCTCAGCCAGCATCGCTCAAGTCCATAGAGCCAAATTAAAAACCGGCGAAGACGTTGTCATCAAGGTTCAGCGCCCCGGAATTGTGGCCACCATTAACGATGACCTCAATGTTCTTTATTTTTTAGCTGAACTAATCGAAAAATTTATTGAAGAAGCGCGGCCCTTTAATCCCGTAGGCATTGTTGACGAGTACTTTAAAACTCTAGAACTAGAAACGAACTTTTTAATTGAAGCCAATAATATTCGTCGCTTCGCTGAAAACTTTAAAACCAACGAAAATATAGTAATACCTAAAGTTTATTTAGAGCTTTCAACGGAAAGAGTATTGATCCTTGAAGCTCTACAAGGAACGCCTCTCAGTAGTTCTGATAAAATTATCAATGAACTTCAACTGGATCGCGAGGCCATCGTAAAAACAGGACTTCGCTGTTATATGGAAATGGTTTTTCATTACGGTTTTTTTCACGGCGATCTCCATGCCGGAAACTTTTTTTTAATGCCAGAAAATAAAATTGGTTTGATCGATTTTGGAGTTGTTGGCAGACTCAATCGTAAAACGCAAACGTCCATTGCCAATATGCTTCTTGCTTTAGCTACTGAAGACTACGATCGCCTTGCTGAAGAGTATGTGAATCTCGCTCCCTTTAATGAAAAAATTGACCAAGATAAATTTGCGCGAGAACTTCGCGATGTAATTGCACCTTACTACGGACTGACTTTAAAAAGTGTCAATCTCGGGAAAGTTCTTATGAACTCTTCTTCTGTAGCTACAAAAAATCACATCGCGCTCCCGACTGAACTAATGATGTTTTTTAAATCAATTGTCACCATCGAGGGCCTCAGCCGAAAAATCATCAAGGATTTTGATTTTCTTAATTATGCCTTGGAATTTGCTATGCAGTTGGCAAAAAACCAATATGATCCAGAAAAATTAACACAAGAATTATTTGAAGTTGTTCGCGACTCTAAAAATTTATTTTACACACTCCCGCGACAACTACGTCAGGCGCTTCGTAAAATAAATCACCCCAGCTTTGCCCTCAAAGTGGATCTCCTTGGCCTGCCAGAAGTTCCCAAATCCATCGATCGCTTTAGCGTTATGCTTTACTGGGGACTTATTGTTTCAAGCCTTATTGCAAGTGCCACCTATATGCTAGCTCAACCCTCAACAAGTTTTGTTTTTAACCTCCCAACGGCGAGTTTTGTTGGATATACTTTAGCTATTGTTTTTGGTTCGTGGGCCTATTGGAAAAAACGATAAGCTTCTGCTGAGAAAGGACTACTTCTTCGTTGGAAAAGCTTAAATCTCTCTCAACGTAGGGGAACTACGCCTCGTTCGATTTAAAACTTTTCCGCCTCGAATTAGTCTCTTTCTCAGCAGAAGCTACGAAGTGCCGAGCCTGATTGATGCAGTCCTTAAATCAGACCTTCGGATTTTATGTCCTGTCCGTAAGACTAGAGGGAAATTCCTCGAATGAAACTATGATCTAAACCAAAAAATCATCCGCAAACGTTCCAAATTCCACTTACGTGCCACTTAAATTAAATGCAGGGATTGGGCTAGCTCGAAAATTTTTAGGACTAAAAAAATTAGACCTAAGACTACTTGAGCTAACTCCAGCCCATGACGAACACTATCTTGTCTGGTAGTGTTTTTCATAAGGGCCTCCATTCTTTAAAAAATGGGGGTCTTTTTCTTTCAACATCCCTCAGGCTCGGCAATCAACACTAATGCAAGTAACAAAAATGCTGAGATCGAATTTATCGATACCTTATAAAATTAATGTCCAAATCTCGAATTAATCCCGGACTGAAAATTGCAAATTAACTGCTATAACCCAACTAAATTGTCTTACACTTTGATAGGCAATGACTTTTTAAATTCAATTCCTGATTTTGAGATTTCAAAACTGAGCGCCGTGACTTGAAGCCCTTCACTCATCCCCTGCCGAAGAAGTTTGGCATACTCTGGGTCAATGGTTTCTGCTGGTTCGAATTGTTGAACATCTGATCGCTGAACCACGAACAAAATTTCTGCTGTAAATCCTTTTTTGATGAGTCGAACTAACTCTTCAATGTGCTTTTGTCCACGTTCAGTGACAGCATCTGGAAACTGAGCGGAAGTGCCTTCTTTTAAGGTCACATTTTTAATTTCCACAAAATGGACTGGCTGCATTTTTTTAAAGTGCTCCACTTTCCATTTTGTAACTTCTGTTTGTTTCGAATTCCATAATGCTAAATCAATTCGAGACTGATCATTAATTTTCACTTCTGTTTGGTAGGAATCAAATGATTTCCAATGCTTTAGTAAATGATCTTTAAACACTTGAACTGCTATTTTATTGGGCCAGCCGGTATTGACTCCCACCCAATGTTCATCGGCTTTGATAGCCTCAAGAGTAAATTTTAATTTTCTCTCAGGGTCATCTACAGGTGACAGAAGGCACTCACTTCCAGGTGTATTACAACTTTTGAGACTTCCCGTATTCGGTACATGGGCAATGACTGTTTTTCCATCCAAGTCCACATCGGCAAAAAATCGCTTGTAACGCTTTAAAAATCGCCCCTGAACAAGGGTTTTGGGAAATTTCATAAAATGCCTCTTTTGTGATAAACCTAATTTTGTTAAGAGTTGGACTGCGTCCCCAAACTCTCTCGCTTTTTAGCCTTATCCACTTAGCTTGAATTTTATTCCTGGTCTGTCTTTTTTTTTAACGGCTAATGCACTTTTTACCTTCTGCAACTTTACGGCGCGTGAGAAATCGAGTAGGACACCTTAACACCTTATTTTAGGAGCATCCTCAATGGAAAAGCCCGCAAGACTTGCTAAACCAGATTGGCTCAAAGTTAAAGCCCCCTCCAGTGGCGAATATCACAAAATAAAATCGATGCTTTCCTCCCTAGGACTCGCAACGGTCTGTCAAGAAGCGCGATGCCCGAATATCGGAGAATGTTGGGATGGTGGTACTGCCACTTTTATGCTAATGGGAGAAGTTTGTACTCGCGGCTGTAAATTCTGCGCTGTAAAAACGGGAAATCCAAAGGGAAAAATCGACGAGTTAGAGCCCGAAAAAGTGGGCTATTCTATTTCTCAAATGGAGTTGGATTATGTGGTTTTAACGAGTGTTGATCGTGATGATCTCCCCGATCAAGGCGCTAATCACTTTGCAAGAACCATTCGAACCATTAAAAAGTTTTCCCCACGCCTTATTGTAGAAGTGCTTACTCCTGACTTTAGAGGAGAAACTTCCCTCGTTGACTTGATTACAGAAGCAAAACCCGATGTTTTCGCCCACAATGTAGAAACAGTTGAACGATTGCAAAAGAAGGTTCGAGATCCTCGCGCAGGATATGCGCAATCAATGAGCGTTTTAAAGTCGGTCAAAATGAAGGACCCGACACGCTATACCAAAACGTCTCTTATGCTTGGGCTTGGCGAAGAAGACGATGAAATTTTGCAAACCCTCAAAGATTTGAGAACTATTGACTGCGACGTCATTACTTTCGGACAATACTTACAACCTACAGAAAGGCACTTGAAGGTGGAAAAATACGTTTCACCTGAGGAGTTTCAGCGGTGGCAAAAAGTAGCTGAGGAAATGGGTTTTCTCTACGTAGCCTCTGGACCTCTCGTAAGAAGTTCCTATCGTGCAGGAGAGTTTTTTATGAAGGGTGTTATAGAAAAAAATAGAAAAGCATCAATGACAGAAGCGAACGCAGCAACAGAACAGGAGCAAAATAATGAGCATAACAGTTAAACTTCCAGAAATTGGCGAAGGCGTTACCGAAGGTGAATTAGTTAAATGGCTAGTTAAAATTGGCGATACAGTAAAAGTAGATCAGTCCATCGCCGAAGTGATGACCGATAAAGCCACGGTAGAAGTTCCTACTCCAACGGCGGGAGTCGTAAAAGCTCTTAAAGCCAAAGAAGGGGATGTAATCAAGGTTGAGCAAGTGATGATTGAATTAGAGTCTTCTGGCGCAAAAGAAACATCGGCTCCAGCAGCTCCAGCACCAACTCCAACTCCGGCAGCAGCAGGTGCTTCAGCTCATTCTACTTCTTTAACTTCATCTTCTGTATCAACTACCAGCAGCCAACTTCTTCCTCCGGCAAACTTAAATGTTTTGGCTACTCCTGCAACACGAAGAATGGCTAGAGAAATGAATGTTGATATTAATCAGCTTCAAGGCACAGGACTTGCTGGCCGAGTGACTCGCGACGATGTTCTTCAGTATCAAGGTGGGAGTGCAACAGTAAGTGGTGGGCTCACTGTCCCAGCATCGGCGAAAGCTCCTGGAATGTCTATTCCAAGACTCGCTTATCAAAGCCCTGCTGGAGCCATTGAAGAGCGTGTCGCTCTCCGAGGAATTCGCAAAAAAATAGCAGAGAACATGCAAATGGCCAAGCACATTGTTCCTCACTTTACTCTTATGGATGAGGTTAATGTCACTCAACTTGTTCAGTTTAGAGAAAACTTAAAAAGTTTAGCAGAAAAAGAAGGTACAAAAATCACTTATCTTCCTTTTGTGATGAAGGCGCTTATTGCTACGATTAGACACTTTCCACAGTTCAACGCTTCTATTGATGATGCTGCTCAAGAAATTGTTTATAAAAAGTATTTTAATTTAGGTTTTGCGGCTGACACTCCCAATGGGCTCGTTGTTCCCGTCATCAAAAATGCGGATCAAAAAACCATTGTCGAATTAAGTAAAGAAATCATTGATCTCTCAAAACGTGCGCGCGATGGAAAATTAAAACCCGAAGAAATGAAGGGGGCCACGATTACCATCACTAATATTGGTTCTGTCGGTGGCACATATGCTACTCCTATCATCAATCACCCCGAAGTGGCCATTCTTGGAATGTACAAAATCCAAGATAAAGTGATTGTGGAAAACGGAGATTTTAAGGTCGTAAAAGTCATGAACTTTACCATCACCGCCGATCACCGACTCATTGATGGAGCCGTCGCTGCCAACTTCTTGAAGGCTTTCTTTCAAAGAATTGAGCAACCCGCAGTTCTCATGGCTGACATGATCTAAGGCACTTATAAATAAAAACTATTTTTTAAAAATAAATGGAGAACGCAATGTCTGCTTTAAATTCAACTTCCAATTTTGATGTCGTCGTCGTGGGTTCTGGACCTGGTGGGTATGTTGCCGCTATTCGTGCCGCGCAATTAGGTTTTAAAACCGCTATCGTTGAAAAAGAATCTTTAGGTGGGGTTTGTCTTAACGTCGGTTGTATTCCTTCAAAAGCCATGATTACAGCCAGTCACTTTCTTCATCGCGCTCAACATGATGCTGCTGAAATGGGATTTGAAATTCCAGGCCCAATCAAGGTGAACATGAAAAAACTTTTCACTTGGAAAGAAAGCGTCGTTGCTAAAATGTCTGGTGGGGTTGGACAACTTCTTAAAGGAAATGGCGTTACCATTATTAAGGGCGAAGGCAGTTTTAAGAATAGTAAAGAGCTTGCCGTCACGGCAAAAGAGGGTAATCAATCCATCACTTCCCGCCATTTTATTTTAGCAACAGGCTCTAGACCTATTGAAATTCCCGGTTTTCCTTTTGATGAAAAAAATATTCTCTCTTCAACCGGCGCTTTAGCTCTTGATAGTATTCCTAAAAAACTTGTTGTTATTGGTGGCGGCTACATCGGACTTGAAATTAGCAGCTATCTTGCCAAATTAGGAACGGAAGTCACTGTCGTCGAAGCCAACTCTTCGCTTTTAGCTGGCGTCGTTGACCCTGAGTGTGCGCAAGTGGTGAGTCGCCGATTGAAAAAAAATGGAGTTAACGTTTTATTGGGGGCCAAAGCAAAGGGACAAAAAACAACTTCAAAAGGTGTCGATGTTACCATTGAAATCCAAGGCAAAGAGCAAACTCTGTCTTGCGATAAAGTGTTAGTCACCGTAGGCCGCAGACCCAACTCGGATCAAGCCAATCTCAAAGGAATCGGATTATCCATCGATGAAAAAGGATTTTTAAAAACCAACGTTCAAAGACAGACGAATCTCGCGCACATCTACGCCATAGGTGATCTTGTTGGGCAACCCATGCTAGCTCACAAGGCCAGTCATGAAGGAATTTTGGTGGCAGAAGTCCTCAAGGGACACAATCGTGTTTTTGATGCCAAAGTCATTCCTGCTGTTGTCTTCACTGATCCAGAAATTGCTTCTGCTGGAATGACGGAAGAGGAAGCTAAAGCAAAAGGTTATAAAAATCTTCTCGTGTCTAAATTTCCTTTTGGTGCCAATGGCCGCGCAGTATCTATGATGGAAACAGATGGCTTTGTAAAAATTGTAGCCAACGCTGACAATCATATCGTGCTAGGAGTTCATATTGTTGGGCCCGAGGCGAGCAATTTAATTTCTGAAGCCGTTCTGGCCATTGAAATGGCTGCACGTCTTGAAGATCTTGCACTATCGATCCATCCACACCCAACACTGGGAGAAACAATGATGGAAGCTGCAGAAGCCACACTTGGCCACGCTATTCACATCATTCAAAAACCTTTGAATCAGAATAAATCAAACGGAGTTCATCCTTGATGATGAGTCTACAATTTGTAGACTGGGGCCTGATTGAATATTCCAGAGCTTTGGAGCAACAAGAGGCCCTCGTTGAGTTGGTCCATCAAAAAAAACAGGCGCCAACCATCATTTTTTGCACACATCCTCCCATCGTGACAAAAGGGAGGAGCACGCAACCCAATGATATCACAACTTGGAATGGACCCATCTATGAAATAAATCGTGGTGGCCGAGCCACATACCATGGCCCTAGTCAGCTCTTAATTTATCCCATCGTTCCACTGAGTGAAGTTTCCGAAAATTCACAACGATCTCCTTCTGACGTAGGATCTTTTCTCAGACAGTTTGAATTAGCGCTGGTTGATACGCTTGCCGAATTAGGAATTCTCGCTCAAGGTAAAAGTTTTCAAACTAACAAAAGAGAAAATGACTCTACCAAAGAAGAAACTGGCGTTTGGGTGGGAGATAAAAAAATTGCCTCCCTCGGTCTTTCGTTTCGGCACTGGATTAGCTTCCATGGTGCAGCCCTCAACATCGACTACGACCCGTCCGCCTTTCAAGGTCTGTTCCCCTGCGGGTTTTCTCCCTCAATTATGACCAGTGTCGAGGAACAACTTCAAAAAAAGTGCGAACGAGAAAAAATTAAATCGCTTTTAGAAGATAAACTCAAGTTACGGCTTTAGTTTGTTTGGCGATAGCTGCTAATTTCGAACATGGGGTCGAGAAATACAAGAAGCACAATGCCCACAATTTTTATTTATATTTTCACCAAAATACTTCAAAAGAAATCGAGTCAAGCACTGAGTGTGGCCCATAAAATCCACTACCTTATCGATTCTTTTTAACTCCATCTTTTCTCGCTCTTTAAATAGCTTTTGTAGCTTTGTCGTAGTTTGACCTTGGTTCACAAGAAGCTTCTTTGGAAGGAGACGAAAACGATTTTTAAGTCCTCTTGGCTTAATGAGAATTTCCTTTTGCTCTTCCAGCCAATAAAGAGCTTTAACAATTTTCTCCCGCGGTTCTTTTATTTCAGTAGTGCTTTGATCTACATTGAGTTTTAACCATTTCGTCCCAAGCGATCCACTTGAAAACAACTTATTTAAAAACGTTTGGCGCTCGGGGGTATGCTTCTGTATGATCTCATCACGGGATTTCAAGAACTGAACATCAAATTCATTATAAAATACAGAGACTGGTTCTAATATACCTTCCAGCTCTAAATAGGTGAACAACGTCTCTAAGATGACCGGCTTTAAATCGTAACGATGACTCAATTCGTGAAAACTGACATCGATCAATTCATTTTGTTTAAAGACAAAATCAACGACGTTTTTAATTGAATTTTGCTCTGGAGAATCTGCATAAATAAAATTTTGCAGCACGGAAACGTCATTTTGGGTGGCCAAAACTTCACAGTGCGATGGCTGCCCATCTCGCCCCGCCCTTCCGATTTCTTGCTGATAATTTTCAATGGACTTCGGTAAATTGAAATGAAAAACTGATCGAATATTACTCTTATCAATGCCCATGCCAAACGCAATCGTTGCGACAATGATATCCAAACTCCCTTGCATAAATTGATCTTGGATTTTAGAACGAAGTTCATCTTTCATTCCTGCATGGTAAAAAGCAGCTTTAAACCCTTTCTCCAACAAAAACTCAGCGACCTCTTCTGCCGTTCTCTGCAATGTCACATAAACAATGCCAGGAAACTGATTGGTTGATTTTAGTTTTTTTTCAAGCAGCTCCAATTTTTGAGATTCTAACGCTGGCGTAACAAATAAATTTAAATTAGGACGATGAAATGACCGCTTTACAAAATTAGACTCTTTGATTTCAAAAGCCTTTAAAATATCTTCCGCCACCTCGGGAGTGGCCGTAGCCGTTAACGCTAATACCGGACGCAAGTTCATTTTCTTAACGAGCATCGCAATTTTTAAATATTCTGGTCGAAAATTATGACCCCACCCAGAAATACAGTGCGCTTCGTCCACAACCAATAAAGCAACCTTAAAATTTTTAAGGCGATTTAAAAAACTTTCATTGGAAAGTCGCTCAGGAGAAATATAGAGTAACTTTAATTTTCCACTTCTTAATTCTGTATAAACCGTTTGTACTTCGTCGTACTGAAGCGAAGAATCTAACCGTCGAGCTGAAACCCCTAGCGATCGTAAACTCTCCACTTGGTCTTTCATTAAAGCAATTAAAGGTGAAACAACTATTGTCACACCCTCCATTAATACCGCTGGCAACTGAAAACAAAGGGACTTACCACCACCCGTTGGAAATATAGCCAACGCAGACTCTCCATTCAATAGCGCTTTTATAACAAGCTCTTGACCTTCCCTGAATTGATTTAATTTGAAAATATTTTTAAGTGTTGACTCCACTTGACTATCGATCTGCAACCAGCCTCCAAAACAATAAATTATAATTTACAATCTTTAATAGGATTGCATGCCCATATTCTTATTAAGACTCTAAAGCAAGTAAAATTTAAAGTTCCGTTATTCGGACTTATTTCATTAGGCGAGAAATTCAAACTCTCAATAATAAGAGCTCTTTAAAACTAATTTTATTTAGATTCTTTATCGATGGAGATGGCAAACTTTTTTACTCCGCCTTGCTTGATCATATCCATCACAGACACTACTTGCCCATGAGGTACATTTTTATCTGCCGAGATAATTGCTTGCACGTCAGGATTTTTAGATGCCTCACTTTGGGCCGCACCCAAAATCCCAGGTAAATCGGTTTCTTTATTGTTGAGAAAAATTTTTCCATCACTCGAAAGTGTAATTGTGAATTGAGTCGGCTCACTACTTTCACCAGAGCTGGCCTTTGGAAGATTCACTGGTATCGTAGGTTTCATAATCATCGGTGCGGTAACCATAAAAATAATAAGCACCACTAAAATAATATCAACCAATGGTACGACATTGATTTCCGATATTGCACTGTCATCACTATCAACTTTAAATGCCATAGTTTATAAACCTTTTTTCTTTGCAATCGAAATACAAATCTCTTTTACAATATCTAGGTTTTGCAATATCCCCTTCACTTTTTTCGAAAAATAATTGTAGGCTAAAACGGCTGGTATCGCGACGAATAGGCCTGCCGCTGTTGCAACTAATGCAGCAGAAATTCCAGACATGACGGTCTGCTGACCAGCCTCTGAACTAATAGATAAATCATGAAATGCTTTCATGATTCCCATGACAGTACCAAGTAATCCTATGTACGGAGCATTAGAACCTAATGTTGCCATAAAATTTAAATATTTTTCTAACTCTGGTTTTTCAATTAGCACCATAGAGTTAAATAACTCTTCTAAACCTTTCGTTCCCGACTCTTTTACGTGCTTCATCCCATAGCTCATGGCACGTCCTTCTAAGGTGGAAATATCCTTTCCAATGTCTTCAATCACTTCAAAATTTTGACTGGCCATTGCCACTTTAATTTTTTCTCGAATTTTAGAGCTATAGGAACCAATAGAGCGCAGCACCAACCATCTTTCTAAAATAAGTGCGATACTAATTACGCTTAAAGCGATCAATATCCAAAGAATAACTTGATCTCCAACTTGGGCAAGTGCAATAAATCGATCTGCTAACATATTATGCCTTTCAGTTTTTAATTTTTAGCAACACTCATTAATTATTTCTGGCTCCTTGGTATAGGTCAAGCTATCATGCAACTCATGCACCCCTGTATCATGATTTCTCTAATTTTGTTTAGTTGCCTCTTGAGCTCTTGCCATGAGAATACTGACCTTAGCCCTTCCACTTTAGTATTAACTATCGAAGGGCTCTCAGGAAGTGACTTTTCCTGCCAGCATTTTGAAGAGATTGATCACTCAGGCTTTAAAATTCTCTGTAATGAAGCTGTTCGCTTTACCCATGCTTTTACTCCCTCGCCTTTAGCCCAAGCAGGGATCGGCTCCATTCTAACCGGCAAAGCTCCCTTTTTAAATGAACTTCGTGATAATGGCCTTTCAGCTCTTTCAGCAAAGGAATTAACGTTACCTGAAAAACTGATCACAAAAAATATTCGTACTTTTTTTATTGCTTCAGCGCCTACCATAAAACGATATTCTCGTCTTCATCAAGGGTTTGAGCTTTTTCATGATGAATATGAATTATCTCCTAAAAATCTTTACCGACCTCTTTCTCAATCATTTCAAATTTTTAAAACATGGATGACGACTGAAGTTCACAAGCAAACTTTTTTCGGCATTATTCATATTTCCGATCTTTTATTCCCGCAAATAGTTACACAAAATGAACTTTTTGAACCAAGAGCTAAAGGCCTTGATGGGCAATTGGAAGAAATCGATGAAAACTTATATTTATTATTTTCTTATCTTAAACAAGCGCAACTTTGGGATAAAATGCATGTCATATTAACAGGGCTCAATGGAACTGCAACGATGACTCGAATCGCCGAATTACCCGGCAACAATTTATTCACTGAAAATGTTGCGATTCCTTTATTCATGAAACCGCCCAAGGGGCGAGAAGAAATTCCCCTAAGATGGAAAATTGATTCCCATGTAACTTTACAAGATTTAGGTGAGACTATAAAGGAAATTTATTCACAATACCCTCCCCAGCATGATCAAAATCCTCTTCTTTATGGAGTCAGCTTACTTTCATTACTGAAAGGGAAAAGTGATCCCGACTTAAGCGAGAGAACAATTCTAATTGAATCCGCATGGCCTATGTGGAATAGCGATGACTTGCCTAGATATTCTCTAAGAGATGGGCAGTGGCTTTACATCTATGATCAGAAACCACTTCTCTATAATACTATGACTGATCGAAATGAGCTAAACAAAGTATCAAATAAAGACTCCTCTTATTTTACTATTTCCAATCAATTTAAAAGTACTTTAGATACTATTGATGCGCAACCATACATAAAAAACTCTTCTTCAATTAGTAACGAGGTTCGCTTCGTGCAACTTTTGGTTGAAAACGAGGGGCGTCCCTTGCGTAGTTATTTTGATGAACTTGACTCTCTGATTAAGAATGAAAACTCATCGGACACTATTCGTTGGCTCACGCTCGATTTACTTTTAGGTTTAAACGAATGGGATCTTATTAAGAAACTCAATATAATTTGGAAAGACTCACTTATTGATTCCATTTTAAAATTAAAAGCAAATAGGGCGAAGGACTTGGAAGGTATGGACCCTTGCCTAGAACTCATTTTCGATTTTAATAACAGCAGACAAAATTCATTTTTAGAAGCTTCTTGTCAATTAAAAGACATTCTCCTTTTGTCTGAATTCTTAAATGCAAACTCAGATAAAAAAGACCTTCACCTTGAACGATTAATTCCAATTATACGTCATCATATTTTATCACTAAAAATTATTTACTTTGATTTATCAAACGGCGGTACTGTACTAGGCGGAAAAAATTCCGCCCAACTTCGTGAAATTATATTTTTTAAACTTATTTTAAGCTTACCTCAATTTCAAAAAGATCGTGCTTTAATTGAAAAACACATAGGACCTAAATAGATTTTCATTAGTGAATACTATTTCCACCAGCTTGAACATGTCTAATGTGTGCCATTCGATCTTTTTCACTAATGATTGAGTCTTGAATGGATACCAATTTTTGATAAAGCTTACTTTTCGCCTCTAAAATAGCTTCATAAATATTCTCAGACGAACCCTCTTCCTCGAGCCGAACCCCATTTTCTTTAATAGAGATTAAAACTCGATGAATTTTATCAGATTTCTTTTTATTTTTAGGCGCCTCATCATTTTTTGAAATTACGGACACCAAACTAGACGGCGTAAGAAACGGTTCAAATTCTATTATTTGCTGGTAGATGAAGGACTTAACTTCTGGCGTCTCCTCTATCGGAATTTGTGCCATGGATCTTTTATCCATAAACGACCTCCTTAGCTTGGAGTTAACTCGCTAATAACGGTACGAGCCCATCCCCAGTATAACACTGAATTCGAATATTTTGCTGTCAAGTTTAGCAGCTCTAAATAAACTAACTTTTATTCACTTTTTTCCAAATTTCCGCCTCAAAATAAGTCATAGCTAAAAGTAACGGGCTGCATTTTTCTCGTAGCTCCCCTACGTTGAGTGAGCTTTGAGCGAGGCAACGATGAGTTTTTTCAATTTCGCGACACCGACTAATTAAGATTGATGTAATGACCCTAAAGGTCTAAAAATAAAAAGAATGACGCCTGCACAAATTAAAAAGATCCAATTCTATAAATTGCTTTTGTTGCTTCTTGATATTCTGGGGCTACTTTCAATTTTTCTATTGTCCTATTTGCTCAGAATGAAGATTGATTTTACCACTCCTACCGGTGGATTCGCACTTGTAATCATTGTAATGATTAACATTGCCTCACTTTATATTCTCGGGGCTTACGATATCAGTGCTGAAATTTCCTCTTTTGAGAGATTTTTAAGAATCCTCTTTGCTGGAATGATTGGGTTTGGCCTCATCGTCGGAATTATTTATCTGACTCGCACCGAGATTTATGGGCTTTTAGGTCGTGGCGTATTTATAACCTCTTACATTATATTTCAGTTCTATGCCTTTCTCATACGATCATTAATTAATTTGAGAGTTCAGTATTTACGAAAGTCCCATTGGAACTGGCTTGCCTTTGGAGACCAACAGAGCATTGATCGACTCATCCAAGATGCCAAAAAGAATCCAATTCTGGGTCAGCTTGAAAGTATCATTGTTGAAGAGAGTGATGACTTTAAATTAGTTTTAAAGCGATTAAAAGAACCTTGGGAAGGACTCATCATCGCCTCTAAAATTCCCCTTCCTGAATCTATTTCAAATGAGTTTCTCCATTATCGACTACAGGGACTTCAAATTCTTAGTTTGACTCAAGTTTATGAGCATATTTGGAAAAAACTACCTGTTCACTTTTTAGAAAATCAATGGTTACTAACCACTGACGGATTTAATATCACTCATAACCAAGTTGGACTTAGAGTGAAAAGACTCATGGATATTGCGCTTTCCTTATTTTTATTTTTCATTTCCTGGCCTATATTCTTAATCACGATGCTCGCCATAAAGTTAGATAGTCGAGGGCCTATTTTTTTTAGCCAAACTCGTACAGGTAGAAATGGAATCGATTTTTCCATCATAAAGTTTCGTTCAATGAAAATCGATGCAGAAAAGCACGGGGCACAGTGGGCTCAAAAGAAGGATCCGCGGGTCACTCGTGTTGGTTATTGGATAAGACTTTTGAGAATTGATGAGCTTCCACAAATTTTCAATGTTTTAAAAGGTGATATGAGTTTTATTGGTCCAAGACCAGAACGGCCAGAGTTTAATTCACAGTTAGAATCTCAAATTCCTTACTACCAAATGAGGCACTTGCTCAACCCAGGCATTACTGGGTGGGCCCAAGTAATGTACCCTTATGGAGCTTCTGTGGAAGACTCTGTGGAAAAGCTTCAATATGAACTTTTTTATATAAAAAATTATTCAATGACCTTAGACTTTCTGATCATTCTCAAAACAATTAAAATAGTTTTGTTCGGCAAAGGACGATAAACTTAATTTAAATTTTAAGTTTTAAAAATTGTAGGCTAAACCGGCACTCATAAAACGTCCTTCTCCAAAATAATTATAGGACTCCTCATAACGAGTATTGAAAAGATTATTAACTCTGAAGGATGCTTGCAATTGCTCATGAAGCTTCAAGTTCCAAAACACATGAGCTAAGGAGTATTCTGAAAGTGTCTTGTTGGTTTTGGAGGTAATAGGAGTTTCGCGATCGCCAAAGTAAACTAATTCAAATCCTACATTCTGCGAATCCCATTCCTTTGAAATCCCCACACTTGCCGCATTCCAAGGTCGACGAGGAAGTCTGGCTCCAGTGTCTTGGTCTTTAGACTCTTGGTACGTGTAACGAAAAAATCCCGTAAAATTTTCTAAAAAAGGAGATGAATAAAGTAATTCAACACCCGTTGCTCTAGATCTGTTAATATTATAGTATTTAGTAACTCCACCAATATTTTTTGTTATAATAAGGTTGGAAAACATTGTGTGAAACCCAGCTACAGATAAGGACTTACCTTCTGAAAAATCAATATCATGTGTGAGAGTGTATGAAGTAGATCTCTCGGGCTTAAGTTCTAAATTTCCATAAGAACCATAATACTGAAAAAGGGATGGAACTCTAAAGGCTGTGGCATATTCAAATTTTGTTTGTTGAAAGAGCGTCAGACCTAGTTGAGAAGTAAGTTCTGAATTGTAATGCGTTGTATTTTCTACTCGCGCTCCAGCTTCAATTTCATAATTTTCATTAATATTATAGTCAACTTTTGAAAAAATTCCGCGTTGCTCACCAAATTTATTCGCCTTTTCAACTCCCAGATTTTTGTAAATCATTCCTTCTTTAAAGTAACTGAGCCCCATCAAAACCAATAAGTTGTCTTGTTCAAATACATGAATCGAGCCTCGTACATTCTGCATTTGGGTGGTATAATACTCGTCGACTTCCATACCGAAGACATTAGTATCATTCATTGGTTGGGCAAATTTTCTATTCCCAGAGGTTAAAGCTAGTGCGAGTTCCGGCATGGCCATTGAACTTTTATCAACAAAACTTAAAGTTGCGCCATTAAATTGAGTGGATTGCGATAAGTCTTCTGTATCTACCGCTTTGTATCCTGCCGTGGCTCCTGGTAAATAACTTTTATCTTGTGTGCTAAAAACTCTCAACGTCAAATCAGATGGTCCTCTTCGCTGATAGGCTAAATCGGCATTTGTATTTAACTGAGGATAAACTTCTTTGGAATTTAGAATGGGAGATCCATTCTTTTTATGAAAATTTTCAATACTCGCTTGCAAATAATTATTATCACCCCATTTTTTCTGGGTAACTAAACTAAATTGTTGGAAATCGTAGCTTCCAAGTTTTGCTTGAACAAGGTTCACCTCTTGCGGAATTTTACTAAAAGTCTCAATCTTAATGACTCCAGCAAGAGCTTGACCTCCATACAATACCGTTTGTGCCCCTCTCAAAACCTCAATGCGACGAATATTTTGAACACTCATCAAGTTCAAATTAAAAGTCCTTTGGGCTGTCCCAGAATCAAATACCGGGGCACCATTAATTAAAATTAAAATATGCGAAGAATCTCCTCCCCTTAAAAACAAACCATTTTTTTGAAACCCTGAACTACTTACGGAAATATTCGCATGAGTTTGCAGTAAGGTAGTCACATCGGGTGCTTTAGATTTTTTGATCGTTTCTTCATCAATAATAGTTTTGCTTGTTGATTTAAACCTGAACTCCTTAACCGTAGTTTCATATACCTGTGAGTAGGCACTTAATGCCATAAAAACAATCAGCACTATAACTTTCATTTTTGCTCCAACAAATTTTCAATTGAATTCTGATCTCTGTTAACCACAATGAGTGCATTTATATTCGAAATGTTCACTACTGTAAAATTAAACTTTTTAATTATAATCTTTAAAAAAACTAAAACTATCTTTCCTTTGCAAAGAAACGCTACTCTGTTCTTAACGCCTCAATAACTTCTAATTTCTCTGCTTTAATGGCTGGAAATAACCCACTTAAAATACCCACTCCAATAATAGAAATTAATGAAAGTGAAAATGCTATCCAATCAACAGTCCATTCAAATTTCATTTTAGAAACAAGTTGAGCCGCGATTGCAATTGCACCATGGTAGCCTGCAAAACCTAACAATAACCCCACCAAACCGGCAATTAAACATAACAATACTGACTCCGATAAAAACTGGATGCGAATGGAATAATCAGTAGCGCCAACAGCCTTACGAAGTCCAATCTCGCGATATCTCTCTGACACAGAAACCAACATCATATTCGTAATACCAACGCCACCGACAGACAAAGTAATAAAAGCAATCGAAGCAAGTAAGATTGTAAACAGTCCTAAAAATCGCTTCATCTGTGCTAAAAGAATGCTATCCGAGTCTACACGAAAACGCCCTGATGCTCCGTATTTTTGATTAAAAAAGGCTTTAATCCCTTTTCCAGTTTTTTCAATGTCGGCATTTACATCTACTTGAACTAAAGTTTCTCGAATTTGCGAAGACCACCAATCTCCACTAATTGATTGAAAAAAAGTAAAGGGCAAATAAACTTGTAAATTAGGTTTAACCCATTCCTTGTTACTCGTAACTGATTCCAAAACACCTACGACGTAACAACCAAAAGAACTTTCACCAATAGTGACTCTCAGAACTTGTCCAATTGGTTTTACAGAAGTAAAAAGTTCTTTACCAATTTCATAACCAATGATGCAAACAGGTTTTTTTAAATCAATGTCATCAGAATTAAAATTTCGTCCCATGATTAAACGTCTATTTGAGATAATTAATGCTTCTTCATTAACTCCAAGACAGCGAACATCCTTCTCGATAAGGTGTCCGCCAAAGTTTACAGAAGAATCATAGCTCCTCATGGAGGGGGACATTAATTTTATTTGTGGAAAAATTCTTTTGAGTGGAATTAAATCTCGCTCCCAATTAAAATTTCGAAATGAGAGCGGAAACACATCCGTAGCCTTTAAATCCCAATTGGGGTTTCCATTAAAAATAAGTGTATTAACACCCATTTCAGCGTAACCCGATAAAATTTTTTCTTTTGTATATTGTCCCAACGTAAGCATGGAAAGAACAGCGGCAATTCCAACTGAAATTCCAATCATGGTAAGTAATGTTCTTGTTTTATTACGTTTTAAATTGAGTAGAGCAATTGGTAAATAACTGCCTATTTCACGTAAAATAGTCATTGAACGATACATTGTTGGTTTTGGATTTGAAACACCTTTATTTTGAAACCCTTTTTGCTTAGAGACTCTTTGATCAGTAATAAATTCCGCTGGGGTATTTTCTTCTGCGGATTCAATGAAGCCATCTCTGATTTTAATTATTCGATCACACTTTGAAGCGACCTCATTATCGTGGGTAATTATAATTATCGTCTTGCGATTTTCTCGATTCAGCTTCCGAAGGAGGTCTATGATTTGTGTAGACGTTTTTGAGTCCAAACTCCCCGTGGGTTCATCAGCCAATATAATTTCAGGATTATTTATTAAGGCCCTTGCAATGGCCACTCGTTGTTGTTGACCACCGGAGAGTTGATTTGGCAAATACGATAATCGATCACTTAATCCAACCAAATGACCAAGATCTTCGGCTTTTTTTATCAAAATCATTTTATCTTGAGCTCGTGACTGATATTGAGTCGGTAACAAAATATTATTAAGCACATTGGTTCGTGGTAATAAATGAAAGTGCTGAAATATAAAACCTATTTTTTGATTTCTTAAGTCGGCTAATTCATCTCTTGTTTTATCTATAATTGATTCGTTCAAGATTTCAATGTCGCCACTGTTGGGACGATTAAGGCATCCTAGCAAATAGAGTAAAGTCGATTTTCCTGAGCCAGAGGGCCCCTGAATCGCTATAAACTCTCCTTGTTTGATCGTTAAACTAACATTGTTTAAAACAGGGGTGCTCTCAATATCCTTTTTGTACGAAAAACTCACCCCTTGCATTTTAACAGCAATCATTGATTGCCTGCGCCGTTGAGTTCAGAGAAATTAACAACTTTCGCCAGATCACCCTCTTTCAGTCCCTCTAAAATTTCACTGGATTCTTCGTTTTGTAGACCTATTTTAATTTCCTTTTTAGTGCCATTTTTAAGAATAACAAAGTATTTATCATTTTCATGATGTATGTACTCATGCTTTAGCGTTAGCACTTTTGAGCGTTTTTCAGTTATAATGTCTATGATCACCGACATACCTGGTTTTAATTTTTCATCAAACTCATAGAGTTCAATTTTAACTGGAAACTCGATAACCTGTGACCGACTCCATTCTTCTTTTTCGCGAGCGGATAATGAAAGCTCAGTAATTTTACCTTTATATGTCCGGTTAAGTATGGCTGAAGCCTTGATGATTGCCTCTTGTCCTAATTTAATTTTGCTTCTATCGATCTCTGGAGCATTAGAATTAATATATAGCTTATCAAGATCATCGATTCTTAAAATAAAGTTTTTAATATCGCCTTCTTTTACATACTCACCTTCTGATTTTTCAATTCTTACCACAGTCCCTTTAAATGGTGACCTTAGTGGATATTCATTCGAATTAGATTGTAAAGACTGTGATATCATCACTATGGGGTCACCAGCTTTAACAATATCTCCTACTTTTACAAATATCTTTTTAACATATCCATTATAAGGTGCTGTAATTATGGATCGCCTGAGAGGTATCACTTCGCCTGCAATCGTCACCCGTTGAACAAGATCATCACGAATTACTTTTCCGCTCTCTTGAGAAAGCTGATCTGCAACATTTTTATTATCTGATCTATACTTAAAGTAGGATATCAATATTCCCAGCAGAAAAAATAACAAAACCACGATTAAAATATTTTTTTTATTGAGCGAGAAACTCATAGATCTTTCCTTGATAAAAATAAAATTTATACTTTAGAACCTGAAGAGATAAAAGATTTGTATAATGTTGAGATTGAGCATCCGTTAAATAATTAAAAGCTTCTATATAATACACATAAGAAACTTTACCGCTTCGATATTCTTGATCCACCAAGGCCATATTTTCAATTTCTTGGGTTAAAAGTTCTTTTGATATTTTGGTGTTATTTAGAGTGTTTTTATAACTAGAATATACAAGCTGTATTTCGTTTTTAAAATCGATCCTCTTTTTATTAATTTCATTTTCAGAAATTAATTTCAAACTTTCTGACTTAGCTCTTTCGCTGGCCTGAAATCCCCAATCAAGGAGATTGTATTTTAATGAAAATCCAACTTCCCAATGATTTGACCGATTGTCTTTGAATTCAATTTGATTGTTTGAAATGCTTGACTGAACCGCCGTTGCTTGAATTGACAATTCAGGCCAATAATTTTTTGGTGTTAGATTTAATGTTAAACTATTTATTTCATTTTCTAAATTATAGGATTTTTCTAGCGGAGTCGTTGTTATAATACTGTCAAGACTTTGATTACCCAATAAGGTATCATTCAACGTAAATTCCTCATTAAGATCCATTGGCACAAACTCTATATTTAGATCCGATTGAAGACTTGTCTTTTCGGTTATAAATCCCCCAAGAACTAACAAGTCTATTTTTATGGTTTTCAAGGTGTTCTTAATATTACTCATTTCAATTTCAGTTCTTAGCACCTGTGACTTAATTCGTAAAAAATCTTTGCGTGCCTTTAAACCCTGAAGGTAAGAGCTTTCCACTGAGCTAAATTGTTTTTTTAGAGCTTGTAATTGTACTTCACGTAATTTTAATATCTTGTAGTTATAAGAGTAATTTAAATATTTTTCGACAAGCTCAAACACTAGTCGGTTCGTTTCTTGTAACACTTGTTGCTCTACACTTTTACGTTGCAGTTGCGACCGCTTATATTTGTAATAACTTATCCCATTATCATAAATATTTTCAGATAGCTTTAAGGCTAATACTGTTCGCCACGGAGAACCAGAATTCGTTGTACTATCACTCAACAATAAAGAAGAATTTGAGTTCATGAAATCGTCGTGCACCAGAGTATGATTTGCAATAAAATCCAGTCGAGGTAACATATTGCTGAGAGACGAGGTTTCATCAAATGAAGCAATTTCTTTTTTATGCTCTAGATTCTTGAAGGGCGTTGCTTCTTTTAACGCATTTTTTATCGTTTGCCTTAAATCATAAACCTGGTGGGCGTCTGTAGTATTTGCAGCGAAGCTACTAACACAGATAAGCAGCGATATAAAATTTGCTATTAATAATAAGCCCATTCGCATTTTAAAATTGCCCCGAATTAATTCAATTAATTTTAAAATTAAATATGATTCTAGAACTTTTCTGTGTCAAAGATTACTTCATTCTTGTCTTCATATAAAATCACTGCTACTTCACAATATATTAAGAAAAAAGGGAGGTACTTTATGTTTTCATTAAAATTAAATCTTATAGGTCTATTCATTTTAAGCTTTTTATCAATAACTTCTTACGCAGACTCCAACTATCTGAACATTGAAATGAAGTGGGAGCCCACAACTTCATTTAAAGAAGTCACCTCAAAAGGGATTAAAAGTTTTGCGCAGAAAAAAGTTAAAGTTGAGCATTTTAAAGATGAACGCAAAGCCTCTGACTCCAGCCTCGTAGGAAAAAACATTGAGGAAAGTAAAGAGAAAATTGTTACTACAAAATCCGACATTGCCGCCTATTTTACTGATGGTTTTAAAAAAACTCTCACAGGAGCAGGTATTGACCTCGTGGACAGTGGCGAGACTTATAGCGTATCTGGCTCAGTTAAACACTTTTTTGTAACTGAGAAAGACACTTATGTTGGCGACATCACAGTTTTCTTCGTAATTAAAAAAGATGGTAAACAAATTTGGTCAGGTTCGGCCGTAGCTAATAATAAGCGATTTGGTCGTTCCTTCAAATTAGATAACTACCAAGAAACTTTTTCAGATATGGTCATCGAAGCTGCCAAAGAATTATTTTCTAACCCAGAGTTTAAAGAAAAAATTTAAACACAATTACAAATAATTTTTATTTTAAATGATAATTTATTCGAGTTATGGCTCGAATAAATTATCAAAATCTTTCACCTCTAATTTGAAAGTCTGTGCGACATTCTCTAACAACCCTGAAGACCAAACAAACTCTTTTATTACAGCTTTCAAGTGAACACCTTTTATAAAATAATTTGTTAGTGCTTTTTGTTGTTCTCGAATGAGAGTCTCTTTAACTTCTTGAGGGGCAAATTTAAATAGTGGGTCATTCGTCCAATCATAGAGTAACATTTTAACAGCCTGATTTCCATCGGCATTATACTTTAACCAAGCTATCTTTAAAAAACCCATAGCTCGATTACCTAAAACTTCTTTTATGTATTCTGGCATATTTTTCTTCAAAGTTTCATAGGATTGATTATACCACCAACTCTCTTCTAATTTGTTGAGGTGCTTAAAATTATTGATATCTACATTCTTCAACATATACCACACTCGAAGATCTTGGATCGAAATGCCGTATTGTTCATGTTCCATTCCATATTGAACTTGTGTGGCGATTTTTTTAATTAATTCAGGATTGTCCCTTCCTGTTGGTGATCTCCATTCGAAACCATAGAGCCCAGGATTATCATAGTAATCACTCCCTCTAAAACCAACCCATCCCATTTTTAACATTGAACCCAATTTGTGGTTAGCCCCGCTCATAAAATATCGCAAAATCGTAGAGAGAAAATTCGAAGACATTGGACCAAAATTAGTCCATTCCCGGTTATGAATTTTGAAATTAAATAGTCCTTTCCACTCAATTTCTTTTTTCTTTGTTTTATTAATATAAATTCCTTCGTGTTGTCCGATAGTAATAAATTCCGCTAATAAGTTGAATCGACGAAAATACTCTGTCAGTAATAAACTTGTATCTATTTGCCTCCACTTCAATGACTCTACGGGAATACGAGCTAGAATGTGTTCATGGAGAGGTCTTTTTTTATCGCCTAGTCCTTTTTGTAAGTTCCAGGCGCTTTCTATTAACACACCAGCATCAAAATTTGATTTTCTCAAATGAAGCTCAACTTCTGAAAACTGAGTCATAGCATCGGGACCAGCGAATTCGACTCTCGAAAGAAACTCGGAGACATCAACATCATGCTCTCCTTTTTCGTAGGTTTTTCCCAAAAATTGAGTTGTTTTTTCAAAAGAAAGTCTCAAAATCGGTTTAATTTTAACATTAGGTACAGATCGATCTGTTAAAAATCGCTGAGGGTCAAGTGATTGAGATAGGGTTCTAAGTAGCTCCATTTGAATAGACGGCTCTACTAAATCCCACTCTAGCTCTGAGGGCTCCTTAAAGGGATAAGCCTTTTTGACCCAGCTTAAATAAAACTCTGGTAAATTAATGTTGGTTGAATGAAACAAGCCGCCAACCGTGCCATCAGAAGTAGTTAGCATTTTCAAAATGGGAGGCATTTCCATTTCAACGGCCGCTCCCGGCGAACCGCTATTGAACAGACTACGGCAACTATTCACAGCAGCACCTGATAGAGAACAAAATGAAATAACAGTGAATAAAGTTACAAAAGACTTATAAAGCGTATAATGACACTGAATAAGATTTAAATGGTTTTTCAAATGAGCATCTCCGCATTGTTTAAGGTTAACACTTGGTGGAGCCCCAACTAGTTAATCGCTGTCGCGAAATTAAAAAACTCATCGTTGCCTTGCTCAAAGCTCACTCAACTTTTGAATCTTTAAAGTTGGGGAACTACGCTTTCGTTCGATTTGAGCTTCGGACGCCTCGATTTTTTTCAATTTGGCAACAGCGACAAGTTAATAAATTTTGTTTAAAATAACCGATTTTTGAAATTTTTTCCAATTTACAATCATGATGTGCA
>CAZTDX010000028.1:0-40937 GCA_964612425.1 uncultured Pseudobdellovibrionaceae bacterium
ACTTGAGATCAAACTAAGATCTAGACACCTTTGCACTTTTATGAGGGAGAACCCAATTTTAAAATTTACAACGATTTGATGTACATTAAAAAACAAAAGCCCCGTCCGGAGGGGGTGGACGAGGCTTAAAAAGCAACCATCTCGATAGATTGGAGGGGAACCGAGATAATTTCTAAAATCAGTACGTTGCCGCACTGATTGATAAAACAAACACCTCTGGGCCCTTTTTAGATTGAATTGCACGGAGGGGATTGTGCTCATCAATCGTTAATTCGGGGCCCGTCAGATGTAAAATTTCAGATCCATTAACTTTTACATGCTGGCCGAGATATCTCGAAAGATCGAGAGTCGTTCGGAGCATGATGATTTTTTCATTGGCACTTGCTAAAAACCACTGACCATCAGCAGTTATATTGAGCACGCCAGAAGATTGTACGGAATTGTATTGGGGATAAAAAGTCAGTTCGGGAATTTCAACATAAAAAGAGGGAATTGAGTTGGAGATTTGATTATTGTTGATAACTTTAATGTTATAATTATGTCCGGGATTTAGGCCAAACGATCTTACATCAAGGATAAAGTCGAAAATTCGAGTGCTTTCTTCGGGAAGACAGATGGATTGGCTTTCATCAGCAACAATTGAAACAATAACTTCATTAGAGTTTTGTAATTGGCTTTGAACTTTGAGGCCGCAAGCTCCAGAAGATACGCCTTCTAGAGTCAGCGCCATATTGTTTGGATCGTAAGATGAAGTAGTAATTTGAACAGTCTCGGCTTTTAATAGGCCTGACCAGGTAAGTATTGTTAGGATGTAAAGGGCGATTAACCAGTTCAAAATATTTTTCACACTATGTTGGTCCTAGCAAAGCTCATGCCAAGCCTATAAAGCAATCAAGTTTCCACCAGTTAAAATATAATTCAACTGACGATCATACTTTTGGAACTGAAGTGTTTTTGCATGTGCCAATGTGAGACTTTTGTATCAAATTAGTTTCAGTTTGGAACCAGACTTTAAGAGGGGGACGGGATTAGAGTCCTTCCCTACTTCCCAGCATCAGTTATACTATAAGTGTGTCTATAAATACTCAAAATCATCAATGGAACCTAAAAGATTCTCAGGGAAAAGTTTCGGGCCCTTACACCAAGGAAGCTCTGTTAAACTTGATTTCTCGTGGTGCACTTTTGGGTGATGAGATGATTTCTCAACACCAAACCAGTCAGTGGGTTCCTCTGGTAAGTGTTTCCGAGTTTTATGATTTACTCATTGAAACAATGGAAAAAAATCATACTTATGCTGTGAGATCTAATAATTTCGAAAAAATGGAAGCTAAAACGGTGATGATAACCCGCAATCAGGCTCTGAAGTCACATTCCAAATCCCCATCGCAAGTGTCTCCATCAAAAGCAAATTCTAATGATGCTACTCAGCGAGCTGATGCTTCCTATATTACAGAGTTCACAAGAACTATAAAAATGGGAATCTCGAGCCTACTTAAAGGAGTTTCCGGCTATGATAGCAATAAAGTTGCTGGTTCGTCCTCCTCCGTGCCGTTTGATAGGTCTAAGTTTGTACCTATTGATAATAGCATTCCCACTATGACGACTAATGGATTTAAAGACGGTGCTCTCAATTTTTGGAAGACTACCGATGTTAAATTGAAAGTCGTTGGTATTATTGGAGGCGGGCTTTTACTCGTTTTACTGAGTGTTTTAAATTTTAATAAACATGAAGGTCCATCTAGTGTTGAAGGAAAAATTCATCTTCTAGCCCCGGGACCTCAAAATGGGTATCTTACTCCAGACGAATCGAAATCCTATTTGATGAGAGTAAAATCTTTATTTGAGTTGGATAATGTATCTGACTGGGTAGAAGCGCAAAATATTTTAATAAAAATTGCTGAGGCTGAGCCTACAAACACAGAGGTGAGAGAACTTTTATGCCTTGCTCATAAGGAACTTTGGCCCTACGCCTTTCAAGATGTAGAAGATTTACAAGTTCTTACTCATATGTCGCAAACGACACGGGCGATAAATCCGAGCTCTCGGCATGGCAAGACCTGCGAATTGATACGGTATTGGCTCGCCGGAAAATATCAAGAAACTAAAGGGCAGCTTGAACTCTTACTTCAAGAGTACCCCAATATTAGTTTTTATATATGGCTTAAAACAGATATGTTGATTTCTGAAAACGATTTTATAAATGGGCAGGGGTTTGCCTCGTCACTCATTACTATTTGGCCAGAGTTTATACGGGGAAAAATTCTTTCAGTTCAGGCGAGTCTTGGTATCGGTCAATTTCAGAAGGGTCGAGAGCTTCTAGTTAAAATTCTGCAGCAAAATCCAGATCACAAAGTGGCCAAATTGATGTTGGGTGATATTGAGTTTAAAAATTTTCAACAAGATGAGAGAGCCTGGGACTTATTAATAACGGGAATCAAATCTGAAGAGCAGGCTCCTCGGCAAGTGCTGGTGAATGCCTACTCTAGTTTGGCTCTACTCAGCCAAAAAAAGGGAGATCTTTCTTCGGCGCGAAAGTATGCCGAGCGTGGATTTGAGCTGAATCCCACGAGTGAGAATTTGCGTGGCCTCGTCAAAAAATTTGGTGGAAGCGATAAAAATTTTAACGAAATGGCGCGAACTCAAGAGCTTGTTGCCATAGGAGATCATTATGTAAGATCAGGAGATTGCTTGGCTGCCCAAGCGCAATATAGAGCGGCTTTTGATTTAAATCCCAAGCATCCTGTGGCAGCAGTAAAGGCAGCAAAGTGTCTTTATAAAGTAAATCAAATTTTTCAAGCGTTTGAGTATTTAAAACGCTCAATTAAAAATAATCCAGAATACTTTCCTGCTTATACCTTATTGGCTGATTATTATTCTCAAAAATTTGATTTTAATTCTGCCATGGGAATACTGAATCAAGCTCGCGCCTACAGTACAGAGGCTTATGAAATTTATAAAGGTTTTGCCCTTGTGGAGTTAAGAAAGAACAATTTTTCTGGGGCTTTGGGATACGCCAATCGAGCCATTAGCATTTATAGCACTGACCCTGACACCTATGTTATAATGTCGAAGGCTCACTTCGGTGCTGGGCAATCGAAGGAAGCTTTTCAGACAGCTCAAAAGGCAATAGAAATTGACCCCATCAATATTGAAGGGCAAATCGCCTATGGATTAGCGCTGGGACAATTGCAGGGAGATAATTCAGGGGTTGATTATCTCAAAAAGTTAGTTAATTCGAATAAATATATTATCGAATATAAATTGGCCCTTGCCGATTTGCTTCGAGATCTTGAGCGATTTAATGAAGCAATGCCCATCTATGAAGAGTTAGTGGCGGCAGATCCAAAAAATAAAAAAGCGCAGATTGGTTACGGTGATAGCTTAAATGGGGTCGGAAAAGTAGAAGCAGCTCTATCAGCCTATTTACTAGCGGCAACATTTGATCCAACAGATCCGGAGCCCATTGTGAGGGCTGGGTTATTGTATCTTGACTCTAGCCGTCTAGATCCGGCGATTCAACAATTTGAAAGAGCCTTGGTCATTAATAAAAATTATCCAAAAGCTTATTACTACATTGGAAAAGCGGCGTTTATGAAAGGTGATTTGCAAAAAGCATTAGATTCGGCCATGGCCGAACGTAAAGCCAATCCCAATATTGTGGAGTCTTATCTGTTAGCGGCAGAAGTCTATACTGTGACTCGTAAGTACGCTCAATGCACGGCAGAATACCAGCAGGCCATTAAAGTGCGACCTCAGGGTGGGGAAAATTATGTAAAACTCGCTCGATGTTATCGCTTGTCAGGCAATTTTGATATTGCTCAGTCTATGCTCGATATTGCTGCAGAAAAGGAATCTGGTTATGCAGAGATTTACAAAGAACGAGGTGCTCTCTCGCAAATTCAAGGAGACAAAGAGGCTGCCTATAAATCCTATGAAAAGTATTTAGCACTTTCTCCCAATGCGCCGGACAAAAATGAAATTGAAGCTTTGATGAATCAACTTTCAGTGCGCTATCCTAGTAACGTAAAATAGAGTAGCAAATTCACTTTATAAATTAAAAAGAGGACCACTATTTATGGGAGTTATTGATCATATTAATCAGCGTGCAACACAAGCTGGTGAAAATGCCAAGGCGGGATTGAGGAACTTTTTATTGTTTTCTTGTAAGATTATTTCAGGGCTTACTTTAGGTCTTACATTTTCCCTTATTGGCCAACAAGTTTTTCAATATGGGCCACTGTTATTTATTTTTGTTATTTTAACAATGACCAGCATTTTTTATAAAGTTTCAAAATCATGGAATAGCATCGGGCTTTTGATCTTTGATTTACTTGCTATACTCTCAGCATTATTAATTCGCATGTATGTTGTGGTTGCACCAGGATAGAATTAATATTACAACATATTAAACAATATAAATTAGGTTTTTGGGGGAGCTACATGCAAATGAGATCTATTTTAATTTTTGTATTTATTTTATTTTTAAAAATGACCCTAGTTGAAGCAATGCCAAATCCTATGCTGCGTAACTGCCAAGTATTAGAAGGAACATCAGTAATTATAACGCTAAACAATGATCAAGTTTTACTCTGCCAAATAGGAAATTCGCTCATTGGTTCACTGGAACTTTATTTATTTAAAGCTGAGTCTAAGCAAGCGCTCGATATACAGTATCTCCTGGCACGAGATAATAACCCAGCTCATTGTAAAGAAGTTACGGTGATGGATGCTGAAAGCCGTGAGCATGAAATCTGTATCTTTAGTGATGGCTCCATTCTCGACCAAAAAAGTTTTATTCAAGGTTTAGATCACCGAGAAAGTGAAAGTCTTAAAAAAGTTTTAATTGATTCAAATTAAAGGACCCGGTTAATGATTGATGTTAAATTACTTGAAAAAAAATCTGACGTTGGACCCAGCTACTACGATGAATATAAAGCTTGCTTGCGCGCTCGTGGAGCCGATGATTCCGTTGTTGACCAACTTTTAGAACTTAATAAAAAACGGAAAGAACTCATTGCCAAGGCTGAAGAGTCTAAAGCTAAGCTCAACAAAATTTCGCAAGAAATTGCAATTATGAAGCGCAAGGGTGAGGATACTACAGAGGCCATATCACAAACGCATGCTCTTTCAAAAGAAATGCAGGATATGGAAACGGCTGCCGCAGTAGCCGATCAGGACGTGAATCAATTGGCTTTAGTTGTGCCCAACAAGTGCCATCCGACAGTGCCTATTGGAAAATCTGCTGAGGAAAATAAAATAGTCAGAGTAGTCGGAGAGCCTAAGAAATTTTCATTCAAGCCCCTGGAGCACAATGATTTAGGAGAAGCCTTAAGGAATATTGATTTTCTTCGTGCCGGTAAGGCCACGGGAGCGCGATTTACCTATTTGCGAGGTGCGGCCGCGCAATTAGAGCGGGCACTTATTAACTTTATGTTGGATGTCCATACGGAAAAGCATGGTTATAGCGAGATTTTGCCGCCATTTATTGTAAACAGTAAAAGTTTAATAGGAACTGGAAATCTTCCTAAATTTAAACAAGATTTATTTAAACTTGAAGACACAGATTATTTTCTGATTCCGACGGCAGAGGTGCCAGTAACCAACTTTTATGCCGAGGAGATTTTACAAGAAGAACAATTGCCTGCTTCTTTTGTAGCCTATTCACCTTGTTTTCGCTCCGAAGCTGGGAGTCATGGTCGTGATACCAAGGGCCTCATTAGGCAACATCAGTTTAATAAAGTGGAGCTGATGACGTATGCTCATCCTAGTCTATCTTATGAAGCTCATGAACAACTCACAAGTCATGCAGAAGAAATTTTAAAAGCCTTAGAACTTCCCTATCGTGTTTCCATGCTTTGTACCGGAGATATTAGTTTTGGAGCAGCAAAGTGTTATGATCTTGAAGTATGGTTGCCAGGTCAGAATGCTTACCGAGAAATTAGTTCTTGTTCTAACTTTGAAGACTTCCAGGCTCGTCGAGCTAATATTCGTTTTCGACCAAAGGGTGGTGGAAAGCCTCAGTTTGTTCACACACTCAATGGCAGCGGACTTGCTGTTGGAAGAACACTGATTGCTATTTTTGAAAATTATCAAAATGAAGATGGAACTATCA
Organism: uncultured Pseudobdellovibrionaceae bacterium; assembly: GCA_964612425.1. GTDB lineage: Bacteria > Bdellovibrionota > Bdellovibrionia > Bdellovibrionales > Bdellovibrionaceae > CAUJGP01. Next base: position 6,113 of record CAZTDX010000028.1, read on the forward strand.
CTATTCCTGAGGTTTTAAGAACGTATATGAGAGGTTCCAAAATTATCAAGGCCGAGCTATAGAAAGTTAGGGATATTGAATCAATTAAAAGCGATTTGGTTAGTAGGATTTCGGCCTTTTTTTGTTCTGGGAATAATCTCAGGAATTTTGCTCCCAATAATTTGGTCCGTTCGTTTTTCTGGTTATTACTTTACAACTCAATTTGGACTTTTTCCAATGCAGTGGCACGTTCATGAAATGCTATTTGGTTTTGGGTGGGCTGTTATGGGTGGTTTTCTTCTAACGGCGAGCAAAAATTGGGTCAAGATTAGAGGGCTCCATGGTTTGTCGCTCGCGGCTGCAGCCTTCCTTTGGCTTTTAGAGCGAGTAGGCATTTATTTTTTTAGCGAGCTTCCCTCGTTGCTTCAGTGGTTAACAGTTAATACTTTCATGTTTTACATTGCTGGCTATCTTCTTTGGAGTTTGATTTACTATTATAAACAAGACTCATTTAAAGATAATTTTATTTTTATAATAGCACTTCCATTATTTATCATTTCAAAAAATTTAATTATCAATCCAAGCACCTATGTTATTGGATGGCAGATGGCTTTAGGACTTTTTCGTGTAGCATTTGTTGTAATGTTCGAGCGAACTATTACGCAATTTATGAAAAACAGTATGGGAACCACATTAAAACGAATTTTCATTCTAGACTCTGCCATTAAATTTTTTGCTTTTCTTGCCGTCTTTGGAGTTTTTTTAACTCCTCTACTGTTTGGAACTATTTTGTTGTGTGCGGGAGCTTTACTTATGTATCGATTTTTTTTATGGCAACCCCTTAAAGGATTTTCAAAATATGGAAATGGACTTAGTTACTTGGGGTATTTTGCCTTATCCGTTCATTTTATTTTAGAAGCATTAAATCAATTTGGGCTTATTCACTTTGTTGGTTCTGTCTCGACACATATTTTTAGTTTTTTATGTATGGGGATTGTTATCCCTGCCATGATGATTAGAATTGCTCAAGGGCACACTGGACGCCCTCTTAACTTTACTCGATCTGATCACCGAGCCTTAGACTCACTGCTGATTGCTGGTGCTTTACGATTACTCGCAACACAACTCTGGCCCCAACAGTATAGTTTATGGATTGTGCTTGCGGCAGTATTCTGGGGGATAGGTTTTGCCATTCTTGGCTGGAGATTAATTCCTTTTCTTATCAAGCCAAGAATTGATGGCAAAGAACACTAAACCAGCCATTTAATTCCATGGGCCTAAGAGCTTTATTTTTTTAGTTTGTAAAAGCTCTGGAGCAGGAGTTGGGTTAGGGTTCGATGACGGAGGAGCAGAGTATTGAATCAATAGATCAATTTCTTTTTGTCCCATGGCTTTAGTTAAATCTTTATGAAATTTTACAAATAAATAATGGTTAGTTATTTCTCCCGAGGACAAAGTAATCTCCTTGTCCTGTTCGATGAGGGAGATAGTTTTGCTTATGTTTTGATTTTCTTGAGATAATGAATTTGGTGAAATGACAAATTTAACTTTTAAAGGAAGCGAAGACTGATTTTGTAAATGCACTTTAAATTGATTAATAATCATATCGTTTTCGGGAGCCTCAAGAACTCGATAAGGAGCACCCACAACCCGAAGTATTTCAGCTCGGAGAGGGGTTCGTGTATAAATTTGATAAATTAAACCAGCGGTGGCGAGAAGTATTAGAAAAAGATAAAAGCTACGACGAAAATTAAAAAAGCGAGTAGTTTTTCCTTCATTCTTTGCAAAGGAGGAGTATTGAATAAGTCCTTTTGGTTTATGAACTTTTTCCATGATTTCATCGCAGGCATCAATGCAGGCGGTGCAGTTTATGCACTCTAACTGAACCCCTCGCCTGATATCGATTCCGGTAGGACAAACCATGACACAACGTTGGCAGTTGACGCAATCGCCTTGCGCTTGGGTCGAGATTTCTTTTGAGACAGACCCCTTGCGAGGCTCTCCACGCTTTTCATTATAAAGGACGGCAAGGGAATGTTTATCCATTAAGACCGATTGAAATCGACCATAGGGACACATAATGATGCAAAATTGTTCTCGAAACCAACCAAAGTCAAAAAGCACTAAAAATGTAAAGAAAAACACAATTGTGAAAGGCACCCAGTTTTCTTGGGGTGAGTGTAGGGACATTTGTGCCAGCCGACTAGAACCTAAGAAATAGGCTGCAAAGCTGTGGGCAATAACCATAGAAGCAATAAAAAATAGAAACCATTTAGTTGATTTTAAAAAGACCTTATTGAGAGTGAGGGGGCCTTGATCTCTTTCTCTTCTCTTTAAATGGCTTCCCTCAACCCATGTTTCTATTCTTCGAAATACGGCATCAATAAAAACTGTTTGGGGACAGGCCCAGCCACACCAAATTCGACCCCATACGGCAGTAGCAAAAGCGAGTCCAAAAACTCCTACCGCCAAAAGAAAAAAGAGCATTGGGGTGTCGTGAGCGTAAAGAACTAACCCAAAAAAAGAAAATCGACGCTCGGGAATGGAGATGAGAATCGACTGCTCGCCACCAACTTTGAGCCAAGGGAGCAATAAAAAAATCAATAGTAAAACTCCTTGCGTCCAATTGCGATGAGTTCTCCAATAACCTTTCACTGAGGCAGGATAAATAGTAACACGATCTCCTAATTCATCCGTACTTGAGATTCTATCTTTGGGTATTTCCATAGTTAAATTATTGATCCTTTATTTTTTAGTAATAATCTGGAATTTCTGTCCCTTGAGGTGGTTTCCCTCCAGGAGGATTTGTGCCTTTAATTGAAATAATAAAGGAAACAACATTTATAAGCTCATCATCTTTAAGAACACCTTCCCAAGGGGGCATTCCTTTATCTAAAACGCCTTTACTCACAACTTTATGAAGCTCTTCAGGCTTAGCGCCATGGAGCCAAGCTTTGTCAGTGAGATTGGGTCCAACTAAACCCTGTCCTTTGTCACCATGGCAGGCGGCACACTTGGTTCCAAACACAACACCACCGGCTTGATTGCGTGAAGGATCTTTGAGAATGTTGCTCCAGTCAATTGGGCCAACAGACTTTCCTGCTTCAGCTTTTTGTTGTTCAATGACACTCATGTCAGCGGCCAACTCTTGATCGAGGCTCGGTCCCACATGAAACTCGTAGTGAAGATAATATATAAATGCGAAAATTATTGTTCCGAGAAACGTCCAAAGCCACCACATAGGTAGTGGATTGTCAAACTCACGAATACCATCATACTCGTGACCCATAGTGGGTTGATCAAATTGTTTATTTTCGTCGCTCATGCTTTAGGTTCTCCATCTAATGGTAATTGGCTCATATAATTAAAATGATGAGTTTTAGATTTGCGGTAAACAAAAATTATTGAACCAACAAAAAAACTCAAAAAAATAAAGAGGGCTAAAATCGTCAAGTGTTGATCTGTGTAATTTTGAAAGACTTCTTGTTTCATAAAGTTCCTTTGGAGTCATTAGTTTCGGAAAGATTTTTTAATGGCCCCATTTTTCCAAGAGATTGTAGATAGGCAATGAGAGCAACCAACTCTGTTTTTTCTAGCCCTGCGGGTGCACCATTAGCAGCTAATTCAGAAGCAATTTTTTTGGCTTCTTCTTGTGCTAAGCCATCGGCATTGGTTACTTGCTCTTTGGTGTAGGGTACACCAAGTGCTTTTAAAGCCGATAAACTTTTTCTTAAACTGAGAAAGTTAGTTTCACGTAAGGCTAGCCAATCATAATTTGGCATTAGCGATCCTTGAGAGGTGGAGCGAGGATCGAGCATGTGTCGATAGTGCCACAAGTGGGGATATTTTCCACCAACCCGAGCAAGGTCAGGCCCTGTTCTTTTAGAACCCCATTGAAAGGGACGATCATACATCGATTCTTCAATAGTGCTTGCAGGTCCGTACCTGAGGACATCAAAGCTCAATTTTCGAATCATTTGAGAGTGGCAAGTATAGCAGCCTTCTTTGACATAAATATCTCGTCCAGCGAGTTCAAGTGGAGAGAGGGGTTCCAGTTGCTTTGCGGGCTCTACATACTTACTGATATTTATAAGAGGGTAGATTTCAATAATGGAACCAACTAATACAGCAATTAGAGTTAGCACAGAAAACACAGTAGCTAAACCTTCAAGCTTTCGATGTCCTTTTTCATCATTATGATGAGATACATTTTTGCTGAAAGCAGGAACCATTTCCTTTGGAGTCTCGGCAGGAGCATTTTTAATTGTGGTATATAAGTTTTTAATCAACAAAATAAATCCAGAATAATAAAGAAGCCCGGCAAGAACACGCACCCAAAAAAGTGGTTGTATTGTTCTTACAGTTTCAAGAAAATCAGGGTAAACCAAGTTCCCTTTTGCATCTAAAGCTCTCCACATCATTCCTTGGGTAATGCCTGCGGCTAACATTGAGATGTAGTAAAGTAAAACGCCAGAAAGTCCGAGCCAAAAATGAGTATTGGCCATGCGAGTGCTATAAAGTTTCGTATTCCATAGTTTTGGGACTAAATAATAAAGAATCCCAAAAGCCATGAATCCGTTCCAACCAAGGGCGCCGGCATGGGCGTGGCCCACAATCCAATCGGTATAGTGTGCAATACTGCTGACAGATTTTATAGACAAAAGGGGTCCTTCAAAGGTGGACATTCCATAAAATGTAATGGCTGCAACTAAAAATTTAACAGTGGGTTCCGTTCGAAGAAGATGCCATACTCCTCTTAATGTGAGTAAGCCATTGATCATTCCACCCCAACTAGGAGCCCAAAGCATGACAGAAAAAACCATTCCTAAAGTTTGGGCCCAATCGGGGAGTGCGGTGTAGAGGAGATGATGAGGGCCGGCCCAAATGTATAAAAAGACAAGAGCCCAAAAATGGATGATCGACAACCGATAAGAATAGACAGGTCGGTTTACAATTTTTGGAATGTAATAATACATTAAACCTAAAAAGGGAGTTGTGAGAAAAAAGGCAACGGCATTGTGCCCATACCACCATTGTACTAAGCCATCTTGAATGCCGGCCCAAAGAGTATAGCTTTTAAAAAGTGCTACTGGGATCGCAAGAGAATTTACAATATGAAGTACGGCAATGGTAATCACCGTTGCGATATAAAACCAAATGGCTACATAGAGATGTTTTTCTTTTCTTCGAGCAATTGTGCCAAAAAGATTTATCGCAAACACGACCCAAATTACCGTGATGGCAACATCGATAGGCCACTCCAATTCTGCGTATTCCTTTCCCGTAGTATAACCAAGAGGAAGGGTGATTGCGGCCATGACAATAATCAGCTGCCAACCCCAAAAATGAATCTTACTTAAAAAATCATTAAACATTCTGGTGCCAAGAAGACGCTGCGAAGAGTGATAAATACCAGCAAATATGATATTTCCCGCAAAGGCAAAAATAGCTGCATTAGTATGAAGAGGGCGAAGTCGTCCAAAGGTAATCCACTCTAAGTTTAAATTGGCAGGCCACCAAGCCAGCTGAAGTGCTATGACAATTCCAGCAAGCATAGCAATGGCCCCCCAGAGGACCACAGCGCCGAGAAACTTTTTGACGATTTCATCATCGTAAAAAGCAGTATTGGGAGGAGTGCTATTGTTCATTCAAGATCCTTTCTAAATCAAGATTATTTAGACATCAAAGTACCGCAGGATACTTCTTCGCCATTAATTATGTTATCATTAAAAGTTTATTTTTCGTTATTGTCATTGAGTATTCTCATTGGAGGAGTGTCCAAGTCGTCGTATTGTCCTTTTTTGATGGACCATACGCAAGCGAGAAGCGCTCCTCCTGAAAGCAAAAAAGTTACGGGAATCATAATGTATAATACTTCCATAAATTATCTCGCAAAGTTACTTTTGTTTTTTTGATTTGGTAAGCTTGCCATTGCCGTTGCACTAATGACTACAAGAGAATTGATTGGCATTAATATCGCGGCAGTAAGCGGATTTATAAAACCTAAAATGGCCATGAGGCCTGCTATAGTGTTATAAATAAGACTTAAACCAATATTTTGTTTAATGAGCCTATTATAAAACTGCCTCAATCTAAAGACCTCAATAATTTTCATTAAATTTCCCTTCTGAACATAGACATCAGCTGCGTTGAGGCTTGTCTCAGCGGCTCCATGGACTGCGATAGATGCATTGGCGGTACTGAGGGCGAGAGCATCGTTATGGCCGTCTCCAATCATTAAGTAAGTAGAATTACTTTTCTGTAAGGATTTTATGAACTCTGACTTTGCTTGAGGGCTAAGGCCACCAAAGCAATTTTCTGAAGCTAGATTTAAATCATGAGCAATATCATAAACAACTTCCTTCCGGTCTCCAGAAAGTAAATAGATCGGCAATTTTTGTTTTTGAAGCCACGAAACAATGATTCGACTCTCTTCTCTTAGGGGGTCTTTAAAGTATGCTCTTAAGATAGGTTTAGAATTATGATGGAGTTCAAACCCTGTAAAGTTAGCATGATCAGAATGTTGTAATGACCGAATTGAATAGTACTCTGTTTGATGGCTTTCATTATATTCATTGGTGGCTTCCATTGTAGCTTCGATACCAACGCCAGGTGTTTCATGAATTTGATCCAATTGTGTACAAGGAATATTTTGAGACTCTAAAAAACGAGTCATACTTTTTGCAATGGGGTGACTCGACTGTTTTTCCATGGATAAAATAATTGATAAATATTTTTTATTTTGTATTGGCGGGTCCCACAGTTGGAACTCCATTTGACCAGAAGTTAAAGTTCCAGTTTTGTCAAATAAAACACCGTTAATGGTGTTTAACTTTTCAAAAAATAATGGAGTTTTTATAAAGAGTCCTAGCTCCATAGCTCGTTTTAAGCTCATCACTGAAGCTAGGGGTATCCCTAAGGCGAGCGAGCAGGGGCAAGCAATGGTAAAGAGCGCCAGAGCGCGCCTAAATCCCTCAGGCCATTGATTTTGTAGGCCAAAAAAGAAAAGTAAAGCCAATGAGATAATACTTACAGTGACTAATAAGTATTGAGAGTATATTTCGGCTTTAGTATGAGCACGAGTTTTTTGATTTCGATTTTGGATAACTTTTTCAAAAATTTGAAAAAGTTCGCTTTCTTCAAAGGTGCCACTGGCAAGACCTGAGACTTGTGGTGAAAGCAAGATTGTGCCTGATTTTAAAATTTCTCCTTTATGGAAGTTCTGTGGGAAGCTCTCTCCAGAAAAAAGTGAGCTATCGATCAAGGCATGTTCAGAAAGGAGTTCTATGTCGACAGGAAGTGTTTGGCCCTTTTGAATTTTAACAAAATCATTTTTATTTATTTGGTGATAGAGTGCGAGACTCTTTTTGTCCTCTTTTGTTATTTCAAATAGGGGGTCTGATTTAAATAACAGAGAGGGATTGAGTTGCGATTCAATGCTGTTCTGAGCTCGGTAAAGAAAGTAACGAGCTAGCAAGATCAAAAAAATAAATGAAGCTGTTGAGTCAAAATAAAACTCTTGATTGTCTCTAAAGAGATTAAAATAACTTAAAGCACTTCCCCAAAGAAAGGCAATCACTATGGCTAAGTCTGCTGAAAATCTTCGGTCTTTGAGAGCGCTCCAAGCATTCTGATAAAAGGGTATTGCTGAATAAAAGAGAATGGGTAGATATAGGAATCCGCAAATCCAACGAAAAAGTCGCATCCATTCGTCGGAGGCTCCGAGGTAAAGAGCGATCGTAAACATCATTAGGTTAGAGGCAAAGAAAAAAGTGATTGCCAATCGCATGAGCCAAGTACGTTGGACATCCTGATGCTTATTTTCAGTAAACTGAGAGTCTTCGACAAAAAAAGCCTTGAAGCCTTTGGCTTCAATCCACTCAATCACTGTCTTTGGATTGATCGTTGGGGATGCCGTTGTTGTTAAAATATTTTTTGAAGAATTATATCTTGTGTTGGTGAGTTCATGATGTTCAAAAGAAAGTTGCTCAAGTTTATGCACGCAACTTGAGCAGCGAACGCCATCAATGTAAAAAGTCCACACAGAACCCATATCATCTTATACATTGGTGATGTGGATCATCCAACAAATGTGTCAAGATTTTACCAAAATGTCCCAAATTTATGTATAAAGGTAGGGGACGCTCCTTTGAATTAAAAGTAACCCACGAGAGAAAGTGTATTAATGTTTCCCCAAGAAATTAGGGTTTTTAAATCAAGCCGCACTCTCATTTGTCTTTTGAAGTCTAGTCCAGCGCCAATTCCATAATATAAATTGGAGTACTGTAGTCCCATGTCGGTTTGAGACAATTAAAACTTTAATTTATATTTTTGAAGCGGCTTTAATTTGGCGAAGCTTTTCAAGGGACTCAATTTCTTCAATTGAAAATCCTGCTTGAAGTCTCCAGCGATAGCAAAGGGGCTCGATTCTTTTAGGTAATCGACTTTTTAAACTGAATAAGTGATTTTCCCACGCATGTGAAGTATAGGTATTATTATTTAATTGAGATAATTTTTTATACCAATAACTACCAAAACCAACGTGGTCTATTTCTTCTCTATGAATTTGCTTTACAATAGAATAAGTGATTCGATCAGATAATCCTTCTAGTCTTCTCAAGATTGTGTCTTGTGCATCAAGGCCACTCCCTTCTAAATAACGATGAACAATCAAAATTCGATCTAGTAATAAATCTTCTTTGCTTACGCAATTCCATAAAACTAAGTGGACGGGCCAGTGACCCCATTGATAACCAAGATCGTTGAGGCCCGATAAGCAAAGTTGCAAGTGTTGAGACTCTGATAGCGTAAGAGCCATTAGTTCATTGCGAAATTCTTCAGGGGCCTCTGGAAACTCCACGAATGTTCTAAAGGCTAACTCCATCGCTTGGAGTTCGATATTTGCAAGATCGTGCAGCAGTCGGGCACGTCCTTCGACTGAGGAGAGCCCCTTTTTCTCTGGGTGGCTCTTGAGTGGTAAGACGTCAAGTGTTCCACGAGAGGGTGCTAAAGGTATGCTAAATGGAATTCCGCGAGTTAATTTTTTAAAAGCGTCCTCTAAATATTTTATTTTGAGCTCAGGTTGATCAATCAGTAGCGGATTATCCATAGCAAGTCCTTTTTAAACTTTGAAAGTTTCATTTATACGAAAGCTGACATTTATTTCAATACGTTAATGAGTTCGTTACGGAGATAACTTTAGTATAAATTTTCTTTCAAGCGTCAATAGCTAATCTTAATTTTCAGATGAGTTTCTTTTAATTTGGAATAATTTAGTCTTTTGGGGACGGGAATAAAGTTTAATGCTCTTTTAGTGTGGTATGACAATTGCTGAGCGTGCCTTGGTGAGTTTTTAAACTCAAATAAAGGGAGGATCGATGAAGGCTAATAAGTTTAAAATTAAAAATGTAAGTTGTTTGATTTATTGTATTGCTCTTTCAGCTTGCACTGTAGATTTGCTACCTCATAAAAAGGTAGAAAAGACAACTCCACTTCAGGCTCAGGGAGAGTGGGTTGAGTCCCAGGCAATGTCACCAGATAAATCTGTGATGTTTAAAAAGTCTGAGCTCAACTCTGCTGGTAGAGAAGCAATGAGAGGACAACTACGACAAACAGACTTAGTGCCAATTCCATCCGACCCATCATATAACGTCACGCTTTTTAAAATCAAAAATATTAAAGACTACGAACATACCGCATTTATAGCACCAAGGGTTTATGCTTATGGTGCTTCAGAAAAGGCAAGAATTACTCCGGAGGAACATTCTGACGGAACGGTGACGATTCCATTTCATTTGGCAATGATTTCAGGAACGGAACCAAGTATTGAATCCACTCGAGGTAATGATAATATTTCACTGCCAGAATCCGTAATGGCTAAAAACTTAGATAAACTTCGAGTCGATTTACTTAATCGGCCAGAGCAGTTTGATACTATTTCGGTATTACCAGGCTGCCCCAAAAAAATTATTATCGTTGTTAATGGAGAGGAATTTGAAGCCACCAACTCTGATTTGTCGAGTGGTGACTATTGTACTCCTAACTCTCCCTTTACTGCCGCTATTCGAATTAGCAAAGAGCGAGCAAAATATTTACTTCAAGATGCGATTTACAATGGACAAGTTGAGGCACGAGCAAGTTACGAAACACATGTTGCATTTTCTGTGGCGAGACTACACATTGAATTTCAAAAACAAAAAATATTTGAAGAACTAGAGGCGCAATTTCATGGAGTTATTTATTGGCTTACGGCTGACGTCTACGCAAAAGTTACAAATATAGTAAAATCTCAAGCGCTGAAAGTACAAATACAAGGTGATTATTCAAATCAATTAAGTGGAATTGTGGAGCAGGCTGTAAAGGAGTTTTTTGTTCCCTTTCGTGCAGATCCATCGAGTCCAGAACATGGAAAATGTGAAAACATAGCTTGTTTATCGCTCAATTATAATTATTCAAAAGAAAAGCAAACTTTTGAAGTCAACTGGGAGCAATCTGAAAATACTCTTACTGGTCAGGTGTATTTAACTTGGACTAAGCTGCACCCCTTAATGGATAGTAGTGTGGCGATTGGAGGTAATCCAAAGCGTCCGAGTCTTCCCAATACCAGTGGGGCAAGCATTGAAACTGGCTTAACAATTTTAAACGGAGATTTATTGGAAATAACTCCGACAAAATTAAAGATCGAGCGACGACAACTCTCAATACCCAACGTTACGGTTTTAGATAATAAAGTTTGTGTTCAAAGACATTTTAAGCCTCATTGTCGCGGAGCTGAGTGTCCTGACAGTACAACGAATGAATGGGTTTGTGATAAGGAAGAAAATCAATGGACTGAAATTACGAATTATAATAATTCAGTCCCAATGTTTGAAGAGATCGACCAGCCAATAGCCACTCAACAACAAATATTTGAAGGTCTATCTTTAAAATTTACTTGGAGAGACAAGAACAATGGACAGGCGAAAGAAAAAATATGTCCATTGGGCCTATTTCAAAGAGTAGGAGACGGAATTAGTTTAATTATGAAAGTGGAAAACAATCCAAATTGTCCCGTATTTGAAGAGGCTGCAGGTGCAAACCCAATGTTGTCTTTAGTAAATACAATTTCGTTTCCACAAAGCTATTTATCTGGCCGTCAAGTTCGACTTTGGAATGGTCAAATCACCGAGCAGCCAGCGCCGGCAACATTTTATCCCTACGTGGAATTTTCTGGGGTAATTTCTATTCGTGGCTACAATTTTGGTGGAACCAGTGAAACAATTAAAACGAGAAGACCCTTTGCCAAATAGTATCATTGGGGCAGTCTGAAGTAAGAATTCACTTTGAATTGTTCAAAAAAGAGAAAACAAAGTAACAACCTTTTTAAGTGAATAAATACTATTTAGTGAATAATTATTAAAGTCTTGTAGCTCTTGATCTGAACAGGTTTGCCGTCTGAGCCAAGGGTAACTTTGCCAGTTTTCTCATTGATTTTATCAACCATGCCATAGCCACCTTGCCCAATACGATGAAATAAATCAGTGGCACGATGATCTTCTAGGTGAATGCAACCATGAGAAAATGCGGTGCCAAGTTTGTATGTGGCTTCAGTATCAATAGAAGTATGAAAGGCTTTTCCTTTACTGAAAAAGACAGAATTTAACATTGGTGCATCAAATTGATTGGACCAGTGACGTGAAGAAAACGTTTGGGGAATGAAAAAGCCACTGGGAGTTTCATAACCCTTAATTCCTGTGGACACTAGCCAGTAATAAATCAATCCGTTATATCCATTTGATTTAGCGTTTCGGTCATAAAAACGCAAGCTTTGTGAGCGCTCGCCATTATTCAAGATACCCTTATTAACGACAATAATAAGGTTGTAGCTTTTGTATTGAGTTTCATTCAGTGGATTGTAGGCGGAGAGTGCTTCGTGAAAATTGGGGTCTTTGTAGCCAGCAAAAGTTTCAAGTGGACCAAAAGTGTAACCATCTTGAGAGGCATTATCTTGAGTATAAAGTTTTACTCTGCGAGTTTCACCATAGCCGGGCCACGATTCTGCATGACTTAGAGTTGATGTGCTAACTACAGCTAATGAAATTATAACTGCCTTCAATAAAGAATTAACGTATGTCTTCATTGGAACTCCTCAAAAATGATTAAATTAAAATATTTATTTAAAAAGTGTTTATAGCATGGATCGTGCTAGAGTATGTAAATATTAGTTATTTATGTAAAAAATCCATGAGGTTTAATCAATATTTGTCACTGTGAACATTGATTAAAGGTTTCATCTATTTATTAAAATTTTTAAGAATGATGGTGCAACTGAATCTCGACATCCCTAGTTTACTCCTCAAGAATGCATGTGATTGGCCAACCAGTTTGATCTTGAGAAGTTTTTAAAGTAATATAAGCGCCTTCAAAATAGATATTGCCAAGTCTAGAGGCCTCACAAACAGTTGACTTTTCTGAGTTCATCACGAGATTTTTTTTCATTTCACCTGTATGATTTGCGCCGTCGTGTGGCATACAAAGTCCATTTTCATTACCAAAAAAATCAGGAAATTTTAAAAGTGTTTCACTATATGGCCAGGCGAAGCCGGTTCTATTTTTATTATAATAAATATTAAATCGATCTACTTGCTTAAAATCCAAAAAATAAAGTCCATTCGGATCAATGAGAACTGTTTGACCTGATGAAAGGTTTTGGGTGAAGGAGCTATAGGGAATTATATTCTTTTGGTTAATTGGTTGTCCTAAGTGATTAATTTCAATAGTAGTTGGCTCCATTTCATTTTGGATAAGAAGCTGAATTTGAAAATTCTTATTGTTTGTTACTTTCCGTACTTTGCACATGGGTAAAATTGTTCTTCTATTAAGTGAATTTTGATTAGGGATAATTCCAAACATTTGCTCAAAGGTCCAAGATATTTTATCTTCACTTTGTTTCCAAAATTCAGTAAAATAGTCGCTTTGCAACTTCCAAAGTTCAAGTGATCTTTTTGCTCTTTGCATAACTAACTTATTAATATCATCTGGATTTGGAGGATATGGAATTTCTACTATTTGCAAGTTTTTTTGTTTAGCTAAAATTTTGACCCACTGTTTAGAGTCCCAATCCGCATAAACAGTACCCTCGTTTAATTTAAAGGCTAGTATATTTTTGCTTTTGCCACTGAAGTTGTATGTAAGACCTGGGCTGACCACGGCTTTAAGATCATTAGTCATATTCAAATTTTTGATTTTCATTGCCGAATTATCATCGCCAGTATCTGCTGTTGAGTGACCGCCAGTGTCTGCAGTTGAGTGACCGCCAGAATTTACTAACTTATGGTAAAAAGATTCTTCGGATGATGAAAGGTAAGGATTTACTTCGCTATACTCATTTTTAGCACCATAAGTACGAAATGTATTTCTATTGTACATGTGCCATCGTGTTGAGTCTGTAAAAAAATTAGAACTATTTTTTTTCAGCAAATTATTAATTAACTCTCTTATTAATTCAGCATCTATAGTATAGGTCTTCGGCATATATTTATGAAAACCTTTAACGAGACCTGTTAAACGGGGTTTTCCAAATTCAAAGACAGGTGTTCCACTAAAGCCCTTTACAACAGGCCCTTGAAAGACGTTCTCCTTTTGCCAATTACGGTATCCAAAACCAAGAGCCCAAGGGAACAGTAAACTACTATAAGAAGTAGGGTCTATCTCTGTGGCCATGACACTAGATAGATTTTTAGCTTTTTTGTGTAGAAAGTCAGCCACGGGAATGAACGCTTTATTTGAAAGCATTATGTAGTTTTTTGAAGAGTCTGTTTGATCAAATCGTAGCGCACTAAATATTTCGGGAATGCCTTCAAAATATTTCAAAAAAATACTTAATTTCATATCAGTAAATTGTTTTAAAATGGTTTCATCTGCTTGTGGAATTTTAACAGAGACCTCGTATTTTTTTGAAAGATTTTCTATGGATTTTGGTACTTTAACCACAATAGCTTCTAAATCTTGTGTATTGTTAGCCAAGCGCCATGGATGACTATTTTTAAATTCAATTTCAAGAAATTCATCCTTAGGTGTTGTTTGAGTATTTGTATAACCTGGATTATCAATTAAACTTATTTTAGTGCCTAAGGTTCCCTGAGAAATATGACTTGTAGTTACAACTATCCAGTGACTTTCATTTTTAGTATCTATTGTGTGTATTAATGTACCTACGCCGAAAATACTAATTGGTTTTTGAGTAGCCTCATCTAAGTATATGGACTCTACTTTAACTATCGAATACTTTAAGAGATCAAAGTTTGATTCAGCTTTTGCTAAGTATGAAAATAGTGAAAATAATAAAAATAATTGGTACAAAAGCTATTCCTTTGTTATTTTTCCATTTTCCCAATGGATTATATGAGGATGTTTTTTTCTAATGTTGAAAACAAGATTTTTCAGCCGATTTAGCCCACGTTCATAACTTATAGATGATCCATAAAGACCCTCAATCATTTGATTTGGTTCATTGAGACCGTTTTCGATCATTTCTAGTAATTTTTGTTCATTTTTTGAAAAAACTAAGATTTCATTTTTATTATTTTGAAGTTGGTATTTAAGAGCTTCAATGAACTTCAACTTTTCAGAATTTAAACAAGGATTAGTTTGTATTTTTTCTAAGTATAATTGGGCTTGCTTATAGCTTCCCTGCATAGCGAAATTAAAAACTAGCCACAAATAAGTATCAAACAGATCTGAAGAACTTAAGTCGTTATGTTTTTCTTTATTATTTATAAGAAAAAACGCTTCTGCAAAGCTAGAGGGGGGATAAGATATTTTGTCCAATAATATTTTATAATCAAACATTATTTACTCGTGATTCTAAGGTTATAAGGTGGTAATATTTTTGAAAATATTTAATAGTTGATGGCGCTTTGTTTTTCAGGGATTTTAATAAAGATTTCAACCGAAGATCTCGAGATTCAAATGGTATCTCAGGAGCCCAGAGTCGATTTGCAAGATCTTGACGTGTTCTTGGTTTCATGAGTAATAAGAGAATTATTTTTTCTTCAAGATAGCTCAGAGGACTAAGGTTCAAGTTCTTTAAGTTTATACGTTCATAAATTCCTGCAAAGATTAATCGGGAAATAGAGCCGTTATTTCTATCTTCAATCACGTTATCTAAATACTTAATCGTGGCTTTGATTTCCTCATGATGGCTTATCCTTGCTTCATCAATATCACTATTTGCTCTAATTAGATCATTCATTAGATAGTAGACAAATGCTCTCTGCAATTTGGCCTTAAAGTAATCACTTGAACCGATGTCAAACTTTGATCTTTTTAGGGCCTTATTGACGAACTTTAGTGCCAATCGATACGCACCTAAATCTAACATTTTTTGAGATAAAGCGACGTAAATCATTGTCATTAAACTATATTCATTTAGTTTTCGTGATTGAATTGCTAAATCATAATAAGCTTTGTGATATGATAATCCTGAATTAAGCCTATCTAGGCAAATCAGATGATTAAATCGACAGCGTAGTTCTTTCCTATATATATGTGAGTTTCTATATTCATCAGCTGCCGTTAAGTATAAAGTCGAAGCTTTTTCATTTTCTTCTCTGAGATCATGCCAACGAGCCTGCACTGTCCAAAATTCGCCTAACCAATATTGTGGCCAGAATTGCAAATCTTTAGGTGGGTTTAGCAACTGCATTTTTAATAAATCCGATTTTTGAAGCAGTTTTAATCGAGTTTCTGCAAGCCATAACGCTGCGGACATGTCAAAATTGTTTTCATGAGTGCCGATTTTTGCTTTTTGGATCTCTTTGTAAATAGTTACGTTATCTCCAGAGAAGTAGGAGATTAAAACTTGGTGATAAAAATTAAATGTCGTGTCTTTAAAGGGATTTTTTTTTAACAAAAAAAGCTCTTGGAGCGATAAGCCAAGCAATGATTTAATTTCTGGTAGTAGATTCGAATTCATGACTTAACTGTTATGCAATTAAAATGCCAAATATAGTTTCTAACCAAAACTATCTGGAAAACTAACTAAAATTAATTTATAAACTAAACATCATAATTAGCAATTGATTTTGTTTTAGTGAATATCATTCATAATTCTAGATTTTGGAGATGTTAGCTAAATATTTTCAATTATAAATATAAATTTTTTTTAAAAGACCTTGTTGGGAATGGGTTCCAATAGGGTCTTCTTATTAAGATCAAAAAATAAAATAGAGGAGTATTTATGAAAAAATTAATTTGCGGTTTATTTTTATCGGTTTTACCAGTAGTAGGTTTTGCTAGTGATAATTCACTTATGAGTACGGAGATTTCAATAAAACCTTTAGAAGTTGGCTTTAGTGCCAAGAGCGGTGTGCTTGGTAGTGAAGTTCAATTTGAATTCAATGGTAAAAAAATGACTCAACACTTAATTTATATTTCTGGTGAAGTGGCTGAAGAGTTAGTAAGAACGGCTAATACTGGAATTAAAGAAGCTGGAAATGTAACTCGTTATACGTTTCAAAAATCTACCGAAATGATTGTTCTCAGTGGGTATTTAGCCCAAGAAATCATTTCTGAAAGCACAAAAAATAGTTTAAAGGTTATTAACAACGGAGCTGAGTTAGCAGTTAATGGTGCAAGAACAGTATTTTATGATACTTTGATGCTAACTGCCTTGGCGAAAGTAAAAACTAAATACGCTTTAGAAATGGCGGCTAACGTTGGAGCCACTGCTTTTCGATCGCTCTATGGAGAGGTGAAGTTTATTTCTAAAAAAGCTAATGAAGTGTCTCAAAAAATGTATTGGTTTACTATTGGCAAAATTAAGCAATCAATTGAGCTTTCTAAAAACTTAATTCTTGATGGAGCTGATATGACTAGGGTACTCGCTTACTCTACATTAGTATTTGTTACAGATAGTGGTGCTTATCTTTATGATCACACTTCCAAAAATGTTTTGAAACTTGCGTCGATGACGGCTTCAGGAGCTTTAAAGTTGAGTAAGACAATTGCCGTAGTATCCTTAAAAGGTGCAAGCCTTGCTGGTCGTTTAATTCAAAATGCTTATGAGCATATTCCTCAAATTTCAATTTCCGTTGAAATTCAATAAAAGATGATATTTCATAATCAGAGGTGATTTAAAATCATCCTCAATTAACAAAATAATAACTATCCATGATTGATCAATCATGGATAGTTATTGTGATAGATTTTTAAAATCTATAGTTTCAATTGAAAAATAAATCCTGTACAGTTGAGTTAGAAAAATCTTTAATTTGGAGAAAACATGAAAAATTTTATTATTTTATTTGTAATCAATATTAGTCTTTCCCCTTTTGCTTTAAGTGTCTCTGAAAAAAATAAAATTAAAAGTATAGAATACTCTGATCAAACAATTGAAAGAATGACATTGTTTTTATATAGCGAATATAGCGAGAATGAATTAGTTGAGATTACTCAAAAAGCTCAATCAATAATTTCAGAAAATATATCGAATTATTTTGATCCTAGCATTAGATACTATGGCTGCCCCAATGGGACTGTTCCTAAAATGAAAAATAACTCTTCTCTTGAAATATATTTATTCAAAGAAAAAGATAAAAATCGCTTTTATAGAGAATTCTTAAGAATGCCGAAAAGTGCAATTGATACAACTTTAGCTAGAGTTCAAGGTATCCCCATCTATATCAAAACTGCAAATAAATTTATTCGAAACGCTAATAATGAAAAAAGAGAAATAAAACCTTTTGAAAAGTTTTTAATAACATTTATTTACGGACCATCGTACGGTATTTCATTTGGTGATGAAAGTGTGATGCGTGGTTATTTTAAGCAGCCTTTTCGAAATACTACTAAAGTAGTTCGTGAGATAGATGAAAATGGATATTTTATAGGACCATTTGCGAATATTAATTATGGTAACTTTGAAGAAGATCAGACATTTAAGCGATATCCGATACTAATTAATACAAGTGATAATTTAGCTTTAGAACATAGTATAGGTGATTTTCCAGTTAGCTATATTTTTGCTTGTAAATAAATTTCACTTTGATTATTTGAACAAAAATTTAATCAGATTAAGTGGCATCTCGAAACATAACATCCAGCTAATCATTTAGCTGGGAATACTTTAAAAGGAGAGTTTTATGAAAAATGTATTAATTTTATTTATCTATTTGGTTTCATTAGCTAGAGTCAGTTCGCTAATCTATTTTCGCCATTATCGAACTGACTCTAAGATAAATAAAATAATGTCGTTCTTTAATTAAAAAGTTACTGTGCCAAAGTAATTTAAGGAATACAAGTTATGCCACCATTGCGCAATCTTTTCGAAAGAAATTGGAATTAGACTAGAGTTGCATCCTCTTGGCGGATTGACAGCAAGTCCTATTAACTACTAGCGGAAGAGTATTTTCGAATGATCCAGCGCCAGTAAAGTGAGGATAGGCATAAAAAGATCATAGATAGAACGACTGATATTAAAAGCCATAGGTCTGTGCGGACGCCTAAGAGGATATGAGAGGGGACGCTCGCGACAAAGGCCAATGGCACAACAAAAAGTAAAATGTACCGGAGCCAGGGTGGGTAAACAAAATCTGGTTTGAGAGACATTCTAAAGAGCGCATACCATATTTGAGAAAGATTTTCCGCTCGGCCAACGGCGATAGTTGTGGCAGCCACTATAAACCGTAAAGAATACATAATAGCATTTGATGAAAAAACTAAAATCAATATTTTTATGATAATAAGTAAAGAAATCGTGTGGAGTTCGGAATACAAACTATAAATAAGCCAGCTAAAACAAATAAAAAAATTAAAAATATAGGAAGGATTGAGGCGATACATGCTGAGCATAAATTGGGAGTTAACAGGTTTAGCTAAAATTAAATCCAGCTCTCCCTTGCGAACTCGTTCTGAGAGCTGCTCTAGGTTTTCATGGTAGGTGATCATATTAATAGTGTCTGAAAGAAACAAACACCCTAAGAAAACTTTAATTTTTCCTAAACTCCACCCTGAGATTTGAGAGGTGTGCAGATACAAGACTTCAAAAACTGAAATTTGTATTGAGTACCAAATAAAGTCATTGAATATTTTTAAAGCGATATTGGATCTAAACTCGAGTTCTGCAATAAAACTTGTTTTTAGTAGGGTCTTAATTATTCGATAGTAGTTTTTTGTAGTGTGAATAAAATAGTTCATATTGATTTTAAGCCCCGGTGCCAGAATAAATTTTTAGACCTTTTCGCCATGAAGTAGCGCCGAGAGCACCTAATATAAAAGTCCAAATCAAACAGGCAGTGAATCCTTGTGCAATAAAGGATTCGTCCAAGCGATGGGTTAAATAGCCAACAGGAATATAGCACCCGGAGGCAAAGGGAAAGTAGAATGCGATAGTTTTAACTGATTGTGGCAATAGATCCAGTGGGAAAAGTTCTCCGGAGGCCAGCCAAATAAAGAAGTTTTTTGTAACTGTAAATGAAGTCACTTTAGTTAGTCGAAACGCTAAGGTAACAAGGCAAAAAGTTAAAGTATAAGTAAAGATTAAATAACATAGGACCAGCAGAATAGAGAGTGGCATTCGACTAAAATCGGTAGTCCCTCCTATGGTAAGCGAGATAATTGCGGGTAACCAAAGTGAAGCTACAATGGTGGCTATTTTATAACCCATAAATTGGCCTAAATAAAATTCGTAGAAATGCACAGGCCTCACTAAGATGGAGTTGATGCTTCCTGAGTCGACTTCATTGAGCATTCGAAATTCATACATCCAATTGGCCGAGATTCTCGCAAAAAATACGGCCCAGGTGACATAGGATAAATAGTACTCTCGAGAATAACCCCCTAAGGTGGAAACACCCATGGCCGAAAACATAGTCCACCACATGGCAATTTCGACAACGGTAGAAATAAATGGATTTAAGCACCAATCGACAAAGGCATTAAAGCGGTATTCTAAATGTGTAAAGACGGCGAGTTTAGCGTAAACTAGCATCCTTTTCCAAAAATCGACGAATAACTTCTTCAAAATCAGTTTCCTCAACTTTAATTTGTTCAATAGGGCTTACATTCATGAGTTCGCTTAAAAATGTTGATACTTGCGATGGGGGTAAGATGGCTTCGACAAACTCTTGTCCAGTTTGAACTCTAACCCCAGATTTTAAGGTCACACTTGTTGATAGGGGTTGAGGAAGGGTACAAATGATTTTTTGTACTTGAGTTGAGGAACTCATAAATTCGCTGACTGTGCCATCGTATTTAATTTCTCCTTGCTTCATGAGTAAAAGTCTGTGGGCAAGTTTAGAAATGTCATCCATATAGTGGCTCGTAAGAATGATCGTGGGCCGCTCTTCTTTGACATAATTTTCTAAAAAATGTCGAATGGAGTTTTGAGCAACAATATCAAGTCCAATGGTTGGTTCATCGAGGAAGAGAATTTTGGGTTTGTGCAAGAGTGCGCCGATGAGTTCCATCTTCATTCTTTCGCCGAGAGAGAGGCGACGCAATTGAGTATTTAATTGCTCTCGGCAATCGAGCATTTCACTGAGCTGCAAAACTCTGTTTTGAGAGTCCTTCTCATCTAAATCATAGATTGACGATAATAATCGAAAGCTATCAGCAGGAGCGATATCCCACCATAGCTGATTTTTTTGCCCGAGTAGAATACTCATTTGCTTTAAAAACTGTGGATTTCGATCAAAGGGATGGTAGCCCAGGACGGACACACTTCCGCTGGATGGGTACACTAATCCCGAGAGTAACTTCAGAAGAGTGGTTTTGCCAGCGCCATTGGCACCGACAAGGCCAACGATCAATCCTTCATCAATGGAGAGGTTTAAGGGGAGGAGGGCCCGCTTTTCAACGTAGTTTCTCTTAAATAAGCCTTTGAGAGAATTAACTAAGCCTTCTTCTTTTTTATAGCTTAAAAAAGTTTTTTCTAAGTTGTCACAATGAATTACTATTCCCATAGGGTAACAGCATAGATTAAAAATGTTTATAGACTCAAGGAGTTTCGCGACAGCGACTAATTGTTTGCGACAGGATGACTTAGCTCTTTAGGTGCTGAGAAAAAAGCATTGAAATAAGGTTAGCCTTTGTCGTAGTATGATAAAAACTTGAAATAAAAGAGGATGGTGTATGAATAAACAGAATTGCATTAATTTTGGAATGATTCCCTTTGCGGCATTACTTGTGTCAATAATGATTGGTTGTGCAACTGAGTCTCACAGAAAGATGGAAGTGCAGCAAACGGAATCCTCGTATACGGCGTCTAATTACCGAGGGCCGAAAGTTCCAATGATGATTGGAAAATTTGAAAATAAATCTTCCTATATGAAGGGATTATTTAGCGAAGGTGGTGATCAACTGGGGAATCAGGCCAAAACAATATTAATTGGTCACCTACAAAGAACCAATAGATTTTCTGTTCTTGAGCGCGACAATATGGCTGAAATTGCAAAAGAAGCAAAATTTAAAGGAAAGAAGCAAAAAATCAAAGGTGCTGATTTTACAATTACAGGGGATATCGCAGAGTTTGGTCGTAAGGAAGTCGGGGACCGACAGTTTTTTGGTGTTTTAGGGAGTGGAAAACGTCAAATCGCTTATTCAAAAGTAACACTCAATATTGTGAATGTTTTAACGTCTGAAGTTGTTTACTCAGTTTCTGGTGCAGGTGAGTACGAGTTGAGTGATCGTGAGGTTTTAGGTTTTGGTGGAACGGCAGGATATGATTCCACTCTCAATGGAAAAGTTCTTGATTTAGCAATTCGCGAGGCTTCGGATCGACTAGTTGAAGGATTAGAGCATAAAAAATGGAATACTTCAGCTAATTAATAATGGCGTTAAATATGAATAAAAATAAATGCAATTTATGTAAGTTGATTTTAAAAGGATTTTTGTATCTTGGGATTTTTACACTGGTCTCCTGTGCTGGTAAGCCCCTCTATTACTGGGGGGAATACGAGGACTCTATTTACGATCACTATGATAATAAAACATCACCGACGAAGGAAATTGATGAACTGAGAGCTGATGAATTGAAGGCAAGAAACGCGCGACTTCCACATCCTCCGGGTTATTATGCTTATTTGGGGTTTCTCTACTATCAAGTGGGTGATGTCATAATGGCGCAGAAGTCCTTTGAGGCAGAAAAGAATCAATTTCCTGAGTCGGCGTTGCTAATGAATCGACTCATAAAGCCGTCAGCTGTAAGTTCGAGTTCAAAAAAACCTGAACTGAAAAGAAACGAAGTCCCGAAAGCTAATTCTAAAAAAGGTAAATAATGAGAACTTACACTGAACTTAATTTAATGACTAAGGTGCTGAAGCTTTTGCTTGTATACTTATTTTGTTTAGGCTGTGCTTCGAAACCATATGACTATACTAATTTTAAAAAGTACCCACCAAAATCAATTTTAGTGCTGCCCCATCTCAATAAAAGCACGGATTTAAGGGCGACCTATGGTTGCCTATCTAATGTGACAAGACCTATTGCTGAATTGGGATATTATGTTTTTCCTGTGGTAGTTGTTGATGAGCTTTTTAAGCAAAATGGTATGCCTAATCCAGGTGAAATGCGACAAGCTTCGCTTAAGAAAATTCAAGAAATCATTAACCCAGATGCTGTTATGTATATTGATATTGAAAACTATGGCTCAAAGTATCAGGTCATCAATAGCAGTTCGGTAGCACAGCTTAGCGCCAAGTTGGTTGACACAAAGACTGGCACCTTATTGTGGAGTGGGAAAAGCATTGCTTCACAGACCAGCGATACTAATCTTTTATCTGCAGTGGTTTCTCAGGTCATTGATTCATCGAGAGATGCGGCACATGATCTATGTCAGTCAGCACAATTCTCTCTTTTTTATTCACAAGAAGCTGGCCTTTTGCATGGTCCCTATTATAAAAAGCATTAGGCAGTAATTATAATGATGATAAAAAGGGTTGTGCTTGAATTCGAGCTTATTTATTCGCGACTTATCTTTAATGTGTGTTCTTGGGTGTTTTCCTGGTGAGCAGGATTGTGCTCAGGAAGTACGAGTTTCTCTAGATATCACATTTTCAGAACTCCCGCGAGCTTGCTCTACGGATAAAATTGAAGATGCTCTTTGTTACAATACACTTTGTGAAAGAATCAGTGAAGCAACAAACAAAAAAAAATATGCTACTATTGAACATTTGGCCTGGGAAATTTCACAAAGCATAAAATTAATTATCCCATCTCAGCATCAATGGTCTCTCTCTTTAAAAAAAGTTAATCCTCCCATTGAGGGTCTTAAACAAGGTGTTGAGTTTAAGATAAACAATTTGTGAATAAATATTATTTAGGGCTGGGCTCAAATCTTGGACACCGAAAAGAAAATTTAGAGCAAGCTGTTTTTCAATTGCACGAGAGCCTGAGCTTCAAAAATCTAAGAGTGGCACCGATTTATGAGACACCAGCACTTTTAAATTCATTAAAGCATACGGACTGGAATTTGCCGTTCTTAAATACGGTTGTGGAATTTGAATCAGAGATAAAAACTGAATTACTCCTAGAGTTGACTCAAAAGATTGAAGCTCAGCTAGGTAGAAATAAAGATCAAGGTGCTCAAAAGCAGTGGGCACCTCGTTCGATTGATATTGATATCTTACTTACAGCGGATGGGCGCGAGTATAAATCTAATCAGCTTCAGATTCCACATCCAGGGCTAGAAAAGCGAGCTTTTGTTCTTGATCCGCTTAAAGATCTAAACCCAAGTTTAATTTTACCGAGTGGCGAGAGCGTTTTAACTAAGGCGCGCCGCCAGAGTCACCATTCACCACTTTGGATGGCTGTTGTTAATATAACTCCGGATTCTTTTTCTGGGGGGCTGCAAAATACAAATGATGATGAAGCTCAAATTCAAAAGAATTTACTGAGATTGATCGATGAAAATATAGGTATCATTGATGTAGGTGGAGAGTCCACACGTCCTGGGGCAGTAGAAATTTCACCCGAAGAGGAGTGGAAGAGAATTCATCCTATTCTAGAATTTTTAAATAAAACCCTGAAAGAAAAAAATATTCGCCCTCGAATAAGCGTAGACTCTCGACATCTATTCACTTTGAAAAAATCTTTAGAGCTAGGCACAGACATCATCAATGATGTGAGTGGGCTTGCTGATGAGCGAATCATCTCACTTATTCGAGACAGTGGTTGTGACTATGTATTAATGCATTCATTAAGTGTGCCAGCAGATGCCAAAAAAGTGTTGAGTTCAGATGAGGAAATTCTGGAAGAGTTACTTTTATGGTTTCAAAATAAAATCAATTTACTCAAGAAAAATGGAGTAAGCCAAAACCAAATAATTATAGATCCAGGAATTGGGTTTGGTAAAACAACACTTCAATCTTTGTTTTTATTAAAAAATATTGAAGTATTCTACTCTTTGAATTGTCGAGTTATGGTGGGGCATTCGAGGAAATCTTTTATGAATCCATTTGTCAATGCATTACCCCAAGAGCGAGACATTGAGACCTTGGGAATGTCTTTGTCATTAATCCAAAAGGGTGTTGATATTTTGAGAGTGCATAATTATGAAATTCATAAGCGAGCCTTCCAGGCTTGGAATCATATTCAAAAGGACTAATTTTGCTTAGGCGGAGATTGAAATGAAAACTTTAAAGATAACACCAATCACGACACCGATTTATCGAAGCTCAATGAATATCAATGAGTTTATTGCTCAAAGTTTAGAGAGATTTATTGATCTCAAAACCTCCGAAGATCCACGCCGAACTGATCTCTCGAGTCGCTTAGAGGGATCAATCATCGCTATTACTTCAAAAATTATCAGTTTGAGCGAACAAAAAATAGTGTCGAAGTTACAAGCCCCCAATAAAGATGCTTTAATCCAATCAGAGGCGGACTATGACTTGGGGAAGGTCGCTTTTGATTGCCGCTTAACAATTAAAGATGGATTGTTTATTCCTTCTGCTGGTATTGATGAGTCCAATTCTGAATCAGGTGACTATATCCTTTACCCAGACGATGCCTATGAAAGTGCAAGAATAATTTATGATTATCTTATAGAGCGCTACAAGCTTGAGAATCTAGGTGTTTTGATCACTGATTCTCATACAATGCCATTGAGGCAAGGTGTTATGGGTATTGCACTTTCTTATTGGGGATTTAGAGGTGTTAAAAACATGATTGGCAAACAAGATTTATTTGGTCGCCCCTTAAAAATGACACAAATGGATTTAGCGGACGGACTAGCTACGGCAGCAGTATTAATGATGGGGGAAGCGGATGAGAGTTGTCCGCTGGCGCTCATTGAAGATGCCCCTGTGGAGTTTGCAAAGATCACCGATCCCAAAGAAATTGAAATTAAACCCGAACTGGATTTGTATTATCCCCTCTATAGGGATCGTATGATAACCAAGGCAATAGACTTAAATAAATAAAGCAATCCCGATTTTACGCTCGTTCTAGCTCTAAGTAAACGTTATTTAGAGTTTGTTGACACACATAAGATTAATCAATAGCATAGATGCACTCAGAATAAGCTCAGTTAAGTTTCAAGGAAAGGAACTGCCGATGTTAAAATTGACCCATTTTCTCATTTTGAATGTATTTATAAGTTTTTACTTACTACAAGCTCACGCCCAGTATAAGGGCCTTGGAGTAGAGAGTGTTTCACAAGAACAACTAAAAAAATATGCGCCTCCAGTCTTAGATGTTAATAGAGTCAATCAATTAAAAAAAATGTTTGATGTTTCTTCACCAGGTATGGGGATGCTTTCGCCTAACAAAAAAACATTATATTTTAGTTGGAGGGTCACGGGAATAACTCAGCTTTGGAAAGTAGATGCTCCAAAGGGTTTTCCTGTTCAGTTAACCAGTGGTAATGATGAAGTACGACTCAATGACGTGGCTCCTAATGGTCAGTTTTTAATAATTTCTAAAGATTTAAATGGTCAAGAAAATCCGGGTCTATACAAATTGGATTTGAAGTCAGGTTTAATTGAAGAGCTTTATAGAAAGCCAAAAGTTCAAGCTCAATTTGCTTTTTTAACAGACGATTCATCTACATTATTTTTTGCTGCAAATGATAAATCTCCAGATTCCTATTCTATATATAAAATGAATTTAATCAGCAAAAAAATTGAAACGATTTATGATGGTCAAGGGCCTTGGTTTGTCGCTGATTACAAAAATAATGGGAAAAATATTTTATTAGTGAAGTATAGTGGAGCAAAGCAAAATGAATATTTTGATTTTGATACGAACACTAAGGAGTTAAAACCAGTTATTGGTCAAAATGAAAAAGAAGAATACGAAGTCAGCTATGGTGTTAAGCCTAATCAGTATATTATTCTTTCTAATAAAAGTACGGACTTTAAAAAATTATATTTATTAACATTAAATTCTTCTGATAAGAACCCATCACAGTCAAACAAACTTCAGTTAATTAGTCCTGAAATGAACTATGAAATCTCTGGGTTTTCAGTGGATCAACTACGAAAAAGAATTATTTATAACATCAATCGCGATGGTTATTCTGAAGTTTCTGTGATTGATGCAAAAACTTTAAAGCCAATAAGCCTTCCCAAATTTCCCTCTGTAATGGGAGCAAAGGTTGACCATCTCATTAGTGGTGTTACTACCCGTGATGGTGAATTTACAATGTTTGGTGTTATAACATCACAAGCGCCTCGGTTAAGCTATTCTTACGATTGGAAGAATAAAAAATTCACACAATGGGTTTTACCCTCTGCACCTGAGGTGGATTTAACTAAATTTGTCCCTGCAGAACTAATGTATTATGAATCTCGTGATCAGGTAAAAATTCCGATGTTTGTTCGTTTTCCTGAGGGCTGTAAGCCGGCTTTGGCGAATCGAAAGAAATGTTCTGTTGTCGTCCATTTTCATGGAGGGCCTGAAGGTCAAAGTCAGCCCGGGTTTAGTGTTACAGCCCAGTCCTTTGTGGACGAGCAGTTTATATTTGTGGAACCCAATGTGCGAGGGAGTGATGGCTATGGTCGCAAGTGGATTGAAATGGATAACGGTCCTTTGAGAGAAAATGTCATTACTGATATTGAAGATGCTGCTCTATGGATAAAGCAAAACTGGAAATACTCTGATGGAACGACTCCAAAGGTGGGTGTAATGGGTGGTAGCTATGGTGGTTATTCTACGTTACTTGCAATGACTCGATTTGCGGGAGCTTATGAAGCAGGGGCTGCCATTGTAGGAATGAGCAATCTCATATCTTTTTTGAATAATACTGCTCCCTATAGAAGAATTCTTAGAATTTCTGAATACGGTGATCCGGTGAAAGATAAGGAAGCACTAATAAAGCTTTCTCCAATTACCTACGTCGACCGAGTAAAAGCTCCGCTGCTCGTAATACAAGGAGCGAATGATCCGCGAGTACCTGCCGGTGAAGCCATTCAGATTCAAGAAACACTTTCTAAAAAAGGAATAGATAGTAAACTTATTTTATTTGCTGATGAGGGTCATGGCTCTGCTAAAAAGGATAACCAGGTATTGGAGATTGGCCATATCCTCGAGTTTTTTAAGAAGCACTTAAACTGAAGTTTTGCAAAATCACTGATCAGCGAAGTTATTTTAACGGCGACTCCTTTTTTGGAATTATCAATTGATTGAATAGCGTTGCGATAATCAAAATGGCAGCGATTGAAAGGGTAGCTTGGAACCCATTAGTAATTGCATCTTCTGGGGTTCTAGTAGGATTTGGTCCCTTTGCGAAGTAGTCAAAAATGCCACCCATCAAATAAGTTCCACTTATCAGTCCAAGATTGCGTGAAAAATTTATCAAACCAGCAGCCAATCCACGGTGTTCGCTAAGAGTTCGTTTCATGAAGGTGCTCGAGTTTGCTGACAAGAAGAGTTGATAGCCTAGACTAAGTAAAATGGCTGAGATCACAAACCCGAATGATCCAAAATAATGTGGTAAGAAAATAAATGAGATGGTCCCAACCAGTAACTGTACAAATCCGGAAATGATAACGAAATGATAG
This sequence comes from uncultured Pseudobdellovibrionaceae bacterium, assembly GCA_964612425.1. GTDB lineage: Bacteria > Bdellovibrionota > Bdellovibrionia > Bdellovibrionales > Bdellovibrionaceae > CAUJGP01. The sequence continues at coordinate 34,072 of CAZTDX010000028.1, forward strand.
CTGAGTCGATCCGCAGCGTAACCAGAGAGAGTTCCTGAAAGAATCGAAGTGATTGGCCCAGTAGACATGATCAGACCCATATGGAATGGATCGAGGTGCAGCACATGAGTAAGATAAAAGGGGCCGATGATTAAAGTTGAGATCATAATGGCTGTAATAACCGAATTTGATAGAAGATGACCTCTTAAAGGGATATCAGAGTAGAAAATTTTGAGCGACTCAAGAAACTTGTTCTGCTGAAAAGTTTTATTTGTACTCTCTTTCAGATGAACAAAGTTGTATGCTAATAATAGAGTGAGGGTTCCAAGTGCAGTCATAACTGTAAAAGTGGAGCGCCAACCAAATTCTTCAATGAGTAATCCACCTATTGACGGTCCTGTTGCAGTCCCTATCGCAGACATTGTGGCGAGAAGTCCGATGGTCCTTCCCATCTTTTGGTGAGATAACGTATCAGTCACAATAGCGATTGGAAGTACGACAAGTACGGCTCCGCCGAATCCTTGTATGATGCGGCTGAAAATCAAAGTAGAAAATGAAAGCGAAAGAGTGGATATGAAAGTTCCAATGCTAAAAATTGCTGCCCCCAAAATTAAAATAGTCCGCCGACCATTTTTATCTCCAAGTCTACCCACAATTAAACTAAAAACGGTGATCGATATCAGGTAGCAGAGAACGACCCATCGTGTGTTCGAAAAAGAAAGTGAAAATTCTGTAGAGATGGCTGGTAGAGCTAGGTTAGCCATACTAGTTCCGGCTGAAGCCAAAAGAGACGATAGGGCCAGTGTTCCGATGAGCATGTTTTTCTTAAATGATGTTTCCATATTTCTATTCTGCAACTTCAAGTCAACTTGAGTTCAAGCTAATTTTATAAAAATTAAAATTTCATTGTTTTTTTATAGCAAATTGACTTAATCTGAGACCTCAATTTAACTTGAGGTTTAAAGTGAAACTGAATTCATTAAAGCAAACGCTAGACATAGGTGAAGTAGTAAGATTGACTGGGGTGCGCCCATCAACTCTTCGCTTTTATGAAGAGAAAGGTCTAATCCGATCAACGGGGCGCTACGGCTTAAGAAGACTTTTTAATTCTCACGTTTTGTTGCAATTGGAGTTTATTGCCTTGGGAAGGCGTGCAGGACTAACCTTAGAAGACATTGCATCAATGTTTACGGCAGAAGGGAAACTTCAAGTGAACAGAGAATTTCTAATGGAGAAGGCTAAGGAAATTGAAAAAAATATTCGGAAGCTTTCTGTAGTTCGAAATACCCTTTTGCATGTAGCGAAGTGTTCAGCGGTAAATCATATGGAGTGTCCTAAATTTCAACGCCTACTTCGGGTTGCCGGGAAGAGAAATATCGCTAAAAGTAAAGTTTAAAAAGACTAGTTGGCAGAGGAGACCATTCCGATTCAAGAAACGCTATGGCCACATCCTCCCTGTTGTATGGTTTAAGTATTAATTGTCGGACAGTCCCGTAGTCTCATCAAGGACCTTGTTCAATTCTAACTTTTAATTTAAATGATGACAAGCCTTGCTTAAATAAGTCATAACTGTAATTCATCACCAGTAACAATATGAGCTTAATAAGAAAATACCTATGAAATGGTTAAAGGCATTATTTTTTTGGAACGGATTCAGTTTTGCTAAAGTCTCTTGTGGGCGGGCCTTGCAAATACATGATCTCCTCCCCTTGCCTGATGGTGTAAAGTCGACTGTTTATAGCATTGAGGAATTAAATTTAAGTCAGAAAAAGAATCCTCGAGTTGCTTTTTTGTCAAAACTTCTTAAAAACCAAAAAAGAATGACCATAAAAACAATTTTACTGTTTCAATGCAATGAAGCCATGATCGGAATTAGCTCCTTGGCAATTCACTCCTTTCTTTTAGCAATGACTAGCAAAGATTTAAGCGGCTCAATTTGGTGGGGAGTGCTATTCTCATCCACCTCCATTATTTCAATAATGGCTTTTGCTCATTACATGATTTCCTTTGTGCAAGCAAAACTATCCATGACCCACGGTTTGCAAGATGCTGTGCTTCGCAAGTCTTTTCGACTTAATTTTGAGAGTCGCAAGAAATGTCCGTCGGGAGATTTAATCAATCGATTAGAAGTTGATGTCGATGCCGTGACTAATTTAGTTGAGCGTACAGCAGATTTTTTAGGAGTCATTACTCACTTAATAATAGCAACACTTCTACTCTATAAATATTTGGGCTCTGCAGGTTTATTGAGTGTTGCCGCACTATCGCTAGTTATCCCACTGTCTCGGCAAATTTCACGACTTACGAGGAAACTAGAGCTAGAGGTAATGAGTCGCAGAGATGAACGTGTTACTTATATGTCGCAAATTATTACCGGAATTCGAGTCATAAAATCATTTGTTTGGGAAAAAGCTACGGCAAAGGATTGCTTGAAACTTCGAGATAAAGAATTATCCAGTTTAGAAAAACGAACTTTATTAAACGCCTATGGAACCCTTGTCTTTACAGGATCATCGTCACTGGCAGCAGTTCTTGGTTTTGGACTTTTCATTGCCTTTGGAAATGAACTTAGTGCAGCAAAGGTATTTGCGGCATTGGTTATCTATGCTGATTTGCCCATGCCATTCTTAATTCTAAAGGATGTGATTACTGTCTATGCTAAAACCATGGCCTCGGCTGAACGACTGGTAAATTATTTTTCTTTACCTGAGTTGTCTGAAGTTCCAAATAAGCCAACAAGTGAGGACCAACTTAGTAAGAGCTTGAATACCCAAAATAAAAAAGTTGAAGTCAAAAATCTTACTGTGATTTTAGAAAGACAACCTCTTATAACTAATATTAGTATTGATATATTTGATAAAGATAAAATTGGGGTGGTTGGTAAAATTGGCAGTGGTAAATCTATTTTAATTGATGCGCTATTGGGTGAAATTGAAGGCACGGGGAGTATTAAACTTTTTCCGCAAGAGAGAAAGATTGCTTATGTCCCACAACAAGCTTTTATTTTAAATGCCAGTGTTCGTAAAAATCTTGAATTTGGTGGGCCAACAATTTCAGATGAAAAAATTTATCAAGCCTTGGAGTTATGCTCTTTCCTAGAGGATTTGAAGGCGATGCCCCATGGCCTTGAAACTGAAATTGGAGAGCATGGAATTAATCTTTCGGGAGGGCAAAAACAGCGAATCTCACTAGCTCGCGCAGTATTAATGAAACCAGAGATTATTATTCTTGATGATCCTTTTAGCGCCCTCGATGTTAAAACAGAGCAACAAATTGTGAATAATTTATTATTTAAATTTTGGTCTGATAAAACCATTATTTGTGCCACTCATCGCTTGAGCTCGTTGAATCAATTTTCTAGAGTTTTATTTTTAGAAAATGGAACTGTCAGTGGTTTTAACCATTTTGATTCCTTGATGGGGTCAAATCTAAAGTTTAAAAAATTTATTGAAAGCGAGCTTAAAGAGGAAATCCTTGGGCCTGATACTTTAACGGGTTTGAGTGAAGCAAAGAAGGTTATAGAAGAACAACTACCATTAGCTACTTCTGAAAACAAAGGTGATTTATTTTTCAAAGTAGATGATATTGAAAGTGGCACATCTGATAATGCAGATACTAATTCTAATGTTGAAAGAAATGAAAGCGTAGCCACAACTCGAGCTGAGTTTACTCGTGGGGAGGACCGTAGGGAAGGAAGAGTCCGTGGTCAGGTTTATTGGAATTTTTTGCGAGCTTTTGGCCATGGTCCTCAATGGAAGACCCAAGTTGCTGTCGTATTATCTGTTTTAACAATAGCAAATAGTATTAATTTACTTCAAAACTACTGGTTAAAAACGTGGTCTCAATCTTCTCATTCAAATAGCCTCAATGTAACTCTTTCTGTTGCTTGGGGTATTTATGCACTTTTGGCAATTACTTCTATTATTGTATCCTATATGGGAGAGCGCTTGAGTACGATGACGGTCATCCGAGCTGCAAATTTATTACATAAAAATGCTTTTATGGCAGTACTTTATTCTCCACTTAGGTATTTTGATCTCAATCCTTCAGGTAGAATACTCAATCGCTTCTCAGTGGATTTGGAGAAAATTGAATCGTCTCTTTCTCGTTTTATCAACCGCTATTTAGGAGCTTTAATCAATTTAATATTTAAACTCAGTTATATCTGTACTAGTTTACCTCTAATGATTTTAGCTGCAGTGCCAACGTTGTATCTCAATTTTAAATTTTTTCGATTCACTCAGCGTGCATCTCGCGAGTTGGCGAGACTATCGTCGATCAATCGTAGTCCGATGTTTGCGTTTTTTCGCGAATGTATTCGTGGTCGGTCTGCAATTAACGCTCATTCAAGAACACCTGAGTTTGCCAATTTATTTTTAGAAAAAGTGCGAAACACCCAAAATGCACAATTAAATGGTCGTTACATGAAATGCTTTACTGATATTCAACTGGGTTTATTTGCAACTTTTTTTCAAGCTTCAACTACTAGTTGCTTAATTTATCTTTCTTTTACTAATAGAATTGGTCCTGCGTCGGCTGGACTCATATTAGTCTTTTCAACAGAGTTTTTAGGCAATCTAAAGTCAATTGCTAGAGGAACCTCAGAGATTGAGAATGCAATGGTTTCAGTTGAACGCTTGTACGAGGTCTCCTTGTTAAAGCCGGAATCAATGGTCTCTTTAAATCCACCGCTTGCTGAGAATGAAACTTGGCCTCTGGTTGGAAAAATTGAATTTCAGGGAGTGTGGTCGCGGTACGATAAGGAATTGCCATGGATTTTAAAAAATTTAAATTTTACTGTTTCTTCTAAAGATCATGTTGCATTAATGGGGCGTACTGGATCTGGCAAAAGCAGCATTATTCAAGCTTTAAGTCGCAATATTGAGTCAGAGCGCGGTTCAATACTTATTGATAATGTAGACATTCGAAGGATACCTTTAGATCGTTTGCGAAAGACCATTGCTTATGTGCCCCAAGATCCCATTCTCGTAATAGGAACATTAAGAGAAAATTTGGATCGAAACACGGAGCACTCTGATGAAGTTATATGGGATGCTTTAGAGCGCTCTCATATGGCAGATTTTGTTCGAAAACTACCAGAAGGTTTGCAAACACTCATTGAAGAGGGTGGTGTTAACTTTAGTGTTGGTCAGCGCCAGCTATTTTGTTTAGCACGAGCACTAGTTGCTAATACTAAAATTATTGTCCTAGATGAGGCTACTGCCAGCGTTGATATTCAAACAGATGCGCTTATTCAAGAGACAATCCAAAAGGCATTTTCAAATTCCACAGCAATTATTGTTGCCCATCGCCCAAGTTCTGCATCTCATTGTGATCGCATCATACATTTAAATAACGGTCGGATTCTATAGACGGTTCATTCTAGCCACTAGAAGCGGTCTCAAAAATGGTTGATACTTCGTTGTCTTCGTCGGCCCCTCCCTGCGACTTCCAGGAAGGAAGCCTCAGTTGGGGCCTCCTTGGCGCCTCGTCTGAACCGTTTTTGAGACCGCTTCTAAATATTTTGATAAATAGAGATCCTTTATAATCTTTCTGTGCTTTTGTAATACGAGACCAGTCGCAGAATTAGACATCTAATATCAATTCTTCTGAATCATGCTTTATTAAAAATATTATCAAGTCCAACTCTAGTTTCATCATCTAAAAGGACGCTTCGAAATATTTGATTTAATAGTGCCCATTGATAATTTATTTTTTGAGTTTTTACATTTTGAGACCAATTATGGAGATAAAGCTCAGTTAGAATCAACAAAAGTAATTAAGATTTCTGCCCGAGTTAATTCAGAATTTTATCGCTTTCTATCACATTTTCAGCTATCTAGAACCAATGGATGATTTATACAAACGCTTAGGTGTTCCAGAATCTGCTTCTGAACATCAGATTCGTAGAGCTTACAGAAAACTGGCGATTTTGTATCATCCTGATCGTAATCCTGGTAGGATAGAATGGGCGTCAGAGAGGTTTAGATATTATACCGAGGCTTATGAAATTCTTTGTGATGAAAAAAAACGTAAACTTTATCATCAAAAACGTTCTGAGAAAATAAATAAAGGAAAAAAGTCTACGACTGCTCCAAAATACCCAAAATCACAGAAGAATTTCTTTTCAATGACAACAAACTTTAAAGAATTTGAATCAAAAGATGCAATAATGGCAATCTTTTTATTCTGTTTTGGAGTTTTGATTAAAATCCCTGGTAATGTAGCAGTGGATTCAGCGGGATTAATGAATATTTTATCGCTCTTCCCTGTGTTCACACTGGCATTGTTTTTTCGTGCCTTAACAAAAATAGTAATAGAGAATATTTTGAGAAATTCTACTGAAACTTTTATGACTATTTTATTTAGTTCACTGAGCAGTATACTTGTTATCACTTATTTATCAGATAAACTTCACATTCTCGAAAGAGAACCATTGCTGTTACCAATGTGCCTGGTTGTAATTGTATCTCTTTGGAGTTCCTCATTTGGAAGAGCATTTTCAATAGTAATTAATTCTCGTATCGGGTTTTTAATAGGTGGGATTGCTGGTTTTCTGTTATCTGTCTTTGCGTGTGCTATTTTGACTCTTCTTTTTATCATGGAGGGCCTTATTGGAAAAATTGAAGCGATGAGCGATGCTCCCACGGTTATGGTTATCTTTCTCATTACTGGTACAGTTACAAGTGCACTGGGCTCTGTTATTTATCACAGTTTTTCTCTATATAAATTATTGGACATTTTAGAAATGTTTTTTGATCGCTATCGACCAAACTCTTCATCAAAAGCACTACAATTGATGGATGATTGAAGGTTACTCTTCAATAAAACTTTATGGCGAAGTTTTGTTTTCAACTAAAACTTGTTTATAAAGATAATAAGCCATC
>CAZTDX010000029.1:0-40756 GCA_964612425.1 uncultured Pseudobdellovibrionaceae bacterium
CGCTTAAACTAAAAGTTTGAGGTGCTTCGCCAGCGGCATCGGCGACTATACTTTTTAAGACAACAATTATAAGTAGTAATCCTAAACGTACATCCATATGTAAATTATATCGTCATTTTTAATATAAAACTTAACCATCAATTAAATAAAATTAAAATAAGTACGACTATTTTCTTAAAATTGACTCAAATAGAAACGATATCTTGAATTCTTTGGTTCATGTGAGAAAATGAAGAAACTATTTAAAGGATGTTTGTTTATGCTATTAAATTTAAGATTTCAAGATGGGGTTTCGTCAAAAGGCTTTTCAATCATGGAATTGATCATGGCCACAGGAATTTTATCTATCATAGCTCTTACTTTTCTTCAGCTCCAATCGTCGTGGCAAAAAAGCCTACTTAACAATAGGCAGATAGCCTCGAGGGACTCAATTAAATCTCTTGCTGACCGATATATTTTAGATCTGAATGTCATTCAAAAAAGCGCACTCAAGGCCAATTACTCCGCCCTTAGCTCTAATATTGCTGGCAACGAAGCTTTAGATTATTGCATAAACGGCGACCCCTCTGGACCAACTGCCCAATGCCCCACTGGGGTTGCTTGCAGTAAGGCTGTTATCAATCAACCGTTTCATATTTTAGATCCGGCAGATCCTACTCATACAAAAAGATTTTCAGGGACTGAAGCTGCCTCCGGAGGCTCCTTTGCAACGACTACACTATCCCCTGTCAGATACGATATCAATGGTCTAGCCTGCACAAGCCCTACCCCTGATTGCGCACTGGAGCTTGTTACAACATACAATGCTAACTGCTCCGCTGGCGCAGCAAACTGTAATGGTGCCAGTGAAGTGTTTATTAGCTACAAGTTGCAAAATGCTCCAGGCGTTACCCCAACCAGTGGGGTTAACTTTAAATTAGCCCAGCCAAGCACACCGGTTCTATTGGCGACAGCTGCAACTGCCACATCGAGTGGTGGAACTATGATTCAAATACGCTGTCCTTTTTACTCATATGTCTCTAATGTTGGCCCTAATTGTCAGACAGCTGCCGCCCCAGCAGGTTTATGTGCCCCCGCTTCTTGCCCAACAGGTTGGACTGACGCGGGAACCCTTAGCGCTGAATACACTGCCGCAGTAGTTTCAGCAGGTGTGATGTTTATTGGCAATTGCATTCGCACCTGCCATAAATAAACTACCATGGTAAATAACTCTACTTTAGCCTCACTTAATTAGTATCGACTCAATTTTTCTATTCGGGAAGTTGATTTGGCAGTAAAATAGGAGGCAGTTGTTATTAAAGAAATTTTCTATTATTTGGGCAGATGAGCGAGAATGCATGTTTAATTTTTTACAAAAAAAGCCCCTTTTCATAATACACCTCAATGAAGAAGCTGGTGTGCCACCAATTCCAGTTTATGAAAAAAAAATCATTATCGGACGAAGCGGAAATCATGTGTTGGCTATTCCAGATAACAGTATTAGTCGAAATCATATTGAAGTAAATTATCGAGGAGGTTCGTTATTTATTACAGATTTAGGGACTTCAAATGGAACTAAAGTTGAAGGGGTTGTAATTGATCCTAATGTTCCCATCCTTTATAATGAACCTCAGATTATTGTGCTAGGGCAATCAGAAGTAAAAATTTACTTTGAAATTTTCAAAAAAGAGAAAACATGAATTAGATGACGTCTAAAACTTAAGGCGTAAACAAATATTTTTGCATTAAGGGATTGTTATGACGCCAAATTGCGTGATCAATAAAGTAATGATGAAGATTAATTAAAATTGTAAAAGCAAACATGTAGGGTTTGGCATTTGGTATATTCATTGCGATCGATAAATTTTCATCTAAAAATCTTGGCAAAAACCACATAAATGTGCATCCAGTAATTAACGTCAAGAGAATGAACCCATACAATTTAAAAAAATAGGCCTTTCTTGTTAATGGATCATTCCGTATTGAATAGAGACTCTTTGCTTGCTTGGATTTTAAAAGAAAAACAAAATAAAGGTATTGCAAAGAATGGAAAAAAGGTACCAGAAGAAAAAATGTAGGATTATACAACGTTGGCAGGTACCACAATAGAAGTGAAAGAATTGAAATCCATCCTGCCGTTGCGATTACTTGGCCCTCTCTCAAATATTTTTTATAGGCAAGCCACAAACAAACTCCTCCTGCCACAGTAAGAAATACATAAGCTAGGTTCAAGAATACTGGCGATAAGTTTAGCGATGAAAAAGGTATTCCTTCCAATTCAGATTTCGTCCCATTTATATTAAAAGACAACCAAGACACAGCCCAAATACTGTAGAGAAAAACCTTCAGCCCAATCCTTTCTGACTTAAGTAATTTAATTTTTACCTGAGCATTGCAAACTGAGATTACTCCAAAAACCTGCTTTATGTAGTGCCAACCAACGATAAAATACATGGCATTGACGAGGGCTCCAAGAATTATTAAATCTGCCTGAACAATACCGATGACAAGACTCAATATTATTACTAGAGGGGCAACGAGTGCTGCTACCCAGTAGCGATAATCTGAAAATAATTTGTTACGAAAATCGTAATAGAGTAGATGGTAAGACGATAGGAAATGTGGAAAATTTGCAATAAAAGAAAGGTAATAAATTGACCAAGATGTTGAATCATCAACGGGCTTATCACCCATTAAATGGGCGATAAAAAAAACAATTATGGAAAGCCCACCAATAGCAGTTATTTGAAAAAAATCAAATTTATCCTTTGTTGAAATCACCAAGCTCAACTCCAAAAATGATGCTACAATCTAGTGCTCTCTACTTCGGTTGAATAACCGCAAGAATTTAGTTTTATTTAGCACTTCTACTAGTGAGTGCTTAGATTTATACATTCCTCTTTATCATTTTTCGACTTAGATCCAGCGCACAACATCAGTTCAAACCTAAAAAAGTTCATCACCCACACTGAGTGGGTGATGAATAATAATTATGTATAATCACTCCTCCTTTAAATACTGAAACCAAAGATCAAACATAAGATTTAGGCTCCCATCTTTCATTTGCACAAGAGATTTATAACGTATTTCGTTTCCATAAATATCTTCCTCAAAATACCCTCGGTCATAGACTAATTCAATAGCCTTGACTCCGAGAAAATCAAGGTAGAATAATTCACCTGGTTCAGCGATACCATCGGCATTAGAATCATGCCACAAGCGAAGTTTAGAAAAAATGGCGTCCTCTGAATCTATAACACTATCCCCATTTTGGTCATACTTTGCTAATGCTTCAAACCCATCTCTTGAAAATTTATTATCAGGCCCAAGTGTGTTATCACCAAACATTTGATCAACTCCAGTAACCTTTTCCGATACCGTCGGATTGACTAAAAACATATACTTTTTATTTTGAAACCAGGAAATTTTCTTTTTAGTATGAGGAGATGGGAAAGCATTTGATCCTAAAATATCAAACATTATTCCAGATTTTGGATCAGAAAGGATTAGGCTTTCTTGAGCTCCCAACTCTACAAATAAAGGTGAAGACTTTTCTTCGCAAGCCGGATCAACAACTTTTTCTCCCTTATAACTATTAATTAAAACATATAATTTGCGATCAGAAGACAAGTTATACGGTGAACCTTCTGAGTAAACAAAATTCTGATTTGGCTTCTCATAAACAGCAACTTGTATAGTTGCATTTGGTCCTAAATTAGAGCAACTTGATGGCATTGGAATTCGCTTCTCATTAAGTATGATATCTTTAAAAGTATTTGAAGTTTCTTCACAAAGCACATTTTTACCTTTTGCATCGCGAATGGATACAGTTATCGGAGCTGTTGCAGATTTTAAATTACCCTGATTATCTTCAGTTTTATCTGTAGAACAAAGTAATCCAGCAGGTATACCTGGAGTTACAGCTGCTGGGGGTGCCGCGGGAGGACTTGGCGGTGCGGGCGGAGAGGCTGGAGGTGCTGGCGGAGCAGGAGGCGTGGGCGGAACGCACACACTTCCGTCGCAGTCATTGTTAACTGGAGAGGCTGGCGGAGCAGCAGAAGGAGGGGGAGAAACAACTGGAGGTTCTGCCGCAGCCAAAGAGGAAAATGAACTCTTTGCTAACACGCTTTTATCAAAAACAGTCTTTTGAGCTAAGATATCCTCTCTGATTTCTGGGCTGGTTAGTTTAAATTTATTATTTGAACAAGAGACTGCCACAAAAGATAGTGTAGCCAGTGCCAATTGAAAGCCCCTAATTTTTTGCATTTTAATATCCCCCCCTTTTATTACTTTTATAAAGATTTAAACAATCTTAATTTTTATAGTATGCAAAATAGACTCCCAACTTATAAACGCAATCATTTTGAAATAGCAGCATCATCGAACTCAAGTGATATATAATTAGTTTTTACATCAACATCTGGTAACTACATTAACATACTGGTCATCAGTTGAATTTCATTAAATAAATATGATTGTAACAGACGATGTTTTAATTTTTGATTAAACAATGAAAGACTGTAAAACTGATTATCGCAATATATTTTAGGTAAAAAAAGACCCCAAATTAAATAAATAATATTAAGCGCAGGAATAACTTTGGGTGAATTGATAGGCTATGATCAAAAATAAAAATAAATGATCATAAATACACTTTTAAAGGAGACAAATCTAAATTGGATAACACTTCATATTTATAAACTATTAAAAGAATTTCCTTTTTGAATTGGTTGGCATTATCGTTCAATTCAATTAGCCGGTAAAGCGGGAGGAGTTACTGTTGACCATTTCGCTTCTATTTCACTAAAATTTTTATCTCCATAATTTATTTTTTTTGCATCATTGAATTTAAAATTTTGAAATGAATATCTCATCACTCCCAAACCATTCGGATTATTTTCTGTAGTCATTATGTAATAGATCATAACAACGTTCTCGTCAGCAGCATGCTCTAAGTAGGCTCGCCCACCTGTATTGCTTGATGTTAGTGAATTAACTTTATAAATAGGCATTACTTCTTGATCGATCTGATAACAATTTTGTCCTTCATCATTTCTGTGAACCCATTTCACATTTAAATTGTATCTTGGAGAGCTTGAAGGAACTAAATAACTAAAATGGTCTCGAAAATATTCATAGCTCTCAAGACCGTTTTTTCTGGATTTTAAACTATTAAAGTCCACGGCGACGCTTTTATTTTTGAAAAAAAGAAACTCTAGTCCATCAATAACACCATCACCGTCGGTATCAAAATTAGTGGGTGATGATTGATTGCGATTTAAAATCATCATATCTTCCCACTTTGTGGTCGGACCTGATACTGATTCAGAATACATATATCGCTCTTCGCAGGTATTTAGCAAATCGAAATCTTCATCATCATTATAACCAATCATTTCAGACGAACAATCCGGTAGTATATCTTTATCAACTAGATTTTTAAAAATAATTAAGTCTGAAAATCGCGTGTCAAAACTATTTCGGTTTGTACTAGAAAAACTCATGTTTGGATATTGACTTTCAATTTGTTTTTTATATTTTATATTATAACTGTCTTCATCAATGTCACACAGTCCATCTGCATCTGAATCAGCACCCATTCTTCCATCGTCACAAAGAGTTGAATTTAAATTATAGACGAAAAAATCCTTTATAAGGTACGGCTCTCTATAAAGACCGGCTTGAACAAATTCAGAAAGATCAATATCCTCTCCATTTGATGCATCTTGAAATTTTCCCTTACCAAGTTCTGACATCTTCTTTAACCGTTCAACGGCATTAGCATTATCGCCACCGCCAATATTATAAAAAACAGTTGAAAGCGCAATTTTTGATTTAGTATTTTTCATTAAAGCATTAACAATAGAAAATATATCTTCATCAGTGTTTGATTCTGCTGGCGCAGGGACTCCGTCAGAAATAAAAATTATATGAAAATTTCCGGGTTCCTGCCCTAGTTCTTCCTTATAATTGATGAAGTTTTCAACTGCGTTTCTTGCTGAATTAAGCGCTGAAACATAGGGCGTAGCGTTTCCGTCTGCAACTGCTTGAAAGTCTCCTAGAGCAGACTCAAAATCAGTAGAATTTGAAAAATTTTGGTTTTTATCTGTTTGTATTAAATGTTTTGCACTATTTGGAACATTTCCTCCAAATATTTCTAAACCCCAATTCATATATTTATTAGTCTTATTGATATTAAAGAAACTTGTCATTGCACCTATTCGTCGAGCTTTGTTCGGATCAGTTCCTGAAATAGTATTGGAACCAGAAGTATCAATAACAAATAAAACACTTAATTCTTTACCAAGCTCCTTAGGTGGGATTACGCAAAATGTAGCTTCAGGGTCTAATTGAGCCAACTGCTCAAGCTCCCCCTCTAATTTTACGTTTGAACATGATGATATGAGCAAATTGAGAATGATAAATAGCAATGTTCGTGTTTTCACTTTAATCTCCCGATGCAATTTTCTCTGCAATTTACAAACCAACCTCTAAGCTATTGAAATTCTCTTAATAATATTAGCCTCCTGTACACTTTATCAACGACTCTAAACTTCAAAAGTGAGGCTAATTTATTGTGCTCACTGACAAATTTGGCTAAATGTAAAATATTTTGACGATAGAAAATTCAAATACAGTGTAAAGAAAAATCAAATTTTCCAGTTTTTTTTCACTTGTGAAGGAATTTTTTTACAAACAAAACCTTTTTGAGCAATTATTTTTATTAAATTAAATTTAAGGCACTTTAATGTGGCACTCTGCTTGCAAAATAGATTCATTAATACATCGCGGGGGAAAAATGATTCATATTGAGAAATCATTGGATAAATTTATTTTTACAACATTTTTACTTTTTTTTATCACTTCTTGTGGCGATAAACTTAAAACTGTAACTGGCAATGATAATACGAATCATAAAGAATCATATGCTCTAACTGGTGAAATTCAAAAAGTGATCATCGAGTCTAAAGAAAAAAGTAAGTTTGAATTTTACTTTGTTGAAAGTACAACGAAAAAACGGTTTTCACTTACAACAGAAGTTGTTGAAAAATATAATTTGGCAAAATTAATTAACTTAGGAAATATTCAAGTTAAACTTAATGACAAGACAACAGCTTCAAATAACTTTGATTTATATTCGTTAAAAGCGAATGATATAAGCGCTATTGAGCCAATAATTTCCAGTGACAAGAAGAACTTAATTCAATCATTATACCAAGATACAACTTCGAAAATATTCAAAACTGCAATAGTTTTTTTGAATTACAAAAATTCCAAAGCAAGCCTTCAGCCTAGCGATATGACACCGGAAAATCTTCAACTCCTCAGGTCTATGTTCAATGATAATACCTGGGGAAAAGTAAACCTAGATATAACTAAAGATGATCTATATACAGTGAACTTAGAATCAGATTTTATCGAAACTTGCGATGCCCAATCAAACAACACTAACTACAATTACTCCAAAAATTATCTAGACACAATTGGCGTGAGTCCAATTTACAATCGTATCATTACAATCATTCCAAATTTGAAAACTTCAACTTGTGGTTGGCAAGGCGTTGCTACAATGTCAGATATTCAAAATAATCAACCTGGAATGATTTTAATTAGAAATATGCAAATTAGTACCATCGCTCACGAATTAGGTCATTCATTTGGCCTCTCTCATTCAGGAATAGACTATGATAAAAATGGAGAGCTTAATGATGCCGATTTTCCTTTTAGTTATGCTGACCACTCTTGCATAATGGGAAATGGTACAACCGGAACTTTTAATGCCGTAAAGCTTATGAAGCTTGGTGCATTAAATAGCGAAACTGGTTTAGCTCCTCTCAAATCAGGAGAACTCGATATTGTAAATCTAGATGCTGGACCACGAATCAATTCAGGCGCCTCTACCTATTTTTATGCACAATATGTTATTAGCCTCAGAACACCCTCAAATAATAATACAATTAATTCTTATTTATTGGACTCAAATTATATAGGAATTAATATTCACGTTAATACTAACAGTGCCAATCCCAACATCGAAGAAGCGCCTTCTTTATTAGTAGCTGTACTTAAAAAAGGAGAAACATGGACAGAACCGATCAACGGTGAATTTTCTATCAAAGTTTTAGAACTCGACGAAATTAGTGGTACTGCAAAGCTAGACGTAAAAATTGAAAATTCAGACAACTGTGTTATCAACACAACTTGCGCTCCTAAAAACATTGGAGAAGCTTGGTTACTTACACAAAAAAATTCTAGCTATGGGATCAACTACACAACACAGGTAACTACCGATGCTTATTTTGAAGTATCAAGGTATCAAAATTCATCAAAAACAAAGGAGAAAATTGTTTTGAACCTCGTTGCTGATAAAGATAATTTATTTCGATTAGGTAAATTATTCTCCTTAGCAATACTTGATAATGGCGCTTATTATATGAAGCCGGATCTAGAACTAGATACCGTTTGGAAATTTATAGGAATGGCAACAGATTTTGATGCACAATCACTTCAAGCAACTGTTTTAAAAAATGATTTTTCATTTGATTACTTGAGAAATAATGTAGTCATTACTTTGTATGAAGGTCCTGTAATTGGCGTACCATACACTTTAGCAGTGGGTTATCAAGGACATGATCAATTGCTTTATGCACAAAAAACACTATTTCGATATAAAACATTTTAAACTGTTTTCTAGGAAGTAAGAAATTTAATAGAATTTTGTTGGATTAAAATTTAATCGCTAGGAATAACTTTTATCGGCCGAAGCCACCAAAAGTCCACTCTCGAAACCCAAGAGCTTTGGCTTTTTCTAAATGCACTTCTTCAATCTCATACACATTGGCATCTCCTGTGGGAGAACCACATAATTGAATGCGCATCAAGCCATCGTTTAAGTGTGCCGAAGACAAGACCGGAATATCTTTGAGTTCTTTTTGCATTTCTTCGATCGGAATACGCTTGCCCATCCCGCATTGTAATGTTCCATCGTATCGATACACTCTGACTTTTTTCACTTGGCTTTTACTTCCTACGTTTGCTTTATCGAGTTCCGCCTGCCTGCAATGAGTGCTCGTACAAGCCATCACACCTAAAAGAAAACACCCAAAGATAAATCGACTCAATGAATATATTTTATTTTTTATCATAGAATAGTCGCCTCGGATTTTACTTCCTTACCTTCGAGCACTTTCATCTTATAGAGTAACGCGCTATTTGAAATAAAAAAGAGCTCTTTTTTATCTGTGTCCACCGCTACTGGAGAAAAGATACCATGACCAGGGTAAAAATGAGCGGCCTCTTTCCCCGTTTCTTGATTTAAAAGTCTTAAGGCACCATCAGATTCGCCAAAAACTAAATAATTTTTATAGAGCACGGGACTTGTAGCAATTCCATCTTTTATTTTATAGCGCCAAAGAATGGTTCCCACTTTTTTATTAATAGCTAAAACTTCACCATTAGAAGAACTATAAAAGAGACGATCTTCAACAACTAGCGCTTTACCAAAACCGCCAGGCTCTAACTTCCATGCTAATTCGCCGGTTTTAACCTTCACGCAATAAAGATGACTATCGTATCCTGTAACATAAACAAACTCACCATCAACAACCGGAGTGCTGTCTAAATCACGAAAGCGTTTGTTTTTATTAAGAAGCGTTTCCCAGCGTAATGACCCCGTCTTTGAATCCAGGGCCACCAAATAACCATCGCTGAAGCCAACAATCAAGACCCCATCTTTAATGGTTGGAGTCGAGGCACCACGAATAGAAAAGTTTTGATTATCCACTCTTGAATAAATCCAAAGTTCACGACCATCACTAGCATCAACGGCATGGAGAACATTATTGCCTGTTAAAAAGTAAACAATCCCATCATGAAGCAAAGGTGCCGCTAGAGTTTCAGCACGAACAGAGATTTTCCAAAGAATCTCTCCTGTCGTGGCAGATGCGGAATAAAAAAATCCATTATTACTACCAAAAAATAATCGATCTTTAATTTGAGTGACTCCGCCCTCAACACCACCAACAAGTGGAATAGACCACATCTTTTTTCCAGTGGTGCGATCAAGCGACACGATACCATCATAGGCATTACCTTGGAAGACACGGTCCTTAGTCACTTGTGGAGTCATACGCACTGTTTTGCGATAGCCCTCCTCTGGACTCTGATACGTTTTCTTAACCCACACTTTTTTTAAAGCCACTTGAGAATCTTCTGAAGGAGAAGTTTTACTGGAGAGCCCACCGTGAGTGCACGCACTTAATAAAAATAATGCTGTTAAAGAAGCAAATTTATTTTTCATTTTTACCGCTCTCCCATTTTATGGAAAATCCCTAGGAGGGAGTTACCATGCTTTTCTTCAGCTTTAAATAGCGTAAATACTTTTCAGCTGATTTTTGCGCTGGACTCTTTTGACGAGGGCCTGCACCTTTAGTGGTTTCATTTTTTGTTGCTGCAACTTCTTTATATATACCTTCTGCCTTCTCTGTTTGTCCCATAGACTCTAAACAAAGTGCTCGATCCAATTGCGCTTGCTCTGTTAAAAAATGCAAGTTTTTCTTTTTCTCTAAAGTCTCCCACACTCCAACAGCCTCTTGACACTGACCTTGATTAGCGAGCAACTTTGCATAGGAGTGAAAAACCATAGCCCCTAACAAATTATCTGAACTTTGTTGTGCTTTGGTTTTTGATAAAATTTGCAAGGCCTCTTTGGGCTTTTCATATTTTAAATAAAGTTGACTGAGTTGGAGAGCCGCCATTGCTGCGGCCTTAGAGCTAGCATGAGCTTCAATTAATTTTGTCCAACCATCCACTTCACTACCATAATCCTTAACTAAATCGCCAGTGGCTGGTTTTGACTTCTCTTTTGATGACTGATCTTCTGCCTTAGCTTCTGCTTTAGCTTCGGATTCAGCTTTTTCAAAACCTTCTTTTATTTTTAAATAATTTTTTTCAATAGAGTAGTACTCTTCTTGAGCCGCAATCTCTTTATTGAGACGAGTCTTATCCCAAGCAATGTACCCAACTCCACTCAAGAGAACTAACACCACCACAGTTAAAACCATTTTTTGGTTCTGTATGATTTGCTCAAGCACATTGCGACCAGTTTGAGTAAATTGGTCCGCCTTTTTTAATTCCTTCTTAGAAATTGTTTTGGTCATAAATTAATTCCCTCTATTCTTTTAATTAAAATCCCTTTTAAATAAAATACTTCTATTAATAACCTGTTTTTTTAAAGCAAAGAGACCTACTAGCGATTATCCATCTCTTTTAACGTTGTAAACAGCCGCGATGATTTTCCTTGGTGTCTTTGACGTAAACTTCCAATCATCTTAATTCGCTGTTCTGCCATTCGATCAGCAGCAACGTGAGTTGGAATATTTTGCTCTTTCGCCATTTGAAAAACCCTCATCAAATTGTCATAAACTTTTTTAGTTTTGTCAAAAGCGCGATCTGAAGAATAACCTTCTAATTCTACAAAAACATTCATTAATCCACCCGCATTGGTAACGTAATCGGGAGCATAGAGAATTCCCATCTCACGCAAAGCCTCACCATGTCTTGGCTCCGCCAACTGATTGTTAGCTCCACCCGCGATCATTTTACACTTTAGTTGTCCCACAGTGAGATCATTAAATACCGCACCTAATGCGCAAGGCGCTAGTACATCACAAGGTGTCGTGATAATTTCCTCGGAACTTACGGCTTCAACCCCATATTTCTCCACATGGGCTTTTACTTTTTGAGAATCTATGTCAGCCACTTTTACACGGGCCCCGCCTTGAACCAAGTACTTCACTAAATTCGATCCCACATTTCCTAATCCCTGAACAGCAACAGTTAGGCCCTTTACACTGTCTAAATTAAGTTTTTCCTTAACAACCGCATGGATTCCCATAAAAACACCATGGGCTGTGTAAGGACTTGGATCGCCTGAGCCACCCAAGGCTTTTGGGATTCCCGTCACCCAGGGGGTTTCCATAAAAATATATTCCATATCTTGTTCACAGGTATTGACGTCTTCTGCAGTAATGTATTTTCCGTTGAGGGAGTTAACAAACTGTCCAAAGGCTCGAAAAAGCGCCTCAGATTTATGGACTTTTGGATCTCCAATAATAACAGCCTTTCCGCCTCCTAAATTTAAGCCAGCGGCGGCGGCTTTATAGGTCATTCCTTTTGAGAGTCTTAGCACGTCGACTAGAGCTTCCTCTTCCGTTTTGTAATTCCACATTCTAGTTCCACCCAGAGCAGGCCCTAAAGATGTATTATGGATGGCGATGATCGCCTTCAATCCAATCGATTTCTCATGACAATAAATAATCTCTTCATGACTACCATGCTTTTCAATGAGTTCAAAACTGCTTGCCACAGGCACTCCTCCATCAACTTCTAATTTTCATAAAACAAATAACGTCGCTAAACAAAACCCTCCAACACGAAAAACCGTATGGAATTAGCAACAAGTAAAGTGCTTCATTGAAACTTAGTTATTAGGATTTAGTCAATGAGTCTTGGAGATTTGTTTACACAAGGTGCAAAAAAGCATCAGTTTGTTTACGAATTTGATGAACATCCAAAGGATTAAGAAGGGATAAACTTAAGTTGCGCGCTATGTTTTTGGGCTTAAGCTGTATGCTTGCCTAAGGTTAAATTTAGCTGAGTCACCGGTTTTATTTTTTCTAATAAACCAGGATCAAGAGTCTGATGCTTACGCAACAACTCATCAGCTTTGCTTAAGCGCTCAGCAAGTCCAATTAATAACGCTGATACCCAAGCGGGAGCTTTACTTAATTCACTTTCAAGAATTTCTTTCGTGATTTTGACGGCCGTCACCGGCGTTAAAGCGATGGCCTCGGCCGAGCGAGTCTTACCAGAAACAACACCCAACTCACCAAGATACTCCCCTGCTTTGATAATTCCCAAAGGGATAATTTCATCCCCCTCACCTCTTTTAAATATTCCCACTTCGCCTTGTAAAATAACATAGGCACAATCGGCCACTTCGAATTCTCTTAAAATGTAATTCCCTTTTTCAAATTCAAGTGGCTTTTGCATACGTCCCCTATTGTTGATCTTATAAATAAAAGATATGGAGGTTTAACTTTTTTACGTCTTCATTCATTTTAAAATACCAATTAACTTACCAAAACCATTTGCCTTCAAATTGATTAAAAACTAGTATTAGGTCTATGTCTGACACGCTTATTTCCCTGCGAAACGGGAGTAAATTTTTTGGTGAAAATCCAATCCTCCAACAAATCGATCTCCAAATTCAAGCTGGTGATTTTGTTACCTTACTAGGACCTTCAGGATCTGGAAAAACAACTCTGTTGCGACTCCTTGCTGGTCTAGAGAGTTGGAGTACCTGCAAATTATTAACCCCTCACTATGAGAACTCCGCTTTTGTCTTTCAAGAACCCAATCTCCTAGAGTGGCGATCCGTTTTAGAGAATGTTTTACTTCCCTTGGAATTAAAATCGACTTTTACAAAAAAACACTCACGAGAAATCGCCATGAATGCCCTCAACTCGGTGCATTTGGAACACGCCTCCCAACTCTACCCCAATGAATTATCAGGTGGCATGAAAATGCGCGCCTCCATTGCACGCGCCCTTGTTACAAAACCTCAGCTCCTCTTTATGGACGAGCCATTTTCGGCGCTCGACGAGCCTACCCGAGAAAGCTTACAAGATCATATTCATCAAATTTGGGAAAACTCACAAACAACTATTGTTTTTGTCACACATTCTATTCCTGAAGCCGTATTTCTTTCAACTCGCATAATTTTACTCAGCCAAAAACCCGCGTCGATTGCTCATGATTACGCACTTCCACTTCCTAGAAAGCGTTCTTCAGATTTTCGATCTGAGGCTCAATATTTTAACGAAATAAAATCCATTAGAAATCTCATTACGTCATTAAATCCAATTTCAAAATCAAATAGGGAATCAAATCAGCATGAATAAAAAATCGCTTGTGATGTTTTTCCTATTGTTTATGGCATTAGAAGTGGGTGTTAAAATTTTACAAATTCCTGCGTACCTTTTTCCGCCACCCACCATGGTGTTCAGGAGTTTAATGGAAAATAAAAATGATTTAATTAGCGCCCTTCAAGAAACAACCCTACACACAGTAATGGGATTGTTGTTGAGCATCGTTGGAGGCAGCTTGTTGGCCCTTTTAATTTCGCTATCTTCTTGGCTCAGAGCGGGGATTTTACCTATCGCTCTTTTTTTTCAAACAGTCCCCATCATCGCCATTGCTCCCATGCTAGTTATTTGGTTTGGCTTTGGTGCCCCGACCGTTATTACTTCAGCTTTTATTGTGAGCTTTTTCCCTATATTGGCATCAACGCTTCAAGGTTTAGAATCCACTCCGAGGGTGACGTTGGAGCTTTTTAAACTCTATAAATCAAGTTTATTTAATCTTTATTTAAAACTTAAAGTACCCTATGCCGCGCCTTGGTTTTTAAATGGCCTGAGGGTATCAATGGGCCTTTCCGTAGTTGGCGCCCTCGTCGGTGAGTTCATTGGTGGAGGGGGCCTAGGAAGCCTCATCGATTCTGCCCGCACCCAACAGAGAGCGGACCTTGTTTTTGCCGCCGTATTTTGTAGTTGCGGCTTAGGTTGGATACTTACTTTTATATTAGACCTATCAAAGAAGTTCTTTTTGAAGCGATGGACTTAATTTTAAAAGCGAGATTGAATGACAAGCCCTAGGGTTTCTTTTTTGTCGGAAGTTTGAAAACCCACAGGAAACACATCAAATTGATGATCTTTTTCGTTTGGCTCAACATTTTTATAGATGGCGACAATGAGTCCAGCATACAGTCCTAGAGAGGCTCCTTTGGCAACAGGACTGAGTCGAGAGCCAGGATCTTCTGAAAAAGCCATGGAGGCTCCTCCGACGATGGCCCCTGCCACGAGCCCATAGGTTCCATAGCGAAAAGCATCTTGTAGAGGTTCAGCATAGACTTTAGAAAACCCTGCGAGAATCGATAAAAATAAACATAGTATTTTTAATCGTACTTTAAAAGTTATTTGGATTTTTTGATTTAAATTCAACATTACTGATAGTAAACACTTTGTATTTAACTTGGTCAACCGGTGTTTCAATCTAAAACAAATTCTCATTTTAAGAATTCCATACATTGATTTTAGGTAAACTATCTTTAAAACGATTCAAATTAATACCTATTCGAAATAGTAATTATTTTTTTCAACAATTCTTTTTACTCCCCCACAACTCTACTAAAGTCCAACCTAGCGATTTATTTAATAGATTAAGTCTCATCCTCAAAAATATTGCGCTGAATTGTTTTTGATATAAAAGATTTATTGTATCTGAATTCATTTATGTAAATAAGTTTTACATATAAGGAGCAAAATTACAGCTTAAACTTATTTTGGCCATCAGGTAACCATTTAAACGCTTGTTATTACTTAAAATACTTGGCCCTATTTTTGAAAGATTAATTTTCAGAATAAAGTTTTAAAATTTAACTAAAGGAGTTGAAAATGAAAAAAATATTTGCTAAATCACTTGTATTTATTCTTGTTATTTCTCACAGTCTTGCACAATTTGCTCATGCAGCTGGAGCTCAAAGAACTGTTGCGAAGCCTGGCACTAAAATAAATGACCAAACGACTACAGCCAGTGCAAAAAAAGCCGACCCAGAATTAACCAATAAAATATCCGCAACTTTTCAAGGTAAATTCAATGCAAATCCTGATGTAGTTGCTAAGATTACAGACCCTTCTGTCCTTAGTTCTCTTAAAAGCTTTTTTGGAACCGAAAAAATTAAATCTAAAATTTCAGAAAGATCTTCTCAGATACATGAGGTAGAATTAGAGTCAAATAGACTCCTAGAAATCAGCGGATTAATTTCTGCAAGAACTGAAGTAAATCCATCAGCAAGTAGTAAATCAGAAGGACTTGTCGATGCTCTCTTAACCTTACCAAAAATTGTACTTTTTGGAACCGAAGCTCTTTCTAAAGCTGGTCTTGAAGCTTCTAAAGCTGAACGCGCCATTAAAGAGTTATCTGATTTGTTAAAAAACCAAGACTCTTCTGCAAAATTAGAACAAATCGCTGAGGCATGGTTCAAAGCTCTTCAAGATAAAGGTTTAGTAGATAAAAATGCGAACTTTAAAGATTGGATTGATCAGTTAAGACAATGTTTAGCTTCTCTCCTATAAAAAGGAGGTAATTTTAGTCTCTACATAGTTTTAATTTATAAATTGTTGGGTGATTGATGAAATTTGTTTTACTCGTAATAACATCATTAGTGTATATAAATTTTGGGTTCACTCAAGAGTCATCCAACAATTCAACTCAACCTGTTTCTGTTACATTCGATAGCAGCACCAATGAAGTAAAATTTGGCGATAGCCTATCTTACTCTCTCGAAGAATCTGAAATAAAGAGTTACACAAAAGCTCTTGCTGAAGACCCCTTAGCTGAAGCGAATCATATGGCATACGGGGCTTATAACAGGAATAATCAACCATTATCTGAAAAAGAAAAATTTGATCAAGTAAAAAATCGCTTAGAGATGCAGCGCAAAGCTCTCATGACACCAAAAGGAATCATGAGTAGCTATCTTCATCAGTCATTTCTATTCTTCTTCTGGCTTGGAGCGGCTCAAGTTTATAATTGTTATACTGACTACGCGGCAAACCCCATGGCTTGTTTTCAATTTCTTATGACTGAAGCTCAAGGAATTCACAGGGCAGGACTACTAGCCTTTGTTGTTGCCAGTGGTTTAATACACACTTCACCGTGGGTTTATGGACTAGGCAAAAGAGTGCTTAAGTCTGATCGCTACACCCAATCGTACATGTCCGCTCTTTCTCTAGGACTTGGAGTTTCTGCGCAATCTGTTTTGATGACCGTTTTACAATATTACTTAAAAGATGAAAATGTTAAAAAATGCTCACGCTTATATATTTTAAAGGAGGCTATAAAAGAAGAAAAACGATGGGGAAAAAAAATTACTCACGATGAAGCAATTCTTGAAAATGACCCCTGCAGGCTAGCGGAAGATAGAAGCACTTTAACTTATATGAAAAATAGTCTCCCTGGCGAAATATTGAGTTTATGGGCAACCATGCCAATTCTGTTTTTAGTAGAAAGCTTAATCCACACTGCTGTTTCACCACAGGGAATAACGGTCCCTGTCCTTAAAAAGCTCACTGATCTGGTAGCTGATGGAAAATCTTTAAATACAGGTAGTAAATTAACTTTACTTATATCATTAGAAAAAATTCTCACCAAACTTGAACCAACCTATAAAATGGCATTTAATTTTAAATCTAAAAGCAAAATTTTTAAGGTGGCTCAATTCGCAACAACACCAGGAACATGGCTGTACTCTGGCTTTAATTTGATAACTTTTACCTACATACACCATAAAATTATGCCTTACTTTATGGATTGGCATTTTAATAATACTAATAACTTTGAAGAAAATAATCGTTCCTTACAATTATTCTCTGATATGAGTCTAGATAGTATTACAAATCAACAATTCATCACCGATCCCAATTGTAATGACGCGAATAAAGATACCTGTGAGCCGCAAGCATCTAAGTTAATTACAAGTTTAAGAAGTGATTTTGCTCGTTGGCGAGAATTAAAACTGCAATCGTTTGTACTCACCTATCAAGGATGGCAAGAAAAAATCCAATCTCTGATTCGTTCTTTTAATGTGACTAAAAATACTTATGTGAAATTAACCACTGATATTCTAGATTCTAAAGCTGGAGATAAAAAGCCCTGGGAGGTCACAACAGTCCTTCGTGGGGTTTCCCCACTAGTTCCAGAGAACTCCAACGATGCTGAACTCCTCGACAATCCTCACTACTACTATGGACCTAAATCTGAACGTGCCTTTATTATTGGAGTAAGCTTAAAGTTATTCCTTAAATTTATTACTCAAGAACTCAAAATAGATAAAAAATTTGATTTAGAAAAAGTAAATAAAAGTGAGAAAGCCCAACTTCTTTTAAAAGAGATTGAGAGTTTTAAAGATCTTGCTGCAAAAGCCAATCAAAAAATCATCGATTATGGCCCACGGATTTCTCTGGTTACTCAACAAGGAGATAAGCTTGTTGGTGATTTCACCGACTTTTTTAATTCAACAATGAAGGAGCTTGAGTCAAATTCAAAATCGAATCTTAGTTCTGAACTTAATAAATGGAAAGAATACGCCAAAAATAAAACTTTTATCGAATGGCTCGATAAAATTAATGGTATTGCCAACAAGTTAACTTCAGGTTTTTTACTTGATATCAATCAATTTCCTTCAGAATGGTTACATCACTACACGACGGCCGTAAAAAAATATGTTCAAATGCCTGAAAATCATGAATACCATAGAGAGATGATAGATCCAGATGATGTAGAATCAAGCTTTTCAATGGACGAACCAATTAAATCTCTGGGCATATCAAATGAATTGTTAATTTTTATCAAAGCAGTTTCTAAAAATTATTTTCAAAAGATTTTACGTGACTCGCCTTACCAGTATTATCTACCCAGAGCTAACTATAGTATAATTCAAGAAGGATTGAATGAATTTGTAAATATTGTTGAATACATGAATCACTCTGGTGAGGCTAAAGTACAGTCTTCATTAATTATTGATACATTCCCCAAGTTAGAAGAATGGGGATGGATTAGCAGAAGAGGTACTGAAAATTTTCTCAAGCTAGAGAATAAATTTAGAGAGTGGATTTTTCAACATCCGCTGACATTTTTAGCTAGAAAGACTGCTAAAGTAACTCCATTTATTGATCTTATCAAATTGACAAACACAATTTATTTAGGTTTAGGGAGCCCCTATAGCTCCGCCAACGAAGTTGTTGCCTACAAGGAAAGATTTAAACGATATACAACTGCAGGAAGAAATAGCCTTCTCTATAATTTCCCATATACTGTAAATAAAATTGTAACTGAAACTCCTTTTGATTCTGTTGTCGTTGGATTACTTTGCGGTGTTGATGATAAAAATAAAGCTTATAAAGTCACTAAATTTGACGATAAAGACTCATTGAATGTTGATTATGAAGATTTTTTTCCAGACAGCTTTACACCCTTCAGATTGGTATCCCCAGACAATCCAGAAGTTAAAAAATTCTGTTCAAAATCAATTTCAAAACAAGACGATCTCGATGCTCAATTACCAGAGTTAATATCTCTCATCGAAAAACTAGTAAGAAAGCAAGAGCTTTCATCTTTAGAAAAAACAATTATCGATCCCAAATACACTAACACTTTAGTGGGGTTATACTGTGATCTTAATGACAAAGCTATTTCTGAAGAGATTTCTACTGCTAATATGATTACGAATAAAACTAAAGCTGCAGAAGGTTCCACCTATTTTAGTACAGCAAGCCGCTCCTGGGAACTCATCGACAGTCCTTGGAAAATAATTGAAAATAAAATTTGTAAGAATAAACAAGAGAATACTTTGAGTGAGAATGATTTTAATGCCAGTGAAATTACAGCCCTCTTTCACTGGACACAAAATCTCTTTAAATCATTATCGAAAGACAGTCGTGAGCAAGTTCTTTCTAAGTATTTAAAATTTAGTTCCAATCACAGTCAAAACGATAGAATTGATGCTTATAAAAATTTGCAAAAACTCGCTATACTACAGTTTATTGCCATTAATGGCGCAGAATACCTAGAATCCGTATTAAATAGTTACCAAGAACTCTACAATCGAAAGCTGCCACTATTAGCAGATATTTTTCTAGGGAAGAATAATTCAGAAAAAGATAAAACTCAAAAAATTATTGCAAGTAATTTGGATTTTGATCTTGTTGATTATGATATTAAAAACTATGGAGAAGGAAAAATTAATATAGTGAAAGGCAACAGACTTCTCGATAATGTTATCGAAGAGAGTGTTGCCCTCTCTCTACTACAAGAATCCTCCTACTACTTAAGTTTTTTAACAAAGTTTCTTTCCTTTCAATTAAAAAATCCTTCAAACCAAAATCACACTAATTATCAAATCCCTACCACATCCTTTTACAAAAACTCCATTATTCCACCTATTATAACTTATCTTCAAGATACAAGCTCCATTGATCCCGTAACAAAGGTTCTGCCAATTGCACCAAACTATGTGTGGAGGCTAAATTCATTAATAACCTCAAGTTTAGCGCTAATTGCTACAGGTGATGTGGAAAAAGCCTACCAAACTTTAAGTGTTGCCTATCAATTAATAGATTATCTTGATATTTTCGTTTTTGGTGTCAATTTGTATAAAGGAAATTATGCCACTGAAAAAGATTTAAATGAACTCGCTAAAAGCAGTCAACAAATTATATTTAATACCAAAAAAGGCCACCCAGATGATTCTAACAATAATTCCACTTCAAGTAGTAATACCTTAGATGAAGAAAAGTCTCAACTCACGCCTCTTAACTTAAACTATTCTCAAAAAGCGGTGTTAAGAACATGGCTTGTACAATATAAGAATTTAATTAATGATATACAGTCCATTAGAGGTATGATCCAACCACTTACTTATGAAAATGCTGTTAACAATAACACTTTCTCTAATTAAAGTAATAAACTACTTACAAAATAAAATGTGTACAAATAATAATAACATTAGTATATTATTCATTATTAAATAATCGTTATTTACTATTAAAGGTTGCCTGTATGTTTAATGAATACCCCAAATATGATGCTATGGGATTGACAGAGCTTATTAAAAAAGGCGATGTCGCGCCCTCGGAAGTGATTGAAGCCGCAATCCATCAAATCGAAAAATGGAATCCCAAAATCAATGCCGTCGTTCATAAGATGTACGATTTTGCACGGGAGAAAAGTAAGCAATTTCAGAAAACTCTTCCCCTGGCGGGAGTTCCGTTTCTTGTTAAAGATTTAGGGATGGACATTGCGGGTTTTCCAACTTCGGGTGGTTCGTTTTTTACCAAAGACTATGTGGCTCAAACAGATTCCGAAATTTACAAGCGCTATCGAGAGACGGGGCTTATTGCCCTCGGTAAAACAAATGTGCCTGAGTTCGGACTGATGGGAGTCACGGAATCTTATTTATGGGGACCTTGTCGCAATCCATGGGATTTAAATTTAACCAGTGGAGGCTCTAGCGGTGGAAGTGCGGCAGCGGTGGCGGCACGCATGGTCCCTATTGCAACCGCTGATGATGGTGGCGGTTCCATTCGGATTCCAGCTTCGGCCTGTGGACTTTTTGGCTTCAAACCCAGTCGTGGACTACAACCGATGGGGCCTTATAAAAATGAAAGTTGGCTCAGTCTTGTTAGTGGTCACGTCCTTACCAGAAGCGTAAGGGATTCTGCATTGGTATTAGAACATACAAAAGGCTTGGGATTAGGCGCACCGTATGGTCCCACTCGCAATCCCCAGTCACTAATCAATAATTCCAACGCTTCGATGAAAGGAAAAAAGGTCGCCTTCACTCGAAACACACTTTTCGGCCAAGGGCTTTCCAATGTGTGCGAGCAAGCACTTCAACACTCACTTAAAGTTTGTGAAGATTTAGGAATGGAAGTCATCGAAGCAGAACCAAAACTCAATAAAGATGATTTAATGTTAAGCTTCTACGTTATCCTTACGGCCTGCACTGCGGGTGAAGTGTCGCGCTTAGAAAAAAACTTTGGAAAAAAAGCGACACTTAAAAATGTCGAACACGTTACTTGGTTTTTAAAAGCCGCAGGAGAAAAACTGCGAGCGAGTGATTTAGAAAATGCTCTTTTTCACACCAGACAGTCCACTCTTATTTGGGAAAAGTTTTTTCAAGACTATGATTACTTTTGCACTCCCACCATGGCCTATGAGCCCTCACCAATTGGTCTCATGAATATCAGTGCCATTGAAAAACTCTCCATTCGCTTGGCGGAATATCTTCCCATGTCCGTGATTATGAAATCATTAATGGAAATTGGTAAGCGCGCCAGCGATCGAATTCCAGATACTTTTATTTTTAATATGAGCGGCCACCCCTCGATGTCTGTTCCCAGTTTCTTTGCTGATGTGAAAGGTGAAGGAGCAGATAAAAAACAACTTCCCATTGGGATTCAATTTACTGGCCGCATGGGAGAAGATGATCATCTCTTTGCTCTGGCCTTCGCCCTTGAAAATGCTATTCAGTGGTCTTCACAATCTCCTGATAAATAAATTAGAAATGATTTCACTCTAAAAAAGGAATGATTTTATTTTCCTCAGGGGGGATGACTTGGAACTGCGATGGACGACTACGAATTTCTTTAAAACTTTCCGGTTCTGCAACAGACACCCCCAATAGTGGCTCTATGATTTCAGAAAATTTAGCAGGATGGGCCGTACCAACTATGATCCCTGAGGCATCATTTTCAAGAATCTGGCGCTCGGACAAACACCATGCGGTGGCCGTGTGAGGACAAATGACTTCATGATGTCTTTTATAAACAGATTTTATTGTATTTCGAATCTCTTCATCGGACACGCTAGTGGCGCTGCTAAAGTCTAAAAGGGATTGAAACTGAGGATAAAGAAATTGCAATCGCTTCCAATTACTGGGATTCCCAACATCCATAGCATTCGCTAATGTCTTAATGCTGGACTGAGGTTGAAAAACTCCAGTTTTGTAAAAATGCGAAAGAGTTTCGTTGGCATTACAAGCCATATGGATTTTATCAATGGAAAAACCCATGGCTTTCGCCCAAAATGCCGCTACCGCATTTCCCATATTTCCCGTGGGGATAAAATAAGTTGCAGGATTATGACGCTCATTCCACCACCACAATGAACTTGCAGCATAGTAGCAAACTTGAGGAAGCAAACGGCCAATATTAATGCTATTCGCAGAAGTAAGGTGGTAGCGAGCTGCAAGATCATTTTTTGACAACAGCGACTTTACTAACCGCTGAGCATCATCAAAGGTCCCCTCAATAGCTAAACTTTTTATGTTTGATTCCCAGCACGTTAATTGCTGTTGCTGAAAAGGAGAAACCCCTTGGTGCGGAAAAAGAATCACAACTCGAAACTGCGGCCGTCCCGAAAATGCTGCGGCAACGGCTCCCCCAGTATCTCCTGAGGTTGCAACAAGAATTGTCGTCGTGCTTTTATCGTTTTGTTTAATTTTGATAAGACCTAAAAGTTCTGCCAAAAATCGAGCCGCCACATCTTTAAACGCGGCCGTTGGTCCGTGAAACAACTCGAGATAAGAATGCGATTCATCTATTTTTCTTAAGACCACTGGAAAATTAAATGACTTTTTACATAAAGTTGAAATTTCAGTTTCTGAAAAATCATCTGATAAAAATTCTGATAACACTAACTGAGCAACACTTAAAAAATCAAAATGCTTCCACGTTTTCCAATTCAGGACCGGAATCTTCTCCGGGACAAACAACTCCCCTTCCTCCGGGAGTCCTTTTAAGACAGCGTTCATCAATGAATATCTTTGGCTTGCGCCACTGGTACTCATAAACTTCACAGTTGAAATTCCTTAAATAAATTTTGCGTAGCGAGACGAGGTAAAAGTTTAGCCCCTGGTGCTGCCCCCACGCCATAATAAGCTTGTGATGAGATTCCCTGCTCCTTAAATTTAAACTCTATTTGTTTTGCCACTTTTTTTGCACTCGCTATCGATTTTGTAAGAGCAAAAACACTAGGTCCTGAACCGGAAATTGAAAACCCTAATACGTCGCGATGACTCATCACTTGCTTTTTAATTTCATAAAAGCCTGGAATCAAATGAGCACGCTGGGGCTCAATAATGGTATCAGAAAATCCTTGGGCGATCAGTTCTAAATCTTTTTTATAGAATCCCGAAAGAAAAGAGCCCAAGCGGGCCGATTGCTGAACCCAACTCTCCTGCGTGATCGTGGGAGATAAAATTCCACGCGCTTGCTTTGTTTCAACAACAATATCTGGATGCACAAGAACCCAGCCCATAGATTTTAAAAATGGTAGACTCACGACGGGCTTTGACCACTCTAAAGATGATAACGTGAGGCCGCCCATTAGGCAGGGAGCAATATTATCCGGGTGCGATGCTCCTGAGGCCATTTTTTCTCCTTCAAGGGCAAATAAAAATTGTTTTTCAATATCGAGCTTTTTCTTAAAAAAACCATTGGCAGCAACCACTGCTGCTACCGCAGAGGCCGCAGAGCCTCCCATGCCCGATCCTAAAGGAATTCCTTTATGAATATAAATATCAAAACCAAATTTAATTTTTTCACTTTTTTGTAAAGCGATAAGTGCCGCACTCGCCGTATTTTTTGCGGGATCAGTCGGAAGTACAGAATTCTTTACACATCCTCTAATGCTTTGGATAACAATTTGATCATCTATTCGTGGAACGAGTAAAACGCGATCGCCAACATGACGAATCGCCATACCTAAGATATCAAATCCCACACTCACATTACCAATCGTTGCTGGTGCAAAGGCCGCAGCACATGGGAGTCGACGAGACGACGTCATGACTTTGCCCCGAGAGCCCGGGTGAGCCGAAGCACGTCCGCAAAAATGCCAGCAGCGGTGACTTCGGGGCCCGCTCCAGGGCCTTGGATAAATAATGGCTGTTTATTGTAGCGCTTCGTTTTAAAACATAAAATATTATCCGTTCCCTGAACTCGCGCAAAAGGATGATCTTGAGGATACTCTTTCAAACCTACTTGAGCCTCACCTGAGGAAGTTATCACTCCGGTGTAACGTAAAACTAAACCTTGTGCTTCCGCCTGCTGACGACGTGTCGCCATTAATGAATCATTCTCTGGAAGTTTTTGCATAAACTCATCAACACTTGAAATCGCTTTTAATGAATCCGGAACCAGAGACTCAACCTTTACCGCACTAAGCTCAATGTTTACTCCCGCCTCGCGAGCTAAAATAACTAGCTTTCGTGCCACATCCATTCCATTTAAATCATCACGAGGATCTGGCTCTGTAAATCCACTTTGTTTAGCTCTTAAAACAATTTCAGAAAACTTCACATGACCCTTAAACTCCGTAAAAAGAAAAGACAGAGTTCCTGAGACAATTCCTTCAATCGAGAGAATTTCGTCACCCGTCTGAATTAAATCTCTCAAGGTGCTAATGATGGGAAGTCCAGCTCCCACGGTGGCCTCGTAGTAAAAATGAGCTTTTCCATGCTCTTGTTGGTGTCGAATATCATGGTAACGGCACATGGAGCCTGAACCTGCTTTTTTATTGGGAGTGATGATGTGGATTCCCTTTTTCATCCAATCTATATAACGATCGGCAATGTCTTCGTTTGACGTACAGTCAATAATCACAGAGTGAGGTATTCCTTCAGATTGTATGTGCTTTGTTAACAGAGAAAAGTCCAGAGGCACGCCCTTCTCGGACCACGTTGAGTCAGACCAAGAAGTGATTGTAGAATTTAATTTATCACCCTCATGACTCAATATCATTTGTTTAGAGTTGGCAATGGATCTTAATCGCAAATCTACTTTAAAATTCTTTTTAAGCCATTCGCGACGCTCAGTAATTTGTTGTAGCAATGTTTTTCCTATCACTCCTGGGCCAATCAAACCAATCGACATAGTATAATCAGAAAGAAAAAACGCACTATGAGTCGCTCGCAAGGCACGAACAGAATCCTTTTCATCAATCACAACAGAAATATTTCTTTCCGAAGAGCCCTGAGCAATGGCTCGCACACTCACGCCCGCTTGCCCTAGGCTTGAAAAAAATCGCCCAGCCACTCCCGATTGCTCCACCATATTGTCACCGACCATGGCCAAAATGGAACAATTTGAAATGACTTGAATGCGCTCGATAATATTGTGTTGAAGTTCCGAATGAAAAACCTGTTCTGCTGCTTGCTGTGCTTTTTCGGCCTGACTTTTAGCTACCACAAAGCATATGGAATGTTCTGAACTGGCCTGTGAAATTAACATTACACTCACACCCACTTCGCGTAAGGCGCCAAAGAGTCTTTGAGCTACGCCGGGCACGCCGATCATTCCCGTTCCTTCTACATTTACTAAACAAACTTTATCGACTGTCGTAAAACCACGCGCCACTCGCCCATCTTTATGTTTTAAAACACGATGAATATAAGTTCCGGGCGCTGCCGGATTAAAAGTGTTTTTAATAAGAATGGGAATTTGAAGAGCCACTGCTGGCCCCATCGTATGGGGATGAATGACTTTTGCTCCAAAGTAAGCTAACTCAATAGCTTCTTCGTAAGAAATTTCTTCTAAGCACTGAGCTTCAGGCACTTTGCGTGGGTCAGCACTATACACACCATCCACATCTGTCCAGATCACAATTTCATGACTCTTTAATAATCTACCAAATATGGATGCTGAAAAATCACTTCCATTACGCTTTAACGTCGTCGGCACACCCTTCGGTGTAGACGCAATAAACCCTGTGATGACATAGGGCCCAGACTTAGCATTCTCACAGAATTGATCCATATTTTTTTGACATCGATCCCATTGCAAAAGCGGCCCAGTCTCTCCATTTTCAACAACTAGTATTTTGCGAGCATCCACCCAATGAACTTCGGAATTTGATTTTTTCCACAGCGCCGCCAACAAGCGAGACGACCAAAGCTCTCCATAACCAGAAACCAGTTCAAGACTTGATTCTGGTAAATTTCTTGAAAGCCATACTCCTCGTAAAATTTCTTTCAGGTCTTTAATATCAGCAAGGAGTTGTTCATTATATTGAAGGGCCTCAATAGCGCCATTTAAAAGCTCTATGGCGGATTGAGAGTGATCAACATATAATTGCTCTAAATCTTTTAAATACTCTTCGTTTTGTTCACTGGCTTTCATGGAAGTGTTAATCAAGCGGTCAGTGACGCCCGACATTGCTGAAACGACAACAGCCAATCGAAATTGTTTATTTTGACTTTCTAAAATTTTTAAAACAGATCGAATTGCAGAAACCGAGCCAACACTTGTGCCCCCAAATTTATGAACCACCCACTTCATAGAACCTCATTTAAATCAACGATTAAAGTTGAATTGATTTCTAAAAATTAAGCCCCAATTGTAACGATCCATTGCCTGCCGAAATATAGGAGATGTAGAAATCAACACTACCGGACATAAAAAAGAGCCCTGCGCCTCCAAAACCACCACTAGCAGAAGCACTTGCCCCTGAGTTATTTCCGCTCTGCGCTCCAACTCCAAAAAAAGTTCCACCCTGCAAGTAAGGTCTTACAGAGCCCGAACCAAATAAATATTTAAAGTTGAGATCTCCTCCTGCTGAAACACTCACATTTTTAGAATTCGAGTTTGACGAATTAGAAGAATTATTAGAATTGCTTTCACTCGAGTTCATATAGCCAACGCCAACGTCAAAGGCCCACTGACTCCATAAACGCATAAAATTTATTCCAATTGTTGAATTTGGAGGATTATGATAACCAATTCCCCACGACCAACCATAGGAACTAGACCAGGACTTTGACCCCATAAAAACAATCGTTAAAAAAATAAAAGATAAAGACGCTAACTTTTTGAGTAAATAGTTTTTGTTTTTCATTCTATTATACTCAATGATTTTTTCTATTTTGGTCAACTCCCAAGAAACAGGGTCGAGTCCGATAATGAGCGAATCTAGCTATTCAAACAGCATCTATGGGAGAGGACTATTCGAAGAAGGCTTTTTAGCATTCTGATTCAACTGAATCATATTTATTGTACCAAACATTCCTTTGATATGCCCATACATTTCTGAATTGCCTTGACTCGAACTAATAGGAGCGACTGTGTACTCACCCCTTTTTGTTCTTTGCATTTCTAATGGGAGGTATCGAACTTGGGCCACCTTAACTTTTCCGGATTCATCTTTAGTCAGGTTTAAATTGAGCATGATCGATGCTCTGGTTTTGACCTTTTGAAATTGTCCACTCACAAAATTTCCAAGGGAATAAATAATAAATGTTTCTTCTCCCTTTTTGTTTATATACTTTTCCCAAGGTTGTAAAACATGAGGGTGGGCTCCTAAAATAGCAATAGCACCTTCATCAATAAAAGATCGATAGAGGGATACTTGAGAACTCTCCGGCAAATCTTCATACTCTTTACCTACATGAGGTGTTACTATTACAGCATCAATTCTGCTATCATTCGATAACTCCTTGATCATAGCTAACACTCTTTTTCTATGATGATAGCAATGCAGCACTTGCCCCAGATCATCAGTTGTTCCATTCGTACTAAATGTACAAGCAAGCCAAGCAATTCTAAATCCTTTGCGCTCAATAATTGTGGGCCAAACCTCCATATCACGTTGAAGGTTTTCGCTATGTCTTGTTCCAGTATATGGGAGGTTATGTTTTTGGAGTGTTTCGGTCGTTCGATCGACACCATGACTTCTGTGATCAAGCGCATGATTATTAGCAGTAGAAACCACATCAAATCCCGAATCTATAAGATCAGTCACTAAACTTTCATGATAATTAAAGCGAGGGTAACTCGAATAAACATCTTGATCAAAAACGTTCCCTGGGTCTGGAACAAATTGCCCCTTAGTATTCACTCCAGGAGCCACCGGTCCCTCTAAATTTCCATAGGTCATATCCGCACCGCTCAAATACGGCATGAGATTCTTCCACAAACTTTTATGCCCATCTGGAGAGCGCAGGGCTTGTTCATGCAAAGGTTGATGCAATAGGATATCTCCCACAGCTACGATGGATAATTGATCTTCAACTCTTTCATCACTTGAGGACTGAACAGCACTGCCAATGTTATTAAAAGTGCTCAGACTACTATCTGCAGAAAAAATCAGTCCTGCTTTTGATTTTGTTGCAATGTCAGATATTTCTTTATCTGAGGCAGCAGATGCTAAATAAGAAAATCGAACAATAAAAATAAAGATTAAAGCAAAGTTAATTGTATTTTTTTTCATAGTGGCTGTATTTTTGCCACACCAGGGTCTAAATATAAACTATTTAGGGTCGAATTTGTAAAATGGTAAATAAAAGTGACAAAAATTATTTGAGTTCGGTCAGTTTCCAGTAAAAGTCTTTAGAATTTGGCTTCAAGGTGCCAACTTCAGCTCCAGCCTTCAACTTCATTCCTGGCTCGCCCTTAAAATTTAAAAAATCTCCTACGAGTTGGGATTTAACGCCTTGATGCTTTAACTCAATGACTCGCATTCCATTTTCTAAAGCATAACTACCCAGCCATTCTCCTTCCCAGGGGGCTTCGATCGAAGTAGGATCTTTTTTTTGCGAATCAGCTTCTTGACTAAACTTAATTGATTTATTTTTAACTTCAACGGTTGCACTCCACTGGTCTTTTTGTGTCAGTGGCAAAGGTCCTCTAACCTTTTCGTTTGGAACTTTAATTCCTAGGAGTTCCCCATACTTAGATAATAATTGATCATAAATGATTTTACCCAAGCCGATCCCGCCACGATCTCCCCAAGATTCTACATACTGATGATCTAATTCTTCTCGATAGTATTTTTCGGCAAAACTCGATGGCATCACTTGGCTCTCAGAAACCGTTGTGCGCATTTGCTTTACCATTTCGCGCAAGAATTGCTTTTCATAAAGTGAGGCGACATCCTGTAGCTGCTTCTCAGGGCCTGGAGCGGCCGGAGCTTTAGCCTGAGATCCCTTGAATTCGCTAACTACATTTTGTTTTGTTTTGATATCCATAGTTTTTATTTTGTAACAACTGACATTGAGAGAAAAGAAAAAGTGGGGAGGTTAAGTTCTGAATCCTGTGCATCCTGCACTGACTCTCTAAGCTTCGGCCTATTATCACCAATCCTTGGTGTGCTGACCTCATGCTCTTGTTTCCTGCGAGAAACTCTTTTGCTCTAACCTTCCATGGTTCGTGATTCTTACTCACCCTCCCCGAACCATAATCACATCCATGTAATTATGGTATTAAAAACAAACTTACTTTTAGTGTAATTAAAAATATAAAAATCCTGTAGAACTTTTTTACAAAATTTGCAATTCCCCGTGCAAAGCTCCAGCTGCCTTTATGGACTGAAGTATAGTTATCAGGTCTTTAGGAGAGATTCCAAGCTTATTTAGGCCTTGAACCAACTCTCCCACATTGGCAGCCCCTCCAACAATCGCCATTTTTTCTTCTTGTACAGACTTATCACTTTTCTTTCCGTCGCCAGCTCCTGGAATTCGAATTGAAATAGATCCATGACTCAAAATTACTTTTGATATACGCACTTTATCGCCAATTACAACAGTTCCTGTTTTTTCATTAATAACAACTTTCGCTTGCATATCAGGGTTCACTTCGATGGATTCAATGCTTGCTAAAAAGTCAACACCTCGACCTTCGAACTGTGGCGGAACCATAATATCGATCGTAGCAGGATCTTTTGCTGAAGCATACAACCCACCTAATTCACGATTGATGGTGATCACGGCTCGTGCCGTAGTTGTAAAATCAGGATTATGTAAAGTTAAACGAAACATTTTTTTGGAATTAAAATCACTGGAAATATCTTTCTCAATCATTCCCCCATTAGGAATTCGACCCACTGTTGTATGAGCATCCTTCTCAGCACCAATAAAAACAGGGCCTTGTGCAACACCATACACTTCTTCGTTGGCTGCGCGCAATGGAGTCATTAATAAAGTTCCTCCAACAAGACTTGTTGAGCTACCAATAGAATTCACCATAACATCGATTGAGTTTCCTGCTTTTCCAAAAGCCGGCAAAGTTGCTGTCACAATAACGGCTGCAATGTTTTTACTTTCCAAGTCTTGATTTTCAAGCTTCATTCCTAATTTATCAAGCATTCTTACAAAACTTTTTTTGGTGAACTCATCCTTACTATCTCCCGTTCCCTTTAAGCCGATCACTAACCCATAACCGATGAGTTGATTTTCACGTACTCCGCGAATATTCGCTATATCCTTTAGGCGTGATGCATAAACACTATTTATTGATAAACAATTTATAATTAATATCAATAGCTTAATTAACCTCATTGCACACTTCTCCTTAAACTAACTATATCTAACTGAGGATCGAGTAATTTATTAGAGCTGATCCCTTCATCAGAAAAGTCCTCAGGCCTTACTAAACCTGTCAGAATCACTCTGAATTCCTTTTTTCCAATCATAAATGATTGATGGCCTTTGACTCTATAATTTCCATCACCCATCCGTTCAGCCACTCTCGTCGGAACAGAATCAACATTAATAGGTACATCAAGTTCACTGGTATTGTCTGCTTTATTATTTGTACTGTTTGTGACTACTGAGTTTTGTTTTTGCTTATCATCGATTAATGTTTTCGCTGACTTACCCTCTTTATTGACACCAGCTGGGTCACGCCCATTAGAACTTGGATCATTTAATCCGTTCTCTGCTTCATTAGGAGCTCCATCACCAGAGCTATTCATCCCAAGCGTTGGTTGGCTGTTTACAATTTCCAATCGTGCGAGTAACTTTTTAATGACACCAATTTTTGTCTCCATTTGACTTCGGGCATTTCCCTCTAATTTCACATTTAAGAGATCACCTTCTCGATGCAATTTATTTTGCGTAAATAAATACGCTGATGGACCTTCAGTATTCCATAGCGAACCCGCTCGACTCCCTACATCACTCTCCTCTTCGAGACTTTTACGAGTGGATCTTTTATAACGACGATCATTAAAAGTTCCAACGTTAGGATTTTCTGAAAATCGAATGGTTTCATCAACGGGAGCAGGCGGAGGTAACACCGGAGGTGCTACGACTACGTTTTCATTATTATCTCCTGACCACCACTTTTTAATCGAAGCACAGTGGCAAAGAAAGAGCGATAAAAACCCACAAAGGATTTTCTTAGCAATTGAGGAATTTAACTTTATTATAAAATACTTGTGATTCTGAATTTCAATCATTTCACCTCCACTAACCCTTTACCTAAAACGATTCCGGAGAGTATTTTTTGAGTGTCGAGATTTTTAATTTTAATTAAATCCCCTCGCGAGCCACTTTGCTCTGCCTGCGCTTGTGATGACACTACAAAGTTATCTCCTTGAAACTGTATTTGAATGACTTGACCTTTTTCAACTAAGTTTTCAACTTTTAAAAATCGAGTATCAATAACACTCCCCTGGGCAATGACTTGCTGAGTGGTTCGACCGAGCAAGTCCTCAATTTTTGAAGCGTAGCTTGTTGCAAAGGTCGTATCCTTAGACTGCAATTCTAAATCATCGATCGTGAGTTTTTCATTTGGTGCTAAATTACGTCTGGCCACAGGTACTTTTTGCCACCATCGAAATTCTCCCGTAATCCAAAAGTTTTTTTCGTCGGCGTTCAGTAAAAATCGAAATTGATTTCGCCCTTCTATCTTAAACGAACTCCACTGTATTTGTTTTGCTTTAGCACAATCAATCTTTGGCAAACTAACTCGATTGAACTCAATTTTTTTATCGCTACTATAAAATGAAAGTTCTGAGAGAATCCAAGGCTCTAAACTTGCCAATGTTAACTGAGGCTCTGATTTAATTTTTATTCGATCAGGAATTACCACTTCAACACTATTGAGACAGGCTGACCTGCCTTTTTTAAATCTCTGAATCACATTCTCGCGCGACTCGATTAAACGAGACTCCATTTTTGAAACCGAAGTTCCCTCTTCACTCAATACCAACGACCACGGACTGAGTGTATCGAGACATTCTTTCTCTTTGTTTGTGAGTCCTGAAATCACCACTCCCCAAGATAAATTTCCGCCACAAGTTGTGATCTCTTTTTCAGTAAAGGTCAAAATACGACTTTCTTTGGACCAACTAAAAATTATTTGAAACAACAAACTCAATAAAATCACAATTACCTCATATTATTAGTCGATTGAAGCATCTGATCCGCCGATTGAATGACTTTAGAGTTGGTTTCATAAGCTCTTTGAGCTGTAATCATATTCACCATTTCATCCACAATATTCACATTACTTCCTTCTAGTTGCCCTTGCGCTAAATAACCAGATCCATTAAGTCCAGGGCGCACCGTTGCGGGTGCTCCGCTCGCTCCAGTTTGCATGAATAAGTTTTTACCCATTGATTTTAACCCTGAAGGGTTTACAAAAGTAACGATATCAATTTGCCCTAATTGTTGCGGAACCGTTTGCTGATCTTGGATCACGCTCACTTCACCGGATGGGGAAATTTCAACACCTCTAGCATTAGGTGGAATCACAATTTCTGGTTGCAATGCATTCCCATTTTTATCGACAATCTTACCTGTTGGGTCCTTTTTAAAGGCCCCATCGCGTGTGTAAGCAATTTGTCCATCAGGAGTGGCAACTTGAAAAAAACCACTCCCTTCAATTTGAATATCTAAAGTCCCTTTAGTGATCATTGCAGAACCCTGATCAAAGTCTTTTTGAATGGAAGCCGTTCGTACACCAAGTCCTGTTTGCACTCCCGTTGGGCTCACTGAGGTTAAGCCCGTAGCAGCTCCTGGCTCCTTGATCGTATGATACATAAGATCCTCGAACTCAGCTCTAGATTTTTTAAATCCCGCAGTATTTACGTTTGCCAAATTGTTGGCTATGACATCTAAATTGGTTTGCTGTGCTTGCATGCCTGTTGCTGCTGTATTAAGACTCTTGATCATTTGTAAAACTCCTCTAATTAAAATTTATTTAATACTTAATTTTATTTAGGTACCACATTGACTAACTTATCTGCCATGGAATCATATGCTTGAATCGCTTTTTGGGTGCTTTCAAATAATCGCGTGGCACTGATCATATCAGTCATTTCTTGAACAATATTAACATTACTGGTTTCTATAAAACCTTGCTTTAAGTTTGGATTTACAACCGGATTAAACTGTGGATTCATATTGGGCTTAATGCCGTAGACTGAGGAGCCTTCTTTATGAAGGGCTTTTCTATCACTAACCTCAACGACAGAAAGCGCTCCAGCACTTTCTCCATCAATAGTGATATCTCCACTTTCTGAAATCGCAAATGAAGCTCCCCGAGGTATTTTGATGGTTCGCTGATCTATTGGCACCCCTGGCTCTGTTTTTTTGAGAACTGGCCATCCTTCGTGAGTCACTAACTGTCCCTGCCCATCAAGAGTAAATGCCCCGTTCCGCGAAAATCGAACTCCTTTGGGTGAAGCAATCTCAAAAAATCCATTACCATCAATAGCAAGGTCTAATTGATTGCCTGTATGTTTTAATCCACCTTGTGAAAAATCAGAATAAGAACCTGCAGAATCAACATAACTTTTATCAATTCCTTGCATATCATAAAAACTTTCAATTGAGGCGGGAACTTTAGGGACTTGAATAACTTGCGGAGGTTTTTCTTGAGTTGTTAAGTACTCACGAAAAACTTGCGCATCTTTTTTAAAACCAGGAGTATTTACATTGGCCAAGTTGTTTGCTACCGTTTCCAACCTCAAATTTTGGGCCATTGAACCGCTCACGGCAGTATAAATTCCTTTTATACTCATAAACTATCCTTGTTTATATTTAATTCCTATTCATTATCACGACCTAAAGCTGGAATTCATTGAAAACGGAATCCCCCAAATCAATAGATAGCAACAATAGTGCCACAAGGTCC
Organism: uncultured Pseudobdellovibrionaceae bacterium; assembly: GCA_964612425.1. Lineage (GTDB taxonomy): Bacteria > Bdellovibrionota > Bdellovibrionia > Bdellovibrionales > Bdellovibrionaceae > CAUJGP01. The sequence goes on from CAZTDX010000029.1 coordinate 34,518, forward strand.
TAGACCTATTTTTCAGACATAAATTGTGCGGTAGAATCAATTAAATGATCATGACTATTTTAAACTCGACATAAGTAAGATTTATTGAGTGGCGTGAGCATAAAATCAGTCGCGATCCTGTCAATAAATAAACAGCGTCACTGTCAATTTTTACTGCTCACTTTTACAAGCGATTATCTTCGTACTTTTCTTTTACGATTTAAGGGCACACCTTTAAGTTCGCGCGTGTTAATGGGCTGCCAAAAGTTCGGTCTAGAAGCAACCACTAAATCGCTGTGATTTTCCATCAAATTATTGGCTAGCATTAAGCTACCTACTCCTGCTGGTGCACTAATCAGCCACAGTGGTTCTTGCCCTTCAACCGAATATTTTCTTTTCAATATTAAACCATTTTTTTCACATAAAGACTTAATAGCTGATTCCGTTGTGCCCAACTTGAACTTAACAAGGACTCCACCCGCGAAGGCTTTTACGCTTCCATTGGTATCTTTAAAAAGAGGTGATCGATAAGTGTTTGCCTGCTTTTGAGCAAGATCTATATTTTCATTTAATACTTCATTAAAATCATTTTCGTTCAACTTTAAAAGTTTTCCGCCTCCCTTTAATGGTTTTTCGCGCAGAGGCTTCAGAGATCTACCAACAGCGGCACCTGTGTTGTCAGGAGCAGAAAAATCAACAATGTGATTTGGCAACAAGGTTAACTCTACTTTTTCAGAATCATGATACCAATAATAAGATTTCGTTTCTGTTGCTCGTACTTCCGCAGGAAAGAGAGCCATCGTAATCGTGACTGCAACAAAAAAAATTGCTCCTACTTTGATGTTTAAACTATTATTGTTTTGCAATTTTAAACCCCACTTAGTGCCCATAAAAAGTTAACCTCCAACCCGTAACAGTACCACTTTTACCGTTACTATTTGCATCTTTAATTTTAATATCCCAATTACCTTGTACTGATTCTCCCAAAAAGTTTGATATACCAAACTTATAAGTATAGTTAACAGCAGCAGTACAACTGACTGCATTCCCTGAATCATCCCAGCACGCATGAGGAGTCAGAATTTTACTGGTACTGGAGGTGCCTCCAGACAAGGGTGCTCTCACAATACTAACCTCTAAATCCCCAGGACTTGAGTGTGTTAATTTTAATTCTAAATTAATATATTCAATATAATTAATACTTGAATTAAAGAGGTTCACTCCATTTTCAACTTGAGTGTTGTCCACTTTAAATCCCTGCATGGATAAATAAGATCCCCCTGTGTCGTCTAAGCTTCCTGACCCTGTGGGCCCAAGCAAGTTTGCACCCAATACTTTTCTCGTCCAAGGGGTATTGCCTACTGAAAGCCAACTGGCAACTTTACTCACAGCGGCTTCAGCATTAACAATTCCAAACCCATAATCATCATTAAATCTTAAGCGAGTAGGCTGCCAAGTCACCGTTGACGGTTTTGTTGCTGATTCTGCTATGATCATTTTCACATCTCGCCAACCTAAATATTTTCCACGAATTTTTGCTTCTCGCAATACGAGACCTGCTACGCCAGAAACAACGGGTGTTGCCGCTGAGGTTCCTATAAAGTTTTTAGTGTAATCACTATTAATAGCACCTTTTAAATTTGAGCCATCAGAGCAATTTAAACCTTTATAATCGGTTGTAACAATTTTCTCTCCCGGTGCGCACACCCAAAGATTTGATCCCGGCTCAGAAAAAAAACTCACATTTCCATTGGGTCCCACCGAACACACGCTTATCACTCCAAAGTTTGAGGCATAGCCATCATAGTTACTACGATCACCATACTCACGCCCATTGCCAGCCGCCCAAACAAAGACAGTTCCCAATCCTCCTCGACCTTGTTGGGTGCCAACAGCAATTGCTTGATTAAATAAATCATTATCGTAATACAAATTAAGTTCTCCTGTATCATCTGGAGGTCCATAGCTATTTGATGCTACATCGGTTAGTGTCGCCTTATACGTAAGGGCATCATAAACATCGGTATCGACCCCCGTAGTGTTTCTTGCAGAAATTAAAGCGCGAGAAGAAATTCCTCGAATCCCTTTGCCGTTCATTTCTCGGGCTCCTATCACACCAGCAACGCACGTTCCATGACTTTCAAAATTATCTAAAGTCGTATCAGTCCCTTTTTGTGGAGCAATAAAATTAAAACTTTTGTCCAGATCTTTATTCCCATTAAGATCTGGATGAGATAAATAAATGGAACTTGGATCAACAATAGCGATACTAACCTCTTGTCCCATATTACCCTCATCCCAAACACTTTTAGCTGAAATATTAAAGGTCGAGGCCACTGATTTACCACCTAAATACCATTGCAAATCAAAATATGAGTCCGGACTATTATCATTAGTGCCTGTATTATCCAAGGCGGAATAATTCTTAGATATAAATTTTTTCTGTGCACACCCCTGGCCTTGGAGCATGAGCGCTGTTGTTAAAGCAAAAGAAGAAAGCAAGAACCATCTCAATGACTTCAACTTCCCCCCTCTTTTACTCTGAGCGACAAATTATTTAACGACTGAATTATCAATAATATTATCACATGGTTTTAGATTATTTTCCATCGGATAGCTTGACTCTGTACTTAAGTGATTTACATAAATAGATACTATTTAATAATGATTTTGTAATTTCAAAAGCGATCAGTTCTTTTTTCTCAAAACAGTACGTTTGCTGCTTCAGAATGAGACGTAATTTTGGATCTTTCATTGGCTCTTATTAAATCAATGTGGCGATGAATTTCACTCATTATTCGATTTTCCTCGATATGCTCATTACACATATTTTGTTGATGACATTGTCTTTTCCAACAGGGACTGCACGAAAAATTTGATTTTATTTTTACCCCACGACCATAGAGATCAATCTCATGTGCGCAACTAGGGCCAAACCAAGCAATGACTGGCTTTTGGCAAGCAATGGCCATATGCATACCTAAGCTATCACCTGAAACCACCAAATCCATCGCCGCAACACTGCAAAAACCATCTCTTAAGCCAAGCGTTGAGGGACTTATAATGCAATGGGAATTCTTTGCTATCAGCTGATGATTGCGCTCATCTATAGAGCCACCACCTAACAAAACAATATTTATTGATTGATTTAACAATGGAGTATTCTCAATCTTATTTATGAGTTTCTGCCAAAAAATATTAGGAATTGTTTTTTGCGGCAAAAATCCACTTGTTCCTGTATTTAAACCAAGAAGTAATTTCTTCCCTTGTGACCATTCCTTTTTTCGCTCTTTTATTAAAGCTATTTCGTGCTCGCAAAAAAAGTATAAATACTCTTCTCGCTGATAAGGAAGCTCCAACGCCTCTGCAACTAATTGCTGTTCTGACTTTTTATTTTCATAAAATTTCTTTTGATTATTAAGACCTATTTCCCATAATTCTCTCGCTGCGGGATTAGAAGGGAGAATCGCACCTGTTTTTTTATCAGTAATAAATCCTAATATTTTTTTAATTTGAGTTTGATTCGCAATCCCTCCAATCTCTGGAGACTTATCAATAAAATATCCCACATCAAATTCCATACCTGATAAAATCAATTGATCTCGGGCTGATAAGGTTAAGATTCGATGTATTAGAGGGTTGTTTTCGAGTAAAGGCTTTGTATTTTCTTCAGTGATCCATGTAATCATACACTCAGGGTGTTTTCTTTGAAGAGCCCTAAGTAGCGATGTACTCCTTAGAACGGCTCCCATTGCGCCCAAGTGAACTACTAAAATGGACTCTTTAACTCTTCTTTTTTGAGGGCACTGCGAATGGCATTCTGAATTCTTTGAACAAGGTTTATAGCCATTAAAGTGAATACAATCTATTTGGTATTGCTCTTGACTACTCATGAAATGATTTTATCAATTGTTTTCAAAAAGTCATTTTAACCACACTCCATACTAATAACCTCTACCTTTTCAAAACTTACGACCAGGTAACGACATTCTTCTGGGAAAGTTGTCATTGTACACAATGTGTGTTTCTCAATTTCTTCTCAACTAGAATTGTGAAGTTTAATTCATTTGATTTATAGACTTTTCCTTTTTAACTTTTCTCTCTGAACATAAGGATTGATTCAAAAAAAAATCAAACAGGAGATTATTATGATTTCTAAATATTTTTCAATCATCGTACTTCACTCTCTAGTCTCATCTATAGTTCTTGCCACTTCTGAAATTGTAACTTTTCCTTCTGAAAAAATAGTGAACACCTTACCAGAAGCTCAATGCCTAAATAAAAAAGGAATATTAGTTCTCGCCCACGGAAAAGCGAATCATGGCCATGGTGACCATGTTCACGAAAAGCCTTTGAGTCCGATGGCTTTCAACAGCGATGACACTCATCCCAAAGTGGATTGGGAAGACACTGTCTTAAACTTGACGGATGAAGCGAGCACAAAAATCCCTTATCCCTTGGAGGTCGCCTTTGGGATGTGGGACTACGACAACTTTCAAAAGGCAGTCACTCACCTTGGCCATCAAAAAGTTTGTTTTCTAGAAATTATTCCATTGTTTATTAGTGATCACAGTGATGTCATTCGCGCGCAAAAATATCAATTTCACCTCAGCGAAACAAACCCACTCCCCTTTGAACTCAAACGAGTAGAACTTCCTTCTTCTGTACAAATGGTTCGTTATCAGTCAGCCCTTAATGATGACCAAACTCTCAGTCGCATTATTCAAAAAAGAGCTTTTGAAATGAGTCAAAATTCTCAACAAGAAGAATTAATTTTGGTGGCCCATGGGCCTAATGGTGATGAAGACGATTTACTCTGGTTGCGTGATTTAAATATGCACAGCAGTCGAATTCAAATTCATTTTTCAAAGATTCACATTGTGACGTTGAGAGATGATGCTCCCAAACCCATCCAAGAGAAAAAAACTCAGGAACTTCGCAATTATGTACAAGAGGCACTCACACAAGGAAAAACTCCCCTCCTCCTCCCCGTGCTTATTGCTCCCGGAGGAATTGAAGATGGAATCAAAGACAGACTTCAAGGTCTTCAATATCGCTTTTCCAATCACATGATCGCTCCTGATCCATTATTGATTGAATGGCTCGTTGAAAGAGCTACTTTATAAGAATATAAATAGCCAACGAGTTATCATATTTTTAAAATACTATTCGATCATAAATTTTTGTTTTTTAGTGTGATCAGGATTTATTATTATTAAATACTGTCCAATCCCCGATTCTCTACTAATACAATAATTTTTATTGGGCTTCATTTCTTTGACATAGGGCTCAGAATCAGGAGCATCCATATCAATTAAAACTGCGACAAGAGAGCTATTTTCTTCTACTGTGACATTAACGCATTTCTTCGAAAGATCATAATACTGTGACGATGCCGGCATCAGTGAAATGGGTACATTCACTGGCAAAACCCCTGTGTTTACAATATAATCTTGATCTTGAGCAGGAACACCTCCTAGGGCTAACTTTAATTCTAAAATTCCACCATTACTTTCAATTTGGTTACGGTATAAGTTGAGAACTAACGCTAATTGATAATTGATAAAAGAGCCTTTAAAGCTAGCGAAACTTGATAAGTCTTTTTTATTTTTTGTGACTGCCTTAATTACACTATCAATATTTTTGACGCCGGAGTATGGTGACATAATTAAACGCTTTACTAACTCAATACCTCCAAAGTTTTGGTAAAGATAATAAACATATAAAAAATTATTAAAATACTTGATGCCATGAATATTATATTGATAGTGATCAATCAAAGACAAGTTTCCAAGACTTTTATATTCTCTTAGGTATTTTATCGGAAACTCCTCCGTCATCAAAAATTCAGTTACAACGCTCAAACCTTCGTTTAACCAATCCTCTTCATTTCTATTAAAGTGATGTCGAACGACATGTTGAAGCTCGTGTGGTAGCAGGTATTTCTGGTCACCGATGAATGAATCTTCTTTTAAATCTAGAATGATAAAATCACGATTATATTTTGTCTCTAAAATTCGGCTATGAAATCCTAGATGAGGTAATTTATCATCAACAAGTATTATAATTTTGGACCTTTTTGATTTATTTGATGGAATTAAAAGTGGATCAATTGAAAATTTTCTTTTAAACTGAGGGCAAACGACCTGATCAAAATATTTTACAATCGAGTACAAGTTTTTTCGAAATTCATAACTCTTATTATTTAGAGTCAGTTCGCTAATACGCATCAATCTTCACTCTTAGCCCTTGCAAAGCAA
>CAZTDX010000030.1:0-40421 GCA_964612425.1 uncultured Pseudobdellovibrionaceae bacterium
TTATGGCGAAGTTTTGTTTTCAACTAAAACTTGTTTATAAAGATAATAAGCCATCGCAATGCCAGGAAGGGCGATCAGCGCGCAACTAATAAAAAACTTTGCCCAGCCAAGTTCTACGACCATAATTCCTGAAAAACCTGAGAAAAAGTTTCGCCCTAGTGAGGCAAAACTAGCCAGAAGCGCATACTGTGTGGCCGTAAAACGATGATGAGTAAGAAGGGCCATAAAAGCTAAAAAGGCAGCCGTCCCCATTCCGCTCGTAATGTCTTCGAAGACTACGGCTGATGCTAAGGCCCACTGCTTTGGTCCTGTTTGAGTAAGGACGGCAAAGTAGGCTGTTGAGAGCGCTTGAAGTATGCCAAATATAATGAGTGAACGATGAACTTTTAGGTACTTTAATATGACACCACCTAAAAATAACCCCGCTAAAGATGAAATCAAGCCCACTGTTTTTGCGATAAACCCCACATCCTGATTAGTAAAATTCATATCTACATAAAATTTGTTTAGCATTTGTCCTGAGATTGAATCCCCAAGCTTAAAAGCAATAACAAAAGTTAATATTAAAAAAGCTCTAGGGCGAGAAAGAAATTCTTTGAAGGGTTCAATAATGGCTTCTCTTAACGATTTTAGAGGCTCTCCCTTCATTTGTGGTTCGGGGATGATAAGTGATGTAAGGAGACCAATGCTCATGAGAATGGCCATGGCAAAGTAGAGTTGATTCCAAGTTAAATTTATTGTTTCACCTCCTACAAGTCCAATCCCCAAGCCACCAGTAATCAGCATGGCAATCCGGTATCCATAGGTGGACATGGAAGCCCCAAGGCCTAGCTCTTCTTCGGGTAAAAATTCTCTGCGATAGGCATCAATTGCGGAGTCTTGGGTGGCACTAAAAAATGCGACAAGAACAGCAGTAAAGGCTAGCGGCATCAAACTGACTTTGGGATCTAGCGTTCCCATTAGAGCAATCAAAATAACTAAACAAATTTGAGTTAATATTAGCCAGCTCTTTCGTCGTCCGTGTCTTGAAAGTTGATAGCGATCCAGTAGCGGCGCCCAAATAAATTTGAGAGAATAAGCCATGCCGACCCAGCTTAAAAAACCGATGGTCTTTACATCAATCCCTTCGCGCGCAAGCCACATTTTAAAAGTTCCGCCGGTCAGGAGTAGAGGAAGGCCACTTGAAAAGCCCATCAGCATAATAATGACCATTCTTTTCCATAGTGTATGAGCGCGGATTGGCTTCATTGTTCGTCTTACCTCGCTAAGAAAATTGAGAAATTAAATAAAAGTGAGTTTGCGCATTTTCCATAGGAGATGACTTATGTATGGTCGACGTGACTCTCCCGTGGTGACCATGAGAAGTTTTGTTATTTTTAAGTTTTTGGGATCTGTGTAAAGTAATATAAGCATTTCACGAATAAAATTTGTATTTAAAGTAATGTAATTATCCGTCCCAACCCCCAGTTGTACACTCTTTTTTTCCCACCAAGAAAAGGGGTGATCTTTGTAGTCTTGAAACTTTCCAGTCAGCTTATTATTAGAAGACGGGAGTGCTACGAGTGAAACGCCTTTGTCAATCAGTCGATTTAAAACATCATGTTGATAATGTTCTACTTCACGAGCCGTGTGAAACTTGGCTTTTAAAAACAAAGTAATTTCTGATTCCGTTAATTGCTGACCACGAAGAAGTTTGTCACAAATAGCTTGGTTCGAACCCCAGTCCATATCGACTAACTCGCGGTGAATTTCTGTCCCAAGAGGGATGTGCTGATGAGCTTTGTTATATTCAATTACTTTTTGAAATAAACGATGGAAATAAAAATTAGGATTAATCCCAAGGCTTACACCGTGCTCGAGAGTATCAATATGCCAAATATTCATAGCATTATCGACAGCTTGAATTCCTTTTTTTAAAGTATTCCAAACTTCACCATGGTGAGAGCGAATTTTGAAGCCGCGATATTGAAGTTTTCTAAAACCAGAAAACATTTCATGAAAGTGCTCTTTTCGGTAGAGGTCGAGTTCGCTTCCAACAGTGTCAACATCGGTCATGTATTTTTCTAACTCAGGATGTTTTTCAAGCATGTATATCAAGGTATTAACTTGCTCTTGAAAATGATCTTTGCGACTTGCAAATCTTGAAGAATCAAAAAAATCTCGCTCTTTTCTAAAAGAGGGAGAAAGGACAAATTTAAAATCAGGGCGTTCTTTTTTAAACGCCATAAAGCCCTCAAAGAGACCCATTATAACATCTTCGGAAGTCACATCGTCAGAGCCTGGGATATTTTCACCGGAGGCGGAGCTAGTTCTTGCTAGAGTAAATTTAAGACGAATTTTACCGACGTTATAGCGATGATACAGCTCATTAGCCATGTGGTAGGCTGACTGTTTATGAGCCTCTCGATCAACTAAAATGAGTTTAGCGAGATATAAAATTTTGAGATAAGAAGTAAAACCTTCGTTTTCGCGGAGGCGAATCAGGTTGTCAACATCGGACACTTTATTGATGGGTATTGAGTCTGGACCATAAACATCACGGATTTTCTTTTCATAAAGAGTTCGATTGGGGCCCTCTAATAAAGCTTGTATGCGAGGGAAAATGAACTCAGCAGACAACGAACCTGTAAGATGAATATGTTCTTCATTATATTTTACGGGGAAATGCTTAAAGAATTCGAAGAGAGCTTTTGAAACAGGGTGCTCAAGCAGGGTATTAATAGAGACTCGGTCTTGTTGAAAGTCAGCGAGAAGTTCACGAAATTCACGGACGAAAGTATAGATGGAGTCATTTTTTTCTTTAAGATCACTTTGAAGAATGAGATCTAATGTGTCCTGAAGAGCGATCCCGTTGGTTTCGCTAATAATTCCAGTGAGGCATTTTGTTATTTCATGAATGATTCGATCTTGTCTTGTAAGCATATTAAGAGCCTACATTGGATAAAGTAAATTTGTCTATAAGAAATAAGATTTATAATTATGTTATATAAAAACAATTTATATCAAAAGAGTTATGAATGAATTCGTGAAATTGCTTATTATTATCAACCTGATTTCAATAGCGAAAGATGGCTGATATAATGGTGCCATTCTTGAGGTATTTTGGAGTTGCTAAGTTCTAATTCGATGGAAGTCATCCAGTGAGGAGATTCTGGCTCTCTCAGCAAAGGCATGCCTGCAGCTGATGGGGTGCGATTTCCCTTTTTTTGGTTGCATGAGCGGCAAGCGGCCACGACGTTGCTCCAGGTTTCTGGGCCTTGCTTTGAAATTGGGATGACGTGGTCAATGGTCAGCTCTTTGTTGGAGCATTTTTTACCGCAGTATTGGCAGGTGCATGAATCACGGAGATAGACATTCTGTTTTGAAAAGCGAACGCGTCGGTAATTAGCCATCGAAATATAGGTTCTAAGGCGAATTACACTTGGTATAGGAAATCGCGCTCTTGTAGTATTTATATGGATATCATGAAATTCAATAACTTCGACCTTTTCTGACAGCCAAAGGATCATGGCCTTCTGCCAACTAATGATCTTCATGGCTTCAAAGGAAGAATTGAGGAGTAAAGCGGCTCTTTTTGGGATTTTTTTAAAATTTTCTTTGATTAACCCCTCTCTCTGCATTGACTTTACTAATATTGTAGTTAATTTTATGTTCGAAAATCAAGACCAGAGGTCATTGTAATCTTTTTTAGTAGGATATAAGAAAAGCTAATGCCATCGTTCGATATCGTCTCAGAAGTAAACACCCAGGAAGCTGATAATGCTGTTAACCAATCATTAAAGGAAATCGAAGGTCGCTACGACTTCAAAGGTAGCAAAAGTGAATTAAATTGGGACAAGAAAGAAATCGTACTCATCGCTGAAGATGACTATAAAATCGGCGCAATGAGAGACATCCTGCAATCGAAATTTCATCGTCGTGGAATCGACATTAGAGCGCTAAACTATAGTAAAGTAGAAGAGATGGGTGGAAGAATGCTTAAGCAGAAAATTACACTTCATCAGGGAATTGATAAGGAGAAGGCTAAGGATATTACAACATTCATGAAAGATTTGAAATTGAAGATTCAACCACAAGTTGTTGATGATAAGGTCCGGGTAACGTCAAAAAGTATTGATATTCTTCAAGAAGTTATGGGTCACTTAAGGTCAAAGGATTTTGGTATTCCCCTTCAGTTCAACAACATGCGTTCTTGATGTTGCATTTAAGTGAGTTAATCAATAGAATTAAGTTTTGCCTCAGGTTTTATCTGAGGAGGTTTTATAAGGAGGCCCAAGTGGGTAAAAAGTTATATGTAGGCAATTTGCCTTTTTCGATAGATGATCAACAATTGCACCAGGCGTTCTCGAGCTATGGCCAAGTAATGTCGGCCAAAGTTATTATGGATAGAGACTCTGGCCGAAGCAAAGGCTTTGGATTTGTTGAGATGGCAACAGATGAGGAAGCTCAAAACGCTTTGGGTTCAATGAACGGTACCCAGCTTGGAGGTCGAGACATCAATGTTTCTGAAGCTCGTGATCCAGGACCTCGCACTGGCGGCGGCGGCGGTGGATTCCGTGGTCGTAACGGCGGCGGACCTCGTGGCCCTGGCGGCGGCGGTGGTCGTCATGGTGGCGGCGGTGGTGGTAACAGACCTCCACGTCGTTTTGACAACGATTAGTTTTTAGTGATTGTCTCTTTTTGAGAGACTGTCCATTAAAACAAAAAAGCTAAAAGGGTCGGACATTCCGACCCTTTTTTATTTACTGAGACATTCCCGAGGCTAGAAATATAAATTAAAGAACTCTTCTTTGATCGATGTTATAACTAAATAGATTCAATTTAAATATTACTACTTTAAAAAATTAATATTTATGTTAAACTTATTACTAGATGGGTGTTGTTTGTCTTATTGAGCAAGAAGCTCAAACTAAAGCTGTCATAGAATCAACCTTGAAGGAAATCGATGATCAATTAGAAATCCTTTCATTCAATGACTTGGATGACTTTCATAAATGGTTTAGTTCTGTTATCAACCAATCCACTCAACAAGAAATGAATTTAAAGGCGACTGGAGATGGGACACCTCTTAAAGAAAAGAATTTAAAAAATAAACAAATTGAATTTAAATTACTTATTGGTGATATTCAGTTTTTAGGTCCTAATTATTTTTCATTGATTGAAAAATTGCGAAAATTGATGGTGCGTAGAAAGTTGCTGAGAGATGAAAGTGATTTATCCATCATACTGACGGCGTATGATTCTCCTGAGTTGGATTTTAAACAAATAGAAAGTCGAATCATAACCAATATATTCTTTAAACCCTTTGATTTACCAATTTTAAAACAGCAGCTTAAAGTAGCATTAGGTAAGCTTAAGGCCCTAAACGACAATACAGTTTACTCACAAAAACTAGAAACTTCTGCCGAAATGCTTAAAGAAGTGCAATTAGAATCATTTACTGACTTGGGTTTTATTACTCGCAGCAATCGAGAATTAAAACTTAATGATGTATCAAAGTATTATAGCCGACATTTTGAAGTAAATAAAAAAACGAGTCTCCTGGCCCGTAGTCTCACCTGTCGCCCCCATCCTCATTTCCCAGGGGAGTTTCAAGCGGAATTTCGATATATTGGAATTAATAATCTACAAATCAGAAAGCTCAGACAAGAATTGTTTAGTACCAAAAGTGGTGGGGCAGAAGTTGCTAATATAACCAAAAAAATCGTTCCCCGAGCCATTAAAAGTCAAATATCTAAGGATGAAGAAGATATTGTGCATTTTCTGATTTTTTTGAGATCAAGTACTGATCCCAGTTTAGAATTAAAAGATGCTATCGAGAGAAATATTGCGAATGCTGAAGTGACTATTAATCGTAACATGACATTATTTTTGGAGAATCTGGACCGAGGTGAGACCTTGGCATTGGGAACCAAGCCTATTCAGGGAATTGTTTTAAGCGCAGATCATTTGCAAGCACCTCAAGATTTGGTTTATTGGCAGAAAATTCAAGAAAAAATTCGTGAGCATAACTTAAATTTAAATATTGTGCCTGAAAAAAGCCAACCACAATTTATTTTAACAAGCCATATTGAACTCGGTGAGGCGCGCCTTCGGGCACTAGCTCCATTGATGAGTGATATTATTTACACGCCCATTGACCGATTATATCTCTACAAACGAATTGTAACCTTATTTCATTGGGTTCAGCCAAAACAAGAAGATATTGAGATTCTAAGTGTAGAAACACAGGAAATAATTAGAGTGGCAAACCCAATAGCGGTGGACTCTATTTCTGAAGCAAACATCACAATGAAATATTATAGACCAATTTCCCACCATTCATTTAGACGCTTTTGTCTACCGTCCATTCATGAAGAAGAGTCGCTGGAATTACTAGGCTCGTGCTACCTTAGTGAAAAAAAGGATGATTATTTCATCAATCATTTTATTTTTTTCGGGATAACAGATCGGTATCTAAAATATATAAGAAAGTGGATCCTCGAGCGATATGTAATAGAGAAGGAAAAGAAGGCTTCCTGATCAAAAATCATTGATTCGTAAAATCGTTCTCGGTATAGGATTCAGTGTGAGCTGCATTCCTTTAGTATTAAGTTATAACCATCCTGAGTTAACTGCAAAAACTGTTAATTCCATTCTCAATCATTCAGATTTCAAGCTAATGGGCGCTGATTTTCCGTTGGTGCTTGTTCATAATGGGAGTGAGCCAAAGCACAAAGAGTTTCTCCTGAAATCTTTTCCAAGTGTTGACCATGTAGTGATTGAAACAAATCGAGGTTATTCGGGTGGTGCTAATTTTGGAATATCCTACATCATTAATAAATATTCAAATTTAACTCCATGGATTTTATTTATAACAAATGACTGTGAGTTAATAGAGTGGCCAAAGTTGAAAGTCGATCAAGAAAAAGGGTTGTTAGTGCCTTGGATTTGGTCTCGCAAATCTGATCGTATTGATTCCATTGGGGGGAAAGTTAATTTAACAAAGGGCATTCCTTCTCATTTAAGAAATACCGATGAGTTTAAAATGCTGGTGAATACTCCTTTGAGAAATCAATTGCCCTACATTCCAGGCTCAGCATTTTTAATTCATCAGGATATTTTTATTCAATTGAATGGATTTGATGAGTCTCTCGGAACTTATTGGGAGGATATTGATTTGTCGATTCGAGCCTACAAAGGTGGAATCAATTTAGGAGATATTAAAACTTTTCAAGTGAGGCATAAAATTGGAAAAACCTGCCACAAAGATTCTCATTATACCACTTATCTTTATCAAAGAAATCGAAAGTGGGTCAGTCGTAAGTATGTTGAAGGGTTGGGTTCACGTATCAAATTGGAGTGGAGTTTGTGGACCTCCTGGTTGAAATTAAGTTTTAAACTTTTAAAAAGTTCTCGCTACGCTGACATAAAAAAGCTAGCAAAGGGGATATTGGAATAGTGGCTATTTCAGCAGAACCTAAGTGCCGCAAAAGGTATGGTACTGATCATCATAACCATGCGGTGGAACTTCTTGAAACTCCACACTGTTGGGCTGTTCTTGGTAGGGAGTTTTTAGAGCATTTAAAAATCGATTAAAATAGTTTAAATCATTCTCAACGGAAGCATGAAAAAGAGCTTTTTCAACTAAATGATTTCTTGGTATGTAAGTTGGATTTTTGGATTGCATCAGTGTTATGGAATCGAGAGCCGATTGAGGTTGTCGCTTTAAACGTAAAAACCAATTTTTTATCCACCGAATTAAATTGTCATTATTGAGTGAGGGTGGCAGAGAATTGGACTCGTTATTAAAGTTCATGAGAATTTTTGAAAGTTCTTGAAAAGTATTTGTAAAATCCATTTTATTTAATTCCATCCCATTGAGGAGATTTTGAGCGAGAATGAGATCATCGTCTTCTGCATTAAATATTCCTAATTTACTTCTCATCATGGATAGCCAGAGACTTTTAAAAAGACTATTAAATTGATTTAAGGATTTTGATGCCAGTTCGATAGCTTTATCTTCATTATTATCCAGAATTGGAATTAATGCTTCCGCAAAGCGAGTTAAATTCCATAGTGCTATATTGGGTTGTTGAAAAAAGCTATATCTACCATTTCTATCAATGGAGCTAAAGACCTGTCGAGAGTTGTAGGTATTTAAAAAAGCACAAGGGCCATAGTCAATTGTTTCACCTGATAGGCTCATGTTATCTGTGTTCATAACTCCGTGGATAAATCCTACACGCAGCCACTCAACAATGAGATGTGCTTGTTGTTCAATGGAAAGTTGTAATAGGGTAAGAGCGGGATTGGGATCAGTTGTTCTGTCTGGATAAAATCTTTGAATAGCATAGTTAGTGAGAGACTTAAGGTGATCCTGGTTTTCTTGTTGAGCAATCCACTCAAAAGTGCCAACGCGCAGATGGCTTGAAGCGACGCGAGTAAGAATAGCACCTGGCAAAAGACTCTCTCGAACAACAAGTTCGCCCGTAGAGACGACCGCCAAACTACGTGTTGTTGGAATACCTAAATGAAACATAGCTTCGCTAATGAGATATTCTCTTAACATTGGCGCTAGAGCGGCTCGTCCATCGCCTCCTCTAGAATAGGGGGTTTTTCCTGCCCCTTTAAGTTGAATATCCCATAATTTATGGTCGGGGCTTAAATGTTCACCCAATAATATGGCTCGTCCGTCTCCTAGGTTGGTAAAATTTCCAAATTGATGACCAGCGTAAGCTTGAGCAAGAGGTTCAGCTCCGAGGGGTAATGAGTTGCCTGAAAACATTTGAGCTAAATTTTCATTAGAAACAGATTCAAAGTTAAGTCCGATTTGATGGGCAAGTGGTTTATTGAAAAGGATTAAATGCGGATTTTTGACAGGTGTTGGATTAACCCGACTAAAAAAGAATGGTGGTAATTTTGTATAAGTATTGTGGAAATTCCAATTTTGTTTTGAGATCATAAATGACAATTAAACTATAATAAAGGTAAGAACAAGCTCTCTCATTTTTTATTTGCTTTCCCAGTGAGAAGCAAATAGATCCCAATTATATTGTTAAGGAATTCAAGGAGTGAACTTGTCTAAAACAGAAATAAAGGGCGATTATCTGAATCTCGAACGGGCTGTGGAGATCTTAAAACGGGGGGATGTGCTAGGTATCCCCACGGAGACTGTTTATGGTTTGGCTGCTAAAATTTCTGATGATAATGCACTCAGAAAAATTTTTCACACCAAGGGGCGACCTTTTTTTGATCCTTTGATAGTCCACGTCGCCTCAATAGAGCAGGCGAAAATGCAAGTGAAAGAATGGCCTGAGGGTGCACAGAGACTAGCAGAGAAGTTTTGGCCGGGACCTTTAACATTAGTTTTAAATAAACAAAACCACATTAGTGAACTTATTACCTCTGGTCTTGAAACGGTGGCTCTTCGTTGCCCAAAGCACACTTTAGCCTTAAAAATTATTCAAGAATTAGGTGAACCTCTAGCTGCACCCAGTGCTAATAAATTCGGAAAAACCAGTCCATCAACCGCTCAGCACGTCATAGAGGAATTTGCGGGAATGGTGAGTGTGGTGGATGGGGGCGCTTGCCAGGTGGGTATTGAGTCGACCATAGTAAAACTAACGGAAACCTCCAATCGGATTGAATTAACTTTACTGCGCGGAGGAGCCATCAGCTTAGAAGAAATTCAATCCACCTTGAAGTGTTTAAATAAGGAAATTGTTATATATAGGCCAGGCACTAATATTGAAGCTCCTGGGCAAATTAAACATCATTATATGCCGTCCATTCCACTTTTATTTATTGAGAGACCTTTATGGGATTCACTCGGTGAGAATCTTTTGCAAAAAATACAAAAGATAAATAATAAGCTTAACTCTCAGTTTGAGAATCCCTGCTTTTTAGACTTAAATTCTGATCCCGCTCAAGCTGCGCGTGAACTCTATAGTAAACTGAGGACTTGTAGTTTGCCTCCGCACGATAGCATTGTCTTTATTAAAGAAAGTGTCTACCAGGGTGAGTTTTGGTTGGCCATTTTAGATCGACTTGAGAGAGCCTCAAGTTTTAAACTCCTGAATTGAATGAAAGCGTAGACTTCTTCAGCAGACTCTAAATAAAGTTGCCTTCTGTCAGTGCTTTTTGTAGAATACCTATTCTTATGATTTTTATCCGAATTTACCGAGTCATTAAATTAATTTTAGCAGTAAGTCGATTTTTAATCCGATCCTTTTATATTCACTTAACCACAACCGATCCTCATTTGCGAAGAAAGAGGTTCGCACTCAATGTACAAAGAGCTTCTCAGGCAGCCTTAAAAGCTTTTAATATAGAAGTGCAAGCATCAAATCCTCCAGGAAATGGAAAGCGCTTTTTAATCGTGTGCAATCATCTTGGGTTTATTGATATTTTTGCCATCGCTTCTTCCGTGCCAACACTCTTTGTAACTTCAGTAGAAATGAAAGAAACTCCTGTTTTGGGGCTCATCACCGAAATGGGCGCTTGTATGTATGTTGAGCGAAGAAGTCGTTCGAATATTCATAATGAGATCAAAGAAATTGAAGCTGCTTTAAATGATGGATTTAATGTTGTTATATTTCCCGAGGGACGGGCAACGAATGGTGAGCGTGTTTTACCTTTTAAAAAATCTCTTTTAATGGCCTGTTCCGGAAGCGAAGCTAATGTTATGCCTGCTGTAATAAATTTCAAATCGATTAATGACGAGCCCATGCAGAGTAAATTTAGAGATTGGGTTTGCTGGTATGATGATTTACCTTTTGTTACGGCGGTGTGGAATGCTTCAAAGATTAATCATTGTTTAATGAAGTTAGACTTTCTTGATGAGGTTTTAGTTAACGGTGATTCAAATCATCGTAATATTGCAGAACAAGCACAGAGGCAGATAGAGGCTGGATTCCGGCCCATTCTATAGGGTATAATGAAAATTTAAAGAGAAGTTTTAAAAAAATTAAAATTACTCCTAAAATTGGAGCGAATTGTTTTTATTAATTCCTGGCGCATTATTTTTTTGTTGTACGACATGATTGAGAAGTTCTTGAAGTTTACTAAGAGAAATTGGCTTTATAAGAACTCCATCCATTCCATTATTGAGGCAACTAATTTTTGTTTCTTCAAAAGCATCTGCGGTAAAGGCCACAATGTGGTGTGGGGATTGATTGTTATCTTGTTCCCACTTTCTAATTTGCTGAGTAGTTACGACGCCATCCATGATGGGCATTTGGAGATCCATTAAGATTAGATCAAAATTATTTTCTTGTAAAATCAGATTAAGTGCTTGATGCCCATTTTCAGTAATAGTTGCATTAACCCCAAGATTACTTAGAAACTTATCAATGACCAATCTATTGATTGGGTCATCGTCAACAACAAGTACATTGATGATATTTTTATAAGTATCTGCGATGAGTAAGTTTTGTTTTGTTGAAATTTGATCTTCTTGAATTTGACTAATTTTATAAGCTTGATTTTTAGGAGCAAGTTCCGTTGTAATATTGAACCAGAAGCGAGATCCTTTATGAAGTATACTAGTGGCACCGAATTGCCCTCCCATCAACTTCGCAAGACTGGCTACGATTGAAAGACCTAATCCAGTTCCTCCATACTTACGAGCTGTGGCACTTTCAACTTGAGAGAAAGGTTCAAAAAGTTTTGATAATTTATCTTGGGGAATTCCAATCCCAGTATCTGTAACTGAAAATTCAATTACAATTGGTTGATCGGGTTTTTTAATTTCACGAGCTTCTATTATGATTTTTCCTCTTTGAGTAAACTTAATCGCATTACTTACTAAATTAGAGAGCATTTGTCTGAGTCGATAAGGATCACTTAAATAATATTGATCAACTGGACCCGCCCAATTAATTTCTAATGGAAGAGATTTCTTTGCAGCAATTTCTATAAATAAGAGTTGAGTTTCTTTAATAATTTGGAGAGGGGAAGTTGGAATTTTTTCAATTTCAATTTTACCGGCCTCCACTTTTGAAAAATCAAGAATATCATTTAATAAAGTGAGAAGCACATTGCCTGAATTTATAATAGTTTGTGCATATTGCTGCCGATCAAGTTCATCAATTTTTGGCATAGCAAGTAATTGGGCCATGCCAAGAATTCCATTCATGGGAGTTCGAATTTCATGGCTCATTGTTGCTAGAAATCGACTTTTTGCTGTCGTTGCCGCTTCGGCTTGCTGCCGAGCTTCAATTAGTTTTGCTTCATTATTTTTTGTGGCCGATATATCAGAAAAAAATCCAACATAATGTTGGATTTGATTATCATTGTTTCTCACAGCTGAAATAGAAAGAATTTCTGGATAGATTTCTCCATCTTTCCGACGATTCCAAATTTCTCCTGACCAAAAATCATATTTTTTGAGTGAATCCCACATCTCTTTATAAAATTGAGCAGAATGTTTGCCGGAGGAAAGTATTTGTGGTGTTTTGCCAATGACCTCACTGCGACTATAGCCAGTGATGCGAGTGAAAGAAGGACTAATATCAATAATGATATTTTTAGAGTCAGCAATGACAATTCCATCAAAACTGTTAAGAAATACACTAGCAGCTAACCGTAATTCGGTTTCCATTCTCTTGCGATCTGTGAAATCACTGAAGTTGGCAAGGATATGATCTCCAAACCATGAGCCTGCAAGCATTTTATACCGAACAGATCCATCTTTACAAGTTACACAAACTTCCATTGGTTCGAGGGCTGATTTTGTTGGTAGTGATCGCGCCAAATTTGAATTCCACTCAGCAATTACTTTTTCTCGATAGGCTGGGTCAGGATAAGCTTTAAGATACCATTGATTGAGATTTGGTACGTCATCAATTGTGTATCCAAAGAGAGAAATAAATTTGGGATTAATGTATTCAAGATCAGAATTTTTATTAGTCCATGCTATGGCTATTTCAGATGAGCGAAGCACAGCTTGAAGTTTACTTTCACTAGATTTTAATTTTTCTTCAATCTTTCTTCTATCTGTTACATCATGGATGATACTAAATATAAATGATTTGCCTCCCATTATAATTGGAGTGTTAAAGACTTCGACATCTCGTATTTCGCCTGAAGAATTTCTGTGCTTAAATAAAAAGTAATTATGATTTTCAGTTAAGAGATGCAACAAAGAAGTCGAAATTTGCTCTTCGTTCTCAATACTAATATCTGAAATATTTAATTTCTTTAGCTCATCTATAGTCCAACCGTAAAATTGTGCAGCGGTTAAGTTGGCATCAACAATGGCGCCATCTGTTGGGTTTATAATCATCATTGGGGTTTTATTTTTTTCAAAAAACTTACGATATCTTAATTCACTTTCTAATAATCGATTTTGAGTCTCTTGAAGAATTTCTTCCTTTTCGTGAGTTTCGGTGACATCTTCAATCGTTGAAAGTATTAATGGCATTTCTAAGTTTTCAAACTTTACACTACGACTTGAAACTAAAGCCCATATAGCTTTCCCATTTTTATGCACGTAGCGTTTACTTAATTTAGTAACTTGTCCTGAAGTTTTATTTATTTTATCAGCTGCAATTTTACTTTTTTCAATATCATCTGGATGTGTGATTTCAAAAATAGTCTTTTGTTTTAACTCAGACTCAGTATATCCAACAATTTGTTCAAAAGTTGGATTGACTGAAAGGAAGCGTAATTGATTATCTAGCTGTATGATACCTAGAGGTGAATTGTCATAGAGCGTGCGATACGAACTTTCGCTTAATTTCAGCTCTTTGGTTCTTTCTTTCACTAAAAGAAGTGCTCTCTCCCGAGATTTGATAGAGCTATAAAAAATAAAACTCAGTAAAAAACTAAGTATAGAGCCGAATATCAGAAAAAAAAGTGCATCGTGATTTACAACAGACAAATCAAAATTTGGGTAGCTTACAAAACGGAATTGCCAACGATGACCATTAAAAATGTCAAAATTAGATTCTTTAGTGTATAGTGCCTTCAATTCAGGATTATCTTTTAGCGGTAAAAGATTATTTTGTCTTTTAAACAAAATCTGCTTCTCGGGATTGTTATCCGTTTCATAAATTTCAACTCCAATATCATCATAATTATGGCCAAGTGTTGCTTCAATAAAATCGTTCATTCTGATCGGACTATAAAGTATGCCACGAATTGATCTCCTCCGAGCTTGAATACTGTCGAGATTGTCACCCAGTCTATAGACTGGCAGATACATAAGAATTCCATTTTGCTTATCGTATTCAGTTTCTTGAAGTAATGTAATTTTATTTGTAATTGTAGCAATTCCTAGATTTATTGCTAAATCTAAAGCTCGACGCCGTATCGGTTCTGAATACATATCGTAACCAAACGCCCTCTGATTTCGCCAATTAAATGG
Source organism: uncultured Pseudobdellovibrionaceae bacterium (assembly GCA_964612425.1). Classification (GTDB taxonomy): domain Bacteria; phylum Bdellovibrionota; class Bdellovibrionia; order Bdellovibrionales; family Bdellovibrionaceae; genus CAUJGP01. The sequence continues at coordinate 14,351 of CAZTDX010000030.1, forward strand.
CTCTAGGTAAATTATAGAAGTTAAAAACTCATTATTGCCACTGGTTTTAATTGAATACTCAGGAAAGCCTTCGCTACGTACTTTTTTTATATTACTTTCAATTTCATTGGCTTTTAACCAAATTGCAAATCCAATACCTTGTATTCCAGGATGATTTTGATCAAGTTCGAGAGCTGCTACAAACTGACGCCATTGTGTACGGCTTACGTTATCAACACTATTAAAAAGACCCACTCCTGCTCGAAGTAGTTTTTCATGTTCTTCTAATCGAGTTTTAATACGATTTTGTATTTCAATAACTTTTTGGTCAAAAATTGTTTTTCCTTTGAGGTGATTAATTTGATCAACGTGTTGCCAAACTTTAAATGTTATAAAAAAGAGGGAAGTTAAAAAAAGTATTGGTAGAATATTTTGAATTTTTTTTTTGTATGATAAACTCTGTAACAGAGATCCTCCATATTTTATTCAAGAATTTTACCTCAGATTCATTAATGATTTTTTTTCAAAGACTAATTCATACAACAGTATGAATTCAAAACAAGAAACGTTCAAACTTATGAAGGTAGTAAATTGGAGAGTTGCCAAAATTAGTGGGGATATTTGTCTCGCTAAAATATTTATTTAAACCGAAAATTAATTTTTAAAACAGAAGTAGTTTCAACACCAAACTAGTCTAAACGGAATAAAGAAAATTTTAAGTATCGAAGTTCATCCATAGCTAAAGGGTAGGGATGGTCAAAAGGTTGGCCACCAAAGTGAACCACCGTCGCGCGCCTTTTGGCTTTAGAGAATGCTTCTTTGGTGATCTCCATAAAAGTTGCAGTATTAATATGGCTGGAGCAAGAGCTTGCTGCAAATAAACCATTTGATTTCACCAGTTTTATAGAATCAGTAAAAACTTTAATATAGGCGGCGGTAGCTTGAGGGACTGATTTTTCGTTAGGAGCAAAACTTGGGGGATCTGTGATGACCATATCGTATTGATGCTTTTTTTCGATGGTATCATTGAGGAATTGAAAAGCATCGGCGCAAATATTTTGATGATTTCCTTTAAGATGGTTTAAATCAAAATTTGTTTGAATGGCTTTAATTGCAGGTTCAGCAATATCAACGCTTGTGACCTTCAAGGCGCCACCGGCGGCGGCATAGATTGAAAATCCGCCAGTGTAACTAAATAGATTCAACACCTCTTTGCCGTGAGAAAATGGACGAATAATTTGTCGAGAGTCTCTTTGATCTAAAAAAAATCCTGTTTTCGATCCCTCTCTGATATTAGCAGAGAATAATAAACCATTTTCTTTAAAGAGAGTTTCCTCTGGGAGAATTCCGTATAAATTTTCACCGCGGTCAGTTTCAGTGTTTCTTCTTTTTAAATAAATAGATTCTAGATTTGGATAAGCGTGACGGAGTCTTTGCACAAGTTCATTTTTGTTGTAAATTGATTCCATCATAGAGTTGTCAAATTTTATCACGGCGGTATTCGCATAAATATCAATGACAAGCCCTGGTAATCCGTCGCCTTCACCATTCACTAAACGAAAACAGTTTGTGTGTGAAGTGTTGATACTTGCTCTTAATTGAATAGCTTTAGCCCATTGATGATTGGACCATTGTGATAGGGTGAGTTCCGGCTGATTTTTTTTAAAGTGAACCTCATCACTGAGGCAAAACATTCTAAAGTGTAGAGCGCTGTCGCGTTGGTAATGACCAAGCCCTAAAATTTCTCTTTTATATGTGAGGTAAACAAATCCAGGTTTGATATTTTTTGATTCTGAAAAGGCATTGGCAAAGATCCAACGATGGCCACGCTTTAAATGCTTGGTAAGATCTCGATCTAAATTGAGATAAGAAATAGGCTCGACTACTGGACTAAAAAGAGAGTTTTGGGTTAGTGTTAAATTATTTATTCGTTCCATAAGTAATATTTAGAGCCTTTGAGATTCAAATTTCTTTTTGCTGTGATATTCTTTGGTTTTTGCAATAGGGCCTTCATTGAGGCCGTAGGATTCCTTGGTGCCGAGCGAAGTGAGTAGGCTTTCTGAAGAAATTTTTCCCTCCAAAAAGTGGATATGAGCTTGAAGTTTGGAGATCAACTCCTCTCCACACTCTTTAAGGGCTTCATAGCGTACGGCACCAAGACCCAGTTTCGTCCATGCTTCTAAATAGCGAGCGGCTGACTGAGGTTTTGCATTGTACATGGTGTTCCTACACTCTTGATCGGCTTTAATTTGATGCCAATTTTGGAATTGATCTTTGAGCCGAACATCATGTTTTTCACAGGGTTTTCCACAGTCTCTGAAGCTAGTGCCTTCACTTAAAAAGGCAGCAAACACACAGTGTTCCATGTGAAAACTTGGCATATATTGAAATAATGTGATTTCGCACTTTTCACCAGAGGTGTGCGTGAGAAGATCTAATATCTGCTGGTGATTGAGATCATAGCTAAGGTTAACTTGTGATAAACCTTTTTGAAACAAGTAGTCGGCAGTGAGATGATTTGTGACGTTCAGACTAAAATCACCAATATAGTCAATGTTATTGGACTCAAGCGATTTAAAATACTGAAGGGCTCCGAGGTTTCGAACAAGGATAGCGTCAGGCTTAAGGTTATACAAATATTTTAAATTTCGATGCTCGTTAGGTTTAAGAATCCTCGTTGTCGCAAGCCCTACCTTAACAGGTGAGGTTGTTCTTAATAACTCAAGGCTCTGCTCATAATCCCTTCCGAATTCAAAATCTAAAAACACAGTGTTGATGGCGTTTGGATTAATTAAGTTTTGTTTAAAGGCTTCAGCCAAATCTTGAACTTGACCCTTGTCGCGCAATAAGACATTAAAGCGCGGAGGAGCTGTTTCTGAAGAAGTTTGGGTTTTATTGATCCAGTCATTAATTTGCATCGCTGAAGCGTTAGTAGAGGGATTGAAATTGGAATTTTGGATCAATCTTTTTTGGGTGAGTTCTTCGATAAGCGATTGTCTCAATCGTTTCAACTCTTTCAAGGCAAGAAAAAGAGGCTCTTGAGTTCCTGAAGCCTCTGTGCGATTGACAGACAATGAGTCAAGTTTAAAGAGCGAACCAGAGAGAGAGTTGAATTCCTCACGAAGTATTTCTTCAGATAACGGCTTTGATTGGGCTACACTTAATGGAGTCAAAGTTTGGCCGGTAACTGTAAACTCCCCATCTGAGATCGTTGCTTGGAGTGGCTCATGAAGTGCCATAGAAATGACAACTTGAATACCAAGGCGCTTTTTCTTTTCTTTATCAGTTACAGATTGTTGAACCTGTTTTTTAAGTTCTTTGTCGTGATTTTGATATAAGACTCCTCCTAAAAGATCGGAGGAAAAAATTTGGTTGTTGGCAAACTCAATCTGCATTTTTTTCGGATTGATCCATTGTAGTGAGTAGATAAATCCACCTTGCTCAATATCTCCTTTACAGGCAAATAAGCCATCGCCAGGAGCGAGTTCTTGCATTGAGCTTGGTTCAGAAATTTGTACCGTTAATTTGTTATCATAAACACTGACAATCGTGCCTACCGGATACCCTCGGTGGGAGCTATATTTTCCATTCACAAGCTTTTGGTGATTCACACCATGGAGCCAACCCGAAAAAAATCCACGAGAGTAGCTGGTGGACATATTTTTTTGAAGCTGAGTTAGTTCAGACGATGATAAGGACTTGTTCTCGATAGTTCGATCAATTTGAGCTCTATATGCTTTTGCTGAAGTTGCAACGTATTCAGGTGTTTTTAAGCGTCCCTCAATTTTAAAACAATTAACCCCAGAGCTAATTAATTCGGGAATTTCATTGAGACCACAGAGATCTTGTGGGGAGACTAAATATTTTTTATCTCCAAGCGGACGGATTTCGCCATCCACTTGAAGCTCATAAGAGAAGCGGCAACTTTGAGCACATTGGCCGCGATTAGCTGATCGCCCACCAAGACTTTCAGAGGTAAAACATTGCCCAGAGTAACTAACGCAAAGGGCCCCATGAACAAAAACCTCAAGTTCTTTGTTCGTATTATTGCGAATCAGTTTTATGTCATCGATAGAGTTTTCTCGTCCAAGCACAAATCGTTGAATGTTGAGATCTTCTAGAAGTTGAATGGATTCATAATTGGTGACAGTCATTTGAGTGGAGGCATGAATTCTTTGCTCTGGAGACATTTTTCTGATGATTTGGGCAAGCCCCAAATCTTGAACAATAAAAGCATCGGGTTTTAGTGGGAGAAGTTTTTCGAGTAAATCTACAACAGCGGGTAGCTCAGATTCAAAAATAAGAATATTAAAAGCCAAGTTCACTTTCACGCGGTAGCTATGGCAAAGCGTAATCATTTCTTGCAATGCTTCGATTTCAAAATCGTGACTTCGCCCTCGGGCATTGAATCCAGGAACACCAATAAAAATAGCATCGGCACCATTATGAATGGCAGCTAATGCCATATCCATAGAACCAACAGGAAGTAATAATTCAGGGATTTGAGTCATTCAGAGGAGATACAGTTACTCTCAAGAATAGACAACATATTTAGTTGGTGTGGCAAAATTGTAAAAACTTTACTCGTTGTTTTTTTGGGGTTTACGAAAGTTTGGAGCACGCTCTTATTTCTTGTGAAAACTGCTGAACGTCCTCATGGGTGCTATCCCAACTGGTCATCCATCGGCAGACACAATCATTTTCATCCCAAACATAAAAGAAAAACTTCTCCCTTAGGGGTTTAAGCCAGGACTTGGGAATTTTTGCAAAAACAGCATTGGATTCTACAGGGTAGGGAATCTCAAGGTGAGGAATGTCCGCAGTTAGTTCATGGAGTTTTTGCGCGAGAGATAAAGAGTGGTGGGCGATTTCATGCCAAAGGCCTGAGTCTAAGTAAGCTAAAAATTGAGCGGCAATAAATCGAGATTTGGAAGGGAGTTGAAGGCTTTGCTTGCGGAGATAGCGAAAATCCTTTGCTAAATGAGGGTTTCCAAAAATAACGGCTTCTCCAAACATAAGTCCATTTTTAGTTCCACCGAACGAAATAATATCAACCCCTAAATCCGTGGTGAATTCGCGAAATGATTTTTTTAAAAAAACGGCAGCATTAGCTAATCTTGCGCCATCGATGTGAATTTTTAAACTTTTGCTTTTAGACCATGAAATAATTTCTCTGAGCTCTTCCATGGAATAGACCGTACCGACCTCTGTGGGTTGGGTAATGGAGATTCCTTGCGTTTGGGCGTAATGCTGATCCCCTCTGCGAACCCAAAGTTTTTCTAAGGCGGCCACGGTTAATTTTCCATTCACTGAAGGGACTGGAATGAGTTTAACACCTGCCATGACTTCCGGGGCTCCACACTCGTCGTTGAGAAGATGACTGATATCGGTACAAAATACAGATTGGTAATTTGTCACTAATGCCCTTAGCGATAATACATTTGCAGCAGTGCCATTAAAAACTAAAAAACTTTCAGTGTTGGGTCCAAACTCACGAGCAAAGGCTTTTGAAGCTTCAAAGGACCAATGATCGGTTCCGTAACTGGGTACTTGAAATTGATTGGACTCGTTGAGAGCCGCTAAAATTTTAGGGTGAACGGTCGCGTGATTGTCGCTACCAAAACTTCGAAGATACATAATATTTGTTTCCTAAGATTCAAAGATTTTATTGTTCAGCATGTCTTCTGTTCTTGGTATGGAAACAACATGATGCCAAATTTGGGGACTCAAAAGATCTGATCCAATGAGGTACAATGGAAATTTGCCTTCGCTCGGTTTAGAAAGGATTTTAGAGGGAAAAAAGCCTGATCCCTTATATTTATCAAGCCACTGTTTGCGGAGATAGAGGGAGTTGCTGAGAAAAACCTTTTTGTTGGTTTTTTTACCTTTGAGTTTATATTGTGAAAACTCATAGGGGCTGCAAACCAAATAAGGTCCTTCGGAATTAATTGGCATAATGGACTGAAATCCGATTTCAAGAACATTGCGAAACCGTTGTTTACCAGGAATTTTAAAGGAAAAAATCAAGTCCAAGTCTCCGGCTTCAAAATGGGCTTCCAGGTCACTAATTTCAAAAATATCTAAATGAATTTCTTTTAGCTCTAATTCATCAAATAAAATATGAACATAATTCATGGCCAATTTGGAAAGTCCTTCAAGGGCTCCGATTCTGAGGGTGGAGAAGACTTGGGCTCCCATGAGTTTACGAATGGAGGAGTGGAGTTGTAACTCACTCTTTAAAAAAACTTCAGATAGTTGAATGGCTGTTGGGGTCCAGCTGGATTTCCGCCTGACGCCTCGATCAAGGAGAACTACTTGAAAATCCTCTTCTAGCTTTGCGATAACACGCGATAATTGTGGTTGGCTTAATCCGATATGATCGGCTGCTGCTGAAAGATTTTTGTGCTGAATAGCTTTAGCTAAAATGGATAGTCGGTAATGGACGTCATGCATGGGGCTAAGATAAAGCAACGGGTCGGGATGATGTCAAGAGGCAATATCATTGAAAATGATTCTCATTTAGCTTTCTCTCAAGGGTCTATTTGAAAACCCATTTGGAGGAGTTTTCATTTATATGATAGTTTCTTTACATTGTTTCTTTAAGTTTAAGGAAAAATAAAAGAGGGTGAAATCATGAAGACTTTGAGTGAATTACCAATGGGCAAAGAGGCTGTTCTCAACTCTTTGGAAGGGGACCCAGATCTTGTTAATCGATTGATGGATATGGGACTTCACCCGGGTTCTCGCATAGAGTACGTGAATAGAATGTTGGGCAAAGGCCCTTTTATTATTCGATTTGGTTCTACGTTATTGGCTTTACGAGAAGAAGAGGCGCTTTGTTTAAAGGTGATTGTATGACAAAAGAAATGGAAGTGATTGCGGTCGTGGGTTCCCCGAATGCGGGTAAAACGACTTTGTTTAATTGGCTCACAAATAGAAAATATAAAACGGTTAATTATCCTGGAGCCACTGTAGAATATTCGATTGCAACCTTGGCACCACAATTTGGTGGTGACTTCACTATTATGGATACACCGGGCACTTATTCGTTGATTCCCAAGAGTGAAGATGAAGAAGTTACGTTTAAAGCTCTTTTTAAACATGCAGAATGGGGAGCCATAAAAAAGGTCATTGTTGTTGTGGATGGGACGCAACTTGCGCGCCATTTTTATTTGGCCTCACAACTAAAAGAGTGTGGATTTGATGTTGTTATTGCCGTCACCATGTCAGACCTTATTAGAAAATCAGGACAAAAAATTAATGTAGATAAAATTGAAAAAGCTTTTTCGTGCCCTGCCGTACTGATTGATGGATTGCTGGGAGGCGGGGTGAAAGAGTTGGTGGAGTCGATTCGTCAAAACTCGCTAAAGAATGGAGCAGCAGGAAACGTCGTCTCTCCAGATTCTTCAAAGCTCAATATCAGTCAAGAGCAGCAATTGATTTTAATGGAAAAGCTGACTGCTACTGCTCGGGATGTCGTTCAGACAGAAGTTGTTTCGCCATCAAAATTAAAGGAATCCGCGAATATAAATAAAAATAATTTATTGGTATCGACTCAAAAATGGGATCGATGGTTGATGCATCCGGTTTTGGGATTGGTATTTTTTATTTTGACCATGACTATTTTATTTACGGCAATATTTTATTTTGCAACTCCCTTTATGGATGCCATCGACGGACTGTTTTCAAAACTTGCCGGAGAAGTGGCAAAGTGGGGTGGCGAAAGCCTATTGGCAGATTTTTTGGGTAATGGAGTGGTGGCGAGTTTTGGTGCGGTACTCGTGTTTGTGCCTCAAATTTTTATTTTATTCTTTCTGATTGGCTTGTTGGAATCTACCGGATACTTGGCTCGTGCTGCTACTTTAATTGATCGACCGCTGTCCTTTTTTGGAATGAGTGGGCGTTCCTTTGTTCCGCTATTATCTGGATTTGCCTGTGCGGTTCCGGCAATTATGGCGACTCGTAATATTAGCTCTAAACGAAATAAGTTTATAACACTGATGATTATACCTTTGATGACGTGCTCAGCAAGACTTCCCGTGTACTCTCTTCTCTTGGCGTTTTTGTTCCGTGATCGACCGGCGTGGCAGGCGGGACTTGGATTAGCCTCGCTCTATTTTGGAGGTTTATTGGTTGGGGGAATTGTTTCTCAAATTCTTCATCGTATTTTAAAACAAGAAAAGAATGCTTTTTTTATGATGGAATTACCCCTTTATCGACGTCCTAAGGCGATGGTTGTGCTCAATCAAGCTTGGACGAAAACACTGGGCTATTTGAAGCGTGCCGGTCCGCCTATTTTTACGTTTGCTTTATTGGTTTGGGTTGCAACAACTTTCCCTAATTATAAAGCAGAATCAGATCATATTAAATTAGAAACTAGCTATGCGGGTCAGTTGGGTAAATACATTGAGCCTGTTTTTAAACCCATGGGTGTGGATTGGAGAGTCGGTGTTAGTTTGATTTCTGCGTTTGCGGCTCGTGAAGTGTTTGCTAGTTCTCTGGCCGTTATTTTTAACGTCACCGGAGAAAATGATGAAAGCTTGCGAACGAGCTTACTCAGCTCAATGGCCCAAGCAAAAGACGCATCAGGAAATTTAATTTTCACGATGGGATCAGTGATTGGATTGTTAGTTTTTGTCATGGTGGCATTGCAGTGCACTTCTACCACTGCGATTGTTATACGGGAGACAGGAAAGTTATCCTGGGCTATTTACCAATTGATTGCTTATAATTTATTGGCTTATATTCTTGCGGTGGGAATTAATCGTTTGTGGAGTTAACATTAAAACCGATTGCCTTTATCGAATCTTGCTATCGTGATCGCTTTGCTGTCCCTAGGCAACCTCTTCTTGTTCAAGATGCTTGGGCGCTGATTCGTTTTCAACCCAGTGTACAACCCGAAATTAGTTTGCAAGGTTTAGAGGGATATTCGCATCTTTGGGTCCTATTTGGATTTCATCTCAATCAATCCTCGCGCTTTCATGCTAAGGTTCATCCGCCTCGATTAAAAGGCGAGAGTATTGGACTTTTTGCGACACGAACACCACATCGCCCGAATCCTATTGGTTTGTCGGTGGTAAAAATAAAAGCGATTACGAGAGAAGGGATTGAAGTTTTGGGCGGAGATTTTGCAGATCAAACTCCGGTTTACGACATTAAACCTTATTTACCAGAGTTAGAGGCTCATCCGGAGGCATTAGGTGGATGGGCGACGGAAGCTCCAAAGCCATTTTTAAAAGTAGAATTTCAAGATGAAAATATTAAACAAAAAATATTGAGATGGGGGCAAAGTATTAAGATTGAAAATATTGAGCGACTCATTGTTCAGACACTTCAGCAAGATCCTCGTCCGTTGGTATACCGTGAAGCTGGGAAGGGATATAAAGAGTCCCACGCGTTTCGGCTTTTTAATGGAGATATTCATTTCAAGATGGTGAGCGAATCCATCGTGATCTTTGACTTTAGGTTAGAAGAGTAATTTTGAAAAATTTATTTTTTAGGATTCATAAAGGCGGTTTCTCCCAACATTCCTTTAGCAGGCCTATCTGGTGTGATAAAAGAATCTTGAAGAGTTTTTAAACTATATCTGCGAGAGACCATTGAAAAAATATCATCAGCAGCGACTCCGATATTTTCACCATTGTATTTTGTCGTGAGCCCTGCAACGAGGGCGGAAGCGGGAGCTCTTTCGCCAGAGGCGTTAGCGTCTTTGCGGTTTCCTTTGCCACCGGAGCCATCGTATCCTTCGTTTTGATTATCCCCCACTGAATTAATTCCTCCGCCACCGATGGAGTCCGCCATGGCGTTGGCATCACCAAATCCATTTTTCTTATAGACTTCATTAACCATTTCCATTCCTTTAGCGTAAGTGCCGGCTGGAAGTCCAAGTTTAGCTTCCACTTTGGAGCCATTGGAGGCATCTTTTAGAGAGATAGATTTTCCGTCAGGAGTAGTGAATGTGCCGTTAGTTAAATCTACTTTATAACCGTCAGCATTCATTTTATCGATAACGCTTTGAATGTTAGGAGGAAGTTTTGCATCGGGGAGGAAGAAGCTGTTGTTAAAGCCTTTTGGACCAGGGTCCTTAGTATCTGTTCCAGCCCCTATATCGCCGCCAGGGCCTTGAGGGCCACCGCCCAATTCAGGAGAAGAAAATGTTGGGTTAGTCAAAAATTGTTTACTAGCACCTTTGTTTCCTCCAGATGTGCCCATTTGCATTCCTGCTTGAGCTGCTGCTAGAGCGGCTTGTAAGAAAAACATCTTAGCCATTCCGCCATTCCCTTCTAAAGCGAAGGCTGCTCCAATGCCAGCCATGATTCCGCTCCCTGCAAAGTTCATCATAGCGCCCGATCCTTGTCCGCCTGAAGCCGTATTGGCACTAGAAGAAGAATTCATCGCGGCATCAATACTTCCGGCATTAAATGGTGAGCCACCACTATTTGTGTTTTGATTATTTGTGCTCTGTGGTTGAGGAGTTTCAGTACTTGAAGATTGTGCATGAAGCAATGAAGGATTGATAAAAGTTGTAGTTACGAAAATTATAATTAAACTATATTTATTTAATAAATTATTCATATTTATCATTTCTTTGGCAATCATAATTTATTTAGACTCCTTCACTATCAAGCTTTAAACTGATTCACTCCAATCACTCAGGCAAAAGTGATTGGCGAGTATTTTTATAACCACGAGTTACCTTTTCAAATAAAGTAAGCCCACCAGGAGACGTTATTCCCTCAGGGCCTCCAAATTTATTGAGATGTGGGTCTTTTTCTCCACCCGGTAAATATTGCTGTAAATTATCTTTATTTTTCTCGTTGGAGCCGCCCATGCCTCCAATGCCACCACCAGCATAACTGGGTGATCCGGGACCAGAAGTTGAATCGCTACTGATACCACGGGCACCACCTCGGTTGGGATTTCCGCCACCACCTCCGCCACCAGGTAAGTTCAAGCCACCGCCGCCGCCGCCATGGGGAACACCCGCTGATTTGGGGCCAGGCGTGTCTCCCAACTTATTGAGTGCAGAGTTAGGATTGTTAGGATCAAGAGGATTTTCAGCGCCTGATAAATCCAAATCTGAAAGTGATTTGGTTCCTAAATCCAAATTAGGTGGTCCACCAACTGGTGGTACGGCTGTTCCACCACCAGGAGCAAAGCCCTTTGGATCTCCTGTTACGATGGATCCAGCTGATTTACAAAAATTAGAGTCTTTGTACTGAGGATCGGTACAAACATCAGGAGTTTGGGAGGGAGGACAAGTTCCTTTTAAAATACAGTCATCAACGCCGAGGCCTGGATCTATTCCACTTAAGTTTTTGGCGCAGGCGGCATTTTTTTGCATGGCTGACATCAGTGTCATCAGATTCATCCCCACTTTGGCCGTTACTTCCTGTTGTGTATTTACACAGGATCTTTTGAGTGCAGTGGGTGAATTTGTATCGGTCAAGGCTTCGCTTAGTTTTGTTTTACCATCTTTGAAGGAGTCCACACTATCTGAAAAATTTTGAATTTTTTCTAGTTCTAAATCTTTAGCTTTATTACAAGCTTCTGAAGTTTCGAATGTTCCTTGTATGGCTCCAGTGGATGCTCCAGTATTAAAGCTAAAGAGTTTATTACTAGATGTTTGTACGCAATCTCCAATTTGTGACGCAATTAGAGAGGCGGGTGATCGAATAATTACACCGCCAACGCTACTATACTCCGAATCAATCTTAGCCATTGTTTTTTCAGCCTGAGTACATTTGTCGACACAATCCGATTTTTGAAATCCGCAGTTGGTTCTAAAGGCCGCTTGAGCAGCTTGACCCATATGCATGAGATTAGCTAGTTTACTACAAGAGGCGGACATCGCCATTCCTGTCATATCACTCACAGAACCTACCGTACTCATAAATTGGTTCATTTCTTTGCTGTTACTTTCGAGACAGTGGGTGTCTGTGCTAGTCTTGCTTTCTTGGCATTCAGCTAACTGTTTATCGAGTGTAGTTGCTAAAGCTTGGATGCTAGCTCTTTTTATTTGTAGATCCTGAATGAGTTTTGCGGTTTGACTGTTGCCAACCGTGGCAGAATTTAAAGCTTGTATGGATTTTATTTTATCATCAATATTTGTTATGAGCGCTTCGCCGACCCCAGCATGCAAATTGCTTGATCCAAATATAAAAATAAGTTCGATCATGGGTGAATAGAAAATAAATTTCACGATGTTGAGCCTTTCATTATTAGAAATTTCTCAAATCTTATTATGTTATTTAAATCCACAATTTGGATTTAAATATTGAGTTTATTAAATGGAAAATTGCCCCTCTACCTTCTATTTTCTAACTAAGATTCACTTTTTTCAAGAGTTCACTGGGAAGTGTTTGGAATTGAAACACTTTAGTGTGTGATTTATTTCACACTGAAACACTAGGCCCTCAAGGAGATTGCTAGACCAAGGCCCAGTTTTAATTTTTAGTAATACTAGGTACAACTCAACTTCATAGTTAAACAATAATCTTTCTTTACGAGACAATTAATATATAAAGGAGAATTATTTATGTCTTTTATCAAAGTGATTTTAGCGGTAAGTGTTTTTGGATCAATGGCGTTAGCCGGAAGTCCTAAGGATGGAGTGACAGCCCTTAAAGCGGCACTTGCAAAAATAGGTGAGCCAAGTCTAGTGAAAGAACCAAAAGTAAAAGTGGGCGATATAATGGCACCCAACATTAAATTTGGCAAAGTCTCAGTTGCCAATAATGATGATACTTTAAAGTCGGTGACAACGGCACAGGGCGCAGGTTCTGCCGCAACTATTTTCGTAAAAGATGGAAATGACTTTATCCGGATTAGTACTACAATTTTGAATAAACAAGGTAAAAAAGTTTTGGGGACAAAACTCGATACGGCATCGCCTGCTTACGGCCCTGTTTCAAGTGGTCAATCGTTTTGCGGGGAAGCGAAGATCGTCGATTATATGTTCGATACTTGTTACGAGCCCATTAAAGTGGGAAATGATACTATCGGTATTTATCTATTTGCCTTTAAGAAGTAATTTACCTAGTTCTAAAATTACATTTAATAAAAATAAAAAAGCTACCTTGATAAGGGTAGCTTTTTTATTTATTTACTTAAAACATTTTTGTTTATGACGCTTTCCAGTTTTTAAGGCGTTCTTCCATTTCAGAGTATCGATTTAATTTTTTATTATTTCTTTCGTCATTGATATGGACGACGTGATTATGATTGTTGTTTTCGCCACCATTTCTTGTGCCGTTCACAATATATCTTAATTCATCCACTAGATCCATCAAACTTCCAGACTGGCCTTTTAACTCATCACTGCTGCTTGAAGTTTCTTCAGACATATTAGCAGACTTCTGAGTGATAAGGTTGAGGTTTTCCATACTTACTGAAACTTGATCAAGACCCGCTTTTTGTTCACGACTGGCAACAACAATCATCTTGTTAGCATTTAATACTTCTTCAATTTTACTGATCACTTCATTCATCTGCTCTTGAGTTTGTATTGCTAATTTATCACCTGCAACCACTCTTGTTTTATTTTCTGCAGAAACTTGATCAGCTTCTCTGATACTTGCTTTAACTATGGAAGCGATTTCTGTAGCCGCTTTACCACTCATTTGTGCTAGATTTCCAACTTCTTGTGCAACCACAGCAAAACCTCTACCATGTTCACCAGCTCGTTCTGCTTCGACTGAAGCGTTAAAAGAAAGTAATTGAGTTTTGAAAACGATTTCGTCGATGATTTCTGTTTTTTCACCAATTTCACCAATGATGCGAACTAAGTTTTCAATTCTTTGATTCGATTCTAAGATATGCTTCATGGCTTCAGACAATTCACCCATAAGGCCTTTTGTTCTTTGACTGAGAGAGTGAATCTCTTCAGACATCTGAGTAGCATTTTCAGAAGCATTGACATTGGAGTCTACGGCTCGGGTGATTTCTGTCACTGCCGCAGAGGTCTCAACGATTGCAGACGCTTGCGATTGAGCATCAGCAGAAAGCTGTTCTGCAGAGTTTGAAAGGCCTTGGCTTGCAGCGGACACCTGACCACTGGCTTCGGCAACTTTGTTTGTAATTGTTGTAAAGTTTCTAACCAATTTGTTAGACATAAAAATCGCAACGAAGATGGCAATAATGGAAGCTATAACAGACGTCATTACGTTTTGTGTAAGAGTCAATTTATAAGTTTTATCCGACTCTTTAATGAAGTTTTGTCCTCGTTCTTCAAAACCAAGGGAGAGCGTCTCAACTAAGTCGTCAACAGTTGCTGTTATAGCAGGCACTTCAGTGAGTAAATAAGTTCTAGCTTCAACATCGGCCTCTTTATTCATTTTTTCTAGCTTTTGAAATAGAGGCGGAAGTTTATTCTCCAACTCAGCCACTGAAGAGCGTATATTCGAGATGATCTGTTTTTGATCCTCAGTAGCTCCTTCGATATTAATTCTATTAATACTTGCTTGAAGAATATCTAAGTGAGCTTTAGTTCGTTCTATAAACTTGGATCGTTCACCTTCATCTTCATTGTTGGCGAGAGCTAACCAAAGGGATCTAGGTGCCGCTTGGCTGGAGGCTTTCATTTGTGCTAGAATAAGCATTTGTGGCATTTCTTGAATTGTCAATTGATCAATTGTAGTCTTTAAAGAGTTCAACGACCTCAGTGATGCAAATGTTAAAACGACAAAAAAGAAGATCATAATACCACTAATCATTAGTACTTGACCCCTTAGACCTTTAAAAAAATTGAATTGATTTTTCATTTTTACTCTCCTTAGGCTTTTTTTCGGAAATGCTTCATAAATACTTTAGAGATTTTTTTGATACGAATTTTAATTATTAAATATATTTATGATTCGCAGTGGCGTAGCAATGGTAATTAAATCAAAATAAATAATAATTATATAATAAATTCAAAAGCTTGAATCAGGTGGATTCAGAATTGCTCCACTCACACCTTCCCCACCTAAGTTGGGTATCGTGCTATTTAAAAACTTTTTGGAAACAACTTTAACAGAATATCCCACGCGACCACCCTTTGAGCACGAGCCTGGTGTCCACGGATCTTCGCCGGCGGGGGTTCTTGAGTCACATTTTCCAATTTTTGCAACACTATTACTTGGGTTGTAATCGATAATGGATGTTTCAGACCAAGAAGTAAGAACTTGATCGATGTTTGCAATGGTTTGAAATATTTGATCTGGTGAAACTCGGTAAAAGTCATGTTTTTGAAATTGATCGACCTGCATTTCTATATTGGATGTTTTGGCATCGGCAATACCTGGCTCACCTCCAGCGGCAAACTGCTGACTTCTCCAACCAAGATCACCTCGCACCATAAGATTTGGGCGCTTACTGTTGTGTTGTTTAACAAACTCTTCTAGTTTAGGAAGTAGATAGTGAGTATAGCGAGGTTCTATAGTATAATAAGAAATATCAAACAAATCAGGTGCAATAGCAGAAAGTTCCGCTGTTCGCATTTCACGAGCGTACTTTTTGGCATTAGCGACATCGGAAGCATTTTTATAAAAATTATTATTATAGGCGTCTGCTAAAATATCACCACTAATTGGGCCCATAAAAAAGTTAGAATTATCTTGTCTATTTTTTTCAAAAGCTTCTCTAAATCCTCCTAGCCACATTGAAGTCCAAAATGGGGGTTTTAATTGTCGATTCGCCTTCCAAAAATACCGTCCATAACCCCAACGTGCTGCTTGGGACCAAAGCCCGTATTTATCACCAGGAAATCGCGAATAATTTGGAAAAAAACGATCTTGATCTTGAGGGCCAAGAGGAGTTGGTTTTTTCATTCCTGAAAAGTATCGCGGTGGCAGTCGCAAATCGATTCGACTAGCATCGCTTTTGTCAGAAGTTGAATTAGCCACTTTATCTGACCATGTTTTTCCATACCAAGGTCCTATTTTACCTCCAAAGGGTTTTGCAAAAGATTTTGCAACCAAGGTAGGAGTGAGGCGTGCCGGCATAAATGGAAGTTTGGGTTTACTTTCGGCTTTGAAACCAACATAAGGCAGACACCAAGGATTTTTTTCAACTCCGACAGCTGTTGTCCAGCGACCAGCAGAGTATTGCTCGAGCCCAGAGCTAATAGAGAGTTTATTTACTTCACTGAGGGTATTATAAACATCACTTCCTTGAAAGCTTGGTTTATTAACCTCAGATGGGAGAGATATTAAATTTTCGTCTCCAATTCGTCGATAGTTTTGTGCAATCTTTTTTTCTGGACTTCCTTCGATGTCTTCTACATGGCTATCGGCGTAGGGGAAGTTGGCCATAACTTCTATTTCTTTCAGCCAACCTGGAAGTGATTCAACATCGGGATTTGCTCCGCCACAGTTGATGTCGGCCATCGGGTTATAGAGTTGTGCTTTTAAATCGTCGGTGTGGTTTTGCTCCGCTATATTAAAGCGAAGTACTTTTTGGGCCCCGATAGCAACACTATTGCCTTCGACATCATAAAACTCGTATAAATTTTTACTCATGCTATTGGCAAGAACTGCTATAAGTTTTCTGCGATTGAGACTGTCTGCTCTAAATTGAATTAAGAATGCTGCTTGAGTCACAAAATTTCTGATCCCCCCACTTGAGAATTCAGAGAGGAATTTATCTTGAAGGGCAATGGAGGCATCTCTAATTTTTTCATTATAACCAGGGAGCGCCCAAATCACGTCAGGAATTTTAAATCCACTGAGGGGGTGATCTTTATCGTTTCGGCACTGGTTATCGTCGGCGTTGATGATGTTGGAAGAATCTGTTCCAAGAGTGTTGGCAAAAATGTCGGAAATCGTGATGCAAAATACGGGGAACCCTGGCACTCCATCGGAGGTCAGATAAGGTCCCTCTGGTGGTGGTGGATTGAAATTATCAGTTCCAGGAGGATGAGGCCTTGCGGGATGTGAGTCAGGTCCTAAGCTCCCTAAAATGGTAGAGCGAAAGACAAGAAGTTTCCAGCTCTGATGTATTTGATAGTTAATGTGTCCAATGGTGTTAAGCATTTCTGCTTGTTTCATGGCCGCATAGTAGGCCGCTAAATCAACTGAGTTTTGTAAATTAATTTTATAGTAAACCAACAATCCGACATTCACTATCATGGCAAAGAAAACAAAAAGTACTTGAAAAAGAAAAACCAAAAAAATGGAGACTTGCCCTGACGACTTTGTCAGGTCATTGCGCCTTTCTCTAACTTTAGTCTGGGTTTCGATTTTACAACCGTCTGTCATAGCTTTATAATGAATTTGATCTTAATTTAATGCAAGGCCAGCAAGAAGCTCTTTGACTGAGTTTTTATAGGGAGTCATACTATGAAGATGAAAAATTTTATAACTGGAATTTATTTATCAATAGTCATCTTAATCATAGCATTTTGGGTGGATCGAAGTCAGGCTCAGGTGTTATTTGAAGGCTATTCTAAAATCACATTGGCGGGTAATTTTATTGGTTTTACGGTACAAAGGTATGAGTATGATACCGCTAAAAAGAATTTCATTTCTACCAGTTTAAATAAATACAACGAAGTCGCAGGTAATATTACAGAAAGTTTAAAAGCTTATTCCAATGAAGCCCTCGAGCCTGTCAGTTATGTTTACAATTACATAGAACCTAAAAAAACAAAAACCATCGAAGCTCAAGTTGAAAAAGGAAAAACCAATTTAAAATTAAAACTAAAAATTACAGAAAATGGTAAAACAATAAATAAAGAAAGGGATCTCCCAAAGGGAACTTTTTTTAGCTCTTTTTTGGCCTATGTTATTTTAAAGAATCCTCAAGGTTTAAAGACCTCAACAAATTATGATTATCAGGCTGTAGCAGAAGAAGACGGTGAAATTTATAAAGGTTCAGCTGAAGTTAAATCTGAGGAAACGTACAAAAATCTACATGTTTTTAAAATTGTTAATACTTATAAAGAGGCACAATTTGTTTCTCTCACGACAGAAAAAGGTGAAATGCTTTATACCACAGCACCTCAAAAGGAACTGGCCTTAGAGCTAGCAACAGAACCTGCCTCGGCCATGGGGACTCTCACGGTTAGCGCAGAAAATTTGAAATTACTCTTTGGGTCCATTCCAGAGGGAAAAGTAAATGCTCTAGTCAGTGCCCCGCCAGCTACTGGGGTTACCATTAAAAAACCTGAGGCTGTAAAAGGATTGGAAGTTCAGACGCCGCCGGCGCCCAACGAGTTGGGAAAAAAAGGAACTCGTAAAAATTTACAAATTCAAACTAAACCAAAATAATTTTGGAGGCTACGTGACTTTGAGAGAAAAGATTGGACAGCTTTTTATTATAGGATTGAGCGGGCCAGAGTTAACGGAGTCGGAAGAGTTGTTCCTCATGAATAATAACATTGGCGGTGTTATTTTAATGGGAAGAAATGTTCAAGCTCCTGCGCAAGTTCATCACCTCTGCTCGACTATTCAAAGTCTTCGTCATAAAACAAAATTTAAAACGCCATTTTTTATTTCCATTGATATGGAGGGTGGTCGAGTGGCTAGGTTCAAAGAACCTTTCACAAAGTGGCCTTCTCTTCGAAAACTGGGAGAGCTTGATTCTCCCTCGCTTGCCTTTAATATGGCCATGTTTATGGGAAAAGAGATGCGAGCCGTAGGAATAAATCTCGACTTCGCTCCCTGTGTGGATGTGTTAACTAATCCTACTAATGCGGCTATTGGAGATCGCTCACTCTCTTCAGATCCAGAGAATGTAGCAAAAATGTCTTCGGCCCTCATAAGAGGGTATATGAAGTCGGAAATAATCACTTGTGCAAAGCATTTTCCAGGTCATGGTAATACGGTAGTTGATAGTCATGACGAACTCCCTGTAGAGGAGGCAACATTGGAGAGGTTAAACTCTATTGAGTTAGTGCCTTTTCGCAAGGCCATTCGTTCGCGAGTGGAGCTTGTTATGATGTCCCATATACTTTATAAAAATATTGATCCACAAAATCCGGCGTCACTCTCTCCAACTATGAATAAACTTTTACGTGATGAGCTTCGATATCGAGGTTTGATTGTCACGGATGATCTAGATATGAAAGCCCTTACTAAAAATTATACTGAAGAGGAGATTGCTGTAAGAGCAATCGAAGCTGGAAATGATCTTCTGCTTTATTGCAATAATCCGGAAGTTCCTCCTCGTGCTCTCGTAGCTATTGAAAAAGCTGTAGGTGAGGGGCGAATTTCGATGTTAAGAATTGAAGATTCATATCAGAGAATTTCAAAGTTAAAGCGAGAAGCGATCATAACCATCGATCTGCTACCTTGGTCAGAGATCAAAGATGTGATTGGTCATCCTGAGCATCTTAAAATTTCTAAAGCCATCGAAGAGGGCAAAATTCCTGAGGGAATTGCCCAGGGAGCATAACCTTATTAACATAAGGCTAATTCGCTGCGATTTTAACACTCTACGGTTTTAAGTTCGCAGCTGTTGAAAAGTATACGAATTAAATTATAGATGGTTACTTTTGCTTTTCGTCGCCAAAAAGAACAGCAGGCTTTTTTGTTGTGCCGTTAGCTCTAAGGGAAGCTTTTCTTTTTTTACCCATGCTGCGGTCTCTGTTGCTGCGCTTAGTGTTAGTTGCAATTGATTTTGAAGCCATAATATCACCCACTTTTTTATTTAAAATTGAAAGTTTTTTAAATTTAAAACAGAAAGATGATAGCTATCAAAACGGAATTACTAAGTCAACCCCGTGCTCTTGCCCATTTTGAGAGAGCTTGTATTGCTGGAAGGCATAGTGAATTCCAAAGCGTGGACCAGAAAAACCCATTCCGAATGTCCATTTTTGGGTTTTTTCTTGGGTTTCTGAAAGAGACTGTGAGATTCCAATTCTTGTTAAAATCCAACTATTTATAGCATTTTCAAGTCCAAAAGCCCATTCTGTTGATGATTGGGAATCAAGCTTGTGGATGATTTTAGAGTAATCCATTCGAATACGGAGGTATTGATCATATATATAGAGAATCCCTATTCCATTGTGAGTTCCTAGGGTAAGTTCATTTGGTATCTCGCGTTTTCCAATGGGTACTAAATTTTGCATACTAAAGCCAACGCCCAAAGAGTCCACGGGATTCCATAAAAAACCAACTCCAATTCCTTGTTCTTGGTACTTTTTAAAAGTGGTTAGAGTATCATGGATTCGATAACTAAGGCCTGCACTCAAATTGGGCATTACAAAATTTCCAATGGTGAGCCAGACATCATTAAAGCTTTGATTGGTGTATAAGGAAGAGCGGTCGCGACTATCACCTTTACTCACATAAATGGACGTCGCAAAAATGGAATCTTCGCCAAATTCATTGAGGCTGAAATGCCAACCCCCACTTTGAATTTTTTTAGCATCTTTGTCTGAATCTTGATAGGAACTGTTGCCCATGGTGATGGCGGCTCCTCGAAGGTGGGCTACGGTTGCAGGATTGATAATATAACTTTCCCCGATATCCACGGAGGAATTACCGGCTCCAGCCAAGGCCCCAGAAATTGCGCCTGGTGAATAAGAGGAGGAAAGGGCGTTTCCATCCTGACTCCAGCCAAGAATGAAGGAGTTTAAAAAGAAAAAAGTAATAAATAAATTAAATTTATTTTTAGAACAAGAGTAGTCATTAATAACTTTTAAGGATTTCATTCATTCTATATTAAAGAAATCTATTTTGAATGCAATATTTCCATCATTACTTTAGTTTCGGACGCAAATGCTAAGAAACTCAGCGCAAATAGTATCGAGATATTTGTTTGACCCTGGATCGAATCCACAAGGTGCGGAGGTGTTTTGCGAGTAATCAATGGGTTTTATGTTGGAGCCCCCATAACAATCAGCACTGGGTTGTTTGGGATAAATACACTGACTTGTAACATCAATTCCCCACTGATCTAATGGTAGGTGGCGACGAAGAATATTGTATTGTTTCTGGTCTGCTGAACTTAAATTTGTATAATCTGTTTCTTTACAGGGATATCTACCGGTATCGGAAATATCTTTCGGCGACACAATGATGTATCTTAAGTTGGAAGGACAAGTCCATCCTGGAGTGGTGGGTTGCTTAATCAAGGAGAGATTCACTTCTTGTATTTTGTCCAAGACATTATTCTTCTGAGATCGGCCAAATGGATATAAGCTGGGAGTAGTGAACTTCAATTGATAACCAGTGCCCCATGCTAAATTACTAGATAGTTCTGAGTTAGCACTGCGAGCTAAATACTCTGGAGATGTGCTAGCTCCTCCTTCTCCTGGATCTTCAGAGTAAGTTACGGAAAGGTATTTTATTTGACTATTACTTTCAATAAAATTTCGGATTTGTTGGGAGCCATACTCGGTATAATTGGGTAATTTTTCATAGTGGAGTGCTGATTCAAGCTTGTAGGGAACAGCTCCAGTTCCAAGTGTTGTTAGTCTTCTTGTGGGGTTTTTAAATAAATCAATTAATTGAGATTGAAATTCTGTTGAGGCAATATATCGATTGTAAGGAAAGAGGTTGTAGTCGGTAGGTTTATTTATTTTATCAGGAGAACCTGAAAGGGCACTGGGTGAAAAAAGAGCTGCTGCGATTGGGGTAGTGTCACGAACTGATAATTGTAAAGCGGCATTTTTATGAGCTGTTCCAAACGTGAGTGCGTCTTTAATTTTTTGATCATCGAGAGTGCCTTTGAATGAATAGGTGGATTTAACAAAATTGATAAAATCCGATCGAAGGGTTAATCCTGCTGTGTCATAGGCTCCAACTTTAAAAGTGTAAAAGGTATTGGAATTATCGAGTGAAGTTGCTATGGCACTGACGCCATCCTTTGAATCATTAGTACGACTACAACTCATGTATGAAATTTGATTGGCCACGAAGTCGTAGGCAAATGGTATTTGATCTGCATTGCTAAGGTCGACGACGGTACCAGAGGGGGCGGTCATTGTGTTTGAATAATCCTGTGTGCCACAATTTTGAAAGCTTGTTAAAATTACAAGTATTAAGAGTAAAACACTAATTCCAGCAAACCTACCATTTATTTTCATGTTTCCCCACTATAAGCCCATGACGATATTCATAAATTTTTTGCTTTACTTAATTCTAACTCCTCTTTTAAATAAATCAGCTGAAAAAGTATAAATTGACTCAATTTGAAATGATAGCATGAATTAGAGGAGAGTTTGCGTGTCTAATAAAATTACGAAAGCCATTATTCCAGCGGCAGGATTAGGGACACGGTTTTTGCCAGCAACAAAGAGTATCCCCAAAGAGATGTTAACACTAGTTGACTCACCAGCTATATTCTACGTCGTTGAAGAAGCCGTCCTTGCTGGAATCGAGGATATCGTACTGATACAAGGGCGTGGAAAAGTTGCTATTGAAGATTTCTTTGATGTTTCTTACGAACTTGAAGATAAATTAGCTCGAGATGGAAAAACAGAAGTTTTAGAGCGCCTCAATCGAATTAAAAACATGGCTAATATTATTAGTATTAGACAGAAGCAGCCGTTGGGGCTAGGACATGCTGTTCTTTGCAGTAAACCCATCATTGGACATGAGCCCTTTGCCGTTTTGCTTGGAGATGAAGTGATGTTGCAAAATCCAGGTGAACCCAATGTGACAAAACAACTAACGGACAGTTTTTCGAAGACTCAAGTTTCAACGATTGCCGTCATGCCGGTTGCAGATGCGGATGTGTCTAAATATGGAATAGCGGAAATTGATACTACAAAAAATTCCCCTAATAAGGAGTTTCAGGTTAAAAATTTAATTGAGAAACCAAGTCCAAAAGAGACGACGTCTCGATGGGCGCTCCCTGGTCGCTACACTTTTGATGCACGACTTTTTCAGTTTTTAGAAAACACCCGTGCTGGAAAGAACGGAGAAATTCAACTCACCGATGCCATGGCACAAATGCTCCCTACGCTTGGAATTCATGCTGTTCCAGTGAAGAGTCGCCGCTTTGACGCCGGTGACCCTCTGGGCTTTTTGAAAGCCAATGTAGAGTTGTCTATTTTGCATCCGCAGCTTGGGCCAGATGTTCGGGCCTTTATAAAAGAAATTTACCATCGAATTAATCAATAGGATCTATTTATGAATATTATATGTTTATTAATTAAATTTTTTCAAAACAAAGCATTTCGAAGTTTGCTGATCTTAAGTTTATTTAATTGTGTGGCATACGCCTATATACCAAGCTCTAAAATGATGATCGATAAGGTGGCAGAAAATGCTCTTAAAGCACCACTTTACATTGAGCAACAGGTACATATTAGCTCTGGGAGTACGAATATGTATTTAAAAGAGCAGTGGTTGATTGAAAATGAAAATAGCATAAAGTTAATTGTAAAAGGGGATAAAGAGCTAAGTGAACAAATCTTTTTTCAAAATAATTACAGTGAAAATCAAAAAACCACCACCATATCAGGGGCCACGCAAGTTGTTCGGCTCAAGCACCCACTTTTTGAAAAAGGATTTTTTATTAAAAATGCTGAGAATTTTAAGCGCTACTTGATTCAAGAGGGCATTGTAAATAATGAAATATATCAATCAGAAAATTTTAAAAAATTGCCTGGAAATAGCGGGTATCAATTTCAACCTGAATCTAATACCCGTTTAGGTCGTATCGGTGGGAAGGTCGCCTATATCATCGGTGAATCTCCCAATGGGACCACTCCGTCGCCGGGGATTTGGATCGAGCAAGATCTATTTCATATTCTCAAATTAAGAAACTCCTCCGGCTCTGAATTTCGCGTGGATAAACTAACCACCTTTTCCAAGGGAGCTCGTTGGTATAAATCCATTGAGATGCAGTGGGGGCAGCCAGTAGCAAGGGCTCAGGTTTCAGTGGTTAGCGCTAAATTAGCGGATGCGAATCTTCGCCAGATTTTTCAAAAAAAGTCGGATATTCGAACGACGGAGTTTGATCGACACATTGGAAAATATTTAGTGGAAGATTTTTATCAAAAGTTTCGTTAAATTAATATGATTGAATCCCATGAATGATAAAAATGAAGATATTTATTGGCAAGTTGCAGTTGATGCTCCCCTGAGTAGTCCACTGACTTATTCTATTATGGATTTAAGTCAGGATGTTATCGAACAACTGAAGCGAGGCCTATGGGTGAAAGTCCCTCTTGGAAGCCGCTCCGTTCAAGGAGTTTTAATTAAACAAACAAATCATGTTGAGGGAGAGTTTGAAGTCAAAAGTATACAGGAAATCCTTCCAGACCTTCCCATACTCAGTGATGAGTTTTTAAAATGGTTGGAATGGTTGGCGGAGTACTATGTTTATCCGATTGGTGAAATTACTGCCTCCGTTCTACCACCCCTTGAAAAAACAACTGTTAAGAGAAAATCAAAAAAGTCAGAACCTGTAAAATTAATGATGGCAGACACTCCACCTGAACTCTCGGCTGAGCAATTAGAGGTAGTTAATTCCGTTTGCGCAAGCACTGGTTTTGGTGCGCATTTAATTTTTGGTGTTACGGGATCGGGTAAGACAGAAGTGTATATGCACATTTTAGATCACTTGCTCAAACAAGGGAAGTGCGGCCTTGTAATTGTTCCAGAAATTTCTTTAACTCCGCAGCTACTCAATCGATTTACAGCTCGCTTCGGTGAGCGCGTTGCAACTATTCATTCTCATCTGACACCAAGAGAAAAAACTAATCAGTGGTGGCAAATGGTAGAAGGGAATAAACAAATTTTAATTGGTGCGAGGTCAGCACTGTTTTGCCCCATACCCAACTTAGGTGCTATTATTGTAGATGAAGAACATGAACCGAGCTTTAAGCAAGATGATTATCTTAAATACCATGCGCGAGATGCAGCGATTAAATTAGCTCATCTTAAAAATATTCCCATTTTATTAGGATCGGCAACTCCATCTTTAGAGAGCTGGAACAATGCTCTTCAAGGACGGTATCATCTCCATCGCTTAAGTAAGCGAGTTGCCGATCGCTCTATGCCAGATGTCGAAGTGATTGATTTAAAAGTGCAGCGACTTCGAAGAAAGGAAAAACCTTCTTCTCTGCCGCAGTGGTTATCGGAAGAACTTTTTAAGGAAATATCTCTTCAACTTGAACAAAAGAAACAAGTGGCCATTTTTTTAAATCGTCGCGGATTTGCAAATGTTGTTCAATGCCCTGGATGTGGGTTTGTACTTGAGTGCCCCAACTGTGATATTAGTTTAACATTGCATGGAAAAACTCATCTTGTTTGCCATTATTGTGAATATCATCAAAATCTCAATCCCACTTGTTCAAGTTGTCAACAAAGTGAGTTTATCTCTTTGGGGATAGGCACCGAGCAGATTGAGCAGGATTTACAAGAGCTATTCCCAGAAAAAAGATTATCAAGAGCTGATCGTGATGAGATCACATCTCGTGAAGACATTGAGAGCTTAGTGGCAAGAATGGAAAATGGAGAGATTGATGTACTTATTGGGACACAAATGATTGCGAAGGGTTTAGATTTTCCGAATCTAAACTTAGTGGGAGTTGTCAATGCTGATGTGGGATTGCATATGCCAGATTTTAGAGCGGCAGAACGTGGTTTTCAAATTCTCACACAGGTGAGTGGTCGAGCAGGTCGGCATGTTCAACCCGGAGAGTTGCCGGGAAAAGTCATTATTCAAACATTTAATCCACAGCACCCTGCGATCCAGTTTGCTCGACAAAATGAATTTGAAAAATTTGCGGCTGAAGAGTTAAAAAATAGAGAAGAGTTGCTCTATCCTCCTTTTGGAAAAATTGCCGTGATTCGTATTGCGAGCGGAAATCTAGAAAAGGTTCACATTGTGGCAGATCAAGTTGCTGGGCGAGCCAATGAGTTAAAGAAGAGATATTCGGCCTACTCTGATTTACAGGTTTTAGGACCTAGTGAGTACCCTTTAGCGCGACTTCGAAATCAGCATAGATACCAAGTTTTAATTAAGGGAGAGAAGGCACAATTAATTAACGCCTTTGTTCGCCAGGTGATTGGAGATCGTAAATGGATTCTCCCGCAAGTTAAGGTGCAGGTGGATATTGATCCCATTCAAATGCTCTAACTAGATTCCGCTGAAAAAGGCCTACTTCTTCGTTGAAAAAGTTTAAATCTCTCTCAACGTAGGGGAACTACGC
>CAZTDX010000031.1:0-39462 GCA_964612425.1 uncultured Pseudobdellovibrionaceae bacterium
AAGGATGCCATGAAAAATTAATTTACATGTCCATTGGTTATAATCTAGCACATTCCTAAATTGCTCTTTTGTTTGACGAGGCAAAGCTTCCCGAAGTTGCCTCTCCACCTTACTTATCTACGCCTATCGAGAAGCACCCGATTCAAGCACAGACTTTTTGAGTAAAAATGTGATATAGGGTTAGAGGGGAACTACACCTCGTTCGATTTAAACCTTTTTCGCCTTGAATTAGGCTCTTTTTCAGAAGAATCTATTTGGTAACTCCGATAAGAGTGCTTCTGAAAAAGAAAAGGCGCAGTTTTGAATTCTGCGCCTTCTTGAATATTATGCTTGTGGACAAATTAAAGAGTTAAATTATGCTCTTTCAACTGTGACTTGGATATCACTGTGTAAGCCTTCTCCTAATTTAATAGTGGCTTTGTGTTGACCAAGAATTTTAATGGGCTCATCCAAGTGGATATCTCTACGATCAATAGAAAATCCAATTTTTTCCAACTCCTTAGAAATTTCTGTAGTGGTTATAGTACCAAAAAGCTTATCGCTTTCACCGGCTGCTGCCTTTAAAGTAACAGAAACACCCTTCATTTTTGCTAAAAGAGCTTCTCTTTCAGCATGGGCTTTCTTTTTATGAATTTCTGCAACTCTCTTTAAATGTTCCCATTCACTAACACGTTTTTCTGTTGCTTCTTGTGCTAATTTGCGTGGAAACAAGAAGTTTCTAGCATAACCATCAGCAACACTAATAAGATCACCAACTTTTCCTAAATTTTTAACATCTTTTTGCAAAATGACTTTCATTATAATATCTCCTAAAATTTTAAGGGTTTAAACGAATACGAATAAATCGCTTTCGAAATTCAACCCAGAAATCAATAACTCCAATGGCAGCCACTAAAAAGAAGAGCTGCACTAAAAATACAACATACGTAATAAAGCGAACGAAAAAACCCAATCTCAAAACAGTAAAAAAAGCTTCTACAACAGCAATTCCTTGGAAAAAATAGAGCACCACCATGACGTTCACAATATTTGTGGACACCATAGTAATAGTTTTATTTCCAATATCGAGAAAGCTGAGTAAAAATGAAATCATTGCTATCCAAATGAACTCATCGGGTAAGCGAAAACCCAATAAATTCATCGCCACTCTGTTTTCTTCAGAAAATTTTAGAAGCCTTGAAACGGCATGCTCTAAAATTAAAGCAAGCGCTAAGCTCATTAGAAGTAACCCAGCTAAAACAGATGGTGCCTGACCAACTAAATAATTAGGATCTAGTTTGCTCAAAGCACTCATCTGCGGATTCATTTGCTGGGCTTGTTTGATCACTAGTTGAACTTGCTCATTCAGGCGGATAGCCAAAGTTGTTCCATTTGCGACAAGCCACTGCTGAGTAGCAACAATCGTAGTTGTTGCACTTACTATTAGTGCAGTGAAACTGGCTATAAACATTCGTTGATTACGACTATAAACTTCAGAGAAAACACCAATCATCAGTGTGATACTCATCAAACTGATGGCAATGGGAATTTGCTTTATTAAGATTAAAGATAAAAATCCTAAACTGTAAGAAATCCAAAAGGCGCGTCTCGAATAGTTTGAATAGGCCACTCGAATTACTGGTGCAACCAAGACGAACGGAAGAATTGAGCCGACAATGCTCAAAATCACCATTAATCCCAATTTTAAATTCCCCTTGAATTTACTCACAGAAATCGTCCTTTATCTTCTGGATGAACCTTCACCGGAACCTGAAGACATGGCCGCTCTTCGAGCCTGAATTTTTGCTTCCTTTTCCTTTTCTTTGTTAGCACTTTCTACAAGGGCTTTTTTGAAGGTTTCCATATATTTAGCTAAGGAAACACGCTCATCTAAGCGAGTGTGCATGAAGCGTAAAACTTTGTCATTGTTTCTCATGGTACGCTCAACTTCGGCAATTGCTGCTGGTTTTGCTTCAAAGGCTGAGTGAAAATAGACAGCTTTTCTACTTTTTCCAATTTGATTGGCTAGAGTTCTCTTTCCCCAGGTGTCGAGGGAAAAAATGGAGCCCCCAAACTGCTCGATAATCCCTTTATTTTTTTTGAAAAGCTCTTTTTGATCTTCTGAGTTGGCATCGGGATGCATAAGAATGACAACCTCATAATGACGCTTTTGCTCCATTGTGCTCATGTATATCCTTTCGGTTTAGCCAGCCCCTCGTCATGATTTGAGGAGCAAGGACTTATTTTTTTGGTCCGAAAGCTCTACCACGCTATTTCTTATAGAACAAGCACGAAGATGAAATCAGCTTCACGTATATCAAGTGATACTATTGACACTTGAAAACCTTCGTTTGGTAATTATTCGATATGATTATACACTGTTCTTGGTTTAATTCGACCATTCGGTCAAATCCAGAGGCAGAACCTTCAAATTTTCCGCAAGAAATAAGAACAGATTTATTATTTTCATTGGCAATGGTTGAAGATCCTAGAAAAAGAGTCTTAGGCTCAATAGTTTTTCCATCGATCTCGACAGTGCAGGCTTGAGCTTTTATGGCTAATACGACTGCAAAAGTAAAAAGTGTTGTTAATGCTTTCATTTGTAACCTCTTATTGTTAGAAGGCATGATTGCCTTATTTGCCTGTGTTTTAAGCGAAGTGACTCACCAGATCTAGATTAATTTTATAAAATAATTAACTATAAGTAGAGTTTTACTAAAATAGTGCGTAACTTATTGAAAGTACTTAATATGCGAATATGGGAATTTACTCATTACCGTGAATATTTAGAATATCGGCTAGGTCCTGAAGGTACAAGAACCGGGCTAAGAAAGAAATTAGCGGCAGCAATTCCAGTTCACACCACGTTTGTTTCATAGGTCCTTAAAGGATTAACAGATTTTTCATTAGAGCAGGCAGAAGCAATCAATTTGTTTTTAGAACATACAGACGATGAAGGAGAGTATTTTAAATAAAATTTTTTTACGTATTGACTCTAGATAAATGAAACTAAGATGGAGGTTATTAAATCAGCCATTCTTAAGCTGCTTTTTTCCTAGCAACCCAAAGATCATACTCTGCTTGAATGCGAACCCACATCTCAGCTGTCGTTCCTAAAACTTGCTCAAGCTTAAGTGCAAAATCTGGAGAGATCGATCTCTTGCCATTCACAATCTCGTTAATTTTACGAGGGGAACATTTGCATTTTTCTGCTAATTGAGATTGGTTAAGTCCCATCTCTTTCATGTAGATTTCATTTAACACAATACCTGGATGCATAGGTTTTGGATTTTTAATCATAAATTATCCTTTGTGATAGTTTTCAATTTTTAAATTCAAGAATTCACCATTCTTGAATTTAAAGGTGATACACCAAGGTAGCTTGATTGTAATACCCCACTCATCTTTTCGATCACCTTTTAGTTTGTGTAATCGTACATTCGGAGGCTGACCTTTAATTTTCAAATCATTCAATTCACTTGTTCCGTGCATGATCGTCAAAAGCGCTTTTGCGCGAACCCACATTTCTTGCGGTAAAGATTTAGATGTCTGTAATTAAAAGCATGAAATTGCACGCTCACCCCGGAATGAAGAAAATTATTTGCATTTATTGGTTATTTCTATTTTTAATTGGTTGCTATAAGAGTGAGGTGACTAAAATTGCTCCCTAGGCTCTCCTACGACACTTAATGAATACTCAACCCCGTTGCAAAATCAACTTGAAAAGCGATTCTCATTTAATTGAAATGCATCATGCTCACTGGCGAGATCAGGCCCTCAATAATCTCAGAGATGGCGATGAAGAGGCCATTCACTATTCAGCGGTGTTCACCACGTCTAAAGACGATTTCCTTGAACTCAAATCTATGGTGACCAGTTTTATTAAGAAGAGCACGAACTTGATTGCTCCTTCTAGACCCGAAGAGACTTATGCACTGGGGTTAGATTGCTTTCGTTTGTGATCGATATTTGGTGGAATGTTACTGTTTATTAAGAGCCTCCCCTACCAAAGTGTGAAGAGTTGAATTTAATTAATTATGAGCATAGTGGCGCAAGAATAAGGCCCGCATTTCAACCAGATTTTGTTCTCCATTGAGGAACATTTTGCGGATTGAGAGTTTTATAAATACGATGTAGTTATGTATACTTATCTTGAAATTGTCAGTGGACCAAATAAAGGGATGGCCTATCGAGTAAGACCTGGCCTGCGAGTGGGATCGGGTGATTATGATTTGCAGCTCGTGGACCCGTCAGTCCCTCCCCTCCACTCACAAGTGATGTTGGATCAAGAAGATCGTTTTGTACTGGTTTGTACAAATGCAGTTTATGAAATGAGAGCTGGTGGTCAGACCTTTAAAAAAGTTTTGCTTCAAAAGGGAATGGTTATCCAAATTGGAAATGCCTTTTTGGGTGTAAAAAGTAGTGTGGAGCCATTAATGGGGGCTCTAGATCCATTGCTCGTTCGACAAAATGAACAAAAGGTTGAAGAAAGTTTAGTGGATGAGCAAACAAAAACTCAAACGCAACTTTCAAAAGCCTTTGAGATTGAAACACCTAAAAAATTACTTTTAAATGAATTGGAAAACTTAATGAGTCAACCGGAACTCATGAGTGATGTAAAATTAAATCCACCAAGTTTTAAGTTATTTAAAAATCCTTTGCATTTAAAAGTTGAAAGTGGCCCGCATGCTGATGATGAATACGTAATTTCGTGGGGGCCAAGAGACTTTGGACCTCTATCTCTAGAGTTTCCTGTCGACTACCCGCCCTTTCCAGGAATACTTTTTACACTGACCCCAGGCAGTGAAGGTGAGATTCTTTTTTCAACAATACATCCAAAATTTTGCAAAGTGAATGGTCAAGATCAACAAACTAGTGTACTTCGAGAGGGAAGTCAGATTATAGCTGGAAACTCCACTATAAAAATTAATTATTTGAAAGAAACTGATTTAGAATAAGAGTTTAAACAAGTTTTCATAGGAGTCTTGTTGTTACTTTTTACCCTAGGGGTAGAAAAAAAGCTCTAAAGATGAGCTTCATAGAATTTGATAATGTGAGAAAACTAAAAAAGCGAGCAATGGTGCAAAAGTAATGGTACAAAACAGTAAGGTTGAAAAGAAATTGAGTTTTTTTGAAAGTTTTGATGGGCTCCCCATTTATTTTGAATCCAGAGGCAAGGGAGAGCCAATAATTTTTGTTTATGGCATAGCCTGTCTGATAAATCACTGGAATTTACAAATAGATTACTTTTCAAAGTCTCACAGAACTATTGCTTTTGATTTACGAGGACACCATAAAACTAAAAGACCTTTAATCGAAGAAAATCTTTCCCTTGAAGCTTTAGGAAAGGATCTTAAATATTTACTCGATCATATAAAGGTACCTCGCGCCCATTTTGTGGGTCACAGCTTTGGTGCACAAGTGCTTTTGAGTGGTTATCAATCACACCCAGAGATTTTTCAATCGATGACTTTTATTAATGGGTTTTCCTCGAATCCCATAAAAGATATGTTTGGAATGGGAATTGTGGAAAAATTTTATTATTTTCTAAAAGCACAATATGCACAAAACCCCACATTGTGGAAAACACTGTGGAGAATGGGAATTGAAAGTCCTTTGGCAGTTCCATTTACTTCTATTACAGGTGGGTTTAACTTAAAACTGACAAGTTTAAAAGATATTCAAGTGTACGCAAAGGGTGTTGCTAATATGGACTTGGAAGTTTTTTTAAAATTGTTTGAAGAACTTATGCATTTTGAAGGAAACTCAATTCTACCACAGATCGATTGCCCCTGTCTTGTTATCGCAGGAGAAAACGATCGCGTCACTCCGACACGATACCAAGAGGAAATGGCGAGAAAAATTTCCAATTCTGAATTCCTTTAAGTTCCCTACGGCTCTCTCTGTACTCAGTTGGATTTTCCATATTATGTTAACTTGCGATTAGAGAAATTCTTAAATAATATCTAGGCCCTTTCGACCAAAAAGAATAGAGCTTTTTGCTTGGCACAGTTCTATGATGAATCCGCTTGAGGCATCGATCTAACCAAAATGTAGAGTTTATCTATCAAAATGTCTAGTAAGTTAAACAGACATATCTAGTAAAAATACTAGACATCTCTAGGATTTTTACTAGATATGACTAGTAATTCTGTGCTATCCTATTTTTAATTCAGCACGGAAAAATAACCAAAGGGAGCGTGTATAGTGAAGCAGTCTCGCATTCGATTGCCCTTTTTAGATGAATTAAGTTCTAACTTGAATGAATCGCCGAACTTTATCCAAGTTATTTTAGGACCAAGACAGGTTGGAAAAACCACCGGAATAGATCTTTTTTTGAAAAACTACAAAGGTCCTTACTTTATGGTCTCGGGAGATGAATTTAGAGGAGATAGCCTCACTTGGTTAACATTCCAGTGGCAAAAAGCAAACGACAGTGGAGAAAAGCCACTT
Source organism: uncultured Pseudobdellovibrionaceae bacterium (assembly GCA_964612425.1). GTDB lineage: Bacteria > Bdellovibrionota > Bdellovibrionia > Bdellovibrionales > Bdellovibrionaceae > CAUJGP01. Next base: position 6,433 of record CAZTDX010000031.1, read on the forward strand.
CTAATTATTGATGAGATTCAAAAAATTCCAGACTGGTCGGCACATATAAAATCCCTTTGGGATAGAGAGAGAAAAAAGAGCTCCGAATTTAAATTAGTTTTGTTGGGTTCAAGTTCGTTAAAAATTCAAAGTGGACTTTCAGAAAGTTTAACTGGGCGATTTCAAATGATACGAACTTTTCATTGGAATTATAGCCAATCTCATCAATTACATAAAATAACTTTAGATGAGTATTTAAAATATGGCGGTTATCCTGGTTCATACTCACTATTGAAAAACGAAAAAAAGTGGCAGTCTTATCTGCAAAATTCTATCATCGACACAGTCATTGGGAAAGACATTTTACAACAAGCTCAAGTGAGAAATCCAGCTTTGTTTCGTCAGGCATTTATCTTGCTCTCAGGTCTTCCAGCCTGTGAAATCAGTTATACGAAACTCTTAGGAAAACTTCAGGAAAAGGGGAATACAGATTTAATAAAGTACTATATTGAACTATTTGAAGGTGCTTACTTATTTAAATCAATTCCGAAATACCATCCACAACCACTGCGATTAAGGAGTTCTTCACCTAAAATCATTCCGCTCTGTCCGGCCTTAATTGATCGCTTGGTTTATGGCCAAGCGGCCGAAGAAGGAAGAGTTTTGGAGGCGGCCGTTGGTGCGCGCCTCGCCCAAGTTTATCCTCATTTATTCTACTGGAGAGATGGTGATTTTGAAGTGGATTATGTTTTAGAAACAGGGTCACGTCTCATTGCTATCGAAGTTAAGACAAAAAAAAATAAATCGTCAAAAAGCCTTCCTGAATTCATAAAAAAATATCCGAAGGCTAAAATTATTTTTATCAATGAAGAGAATTTCATCTCATTCGACAAAAATCCAGAGCATTTTATAAAGCAAAGAATTTAACCCTCTGGGCTCAACACAGGATTGCATTAAGCGAAAAGAGTGAACTCCTTCAAGCTTTTGCCCAGTATCACTACAAGCGGATATAATTTATTTGACCATACCCAATAAATGGCAGCCATTTATTGGGTATGGTCAATAGATTGTTTAAGTATTCAAAATCTAAAAGTTTTTCATAATCATTGATGAGATTCAAAAAATTCCAGAACTTTTAGGTATAATTCACTCAGATTCCAGAGAGGCAGAGTTTTTCCTGCCCACCGGAAGCATACATTTGATAAAGTTATTGACGGTGTCTTTACTTGTGCGAATATTTCTTCGATCACAGGGTTAAGTCGCTGTGATCAGGTAAGCACCTGAGAGCAAGCCCAAAAGAATCATTGAAAAATTCAAATCGCGATAGCGACAGACTAAAATATAAAGAACGAATTGAGTGAATAAACCCATCATCAAGCCCTTCGATATTGAAAATGTTAATGGGATCATAAGAATAGTAATTACCGCGGGAAGCCAATCTTCAAAAATCTGCATCTTCAAATCAAACACATTTTTAAACATACTTAGTCCCACGCAAATGAGCACAGGTCCTGTTGCGATGGACGGCACCACTGAAACCAAGGGAGCGACAAAAAAACAAGGAAGAAAAAACAAAGCTGTGAAAACGGCACTGAGCCCTGATCTACCTCCGGTTTCGATTCCGGCAGCACTCTCGATGTAAGCTGTTCCGGCTGAAGTACCGAACAGGCCTGCAAACGCGGTGGCCAAAGAATCCACAATCAGACCCTGACTAAGACGTTGGGGATTTCCCTCGGAATCGAGCAAACCCCCTGCTCGCGATACACCTATAAATGTCGAAATCGAATCAAATAGATCGGTGAAAACCATGGAAAAAATCGCTGGCAATAAAGACCATTTCAAAGCGCCGAGAAAATCAAGCTTAAAGAAAACGCTCTGAAAATCCGGAGTTGAAAAATATTGTTCAGGTACTTTTGAGTAACCCAAAAGAACTGAAAGTGTAGTGACGACAAAAATTCCTGCGAGAAAAGCAAAATGATTTTTACGCTGTTGTAACGCCAAGATGATAAAAAAGCCGAGAACTGCCAGCAACACTGGACCCTCTATTTTGCCCATACTGATAATAGTCACTGGGTTTGCGACCACGAGACCTGAGTTTTTTAATCCAATCAACATCAGAAAAAGTCCGATGCCCACACTGGCCCCGATCTTCTGATTTTGAGGCAAAGATTCGGCGAATTTCTCCCGAAGGGGTGTGGCAGAAATTAAAAGAAAAAAAATACCAGCCCAAAACACCATGCCTAAAGCAGTTGTCCAAGGGATATGATCACTCAAAACCAGGCTGTAGGCAAAGAAGGCGTTCAGTCCCATTCCGGGCGCAACGGCAAAGGGCAACTTAGCATAAAGTCCCATCAACATGGTCATCAAAAAACAGAGCAGTACCGTGGCGGTCAGAACACCACTTGCGGCCATTCCTGTGCCCTCAGTTGAAAGCACCATGGGATTGACGAAAATAATATAACTCATTGTTAAAAATGTAGTAAAACCTGCTAAAAGTTCGGTTCGAATTTGTGGTTTCATAAATTCAAAATAAATGGGCTTGCAAGTGGCGGCAAGTTTTAATGTGCAATTTGAAAAAAAGAGAAGAGTCCGATGGTAAAAGAGGAAATGAACAAATCAGCTCTAATTCTTACGGAAAGGTCAGCGAACTAGAAACGTCACTTCATCGACAACTTCGTTATTTGAATTTTTTAGCTGAACTTTAAAGCGACCGAGCTTAAGTGGAGCGACAATCGTATCTTTGGCAGTACCGAGCAAGTGATTATTAATAAACACATTTTGATTAGGTTGGGGGTTTTCAATTTCAATTGGAATTTTTTGTATCGATTGCGGAATGTCAGGGTCTAAACCAACGAGCATGCCTGGTGCGGGATAACGAATGCGACTCAATGTTCGTTTGGCGAGGGGCTCTTCAGGAGGAATATAATGCGTGGTGGGAGTGGATTGCAGTTGATCGTGAAGTGCTATCATTACTTCGCGCCACACGGGAGCGGACCCACTGATACCACTCACATTCCACATGGGATCACCTTTGAAATTCCCCACCCAAACTCCAACAATGTATTGTGAAGTTCCTCCTATGCACCAGTTGTCTCTCATGTCCTTGCTCGTTCCAGTTTTAACAACAGCAGGAAAGGGGAGAGCCAAGACACTTTCCATTCCAAAGGTGTAACGGCGATACTCTGGCGCGGCTAAAATATTATAGAGAATATCGCGGGTGTTGGAGCTGAAGGGAGATTGGTCAGAAAAAAGTTTTCGATAACCATGGGTAAGCTCCCACAGCGAGGCATCAATGGCTCCTAAGGCTAAGCTGGGTCCGTAGTAATCATCTTGCTGAAGATGTGAGAAACCGAGGTTGCGCAAGTGATCAAGGACGCGAGCTTCTCCTGTGAGACCTAAAACACGAACTGCAGGCACATTTAAACTTGAAGCAAGAGCTTCACCAACGCCGACGAAACCTCGAAAAAGCTGATCATAGTTTCGAGGATGGTAAACTCTCCCTCCAGAGAGAGAAATATCAGCGGGAGAGTCTTCTAAAAGTGAGTTGGGTTTTAACAGTTTTAAATCAAAGGCTGTAGCATACACGAAAGGTTTTATCGTAGAGCCAACTTGTCTTAAAGATTGTATCCCATCAATTTGCAAAGCGGAAGTATAACCAGGTCCTCCGTTAGCAACGTAAGCTAAAGCCGCTCCTGTTGTTGCATCGAGAACGAGGACTGCGCCGTCGTGCACATTTTGGCTTTTTAAAAGTTGGATCTGTTGTTTTAAGGCATTAATCGACAAACTTTGAATACGTCGATCCAAAGTTGTTTTTATAATGCTTTTTTGTTTAATTAAATTCGTCGTATTGGGATTTTGAGGATCATCATTAACAATAAATTTATCTGAGATAACTGGTACGAGTTCTCGACTTCGAGTGAGCTGGTAAGGTTTACTTAATCGATCTTGAGCTAAGTGAGTGACCAGAGTACAATCGTTGATATTTAAAATTTTAAGAAGATTACAAGAGCGCTTAGACACAAGAGCAGGGGCTGCGTTGGGTGATCGCAAAAGAGAGACGAGCAGGGCAGACTCATACTCGTTGAGACCAGAGGGATTTTTATTAAAGTAACCTAAAGAGGCCGCTCGCAGACCAACTAATTCTCCTCTGAAGGGAACCAAATTTAAATACGCTTCAAGGATTTCTTGCTTATTCCATTCTGATTCAAGCTTTAAGGCAGAGAAGATTTGTTTGAATTTTTGCCAAAGAGATTTTCTCTGTGTAAAATCATTGCTCTTCATTAGACTTGAGAGTTGCATTGATAACGTACTGGCTCCTCGAAAGGATTGTCCGCGATGGAGTCCATCGTAGAGAGAATGTACAAGAGATAAAACATCTACTCCAATGTGCTGATAAAATCGATGATCTTCGCCGAGAATAAGCAGTTTAACAAAAGTAGGAGAAACATCTACAAGTGAGACCCACTCCAGACTGCGGTTGTTTTGGCTCTGTCGAACTGATTCGAGCATTAAATTATTTTTATCAACGAGCCAAACATCTGAAGGTCTGTGGGATTGTTTAACTTGGTCGAAACTTTTTATAAAAGTATGAGACCAAGTATAAACCAAGAGTAAACTGACTAAAATCACTCCAATCAAACGCATTTAATTAGGGTCCTACTTTGAAATTGGCGTTCGGAGCTTCTCCAAATGTTTCAGGTGCGTACATCGCCTCAACGTGAGTCGGTGGAAGCTTGAAGTCACCAGCGGAGTTCAATCGAATTCGATAATTCAAACGATAGCGGCCTCTTGGCAAGTAAGAAGCATAAGAAATAAATTGTGATTGCGATTTTTCATGAAATTCAGTGGGCCATGCATCAACCGCATTGAGGTTAGCTTTACCGCTCTTAGATTTTAAGTTTTTAGGAGTAAAGTTGAGTAGTTGAGATGTTCCTTCTAAATCAGTCCCTAGATGAGAAGCGCCAGCGGGTATTGGATCTCGTACCACAACCCAAGCTTGATCGGCCAAAGCAGTAACTGTAATTTCGACATTAACAACGTCACCCTTACTCCATTGATTTTGTTTAGACTGAACAACTGGGGTTAATGTTCTTTGAACTTTATAGCCAAGTTCCAATGGTGCCTTTAACGGTATGGCTGCGCGGGCGGAGACTTGAACCCATGGTTTACCGTTTCCTGTATGAGAAATTTGAACAGGAGTTGGTTTTGCGTCGAGCTCTTTCGGCCAGTTTAAATCGAGAGAATCACCTTTGTTTGTGCGAGACCAGATAATGGAGCTTTTAAGGTCACGGAACTTTACTTGTGTTTCACCGGTTATTTTCTCGCTTTCAAATTTTTTGCTAAATAAATTAAATGTAGTGATACCCCAAGCATTCGCTGTCGTTGTATCCCAGTGACCCATGCGCAGTCGTGCGACCACCCCGCGAGCCATTCGACCTACATCATTGGACCAAGAGTTTTCATTCAAAGCATGATTGAAAACACTCATGGCTTCTTGGTCATAGGAAGTAAATAAACGCCATTGATATTCCCAATCATCTCCTTGATGTGCAACCTTTTGTAAATTCATGAGGCTACCTTGAAAATTAACACGCGAACGAAGTGTCGTATCAACTTGTTTTAAAAGCGCCTCTCGGTTGGAAACAGTGGGTTCACGCTTGAGCAACTGATAAAAGGCTGCGAGAGTTTCAGTTTTCCAAAGTAACGGCGTAATATTAACGGTGGAGAGCATAGAGTTATTGAACGCTTTTAGTCGAGACAAACTTTCCATGAGAAGAATTTTTTCCTCACTCGCATAGGCGTTTTTGAGAAAATCGTCCCACCAAAAGTGGCAAGAATATTTTCCATTGATAGAGTTTGTTAAACCTGCTTGCATTGCCGTTAGCGATTTTTCAGGAATTGTGTATTCATTCTCCAATAAAATATTAATGAAGTATCGAGTGAGCACAGGAGATCCACATTCTTGTGAGGGGAAAAACTTTAATAATCCCTGTGAGTCTAAGTAGGAAGGGAGCTTTTCCAGTAACTTAAGAATATTTGATTTTTCACCCAACACGATAGCTCTAGAGATTTGTTGTTCTAAGCAACTGTAAGGATAATCTTCCATATAACTGCGCACACCAGAAAAACTTTGCGCCAGACTTGAGCGTGCACTTACAGAGAGGCCGCCTCGTCCTGGCAGAGCATCTTTGGGTTTTTGTGCTGGTATGGATTGATTTTGAGTCAATTGAAATAAAGTCGATTGCAAAACTTGAGTTGGAACAGCCGGTGAGATTTTAACTTTTGCAATCATCGCATCTTCAGCACCACTCATTTCATCTTTAGCTTTTATTTGAAAATTAATCTCTGTAATTCCGTCTGGTACCGTCAACGGCAAGTCTATCGTTTTGGCTTCGCTGGGGTTTAATTCAACCGCAGGTAAACTTGCCAGTGAGAGTATTTCTTTAGATGTAACTGAGAGTTTCACTTTCATAGCTTTTGCTGATGTGTTTCGAAGCGTAATAGCATTTTTTATTTGATCACCTTCACGCGCATGAGGGGCAAATCCGGAGTAGATAATGAGATCTTTTGTGGACTCAATATTGGTGCTGCCATCACCAAATAAATTCGCACCAGCCGTGGCAACGGCAACGATACGAAAATTTGTTAAAGAATCATTAAGTGGAATCGAAATTTTTCCCTGTCCTGAAGAGTCAAGTTTAAGGTGTGGTTGCCAAAGTAAAATGGGATCAAAGAGATCACGAGGGTCTGCGCCCATATTGCCTCCGCTTCCCCCTGGCTCTTTGGCTTTAGCGCCGAAGTGCCTTCGACCGATTACTTGATTTTGTCCTGAACTTGTTTCGACGGCCAGACTTCGCCCACCCATCATGGCTTTTAAAACTTTCCAGGTTGAGTTTTCTTTGAGTCGTAAAAGGGCCTCGTCCACCGCGACCACGACCACCTCGGCTCCACTGGGAAGCTTGTCTCCGTTTGAAGGTTTAACCTGAATTGTCACCTGCGCTTTTTCGCGAGTATGATATTTAGATTTATCTGTTTTTAGATTAACTAAAAGTTCGTGGCCCTTCCAGCCCACATTGATTTCAGTAAGCCCCATTTTCATTCCAGGTCTAGAAAGATCAACTAAAGCTGTTGGCTTTGTTTCACCCACGCGACCTCGAATTGCAACTGCCGAAATAAAAACATTGGGAGCATATTCTTCTTTGATCGGAACTTCTACCACTGGATTATCCCGTTGAACTTCCGTGACAAACGAATCTAACACGCCCTCGCGTTCAACGGTGACCAACACTTGTGACGTTTGATAGGGAGACTGAATGATGAGCTTTGCTTTTTCTCCTGGTTCATAGCGCGTTTTCTCTGTCAGTATGTCGATGCGGTCGCTATCACTTTGAATCCACCATGTTTGGGAGCCTTCTTCGTAAATTCTAACATCGACATTAGCATATGTAGCACGCTGTTTTGAATCCCAGGTCTTAGCTTGCAAATAGATGTCGCCTGCAGGTAAATTTTTGGGTGAACATTGGAACTGGCCATTACTATCACTCTTACCTTCACAGACTTTGCCCAGCGATTTGATTTCAGTTTTTGAATCATAAGAGTAAAAGCCGCCGACAAGGCGCTTTCTATGGGTGATGTACTTGGATTGAAAGGCTTCAACAATATAAGGTTGATTTGGAAGAGTTTTTCCTAAATTGTTGGTGATAACACCAAATAATTTTGATTTACCTATTTCATAGTACCAGCTATCTGTTTTTAAGCCGATAATAGTCTCACCTGGAAATAGTGCTGCGCCTGCACTTGAAGTGCGAATTTCTCCATTGGGATCAGTGTATTCCATTTCCAGGGATAAGAATTCAATTTTTTTAACTGGAGGAAGTCCCTTGATTGTGGCTAAAGCACCGCCATCACTGTTTAAGGTTAAGTCTTGTACTTTTAAAAAATCAGTCTCGTTAGATTGACGACTCTCTACTTGAACAAAACCTGCCTTGAGAGGCTTGCTAAAAAAATTATAAGAATTAGCGCCAGGAACATCAGGCGTAAAAGAACTTGGTAAAATACTTGCTCTTAATTTAACTTTTAATCCTTTCGCTGGCCCTCCAGAAAGGTAATGGGCTGAAAGATCCGCCTTCACTTCTGAGGGAGTGACCAGTGGTTCCCCTTGAATCTTAATATTGGATTTCATATTAGGAAGTCGATACTCGCTGACAACAAAGGAACCTGTCAATTGCGACGTCCAATCAAAAGCAGAGTCACTGGAACCAATTTCACTTTCAGAAGATGGATCGCTTGGTGATGCTTTAGTCTCGGTTGTAGGTTTAGAATCTTTATTGGAAAGATAAATATTATACCGTCCAAGTGAAGCCTCTTTAGGAATTTTAAATTGATTGATGGCGCTTCCGGTGGATCGATCATATTGAAATGGAAGAGTGTAAGTTTTATTATTTCCTTGGTGAACAACATAAACATTTTTTGGTAAACGTTTTTCATTCATAAAAGTAAAACCAGTTGCATGATGCTCACGGAGAAGATGTTTCATCTCAATGGTTTCACCGGGTTGAGCAGCAGTGCGATTAAGTACGGAGTGAAGGACAATCGGTCCCCACTGCTGATCCAAATATTCTGTGCTTATTTTAAAGCGGTAAGATTCTATGCCCTTATTCCACTGACTTGATGCAAATGAAAAGTCATTATCTTTTTTGGCGAATGCATAAACGTCACAATTTTCGTTAAGTTCGTGCCCCTCTTTTGACGGTTCTGATTCTGCATTAAATCCACAAGGGTATTGAACGGAATTAAATTTAAAAATACCTTCGCTATTAGTTTTTCCATTAATAAGGACTTTTCCAGAAGAGTCATGAAGTGAAACTTTCGCGCCACTGACGGGTTTTGCATTTGACAATTGAGTGACCCAAATTAAAGAGGAGTCGCGACCTTTTTTAAAATGAACCGCCATATCAGTGACTAATGCCGCTGTCGCAACATACATTGGAGCTTGACCCGTAAGTGCTAAACCCAGTCGTGGACTTTCCATTTCAACGACATAGAGGCCTGGTTTCTTTAATGGGATACCAACGACTTCAAACTCGTGAGAGCCAAGAGGTTTTGGCATTTGAAACTTTAATCCTTGAGCAGGCTGTAGGAGAGGAGTGTTTCTATCAGCATAGAAATCACTTCTTTGATTTTTTTGCAGAACTTTTTCATACCACTGAATGATTTCTGCAACCGAGTTTTGATTGTTTAGATTAATCGACTTACCTTCGATTTGTAGCTGTTGTATGCCCATCGAGTCCTCGATGTTGCGGACACTGACAGGTAAAATTGGGTCCGCTTTCAGTTCTAAAATCCCAAAGGGAGCTGAAAATTTTAGTAACGGAGAGTACTCATCGGTGCCAACAGTGAGTGGAAACTTTTTAAAATTGGCCAGTGGGCGACCGAATTCATCTTTTACCCCATGAGGCAAGATCACTTCAAATTGGGATAACTCAGGAAAGGGGGCTGAAAATTTCAAGGAGTTAATAAATTGTTCGTTACTATTTTTTTTAAGCTCAGCTTCAGTTAGCTCCTTTGGTGTCCAGCTTAAGTTTTTTTGAGATTTTGAAACCATTTTTATGCCGACGAGACTTTTCTTATCAACGGAGCGGGTAAAGTAAAGGTTCATGGGAGTAATAGGATTGCAGGGCTTCTCGGGAGCGACACGCTCGCAAGTAAATTGAGCTTCAAATGGCTTGATGACACTAAATTCAAATTGTTGAGCTTCCACGGTCGGTAAGCCACTCTTGGATAAAATTCCTTTCGGCCAGTGCAGATTTAACTTTGCCCCCTCTGGAAATCTTCGATCGGCAGCAATGAGATAAAAAAGATCAAACATTTTAAGTTTAGAGAGAGGGGTTTTAGCATTGATGTTGATAATTTCTTGGTAATTATTCCAGGTCCAATTGTGCTTTATGGCTGTCTTTATAATCTCATCACGAAGTTTTTCCTCTTTTACGCGAACATTAATTTTTCCAGGAATTCCTTCAACTTCAAAGTAAGCGAGCTGCTCCACGGATTGTGGATTAAGCGGTCCATCGGCAAGAATGACAAAGTATTGATCGGGCTCAATGTCTCCATATTTAGGATAAATCCCGCGAAGAGTGGGACCTCCCGTGGAAAAACTATATTCTTCGGAGGTGGTGACGGGATTTCCCTTCAAATCTTTAACATTGTCTTTAAGTATAAAAGTGCAAGAGATTCCTGCGGGCAAAGGTTGTTTAAATTCGAGGACCCAGTTAGTAGGATCTGCCCATCGAGTTGAATAGGCAGGTGGAGAAACCTTTGCGACATTTTTCTCTGGCTGGCTCTCATCGATCTTTAGATGATCGGGGTTATTACAATTAACAGCGAATATTTTTGAGTTATCACGAGGATCTCCCATTGGGGTCATCGATGTTGCAAACTGAACCCTTACTTGTTGCACATTCATAACAGCGCCAGTGGGTGAAAAACTAATAATTCCTTGGCTTGCAAAGCTGAGTTCAGCAACAGAAAGTAAAAACCCAATGATGAAAAATTTATAAGAGGACATACTAACTCCTTCTATGGGGGAACTTTGATTAAAATTATTTGTATATTAGTAAAGAGTTCAAATCAAAGAGTGTCTTTGCGTTTCGCCTTTAAAATAGACGACTTAACCCATTTAGTGTTCGGCAATAAGGATTAAACTTCATAGAAATATCAGTATATAACAAAAATGTTATTAACTTTATAAATTAATAGCATTGGATATTATTAAAAATGTCTCTATATTCGGCAAAAGTTAAATAATTATTAAAAATAAACAATTAAGAGGGAGATAGAAATGAAAAACCAAAACATCCACCATTCATTATTAGCACTAGTATTAGCTGCTTCTGCAACTACAGGTGCTACAACAAATAATAACATATCCAATGTTCTTGCTACTGGAAATAAAAATGAAGCTGAACTTAAAAAGGAAATCAACTTAAAGTCGGCTACAAAAGCTCGTTATAAAGATGAAAAGCATAGTCTTGTAGAAGGGAGTATTTTTTTAACTCTTAAACGTTCCAATGTTACTCCTGTAAACTCAAATCAACTTCATGCTGAATATGAAGGAAATTTATACTTTGAGAGCACAGAAAAGTTTGATGGCTACTCAGTATATGTTCCAATGGGCGGGGAAGATGGAAATATTCTTTTGGATTTAATTAATATGCCCAAAAAAGACAGCGATCAACCTGCTCGCTACAATATGCATGGATGTAATTCCACAACCACAAGTTGTGAGCCTTTAGCCATTCAAGTTTTGATGTATAAAAATGGAACTATAGCATTGGATGCAAAATTTGATTCTGGAATCGAAATACTGGATAATAACGAGTGGTCAGCTAGTGGCTACGACTTAGTATTTACAAAAGTAAAATTCACTAAATAAAATTCAAAGTTAACCGCAAACTTCAAATCAAGGTGAAGTGACGCCCACCCTGATTTGAATAAAAAAACGAATTTAATCCTTTAAAAGTGACCAGTAGTATTCATTTTACAATTTGCATTGACCCATTTCGGCTCGCCATTGAGTTCAATATAACCCGTTAAACTAAATTCTTTAGCATCAAAGGGAAGCTGAATTGTCCCAAGACCTGTTGAGTGATTTTCCTCATTGTGAAATAGGGAAACAGTTAGAGCCTTTTTTCCAGAAGGAACACGAATGGGTGGTAAATTGTAAGTAAAGTTAACGAAAAAATCATTGGCAAATTCTGTGCGAGGGTCATCGACGACAATGGCTTGAGGGTTAGCTGCTGAGATAATCAGATTGTTGACTTGTTTATGGTAAACTTCACCTTCAAATTCATTTTCAATGGAAGTTGTACATTCAACTTTTAATTGTGTTGGAGCTTTAGCAAATAAATTTAATTGGAACGAAAGCATAATGGCTAAAACTAGAAATTTTTTCATTGGACCCCCTAAGTGTTTAGGGTGTTTTCATTGAGCGCCATAGACGATGTCAATTTCTTTCTTATTAATGGGATGTGTTTGTCATAATAAAAAAATCAATTAGATATTTGCACCTGGGGCGAAGTTTTTAGGTTTTCCGCCCCCTTGGCCGTGAGCGGGATGAAGCGCTATCGGTGGTGGTGGTGGTGGAACTTGAGGCACATCATCTGCATCACAGAATTTACCAAACTTAGGTTCCCACTTTAAATCAACAGAGCCCGTGGGTCCGTTTCTTTGCTTCCCAATGATAACTTCGGCGTGAGCAGCTTTACCCTCATCGGCACGGTCGTAATAACCTTCACGATAAAGCATCATGATAACGTCAGCATCTTGCTCGATGGACCCAGACTCTCGAAGATCTGACAGCATCGGCTTCTTTTCAGCACGGCCTTCGACCGAACGATTGAGCTGAGCGAGAGCAATAACAGGAATCTGTAATTCTTTTGCAAGTGCCTTGAGAGAACGAGAAATTTCAGAAACAGCACGCTCCCTTGACTCCACCTTTTGTTTCAAATCCATAATTTGCAAGTAGTCGATCATAATAATATCGAGTCCACTTTGCTTTTTGAGTCGACGACAACGGGCGCGAATTTCGGCAGGGCTTACGCCAGAGGTGTCATCAATAAATAAAGGAGCCTCGCTGATCATTGAAGCCGCTGCAACCAGCTTGGGCCAAGCAGAGTCTGGGACGCGACCACTTCGAATATCACCAAGGTTAATTTTGGCTTCAGAGGCAAGGATCCTCATCATGACGGATTCTTTACTCATTTCCACAGAAAAATAAGCGACACACTTTTTTTGTCTAAGGGCTGCGTGCTGGGCAATATTTAAACTGAAAGCAGTTTTACCCATAGAAGGTCTTGCCGCAATTATCGTGAGTTCGCCGGGGTGTAATCCAGAAGTCATTTGATCGAGGCGGTTAAAGCCCGTGGAAATTCCAGTGAGATCCGCTTGCTGGTGATAAAGCTTTTCGATATTCTCCATGCTTTTAAATACAATATTAGCGGCTTCTGTTAAGCCAGTAGATTCGCGGCTTTCGCTGATACGATAGATCTCGCCTTCAACAGAATCGATAAAAGTTTCAACATTTTCAAAATCTTGACTGTAAGATTTTTGAATAATGCCACTGCAAGTTTGAATTAGTTTTCGAAGGAGAGCTTTTTCACGAACAATACCGGCATAAGCTGCAATGTTAGAAGTAGTAATAGTATTTTGAACTAATTGAATGATGTAGTCTGAGCCAACCTGATCAAATTCACCCTTAGATTTTAAATAATCAGGAACAGTGATAATATCGACTTCTGAATTATTTCTTTGAAGATGAGTGATAGCATTATAGAGCTTTTGATGGGCCGGCCGATAAAAGTCTTCTGCAGTAATAAGATCCGAAACTTGGTCCCAAGCCTCTTTATCTAAAAGAAGGGCGCCCAGAATGGCTTGTTCGGCCTCAATATTTTGTGGTGGTAGTTTTGGATCAAAAGACATTCCTTCATTTTAACGGAAGGCTCGAAAAGCATCAACAACGCTCTTACATAAGTGAAAGTTAACGCAGACACAATAGAATCATCAGCTTTCCCCTGCGTTGAGTGGGATTTAAATTATTTCAACGAAGAAGTCGGCCTTTTTCAGCAGAATCTAAATAAAAAAAGCGTATGGGTAAGATAACAACGTTATCACCGGCATACGCTTTTAATAAATAATTAAATGTGAATCTTTAGAGCTTAGCTTAAGCGCTTAACTCTGATTTTATAAGAATCAATTTTTTTCTTAAGAGTGTTACGGTTGATTCCAAGCATTTGAGCTGTTTTTACTTGGTTTCCGTTAGTAGCTCTTAACGCAAGCTCAAGAAGAGGTTTTTCAACTTGTTGTAATACAACATCATAAAGTTTTAAACCACCAGCATCAGTATCAACAGCAGCTTGGTGTTGAAAGTGAACTTCTAAGCGACGCTTAACAAGCTCCTCAAGGCTAATCGAAGAAAGATTAGCTACAAATAGGTTTTCTGCATTGTTTACTGCAGAAAGCGCAACAGGGTGAGCTGGGTTGGTCGTTGGGTTCATATTGGGCGTCAAATTAACAGACATAGGGTCCCTTCCTTTGTTGGTTATTTGTTTAAAAAATAGGACATTCCTATTACGTCTGAAAATTTGATTTGGCAACAGTTAAGGTAATAAAAATTTTATTTTCTATACCCCGCGTTTTTCAGGGGACCAAATATACTTGTGAAGCTGTAATTGCAATCTAGCCTTTGACTTTTTAAATAATATTTTTTCAGCCAACCAAGAAGGACTCATTTTTTGAAAAGAAGGGCTGTAAAGCACAGTGTATTTTGAAAATAAATCGTGAGTATTACAAAAGTTTTCGCTCCATTCAAAATCACCTTCAGAGCAGAGCACAAATTTAAATTCAGTCGAGGAGTTTATCAGCTTGAGGTTATCAATTAAAAAGGAGTTAGGCGCCCCGCTGTCGGGAGTTTTAACATCTAAAATTATTTTCACGCGAGGATCAACAGTCGAGCAAGATTTAGAGCCACTGGTTTCAAGTGAAACAATAAAATTTTCATCGCACAGAGTTTTCATCAGAGAATGGACGGAGTTCTGAAGGAGGGGCTCGCCCCCCGTAATACATACATAAGGAGTATTATAGCTTTTTATGGTATTGAGAATGGCCTCGCAAGTCCAATAAGTCCCCTCATAATAAGAATAAGTTGTATCGCAATAGGTACATCGAAGGTTGCAACCCGTTGTTCTGACAAATACAGTGGGGAGGCCCACAAAGGTTGACTCCCCTTGGATACTGTAAAAAATTTCATTGATCTTAATAGACACTCGGCCTCACCTTTATCTTTATACTTTAGGTCTTGGTGGCCAATAGCAGTTGCGCCCATAAAGGTCAAATCAAAGGTCAAACGAGGCCGACAAACCGAACTTATTGATTGTACCAAGCGTAAAAGAGAGTGCCACCCTTTACTTTATTAATAAGTTTTTCAGAAAGGGTATTATCCACCGCGGGACAGCCCCAGCTTCGGCCAATGGGGTTTCGGTTGGGCTTAACGTATTTAGAGCCGTGGATAACAATACCGCGGGAACGTATTATAGAGTTTGTTTTTTCGATTCCATCAATTCTAAGGGCGTAACCGACTTTGCTGCTGGTGTAAGTTTCTGCTGTGATAAAAGCGCCAATGGAGCTTTGATGAGAGTTATTAATGTTAGAAAATTGTGTTGCGTAACCTGTATTTTGGGGATCAGAGCCATTTCCGTGAGCTACCAATAAATTCTCTACTTCACCGGTTTTTATATTAATAAGATAAAGGCGAGGAGTCGTACTGTGTTCATGGTAATCTATCACTCCAAGATACTGCGTGGATTTCAATTTGTCTTTGAGCTGATGATAGTAGCTTAGTGCCATCTCCAGTGGGCGCGGAGCAATTTTATGACTGGGATCGACTTGGGGGTAACGGTCTCGAATGCCATCAACTAATTCCAAAGGTTTATCTAGAAAAATATTTGTTTGAGGTTTGGCTTCTATGCCTACTGGGATATCGTGGAGTAGAGATTCTGGAAGTTGCAGGGACTCTTCTGTCGTTAGGTTAGGGTAGGGCTCGTCTTGATTGGATGTTGTGCCGACGCTTCCAAAGGCTGGATGGGTCAGTAAAATTAGAACTAATAAACAAATCATATTTATATTAAAAGTTTTTGTGAAACGCGACATAGATCCTCCTTGTTTGTTTGTTTATCTTGAAGGACTGATTTGAAATTAGGCAAATGGCTTTTAAAAATCTAAACAAACGTAGTGTGGTCTGGTGGCCGCTGCTGCATATAAATAATATTTGATTATATAAAATTGAATAATTTGATAGACCTAGGTCTGGCTTCCTTGTTGGGTTTGGAAAGTGCTTCAGTTTGGTCTTGGTATTTGAGAGATTAATAATATGAAAAAATGGTTCGGAAAATTTTATTCAGATCTTATTGGAATTTGCTTTCTCTTAACATCCATTGTGACGCTGCTGTCTCTATCGAGTTATAGTCCCAGCGATCCTTCCTTTAACCACCTCACCTTTATTAAGGCGCAGAATTTGTGTGGTTTGATTGGCAGTTTTTGGTCTGACAGTATTTTTCATTTATTTGGTTTAGTCAGTTGGACTTGGGTTCCGTATTTTGGTTTTTATGGATTTGTAGGCGTGAGAGGTCAACTTAATGGAACCAAAAAAGTTCAGATTATTCCCTTTCTAGCAATGGCTTTAGTTTTAACGGGTTTGCTGAGTCTCCACTTTAAAGGGATGCAGTTGTATGAAAATTCAATTGAAATTGGAGGCTTGTTTGGTGAGTTGATTGCTAAAGGACTGGAAAAACTATTAAACCCGCTGGGCTCGAAAATCTTTTTATGGGTGAGTCTTTTAGCATTAGTTGTTATACTCAGTCAGAAAAGTATTTTAGAAATGTTTGAATTAATTAAATTTTATTTCGGACATTTAAAAGAGAAATCAAATAAAGTAAAAGAGGCCACTTTTGTAAGTTTACAAACAACTGAAATGAAAATTCAGGAAAGTCCTAAAGAATCGATTAAGGATAAAATTAAAGAAGTAGTTGATAAAAGCATCAAGACGGTCACGCTAAAAAACAGAGATTCGAAAGTAAAAGATAAGGTGGCAAAAAATACCGATGAAAACTCTTCGGGAGAAGACAAAGAAAATGATAGAGAGGAAAAGGCGACGCTGACAGCTCCGATCACCACTGGGGGAAAGCGAAGAGTGGTGTTGAAAACGCAGGTGCCGATTAAGGTTGAAAACTGGAATATGCCTAAAATTAATTTGCTTGAAGATCCTCCGGCAACTCGTCCTAAAGTTGATAAAGAAGAATTAAAGAAAAAAGCAGAGCAACTTACTGAAAAACTAAAATTGTTTAATGTCACAGGCAGTGTTGTTGCCGTTAAGTCTGGCCCAGCGGTGACCATGTTTGAGTTTAAGCCTAATGCAGAAGTAAAATTAAGTAATATTACGAGCATGGAAAATGATTTGGCCATAGCACTTTCGAGTGAGTCCCTCCGAATTATCGCTCCTATTCCTGGTCGTGATGTTGTTGGAATCGAAAGCTCAAACTCAACAAGAGAAACAGTATATTTAAAAGATCTTGTCGCTGAAGAAACTTTTTGGAAAGAAGACGTGAAACTCCCAATACCATTGGGACGTCAAACCAATGGGGAACCACAAATTTTCGATCTAAGAAAAATGCCGCACTTGCTGGTGGCTGGCTCCACAGGGTCAGGTAAATCAGTTTTTACAGTTTCCACAATCACTGCTTTACTTTTTAAACACTCTCCTAAATCACTTCGAATGATTCTCATAGATCCCAAGCAAGTGGATCTGGCGGCATTCAGTCAAATTCCCCATCTGCTTCTTCCGCCAATTGTTGAAACCCATAAAGCTGTCGCGGCACTTCGTTGGGCTGTAAAAGAAATGGATAAGCGCTATCGTTCGATGTCCAAGTTTGGTGCTCGTGGTCTGGAGGCTTATAATGAAGCTGTGAAAGCGCTTTCGAATGAAGATAAGGAAGTGCATAAAAAATCCAATGATGAATTCGAAGATAAGAATAAAAAGAATCAAAAGTATTATTTTGAAGAGTTACCATATTTGGTGATTGTGGTGGAAGAGTTTGGGGATTTAATGCAAATTGACTCCGACAATGTAGAGCAAAGTGTTGTCAGGCTTGCTCAATTAGCGCGTGCTTGTGGAATTCATTTGATGTTATGTATGCAAAGTCCAAGAAAAGAAATTGTAACCGGTCTTATTAAAACAAATATTCCAGGACGTATCAGTTTTAAGGTGGCCAGCAAAATGGATTCTCGAATTATTCTTGATGAATCAGGGGCAGAGCGTCTCTTGGCCCGAGGAGATATGCTCTTTCGAGCACCAGGAACGGACAAGCCAGTTCGTCATCACGGCCCTTGGCTTTCTGATGCTGAAATTAATAAAGTGGCCAAATTTTGGAGTGATCAATCTGAACCCCAATATGATGTGCAGCTCATGAATATACTAGAAAACAACCAGGAGCGAGACGGTGGATCAAGTAATTCTGGAGATAGTTTTGAAAGTGGTGATGGAGATTACGATGAAATGTATGATGAAATTGTCGCTTTTGTTACGACAGTTAAAGAAGTAAGTGCTTCTTTACTTCAGCGTCGTTATCGACTTGGATATCCTCGGGCAGCGCGACTCATTGAACTTTTGGAGAGAGAGGGCGTTATCGGTGGCGCTAACGGTAGTAAGCCGCGTCAGGTATTAGTTAAAAACTATGAATCCAGAGCATTATAATTATAGAGGAATGGCTTTCCCTCTTCGTTGAAAAAGTTTAATTTATTTTTTGGATTTTTTGTGGCGAAGATCGACAAAAAAATCTTTAAGCAATTTTTGACAAGGTTTTTCTAGGACGGCCCCTTGATATTGAGTTGTTTTTTGAAAGAGTGGCTGTTGGGTCGCTCCACCCTTGCTGTCAAAGGCACCAAAGACCACGCGATCAATGCGACTTTGAAGGATGGCTCCGCAGCACATCGCACATGGTTCTAGAGTCACATAAAGCGTGTGGCCCGTCAGTCTCCAGCTTTTTTGAGTTAGTGCTGCACGGTGAATGGCTAATAATTCGGCATGAGCAAGAGGTGATTGAAGAGTTTCACGTAAGTTGTAAGCCTTGCTAACTAAAATATTTGTTTGAGTGTTTATAATAATAGCACCGACTGGAACTTCGGTCTTTTGAGCGGCTTTTTTAGCGAGTAAGAAAGCTTTTTTCATCCAATAGAGATCGATTTGATCTTGTGTTAGTTGTGTTTTCATGAAGAAAGTGAAATGCCATCCTTTTTAGCGGTTGTATAAAGAGAGGGTCTTTGATATACGGTTCTTTTGCATAAAATGCAAATATTCTAAAGTGAAGGGTAGGTGATTACCGTGGCCTCAGTAAGGGTAAAAGACGGAGAAAGTTTTGAATCAGCGTTTCGACGATTCAAAAAGTCCTGTGAAAAAGCAGGGATACTTTCTGAAGTTAAAAAAAGAGAGCATTTTGAAAAACCAAGTGTTCGACTTAAAAAGAAATCAATGGCAGCTCGTAAGAGATTAGCTAAAAAACAAAGAAAAGATTTTACATTAGCATAAGTTTTAAATGTAAAATCTTAAAGTGAAATTTAATAAAGAACCTTCTTGATAAAACAAGAGGGTTCTTTGATTGACCTTGTCTAAGAAAGTTCTTTAATCCAACCAATAGGGGAACGCTATTATGGAAATTCGTGACAGAATCATGAACGATATCAAAGTAGCGATGAAAGAAAAAAACCAAGTGCGCCTCAATGCGCTTCGTTTTTTACAATCAGCTATAAAAAATCGCGAAATTGATATGAGACCTAATCCCATTACTCATGAAGAAGTAATTGGAGTAATAAAAAAATTAGTAAAACAACGAAAAGAATCCATTGATCAATATAAAGCAGGTGGAAGACAGGACTTGGTTGACCAAGAAACTGCTGAATTACATATTCTTGAAGAGTTATTACCAGCTCAATTGAACCCTGCACAAGTAGAGCAAGTGGTAAAAGAAGTTGTTCAAGCACTCAATGCTAAATCACCGAAAGATATGGGTGCAGTTATTAAAGAAGTTATTGTTCGTACACAAGGAAATGCCGACAATAAAATGGTCAGTGAGTTAGTAAAAAAATCACTGTCTCCTCAATAAAACGACAAACAAAAACAATTGTTGGAGTTTTAAAGTGAGATATTCAAGAGAGTTTATTGATAAGGTTGTATCGGCCTCACAGTTGGCCGATATTGTTTCTCAATACACTCTTTTAAAGCCTGCGGGCAAAGATTTAGTGGGTCGTTGCCCCTTCCCGGATCACAAAGAAAAAACTCCAAGTTTTCATATTTCACTCGATAAACAAGTCTTTCACTGCTTTGGATGCAAGAAGGGCGGGAATGTTTTTACTTTCCTTCAATTGTTTCAAGGCATGAACTTTGTTGAGTCATTAGAGTATTTGGCAGATAGAGCTAATATTCCATTGCCCACTCAAAACGCGGGTACAATTACACAAGAGCAAAAAGAATTCGCGCGAAAAAAGGAACTTCTAGAAATCAATAAGACCGCTGCTCGCTATTTTATCGAAAATTATAAAAAACTTCCAACGAATCATTTTGTTCGAGAATATACTCATAGTCGCTATCTTAAGTCGGAGTCCATCGAGACTTTCCAAATTGGCTATGCAACTGCAGATTGGGAAGGTTTAGCTCAGGCGCTTCAATCTCAAGGACTATCTTTAGCGTTGGCTGAAGAATTGGGTTTGCTAAAGCGGCGCGAATCGGGTGGATACTTTGATTTATTTCGCGAGCGCCTCATGTTTTCCATCACCAATCAAGTGGGCGATGTGATTGGTTTTGGCGGGCGAATTTTGGGAGAAGGCAAGCCAAAGTATATTAATAGCCCGGAGTCTCCACTATTTCATAAAGGTAAAACTCTTTATGGATTGCAACATTCAAGTCGATATATTCGCAGCAAAGATCAAGTGATCATTGTTGAAGGCTATATGGATTTGATAGCCCTTTATCAGGCGGGATTTAAAAATGTGGTGGCTCCTCTTGGAACAGCTTTAACCCTCGATCAGTGTCGAATTTTGTCTAAAATGACTCAAAATGTAGTTGTTCTGTTTGATGGCGATGCTGCTGGGCAGGCAGCTGCTGAGAGAAGTCTTCCTATTTTGTTTGAAGCTGGATTGTATGCCAAAGGATTAACTTTACCAGAGGGGCAGGACCCCGATGAATTTCTGCTCGCTCACGGAGAGACAAAAATGGGAGAACTGTTAAGTTCTTCTCCAGATTTATTTACACTCATATTGCGTCGCTGGATGGAAGGGTTTCAAGGAAGTCCCTCGGATAAGGTGTCGATGGTTAAGAGGGTTAACTCACTTTTGGTAAATTTGAAGAATAATTCTTTAAAGACATTATACTTGCAGGAGTTAGCACAGCGACTGGGAGTTAACTCATCTTGGATGCAACGAGCCATTGCAGAAACGTCACCTTCAGGGTCACGTTTTAACACCTCAACTCAACAAAATTTATCGAATTACCAGGGCGTGGCACATTCTAAAGAGGGTCAATTGATCTTGAGTGAAAAGAAGTCTGAAGAGACTCATTTTGAGAGTGAAAAAGTGAGTTTAGCCGGTGCGCCTAAGTGGGAATTACTCATCTTAGCGATAGCTTTGAATGCAAAATCCATTCGTTGGGACCAGATTTTGCATGCAGAAGAAAGTAAACTCCTCAGTCACCCGGGGGTAAGAAAAGTTTTTGAAAAAGCTGTGAGTCTTTCTGGACAAAGTACCTTGCCCTTTGATAATTTGTTCGTTTTAATAACCAATGACATTTTAAATCCAGAACTATTGACGGCTCTGATTAGAGAAATACCCTCAGATGATCCAGAGGGGGAGGCAAAGCTTTTGACAGACTGTTTTCGTAAAGTGCGTCTGCATGATTTAGATCAAAAAATAAATAAGTTGGCCCAAGAATTGAAGCAAAATTTATCTCAAGAGAAATGGGAAGAGTTATCTTTATTAAAAAAAGATCGGTTGCGCTGGCTTAATCTCTAATTGAACTCATAATTTTGAGCGGTGATTGGGACCTTAAGGTGTTAAAGTGGAGAATGCATGAAAAGTACAAAAAAAGCAGATCCTGAAGTAAAATTATCTGTGGCCGAGCAAGAAGTTCTTATTAAAGAAGAGATTGCTCGATTTCTTAAAGTAGCTAAAGAGAAGGGTGCTTTAACCATTGAAGAAATCAATGAGCAATTGCCTGCGGAGATTCAATCTCCAGTAGTGCTCGATTCTTTTATGCAAGCACTGGAAGCCAACGGAGTGGTGATATCAGACCACACTGAAAAAGCTGGCTCTGAAGAGGAAGCAGCTAACTTTCTTGCAGATCCTGACTCTGAAGAAGAGGATGCCGAGGGTGAAGATGAAGCAGAAGTTGAAGATGTTAAAGGGAATGATCCCGTTCGTTTGTATTTGCGAAAAATGGGAAGTGTTTCACTTTTAACTCGTGAAGGTGAAGTTGAAATTGCCCGCCGAATCGAAGATGGCGAAAGAGAAATTGTTCGAGCCATCTTACTATCACCTCTGGGTACGTATGAAATTATTAATTTAGGACGACGATTAGATCAGGGTCGAATTAAAGTTAAGGCGATCTTTCGTGGTTTGGAAGATGAAGACACTCAGTACGATGAACAAGAGTACATTCAAAAAATTCATGAACTTATTGGTCGAGTAACAGAATATCAAATTGCGGCTGCTGATCATTTTAGTGTTCTTCGAAAAGAAGACAGTCCTCAGGCTAAAAAGCAAGAGGCACAAAAAGCTTTAGAAGTTATGAATGCTCAACTGATGACAAGTTTTGAGAGCGTTAACTTTAATCGTAAAACAATTAACCGTGTGGTGATTAAGTTTAAAAACTTAGTGAATCGGATGAGCAGTTTGCGCCGTCGAATTAAAGAAGGTGTTGAAAGAACATTTTCCAAAGACACAACTGCGATGGTTGAGAGATTAAAAGTTGTTGAAACGAATGAAAAAGAACTTACGAGGATGAATCGTGAAACAGGCCTAAGCTTTCATAAGTTTAGAGGCTATGTGGTTTCTGCTCAAGAGGCCGAAACTCGTCTTCATCGCCTAGAAAAAGAAACCGAAATGAATTTTACTTGGATCAAAGAAACTTATACAGCCATCTGGAAGGGTGAACGCGCAGCCGATGCCGCAAAGGCAGAATTGGTTGAGGCTAACTTGCGTTTAGTGGTTTCCATTGCAAAAAAATACACTAACCGTGGCTTACAGTTTTTGGATTTAATTCAAGAAGGTAATATCGGTTTGATGAAGGCTGTGGATAAGTTTGAGTATCGTCGTGGATACAAATTCTCGACATATGCAACATGGTGGATTCGTCAGGCGATAACAAGAGCCATCGCTGACCAAGCTCGAACTATTCGTATTCCGGTTCACATGATCGAAACAATCAATAAGTTGGTGCGAACTTCAAGGCATTTAGTGCAGGAGCTAGGTCGTGAACCTATCCCCGAAGAAATTGCTGAAAAAATGGATATGCCTGTGGACAAGGTTCGCAAAGTTTTAAAAATTGCTAAAGAACCAATCAGCCTAGAAACTCCTGTGGGTGAGGAAGAAGATTCTCACTTGGGAGATTTTATTGAAGATAAAAAAGTGATCAATCCTGCTGAAGCCATCGTCAATCTCAACTTGGCAGAACAGTGTCGTCGCGTACTTTCAACACTGACGCCAAGAGAAGAAAAAGTTTTGCGTATGCGTTTTGGTATTGGTGAAGAAAGTGACCACACTCTAGAAGAGGTGGGACAGGATTTTAACGTAACTAGAGAGCGTATCCGTCAAATTGAAGCCAAGGCGCTCCGTAAGTTGCGTCATCCCAGTCGATCGAGTAAGCTTAAAACTTTCGTGGACACATAGGGAGATAGTTCTAAATAAAATATATTGGGGGGTTAGCTTAGTTGGTTAAAGCAGCCGGCTCATAACCGGCGGATCGGGGGTTCGAGTCCCTCACCCCCTACCAAATCCTACAACTTGCGAACCAAAAATACCCAAATTATGAGACTGACCGCCTTCGGCGGTCCCAGCGTCAGCCGGTGGCTGGTGCTGTGGTCTTCTATTGTATAAATCAATGACGTTCTTTTGATTTTCTTCTGGAATAGTGACTACGGGTGTAGTGGCATCGGAATTCAAGCTTCCTGACAATCTAAACTGGATACTAAGTCCACTGCTGGGGTTAACGATGATCCCAAAGATCAAATCTTTGATCAAAGCCTTGCGTGCAGTTGGGGTCGATTTTTTCCATCCTCTGCGGAAAGCCTCAAGTCGTGATTTAAGGTCATCTATGGCCGATTCAACATCAGATTCTTGTGTTTCTTGGAGCTTAACTTTTTCTATTTCAGCCTCAATCAATGCTTTTCTGCGGCTAAGATCATTCAGTTCAGCGGCAGTGACTCGAATGGCTTCTGACTGTGGATCTAATTCAGCTTGGATACGGAATGTGTTTTTTATGGCCGTATTCAGTTTTTGTAATTCCAAGGTTAATCGGCTTTTTTCTGCCTTAATTACTTCTGGCTTAACCGTTATGGCCTTTCTAATATTATCACTCACCTTATTAAAATATCCCGCCAAAACCAAAATTTCTGACAAATAATCCACAATCTTTGATTCAATCTTTTCAGCACGAATTCTTTTAAAGCTGCAATTGATGACATCGCCCTTTTTACTTGAATGCACATAGTAGCGATGAACTTTATTTCTACCATGGGCAGATTGTCCAACAAGGGCACGCCCGCATTGTCCACATTTACAAACTTGAGCGGCAAGAAAGACTCTTTCTTCAGACGTTTCAAGTCTGGCTCGCTCTTTTTCACGATTTTCTTGGATAATTTTTTGAACTTCACTAAATGTCACTTCATCAACAATAGCTGGCCATGATGCTTTCACTTCTGTGTACTTCTGCCAAGCTTTCAGCTTATGCGGATCTTTGCTTTTGTTGATCTTGTTAACCTCTTTGATTCCAATATAAGACTTGTTTTGAAGGACAAAGCTGAGCGAGTCCACGGTCCATCTGCCTTCATTCATAAGACGGTTCTTTTTTGATTTTTTACCTTTGGGCTTAATTCCAAGAGTCTCTAAAGCAATAATAGTCCGGCCAATAGTTCTTTGTTCTAAAAATGTAGAAAATATTTTTTGAACTTGTTCGGCCTCAGTTTCATTGACAATAAAAGTTGTTTTGTTGGACTCCGGTCGATCATATCCAAGGATCACGGGACCACCACTAAGTAATCCACGCATGGATCTTGAATGACAGTTGATGGCAACGCGCTCTGAAATTTGCTCCCTTTCGAACTGACTCAAATTTATCATATTAAAGAGCATCATTTTTCCAGATGGGGTACTTGAATCAAAATTTTCTTTGATCGCCAAAAACTTTGCGCCAAGACTATCCAAAATTTTATGAAAATCGCAGAAATCAGGAATGTTGCGTGATAAACGAGAAAGCTCTGTCACCATAATTGCATTAATACGGCCACTCTTTAAGTCTTTCATCATCCTTTGATAACCTGGACGATTGGTGTCTTTAGCTGAGTATCCATCGTCAATGTAATTTTCAACAATGCGTCCCCAACCAGGCTCTTGCATGTTCTTAATATCAATGAATGATTGGAGTCGATGACGTTGATTATCCATAGAACCTTCGACGACTTGGGCCTGCTCGTCAGTCGAGACCCTTTGATAAAGTCCCAATAGTAGTGTCGCAGAATTTATTTGTGGAGTGTTAGGCTGCGATTTTTTCATTGTCGTTTTCCTCCTTACGAGGGCGTCCTCTTTTTAATCCTAAGGCAATCATACTTGCAATTTTAGATCGAACTCGCTCTTCATTTGCTTCGGCATCACCTGTTTCATCTAAGATCCCTATAAACTCAACTTGCACGTCATCTTCTAAAAACTTTGTTGGCTTATGTCTAAAGCCTTTACTCATCAGATTTAGCCTTTGCCTGACGTTTAACTTTTTTCATATGCTCAGACAACAATTCAACAAGCTCTGTTGCTTTTCTTTCTGGAAGGCTATCAAGAATACTCATCAAGGTTTGATAAATAAAACTTGGTGTCCTAAATCCAGTTTCAATGTGACTTATCGGTTGTCTTCCAGCGAATCCAAAAGTTTCTGCAAGCTCCGTTTGCGTGAGTCCCAATTTTTCTCGAATAGCTTTAAATTTGTCAGGACTCATGCGGCTCCTTCTTTTTCATGTATATCCATGATATCTTCTGGTTTCAAGTTCTTTTTCCCTTTTTTTACAGGGTTTGACCTATTTCCAAAGAAATATTGCGCCAATACCTCTTTTAACTCAGGGGGTAAACTTCCCGAAGACTTGGCCTTTTTCATAATACTGTCAAGCATGGTCAAGTCGTTTGCTACCTGCACCCGAATCAATTGCAATACGTCATCATTACAATGCTCTTTGAACCAATGAATCATAAAACTGGTGACATCAAGCTTAGTGGCTCTCCCTGCTTCAAAGCCTGTATTAACGGCATTGGTAATTTCATTGACTATATTGTCCGCTTCTTTTGAAATCATGGCCCTAACTATTTTTACGTCATTATTTTCATTTATTTCTGTCTCATTCATATAAGTTCCACCTCCTTAATTTTTAGCATTAAATGTGTTTTGTTTTTATTCCTTGTCTTCTGTATTTGCATTTCTTTTGTCTTCTTATTCATTCTTCTCTCTCCTCCTCTCCGGTTCGATCAGGACCCCGCCCAACTCCGGCCCCCGGTTCGTGACCACCCTCAGTCAACATCGTTGGGTGGGGGTGGTCACGAAGGCTCTGCCAGGGGGCCGGTGCTTGGGCGGGCGGTGTAAGTTCCTGATCTGTTTTTGAAAAACTTTGTTTTTCAAAATTGTTTTCTAAAATATTTTCCCGAAATGGTTTTCGGTTTTTTTTTGGCTTTTTCTCCCAAGTATTTTCTGGAGTTTCAAGAACTGCGGCTAGCATTGTTTTAAGGGGCATCCGTCGATTTAGGAGCAAGCCTTCAGCACTGAAATAAACTTTATTGAATTCTGTATTCAAAAAAGTAATTGGAGCTTTTTGACCTCTCATAAACTCTGCACCTGAAAAAGCTCTAGCTACTGTGTTTTGAATAACTAAACTAGAACAGCCATACATGAGTAGGTTGATATTTTTCATGGATAAATAACCCTGACTGATTCGTAAATACCTGTCCTTTGCTTTAAGAGTGTTCTCGATCTCTATGGCAATTCGAATGGTTTTGTTTGCTCCTTGAAGGTCAACCAATAGATCTGGGAGCTTATCAATTCTGTTCACTCCTAGCAAAATGCAGGTTTGATATTGATCTTTTGAAAGTTCAAATTCAGTCCATGCATTGAGTAACTTTCCGGTTCCCTCTAGTTGTAAAAATATTTTTGCAACTAGAACATCGTGATTCAAAATGTAAAGACACTTGTTCGGAGCAACTGAAACAGTTGAAAGTTTTTTACCCCTGGCGGAAAGGTAAATTAAGCCATTTTGTTTCTGTGATTTAAAAAAATACCCGCCAGAGACAAGCTTATTCCAATGGTAGTACTGTTGAGTTGTTTGATGAAAACACAGGTGTTCAAAAAAGATCTCTTTGGTTAGGAAACCAAATCGAGCAGCAAAATTTATCGTATTCTGTAGAATTTCTGAAGAGTTCTTATTCAAAGATTACTCACTCTTTTGGTCCTTAACCAATTTAGGGGTCAATTTGAAATGACCCATAGTAATCTGACCATTAACAAAAACAGGGTCAACCCAAGTAAGTTCCATTGCCGCTAACTCCGGATTCTTGAGTGACTCTGGAATTTTTAAGTTACTCCCAATTTCAACTTGCCGAATACGAACCAAGCATGAAGTCTTACCTTCTAAGATTATTTTGGCTCCCTCGGGGTTGCCGCATTTGGGTGAGTGGGCGCAGCCAACATAAATGACTATCACTGAGAAATATAAAATTAATTTCATTAAGTCCCCTTTCTTTGAGTGTTATTTTCGACATTTAAAATTTTCATCATTTCGGTATTGGCGTTTACCTTTGCGTCTTGTTCTGTCGCTGGTGTTTGATTTTGAATTGGGGGCAGACTCAACGGTAAAACTTTAACTGGATGAGGAAATCTTATATCTTCTAGTATATCTGGAGTTTTTCGAAATTTAAGTCTGACGGGCAGGCTTCCAGTTGAATGAGGAATAATTATGATCGCCTCACCAACTCCGAGATCTTGCTTAAAGATATTCGGATGAAATTTGAATTCTTCAACGTCTCTGACGGAAGCTTCGCCCGTTTTCTCAGATCCAAAAGTACCAGAGGTTTCACGCTCCGTTCTTTTTAAACCTTGGATCGTACCTATAGTTTGAGAAAAATATTCGGCGGACTCGGGTTCATTGGTCCTCATAAATACCTTCAAATTTGAATTTGATAGGATGGTGTTTTTAATACCATCGCCAAGGCCTGCTAAGTCACCCAAGGCTTGATGTGCAAAAACCACTCCTACATTCGCACTTCTTGATTTGTTCAATAGGCTTACAAAGCTCTCAGTTAAGTATTCTGTGAAGTCATCCAAGTAGATGCTAAAGAACTCTTTATTTTTTGATGTTCCGAGATGCCTTGAAGCTACGGCACTTTGTAGGCATTGCAGAATAAGCTTGCCTACAGTCTTTCCTAAAGTTGGAATTTTTAGCACCGGAAGTTGGCAATAGATGATTGAACCTTCATTCAGTGCTTTCTCCAAATCAATATCCGAAATCTCAGCGTTGAAGATAGGCGCAGAATCACCGACAGCCAGTGCTTGCAGTTGAGAAATCAAGCCGCTGGCTTCTTGATTTCGTTCTTCATTTGTTTTTTTCAAAAAATCACTGGACCAGGAGACGAGTTTTTGATCCTCAGTCTTCTTTGCAAGATGAAGTAGCATTGCAGGGGATTTCATCCCTTCGATAATCTTAATTGGAGTAGGAACAATTTTTGATTTTTCAAAGATCAAAAGAGTATGCAGCAGGGATTCGTATTGAAGACTCTTATAGTATTCATTCTCAAAGTTGAATGCCTTAAATACTCTTTCCGTGACCTCAAGAGCCGTACCAGAAGAAAATGGGTTGAATGTATTACTGATGCTAACATCGCAAAGTGATAAAATCTTAACTTCCTGTTCGCGATTGTGAACTTTAGCGTAAGAATAAAGTTTATTGAGCATTGATTTATCAGATTTACCATCAATGATGATGAGACCCCGTTTTCTTTTTATATCATCAATAGCCCAGGGTAAAATGACTGACTCCGTCTTTCCGGCATTGGTAGTGCCGACGACCTGTGTGTGCATTCGTCTAAAAGAGGGTTTAATATAGACTCTTTTGCCCACGTTGCTAAAGCCTGCAAACACCGAAGATTCGACAAGTGACTCTCCTAAAACTTCATTCTCAAGATCAGAGTATTTGAATTTTGCTCTAAGAACCGTTTTGATTTTTAGATAAACCGCCAAGATTAAGACCGTAATACAAAATGCAATCCATACTCGGTATTCAAGATACGCTTTTAGAATGTAGACTCGGTACTTATAGTAAAACACCACCAGCAAGAAGCATACGGCGGCAAATATAAAAAATGAATCCTGATTGTTACTTGATTTCATGTCCTTACTCAAGATCACCTCCTACTTGTTGAAGATTCATGGACTCATTAAGTAATATGTCACATTCAACGCCCATGTTGACTTCAATCCATTCCCGTTGTGTTTTTAGTTTTTCGCCATAAGAATTAGCCCTATCTTTTGCCGTTGCCGCGACAGCGGCCTTAAGGCCATTCTCAACACCACCTTTTGAGCGTCCTAAAACATCGGTTTCCATGCTTCCTGTGGCGTAGCCAGCAATAAAAGTTGTAATGAGTGAACCCATCGTATTCTTTTTACCATCACTATGAACATCACCCACAACACCAGGTTGTCCATCCTTTCCAACAGCAATTCCGCTAATAGATTTAATTTCACCACTGGGTAGTGAAATTTGCCTAAATTGAATGACCGCCCTCTCGGACCCTTTTTGAAAACTCGCTTCACCATAAAATCTTGAACCTGCGGGCAAACGCAACCCTGAGTCAGTGGTTGAATCCAAGATGCTTTCGGCAAGGATTGGGACAGACTCTTGAGATACAATAAATTTATCAAGAATTCGCAATGGGATTCTAATCCCAGATCGGAGCTGTGTTTTCGCATTTCCATTCTTTGCACCAACAATCATTGAAGTGTTGTAGTTGACTTGATTTCCGCTGCTGCCAGCACTGGAATTGCTGTAAACATTTCTTAAACCATTTGATGATGATGAATTCCACATCTGGGTGGCCAAATTCTGATTTGGATCATTTTTTACACTTTCAACCTCATCAGCATGAGCCTTCTCGATGTTGGGAATCATTTTTTGTGAGAATTCAATATCTTGTTCAGTTGGCAAAAGAAACGTCACCAGAATAAAAATCACTACTCCGCCAAATAAAAGGATTCTAAAGGACTTGAAATTAACTTCTTTTTTTTCACTCACTTCCGATTTTTTAACAAAATGGGTTTTTAGTTTAAGCACGGCAGATTTGATTGTTTCAAAAAAGAAACTCACGTTTCTATTTCTTACTTCCACAAGACCTCCGAAGGAATATCAATGACCAAGTTCACTTCAGACTTGATTTTCAACTGAATTGGTTTCTTTTCTTCAAGATCAGAACTCGCTAGTGAAACACCATACTCCAGCGGATATTTTGCTGATGGATTGAGACTCGATAAATAAAGCCCGTTAATAACCTTGGATTTTGCATCTTGAAATACCCAAAAGTCTTCGGGCCTAATGCGTCGGCAATCTTTGCACGACAGCCTCCCACTGATCAAAATAAATCCGCCTCTAGATTTTCCAATTTTTAAAACCTCAAAGGTCCACATATCAACTTGCACCTTTTTATTCCAGACTTTCCAAGTGATCAGCTCTTCAGGTTTCTTGGTATCCACATAAATAATAAAATCGGCATGTTCTTGGCGTTCAGTTTGAAGCCTTAAGTTGTAGCGCTGTTTTTCTGTGATGAGGTACAAATTAGTTTTAGCACCCCACCGTAAAGGTTTAATGGTGACTGCCTTATCAAGATATTCGACCTTGAACCCTGATTGATCACCAATAATAATAGACTGAATTGTTTCAGGTAACTGAATGATGGTTGCAATTCCTAGTGCTGTATTTACATTTAAAATACCATCAGTGAAATAGGATACAGTTTTAATGGGCGCAGCCAGAACAATCTTACTCATCAATAAAATAAAAGTACTTATGATAATCCTCATTGAGAAACTCCTTCAGTCTCTTTGGTGATGAAAATCCCCCAAGGGTTAACCACGCTTCGGTCATCAACTGAGAAATCTAAGACGAGTTTTAATTCCGTTGCAGCTTTCAAATTATCAAACTCCGTGATTCGATCAGCAAGAATGGTTGCTTTTTTCTCTTTGAGATCAATTTGAATATTTTTTGGATAAACGCGCTGAGTGACCTTTTTTTCTTTTACAAACTTTTGAACCTCTAGCATCGCTTTTTGAAAGGCTGAAGACATTGAGGGAATAACAAAAAACTGAGCCTTCTGCAATTGGCCCGTGATTGTCTGCTCGCTCCAGTTGTAACGATAGCTTAGATACTCTCGGATGGCAGAATCTATTTGTAGATCAGTGATTTTTGTTTCTACTTTGGCAACTTGTCCATTTTCAGCCAGGGCAATTACTTTTGGACCACTCTTTACCAAGTAAAGTAGCATTGCTAGCACCACACTCACAATCATGATGAGTGCTGCGGACAAAACTTTAAGGTTGAAGTTTTCTTTTGCAAATTCTCCGACCATTTTCGGATACCTTTTTATTTCAATATGTTTTACGTCTGTCATTTAGGACCTCCTTTGTTAAAGAAATTATTTTTATTAAATGATTGAATTCTTTCTGATGCATAAGACCGAGTAGTTGAAATCACATTGCGTGATACTTCTTGAACCCGAACAATACGTGCAGGTATGCCAATGGCTGCGCCCACAGCGGCAGCCCCAAGTGTGTTTGCAGTAGCTTGCGCACCCTCTGAAATCAGAGATTTCATTAGTAAGGGCGTAAATAAAAGAGCTAAGGCAATCACAAAATTCATCACAATGAGTGTGATGTATGACCCTTCTGTTTTATAAATGTTTCCGAAGGAGAGTGCCGTAAGCATTGCTGATAAAATCGCCCATAAACATTTCCAGGCAGCCACTTCAAATAATCCGCGATAGAGATTAGCGGTAATTCCAGCAGTTCGTGGAAAAATGTAGCAAAGAATCATTATCGGTGAGCAGATTGACAGTAAACACCAGTAGAAGTAATAAAGTGCAATAGAAATGTATCTTGAAACATAAAGCAGAATAAAACTTCCAAAGCTTAAGATTGCCATGAAGAGATCATCAAACTTTAACATCAATACATTTTTAGCACCTGCATAGCTCCGGGATTTTTCTTCAGCCATACGCATGAAAGTTTCAAGGCCTGAGAGATTATCAATCCGAAGGGCAATGCCATCACAGATATCTAAAATGGCATTTGAAACTTCTGGGAATGAAATTAGTAATAGACTTGCCACGAACGCTCTCTTTATAATTTCTGGAAAATCTGGGTCGCCGGATTTCAAATAAGAAATAACTACTGATAGAAGAATTGCAACGGGCAACATCAAGTAAAATAAATTTGATAGAGAATGGTGCAGGTCTCTTGCTAAACTTCCAAGTACATCAAGATTTGGAATCATTGGCCACCTCCAAATCCGCCATTAAGACGTGGCAAAGTTGTAGTTTTGGGGATACTTTTGAATCCCTCAGACAAGCCTTGATAATTTTCTTGAAAATTGCGCGTGGATAATTTTTCTTTTCGATTATCATAAGCCAGATTCTGAGCCATGATCTTGAGCATCTGGCTTTGAGTACGCAAAAGCTGAGTTGTGACTCCAATTAGCACTCCAAGGGCTTGATTTTGAAGTTTACCCGCCCCCTGTGGGCTTACGACTTGGGAATGAAATAAAATTCTTTCGCGCTCGCGATCCACACTATCGGCATAGTCATAGAGGTTACGATTCATCGAAATTACTTCAGCCACGCTCTGATCTTGAGCTGAAATAAGATCTTTATCCATTCCGTCAGGTACAGGTCCATAAACAGACTGTAAGGCTCTGAGAACGGCCTGGGGATCTCGAAGATTGCCATACACCCCAGCCGCAAACTGAGGATTAATGACCCTGATTAAATCGAGTCCGGATCTTACCCCTGAGTTCACATCACGAAGTAGATTCAAAGTATCTGCTCCGTTTTCTAAAATGCTCTTTAACTGTAAAACTGTTTCAATAGCTTGCGCTAAAATTTGGGTTAAGACGACCAGTAGGGTAAAGAATTGGCGCCGTATCTTTGACTGAGTATTATCGTCACTTTCTC
>CAZTDX010000032.1:0-30396 GCA_964612425.1 uncultured Pseudobdellovibrionaceae bacterium
TAAGTGGTCCCAGTTGGTGAGATCAAACCGGTCCAAGTATGTGAGACTGAACACTTTATGGGGATAAAACGGAAGTTCAGTCCTCAGATGATATTTTATTCCGTGTTTTAAATAAAATTAATCAAATTTTAAACAAATTAGAAAATCACTATGAGACTGAAGTCAATTCAGTGATTGCAAAGAGTAAAGCAAACATCCAAAAATTAAAAGTTAAAATGAAGAAATCCGTGCATTACCCCGAGGCTTCAGCGAGTTTTCGCTTGTCTTATGGTGCAATTAAAAACATTCAAGAAAACGAACTAGATAATAAATTAGAAGTGTTTACTGACATGGATGAACTATTTAAATTTGGAGATACGAAATCATCATTTAGTATTCCGGAGTCTTGGATGAAAAGCCGATCCCATGTTAATTTAACGACTAAATTAAATATGATAACAACGAACGATTGCATTGGCGGAAACTCCGGCTCTCCTATGCTGAATAAAAATAAAAAGTTAGTAGGCCTCGCCTTCGATGGTAACAAATACAGACTCTCTGGAAACTACTTTTATGATAAAGACAAAAATAGAACCATAGCTGTTTCAGTTGAAGCGATTATCGAGGCCCTAACAAAGATTTATAAAACTAAGCGAATAAACCAAGAACTAAAAATATCGCGCTAATTTTTTTTCAACGTATAAACACGAGAGCGACTATAGCAAATTTAAAGTGGTGAAGGTCTCATTGAACTCTCAAACTAAGAGAATTTTTTGTCACTTCGCTGATTTTTTGAGATCACGCCATGATTTTCCTTCGCGAGCTTTGCTATCAAGTTGATACTTTCTCACGGCGGCAGAGTGATCGGAGTACTCTTTGGTAAACTCATGGGTCCCATCATTTTTGCTCACAAAAAATAAGTAATCGGTGTGATCCGGTTCAAACACTGCTTTCAATGAGCCTGCTCCTGGGTTGGCAATGGGGCCCGGAGGCAGACCATCGATAGTGTATGTATTGTAGGGAGTGTGTGTGATTAAATCTTTTTTAGTTATATTTATAGCTTCCGCTCCGGTGTTCATCAAAATTCCATACTGTACAGTAGGATCAGTTTGTAATTTCATTTTCTTCTCTAGCCGGTTGTAAAAAACAGAAGCAATGATGGGGCGCTCAAATTCAGCGCCAGTTTCCTTTTCAATGAGACTCGCAAAGGTTGTAATTTGGTGTCGACTCCACCCTCCCAGATTTCGTCCCTTAGCCACTAAATCATAATTTTTTACAAAAGTTTTGAGCATGACTTCAATCATTTGTTTTGCAGAAGTTTTGCGTTCAAAATTGTAAGTTTCAGGAAACAAATATCCCTCACAAAAGTTGAGCTTGGTTCCTAAAATGCTTTCAAGAATTTCTGAATTACGGCACTCATTTAAAAAAACTTCTTTTTTGCCAAAACCTTTACTCTCGAATAATGCGGCAACTTCAAAGGTGTTCATGCCTTCGGGTATTGTAAAAGGATAGGTGATGCTTTTCCCTGTTGTGAGGGTTTTGAGTATTTGCAAAGGGGATTGACCATCATTGAGCGAGTACTCTCCGGCGCGAATTTTAGAGCGAAGTCCATAAAAACGTGCGAACCAATTTAAGAGCATTGCGTGATCAATGAGTTTTCGTTCCTCAAGTCGAATGCTGAGGGAGTAAAAGGATTCCCCCGTGTTGACTTCAAAAACTTGAACGTTTTTTCCTTTGCCAAGAGGCTTTTTAAAGTAGCTTCCATCAACGTAAATGAGAAACCCAGCACCCATTCCAATCAACACTATAAGAAATGAAAATAGCCACTTCATTAGTTGTTACCGTAATTGAGCCCAGGCAAATTTTTGCTGCTATCGTAGGGCGTAGGATCTTCTAAGTTGGCCATTGGAACGGAACAATATTGAACTGCAAAATGGGCCGAGGGTCGATCATTTCCAGATTTTCCTGTTCCTCCAAAGGGGAGGCGGGAGCTTGCACCATTAGTAGTGCGATTCCAATTGAGTAAGCCAACGTTGGCTTTGGTGACGGCCTCTTCATAAAGAGATTTACTTTTACTGAAGAGAGCCATTACTAATCCGTACCCTGAGGCGTTGACGATATTTAAAGTCTCATCAAAATCAGTACTCTTGTAGATCGCGACATTAGGGCCAAAGATTTCGCTTTTTTGATAGACGGATTTGTCATTGTACTCATTCAACAAATAAATACTGGGTGTGACGTAGTAACCTTTGTGTTTTAAATCTAGAACTTTTCCGCGCATAAGACTTTCAGCGTTTTCTCGTTTCGCGATCTCTTGAAATCGCAAATATTTTTCGACGGCTTGGGAGCTGATGAGTGGGCCCATAAACGGGTTGTCTTTCCAGTGGCCGATGGAAATTTTTTTAGCGGCATTATAGAAGCGATCTGTAAATTCGTTAGCAATTTTTTCGTGTAAAATGATTCGACTAGTGCAGGAGCAACGTTGACCCGCAGTCATAAAGGAGCCGATCAAGGTTTCATAAACAGCTTTTTCTAAATCAGCATCCTCCCAGATAACGGTGGCGTTTTTTCCGCCCATTTCGAGAGCTAAAAGTTTCCAATAGTGAGTCAATGTTTCTTGTTTAATACGTAAGCCGACTTCGTAGCTTCCAGTAAATAAAATTCCACTCACATTTTCATTAATAACTAATTTTTTTCCAGATTCTCCATCGCCTTGAACTAGATTAAAAACTCCGCGAGGAAATCCCGCTTTGTGAACGATCTGTGCGTAGAGTTGGCCTACCGCCGGAGTTTGTTCAGATGGTTTAAAAACAATGGTGTTGCCGAGTGCCAGGGCCGGAATAATATGGCCATTGGGTAAGTGCGCAGGAAAATTAAATGGGCCTAAGACAGCCATGACGCCTCTCGATTTATAGCGAATCACTCCTTCTACTCCTGGGAGCGCGTTGGGAAGTCTTTCTTCTGCTACGAGCTTCATAGAAAAGTTAAGTGTGATATCAATTTTTTGACTTAGAGCTTTGGCTTCGGTCATGGCCTCCCAAAGTGGTTTTCCCGTGTCGCGGGCGATGGCTTCAGCCATTTCAGCTTCATGGGTGATAAACATTTCTTTGAGTCGTAACAAAGTTTCATTTCGTTCTTGCTGAGATTTTCTAGACCAAGCAGCATAAGCCGATTTTGCAAAATGACAGGCTTTCTCGATGTTATCGTAGAGGAAAGGTACATCCATAATATGATCGTTTAAATCAGCAGGACTTTTATCAGCAATGACTCCACTTCGATCGTCGAAAGTAGTAAATGCCCCATTGATGTAATCACCGAGATATTTAATTTCAAATTTTTCGGCCACTGAAAACCTCCTCGCTAAAATTTAGCAGGTGTAACATAAACGATTTCATCATTATCAATTTCTAATAATCTCTTCGTTGTTAGAGGGAGGGCTATTTCATCGCCGCGTCTCTCATAGGGAGTCTGAACACAGCGGTAGCCATCGCGAAGTGAGCCTGGTTTGTTGATGCCAACTAAACCCACGGCTTTAAAATTGGCATCACTCCATTCTTGAACACGCAAACTCTTTCCTTGTTGAATGGGAAGTAGGTCTTGCACTTTAGCTCCATAATGGGGGCCTCCATCAAAGGGATCTACTTCTTCAAGATAAGTAAATCCGATGCTTTCTAAAAGATATTGAGCTGGTTTCGTGCTCTCACCCACTCGTCCCACCACCGTGCGCGCTTTGGTATCTAAGAGACAGAGATAAATATCTTCTTCTGGAAAGAGACTTTGAATAAACTCTTTGTGACTTTGACTGAGAAGATCGGCTTCTTGATAGGGGAGGCCAGTAAAGCGTCTTCCGAGGGCTTCCCAAAACTCACTGCGGCCTTCATCGGTTAAAGGAGGTGTCAGTTCGCAGAGTAAACGATCTTCAAAACGCTCTGGATATAAACCAATATAGTTGAAACGAACAAAACTGATTTGTCGACCCAACCGCTCTGGCCGGCGACGGTACGCTTTATCTACCAACAGTCCGCCGACTTCCGTAGGTCCATCAGTGTCCATCTGAAAGCGTAGAACTTGGTGAATAAAACCAATTCCAAGATCTTCACTATAGTGATTTTTCTTTAGAACTTTAAAAAAAGTGTGAGGGACTTCATCGGTACCATGCTTGGGTAAAATAAGAGAACTACCGACAATTAAATTTTCTTCCACATCCTCAGCGACGAACAGGTATTCTGACTTACTCTTAGGGAGGTCTCCAGAAAAGGAAGCAACGCTGCGCTCAATTTTATCGCTGAGAGTTTTACGATCACCTGGCAAATTGAGCAGATTGAATTGCTTTGCTAAATCGACTAAAGAATTTAAGTCTTCAGGTTGAGCACTTCTTAAAATAAAACTCATAAACACACACTTTCAATAATGGTTTTATAAAACTGAATGCTTTTCTCTAAATCGTTTAAATTTACAAATTGGTGGCTAAAGCTTTGGCTATCTCCACGAATTCCGGCGCCAAAGCCAAGACTCATCACTCCTCGTCGTTCAAAAAGAGTCATTTCAGTACAAGTGGACTGAGTCACACATTCAGAGGGCATTCCTAACGATTTTAAAACGTCTTTGCAGGTCTTGGCAAAGTCTGATTGAGGGTCTGTACGATAAGATCTCTTATAATCAGTCACGCGACACTCTCCCCCGACTATGGTCGTGCTCTTTTGAACTTTGTCGAGCCAGGTGAGATAGTGTTCTTCCTTAACAGAGGGAGGAAATCGACAGGCTACGGTGAGATGAATATGATCTTCATGAGACTTAATAAGGCCTAGGTTCATTGTCGGAAACCCAGGGTTGAATTCGAGATCTTGGTTTAAGAGAAAATCAGAACCGATTTGTTTCATGAGCCAATAAATATGCTTTAGTTTTTTGACCATGGGGTCTGGAACCCCAGCACAAATATCAATTTCAAGAACCACGTGACTGGCAATTAAGTTGTGATTGGAGCCACCTTCAATGTCCATCAATACGAGATTGTCAGGGATTTGAATTAAATATTCCAACGCTTTATTGATCGCATTTTCGGATTCGATGCCCTCAGAGGAGTGAGCCGCTCGCCCTTTAAAAATTTTTGTTTGAGTGCTGACGCTTTCTCTTAAATTATGCTCTAAGCGGTACTCTCGCTCTTCTTTAGAGTAGGGAATATAAAAATCTAAAACAGCGTATCCTTTTCCTGCATAAATAAGACGGTGTCCCGAGGGTTCACCAACGAGGGCGTATTTCGCTGAGAATTTATTTTTTCTAAAAGCACGGAGGAGTCCTTGCATCCCAATTTCTTCACCAAAG
Organism: uncultured Pseudobdellovibrionaceae bacterium; assembly: GCA_964612425.1. Taxonomy (GTDB): domain Bacteria; phylum Bdellovibrionota; class Bdellovibrionia; order Bdellovibrionales; family Bdellovibrionaceae; genus CAUJGP01. The sequence continues at coordinate 5,302 of CAZTDX010000032.1, forward strand.
GTTCCAGCAACGACAGGCGTGAGTCTCCACTTTTGATTGGGATTAAAACTTCGCAGGGCTTCTATTTTACACAACAAATCAAGTTTAGCTTCGCAGGCTCCGAGGCCATAGATTTTTCCTTCTTTAATGATGGCGTGAAAGGGATTAAGCATGTTTTCAGTCCACAATGAGGGGGCGCCTGGATTGGCAGTATCAAAATGACTTTGGAGTAAAAACTCCGTTTTGTCAGAACTATTACTTGGAAGAGGCTTGGGTGTTGATATTGTTGTTGCCGAGTTGGGGCGAATAAAAATATTAGCCTGTTCAACACCGGCAAAACTTTCTTCTTGAAGGTCTACGGACAAGCCATATCCTTGCGCGAGCTTTCGCAACCACAGAGCAGCCTCTAAAGTGCCCGATTGCGGAGAGGTATCGATAGCAATGAATTGTCGGCACAAATCCGTAAATGTCACTATGGCTCCTTCTTTTGCTCGACCGTTATTTTCTTTCCAAAACTGATTTCTCTATAATTTTTTTGGCGACGTCTATATCTTTAGGTTCAATCACGGCAGGAATTAAAAATCGAATACGATAAGGATCTTTTCCGCAGCCAAAGGCAATGAGATGATTTTTATAGAGTCGTTTGATTAAATCTTCTGTTTTTTGCTTTGATCCATCGTAAGGAGTGACGGCAACCATCAATCCCAAGCCACCCGCATCACTTAAAAGACCTCGGCAAGAGCCGGCAGAAAGCTCATTGAGCATGCCTACAAAATTTTGATGAATTTTATTGATTTTACCTTCAGCGCCTAAGTAACCTTCTTCCGTCAGGATACGAATAATTTCATGACCTACAGCCAGCGCAACGGTAGAGCCAGAAAAAGTTCCAGAAATCAAACCAGGTTGCGGGTTGTATTCTTCAGTGTATAAGGTGGCCCCTGTTTGAATCGTTTTAGCAATAGTGCAAATATCAATGTATTCACCAATGCCTAAAGTTTCAAAGGCAAAGAGTTGACCTGTGCGAGTAAAGGTTTGAACTTCGTCTGCCCAGACGGCAATTTTGTTTTCGCGACAAAATTGTAATAAGGGAACTAAAAACTCCCGCGAGCCATAGCGGAATCCACCTTCTCCCTGCATGGGTTCAAAGACTAAACAAGCAATGTTTTTCTCATGTTGAGAGTAATATTCTTTTAATTTTCTCAAAACAGTTTCAGGACAGGTTTTGTCTCCATGAGCAGAGCAAAAAGGTAACCTTAAGACTTCATTATAGGAGGGGAGTCCCACTTTGTAGGAGGGGTTATCAGTAATTTCTGCCATCATAGTGGAACGACCAGCAAAGGCATCATTAAAGGCCACGATCATTTTCGCAGGAGAGTGTTTTTGTCTTGCCATTTTGAGGGCATTTTCATTGGCCATAGTTCCGCAAGTAGCAAGCCAAGCGTGTCTCAGTCGACTGTTTTTGCTCGCCAGGGTGACGAGGCTTTCAGTGAGTTTGACGTATTCATTATTGGGTTGGATATTCCCTTGCATGACAATATCACTCAGTGAGGCGCGAATCGCTGTCTCAATTAATTTGGGGTGACCGTGGCCGAAAACATGAATTCCAATTCCATTTATCAAATCCAGTTTAATACTTCCGTCTTCTAATTCAACATAAGGACCATGTCCGGCACTGGAACCAATATAAGGATGATAAAGCGGACGACCGCGAAGTTTTCCAATGTGAGCTCTCTTAGCCTCGGCCGTGGAAGTCAGTTCCGGGTTAGCATCTTTGACGGTTTGAATTTTTTGATTGTTAGTGACCACTTCTTGAGTGAGTTCTTTTATGAGTTGATTAATTCGATTTGAATTTAAGATATCAGCACCTATTGTATTTTTCATACTTATCCTTCCATGTATTCTTGACCACTAAACTTTTCTCATTTACTTTAAAGTCTGTGAGTTTGATTTTAACAGAAAGCAATCCATGTACAATTACAGAGTCATTTACTTGTTTTTTTGTGCCTTGATTTTTACTGTGGCGCAGCCAACGATGACTGTGGCACAGCCGGAGTCATCGTTGGCAACTGCCTCAACTTCAGGCGAACCACAACCTCCGACACAAGCAGAGCCAGTGCCTACTGCTGACACGGCGGCAGTGACTACAGCTCCTGCGTCGCCAACTCAAAGGGCTCAAGCACTCCAACTTTCAGTTTCAAATCCAATGATTTTGTTTAATAAAGCGTTGGAGTTTAGCAAACAACAAAACTTTGGTCTAGCTTTAGCTTATTTACGCGAAGTGCAACTGCTGGAACCAAGGCATAAAGGAACTCGCCAAGCTCTAGACTATGTACAGCATCAATTAAACGGAAAAGGCATTCGTACCCAAGAAGATTTTTTCGAATCAGCGGAGTCATCCTTTTTAAATACCCTTTTGCTTCCAGAAATTCTGACCATCCATTGGGTTTTGAGTCTCATACTTCTTGTAGTTCTTAGCAAATTGTATCGAGAATTCAAGCGTGCTCGATTGCAGCAGCAACCATCTCCCGCATGGCAATGGCCTCAGTGGAGCATTTCTTCTATCTGGTGCGTAGCAACGTTAATCTTAATTGTTAAAATTATCAGCGCCACAGAAACCAAGGCCACTATTATTAGTTCTGGGCCCACACCGATGCGCTCAGGGCCATTGGCAGAAGCCACTGAGCTCGTTGAAATTCCCGAGGGGACCTTATTAAGTGTTAATGATTTTCATGATGATTGGGTACAAGTTAGCCGTCAGAATCTCCCAATGGGTTGGGTGCAGAGAGATCAACTTCTCATATTATCGCCTGATGGGTTTAAGTGAGGACGACGAATGAAAGCACTTTGGGATAATTTATTTAGAAAAAATTCTGCTAAAAACAAAGTAACTACTTTGTTGAAAGAGACTATTTTATTTTCCGATCTTGAGTGGCAGGACATTGAGTTATTAGAAAAGATTATGAATCCGCGTCAATACCGTGCCGGCGAGATTATTTTTCGTCAGGGCGATGGTGGAGTGGGGATGTATCTTATTGTTGCTGGAAGTGTTAATATCTTTCTCGATGAGGTGCTTGAGACTCAAGAAGTGCGACAGTCTTTAATCACGCGCCTATTCGCTGGAGATTTTTTTGGTGAATCAGCTTTGGTTATCGATGGAGGAAAGAGAAGTGCTACTATTATTGCCCGAGAGGACTGTGAACTTTTAGGATTATTTTATCCTGATTTACTTGAAATTATTAAAAAGCAACCAGTGATTGGCAATAAAATTTTATTTCGTTTAGGGGAAGTTTTAGGGACACGCTTGCGTGAAACCAACAAAAAAATTATTGCTCTTATTTCCGAAAATGAAAATCTTAAAAAAGAATTAGGACAAAGGAAAGATCATGAGCGAAACCACGACAAAACTTACCTTACGTGAGAAGCAATTTAAAACTCTTTTTTTTATAGCACTACATCTGATGGTGCTGGGGGTTTTAATTTACCAGCCCAACTTGATGATCTCCACCATTCTTTCCTTTGTGATTTATTACTTGATGGAACCGATTGTGGAGTTTCTTGAGTTAAAGGGATTATCAAGAACATTGGCGGCCTCCATTCCATTTTTGGCATTCGGAGTGATTATTGTATTTTTATCATTTTGGCTGTTTCCGCTTCTCATTGATCAAATTGAGGCCCTTAAGAATCAGTGGCCACAGTACTCCACCCGGCTCAAAGAATTGGGAATGCAATGGGAAAGCAATTCCTATCCTTGGCTCAAAGATTTAAGTCAAAACTCTATCATTGAGTCGACTCAAAGTTATTTACTATCAAAAGTTTCATCTTTTTTTAGTCAGATTCCCACGCTCCTTTCTTCCTCACTCACGATCATGTTATTAACTCCCTTTTTTGGATTTTTCCTGCTTTATGAAGGAAGTTCTTTATATCGAAAGTTTTTAAGAATAGTTCCCAATCATCTTTTTGAACTTATGATCAATGTGAATCACTCTATTAATTTGCAAATGGGACAATTTATTCGTGCGCGTCTTCTGGAAACCGCTTTGATTTCACTTTTTATTTTTATATTTCTAAATTTTATTCATTTTCCTTACTCACTTTTATTTTCTTTGAGCGCAGGATTAATGAATTTAATTCCTTACGTTGGTCCAGTTATCGCAGTCATTCCGCAACTCGCATTGTGTTTTATTTCTCCCGAGTTGCGTGGTGATCTTATCCCGGTGATTGCAATTAATTTGGGAGCGCAAGTTTTCGATGGTGCTTTGCTGGTCCCATTGCTTGTGGCAAAAATTGTGGATTTGCATCCGATTGTTGTTGTGCTTGCTGTAATATTGGGCGGGCAAATTTTAGGAGTGCTAGGAATGATTATTTCTATTCCGCTGGCTAGTGTAATTAAAGTTTTTGTTACCGCTTTTTATAAGTATATGACTCACACTCGTTGACTCTCATTGAAGTCGTCGCTATTTTTGAGTTGCCTGCGTTATTATTTAGCATTTAAATCGCAAGATAAAGGAAGTGTCCCTATGAAAAAAGCAATGCAAGCAGCATCCTATTTGATTTTTTTTGGATTTATTTTAGGTCTTCAGCTTACAGGATGTTCTTCTTCTGAAAAAAAGGATATGGATTCTGCTGAAGCCACTTTTGAGCGGGCAAAGGAATTAGATAAAGCGGGCCGATCTGAAGAAGCCATTTTAAAGTATCAAGAGGTTAAAAATAAATTTCCTTATTCGAAGCTTGCTGTAGAAGCTGAAATGGCGGCAGCAGACGTTTCTTTTCGTGAGGAAAACTATGCTGAAGCACAAGTGGCCTACCAATTGTTTCGAGATTTACACCCAAAGCATCCAGAAACGCCGTACATAATTTATCGCTTGGCTTTAAGTAGTTATCACCAAATTCCAGACTCTATTGATCGCGATTTAACAATATCAAAAACGGCGATTGAAACTTTTAATGAACTCATAAATCAATTCCCAGACTCTAAATACGTTGCAGAAGCTAAAGAGAAAAGGTTAGAATGTTTAAAGAAGCTTGCTGAAAAAGAACTTTATATTGCTAATTTTTATTTAAAGAAGAAGCAGTGGCTCAGTGCTCTTACTCGTGTGGAAGGCTTATTGAATCAACATCAGGGTTTAGGCTTTGAAGAAAAAGCACTGGCGCGAGCCTCTTTTGCAGCGAGCTTGAGCAATAAAAAAGAACTCTCTGATAAGTACCTCGCTCGATTCAAAAAGGAGTTTCCCGACTCCCCAGAATACGATGAGGTCAATAAAACGTATTCGCCTAATTAAGAATAAGGAGTATTGATGGCGGTTCTTTCCAGTGAAGTGCAGGATTTACTACAAGCAGCTCGTGATAAATTTATCGCTGGAGATTATCGTTCCACTCAGAACCTCATTGCGCAAATACTTCCTAAGAACGACCGGATTCCTGAAATTTTTCAAATGTTAGCGACGATATTCTACACTAATGGCCAATTCAATAAAGCTATAAAAACTTTCAAGCGAGCCCTTGAAATTGACCCTAATTACACGGACGCGAGCGTCGGACTTTCTATCATATTAAACGATTTAGGTCGCTACGAAGAAGGCCGAAAAGTATTCACGGAAGCGCAAAGCTTATTAGATAAAAAGAATCGACGACCTGATCCTAGTGTCAATGACAAAATAGCTTCTAAATACGAAGAGCTTGCTGAATTACTTACTCAATGTGAGAAATATGAAGAGGCCATTGAACAATATCAAAAGGCTTTAGCTCTCACTCGACGTAAATCATTTGTAATGCTTTCTATTGCTGAGTGTTTTATTAAGTTGGGTCAAAGAGACAAGGCTTTGCGAGAATTAAAAACCTTAGTCAAAGAGTTTCCACAATTTATTCCTGGGCGAAATAAATTGGCGTCAGTACTTTATGAGGCTAACAAAGTTTCTGAGGCGATGGAACACTGGGAAGCGGTTTTGGAGAAAGATCCTCGAAACCCAGAGGCAACAAGAAATTTAAAAATGGTTCAAACACCACAGTTGTCTGAGTTATTTTAGTAGAGTTGCTAGCGGCGCTGAGCTAAAATAAACGAAACAACTTTATAGACTAACGGAATGATGGGAGTCCTTATGAGTTTTAACAAATCTGAATTAATCACTTTTATGAATGCCTCGGAGATTAAAGAAATTGTTAAAAAATTAGCTCGCCAGATTGAGGACGATTACCAAGATAAAGAAATTTTGATGATTTGCCCTTTGCGTGGTTCGATTCATTTTGTTGCTGATTTAATGCGTGAAATTAAACTTCCACAGCAAATAGATTTTGTTCACTTAGCTGCTGTTGAGAAGGGTGGGGCAGTAAAGATAATAAAAGATATCGGGCAAAATATCACAGGAAAGCATGTGCTCATTGTAGAAGAAATTATTGATACAGGGAGAACTTTAAGCTTTTTGAAAACCAGACTTCTAGCATCAACTCCGGCCTCATTAAAAATTGTGACGTTGTTAGATAAACCTGCTCGTCGCGAACTTCCACTCCGACCAGATTATTCCGGTAAGACCATTGATGATCGCTACGTGATCGGCTATGGTATGGATAGCTCTGAACAAGGCCGAAATTACCCCGACATATTTTCCTTCAAAAACTAAACAGTCAATTTCAGCTTAAAATTGATATTTTACCTTTATTTGAAAAAAATAAAAAAATTGCAACTTTTTACTCAAATAGCTCAATAATAGATTAATGACAGAAAATAATGAACCCAATTGGAATCAGATTGTACTTGAGATTGGCCCCAATCTCTATCGCTATTTCAGCGGAGTCTTTTCATCAAGTGTGGCAAGCGACCTCGTTCAAGAAACGCTTATTCGACTAGTGCAAAAGTTTCGCAGCGGCGATTTCAACTCTCAAAAGGGAAATTGGCAATCTTATGCCTATGGTATTGCTCGCTATGTTCGATTGGAAAACTATCGATCACAATCAGAATTTGAGTTAGTAGAGTCACTAGAAGATATCGGAGGGGTAACACAAAATCCACTGGAACAGTCCGACCCAGGCACTCTATTACGTTGGGCGATTAGGCAACTAAAGCCGTTGGAGCAAGAGATTATTCTTTTACTTATTGATGAAGAATTAAGTATTGAAGAAATTTCAAGCCTACTAGAATTACCCGAGGGAACTGTGAAAAGTCATATTCACCGCACTAAAGATAAACTCCGCCAACTTATGGAGGATAAATTATGAATGACCAAAATAAAAATAATTTAGACAAAATGTTTAAAGCTCTGAGAGACCAACGTCCATCAGAACTTCAAGTGGAGCATTGGCAAAAGGCTGTTCAGATGGAATTAAATAAAGAGCTTAAACCCTCATCCCAAGTAAAGCTTAGAGAGCAAAATAGCAAAACAGTTTTTTTCTCTCGTTGGCAATGGGCCACTCAGCTTGTGGCGGCTGTCATTATTGGTGTTGTTATGGGCATTACATTAATGAAGATGTTTAATGCCCCACGAGCGACATCAGAAAATATTTTAGATTTATCGTTCAATGATGCAACTTTTGAACACTCCCATGCCAATCTAGATTGAAAATAAACGATTTAATCAATACATAAAAAAGGGAGAGTAAAAATGAAAAAATTATTATTTATAGTACTTATTGCGAGTTCATTGATAGCAAAAGCTACAGAGTTAACACCTCAAGATATTCGCGAAAGATTAGAAATTAAGGCGGACATTTACATCACAAACGATAGTGGTGAAAAAGTCATTTCTGGTCCAGTTCGAACCAATGAGTGGAGTTCAACGCCAGATACGAATTCGCTGGATGGAAGTTGGTCTTCGAAAATGAACGAAGGCCTTATAGCTCTTCGCCATAAGTTTATGATTCAAAAAGATGGATCTATTCATGCAACAATCGAAGAGTATGCGAGTGATTCTGATAAGCGTGAAGACCCAGTTTTTAAAGACTTGATTGAGAAGAAAGAGTTCGTAATTAAAAACTTTGAGCCGATTGTGTGGAAAGTTAAAAATATTAAAAAGGAAAAATACGTCGTTCGGTATATTCCCTTTTTAAAAGAGATTTCACATCCTATTTCTTTGGAGAGTTTGCCGGTTGCGGGATCTGGGATCACCATTTCAGATAATCGCGGATATCTGTGGGCTGAAGGTGTTCACTTTAGCGGAAAATATGCAGGTGTTACCTCTCATCGTGGAACAATAATTCTAAGTTATGTACCCTTTGCTGGAGGGAAAGAGTTGGGTTTTGCAGAAGGAAATCAAATTGTACTGAGCTTAGATAAGAATTATAAAATCACTTTGAAAGCGGAGTCTTCTTTTTTACCATCAAGTGTTTACGCAAAAATATATGCCTACTATAGCCCAGATAAAAAAACCAAAGGATTTAACTCTCTTCATACTTTTGATTCAAGCAGTGAAGAGCGAATTAAAGAAAATATGAAGTAAATAATGTCATACTAAAATGAGGCTGAAACTTTATAGGGCTCAACAAAACAGAATCTTATAAAGTTTCTACGTCGACAATTTCTAAGCCATAGGCTTTGAGACCAACTTTTTTATCAGGTCTTCTTGATAAAAGCTTTAATTGGTGAACGCCTATGGTTCGTAGAATTTGAGCACCAATCCCATAATCACGCCCATCCATTGTCATTGTTCGGTCTGAAACTCCTAAAAGTGATTTAACTTCTGATTCTAGACTGTGAGCTTGTGTAGAAGCGGCGGGTGGTGTGGAGACACCACGAAGTAACACGAGAACGCCAGCCTCAGCTTGCATAATTTTATTTCGTGCAATTGTTAGTGAGTTTTCTGAAAAAAGAAGTGAAGTAAGTGAATCCTTCAGTGCGTTTTCAACATGAACTCGGACTAAGGTTGGACGATCGGCTCGAATCTCTCCTTTTTGCAAAACCAGGTGCTCAATGCCGTCAATGTTGGACCTAAAAGTTCGAATTTTTATAGAGGAAGAAGTCGCTGACGTCGATGGATTTGGTGAGTCATCGGGAATTTCAATAGCTTCCCCAATTTCGTCAACCAAAGACTCATTAGAAAGACGATACTGAATGAGATCAACAATGGTTCCAATTTTTAAACCATGCTTTTCAGCAAACTTTTTGAGATCGGGCACGCGTGCCATGGACCCATCTTGATTCATGACTTCACAAATAACTGCGGCAGCAGAGTGGCCGGCAAGGCGTGCTAAGTCCACGCTGCCTTCGGTGTGTCCTGCTCTTTTCAGCACGCCACCCTCTTTGGCTCGAATCGGGAAAACATGGCCAGGCGTATGTACATCGCCAGGTTTTGCATTTCGCTGGGAAGCAACGCGAATTGTATGAGCGCGGTCGGCAGCAGAGATTCCGGTGGATACACCACTTGCAGCCTCAATACTTACTGTAAACGCAGTTTTGTTTGGGCTATAGTTTTCATCTTCGCGAACCATTAAGGGAAGTTGAAGTCGTTCTACTTGTTCTTTTGCCAGAGCTAAGCAAATGAGTCCTCGAGCTTCCGAGGCCATAAAATTAATCATGGTCGGGGTGATAAAGTCTGCTGCACAAACGAGATCGCCCTCGTTTTCACGATCTTCATCATCTACAAGTATAACCATTTTTCCTAGCCGAATATCTTCGATTAATTCTTCAATGGAATTGAACATAGGGCCTCACTATTGCTTATTTGATTGCGCCTCTATAGCATGAACAACGGCTTTAGCAAAGGAATCTGATTCAAAAGTCAATTTTTCGCCAACTTTGAAAGAGGTCAAATTGGTTCTTTTTTGAGTTTCAGGTACGAGACAGACTTCAAGTTCCTCTTGATTAATGGAATTAATCGTCAAGCTCACTCCATTAAGTGCTACGCTTCCCTTTTTCCAGCAATATTTTTGAAATTCTGAAGGCAACTGAATAGCAAGAATCCAACTATCACCAAGAGGTTCACTTCTTTTAATTGTTACGACGGTATCGACGTGTCCGCTGACCATATGCCCGTGAACTCTATCACCAAAACGCAAGGTTCTTTCTAGGTTGACCTTATTTGCTGAAAGCCAGAGATTTTGAAAAGTCTCACCAAGGACCTTAAGTGTTTCAAATCCGAGAGTGAATTTCATTGTTTCGGATTTAAAATCTTCTATCGTTAAACAAACTCCATTGACTGCGATACTATCACCTACCTTGAGGTCATCGAAGGTAGAAGGGCGTTGAACCCAAATTTGATAGGTTTGATTTTGAGAGACAGATTTAATAATGGGTTCGGAGGCTTCAATAATTCCTGAAAACATGAGGCTAGATAACGTGAGTCACTCCTAATGTCAATTGAGACACCAATATTAGAGAGACTCCACTTACTGATTAAAATAATGACAGATGATAAAGGGGTGATCAGTTGAAAAGCGGTTTTCAATTATAAAGAAGAAGGCGAATTTCTGATTCCAGATAACTTGTTAATATTTCAAAGATTTTAAATTAGTAAAATGGGTATCAGTTTTGCGAAAGATATAATTGAAAATAAAAGTCGAATTTTAATAAGTTATTTTATTTAAAGGAATATTTATGCATCCTATGTACAAATCGCCACAGAAAAAACTCATTTCCACGTTTATTGCGCTTTCCCTTTTTAACACAAACTCATTTTTGCTACACGCTCAAGCCCAAGCGACCGACACACCGGCTACATCGGAACAATCAATAGACTGTAGTAATGCTGAAAATAAACAAAATAAAATATGTTTGGTTAGTGAGTATGATGCCTTTCTAAAAAATTTAGGCTATGAGGATTATTCGACACGAATGTATGATAAAGCAGTTCGTCTGTACAATGCGGCAGTGGCCGGGGATAAAGAGACGCTTAAAAAAAGTTATCTAGGAGGCTATGTTTTTAATACTCCCAGTGGCGATAAAAATAATGAAATAGCAGATATAAAAAACACATTATTGAATCAAACATCATTTAATGTATTGGTTGAACAGTCCCAGTATTTTTCTGGATTTGAAACGTCACGAGCCATTGCGAATATAATTTTAAGTGAAGTTTTTTCGAAGTCAGGAGAGGAGCTTAATGAGGGCTTAACTCAGCTCAGAGCACTCACGTTAAAAATGTTAGACCTTGCGCCAAGAAAACCAGTTTTTGATCTCAATTCAAAGGATGCCAAGTCCATTCTTGGTGCGCTTCAAAACACGCCAGAATGTCAAAATGACTCTACCAACGGAGCAGAGGGTTGTGCCAAATTAAACTATGTCCTTTATAAACTCATACTTGCGGCAGAAGAACACTTTCGAGATGTTTTTTACGAAATCGTAAAAGTCATTTATCCAGATAAAAATATTGCGGTCATAATCAGTAATCTTGAGCAGAGCCCAGATAATTATAACCTGTTAAAAAACTTACGCGACAATGTTCGAGCTATGATGATTGTAACCTACACGAGCGAGTCTATGGGGCTCACTCCCTACTTAGGAAAAGCACTTGCTGCTGGCATTGCAAAATTCAGTAAAGACAATGAGAACAACCAAAATAATAACCAATTTCAACAATTAAATAAAGAAGGTAAAGCTAAAAATATTCTAGTCGGAAATTTTGTTGGAGATACCTTACAATTGGTTTCGCAAGATAATGGAAATAATGAATTGCATACTGTAAAAATTGAAACTGGTGACTTTTTAATGGAACGATCTAGCGGCAACGAACCCGGCACAATAATTTCTGGCGTTATGCCGGCGTTCCAAAATGAAGCGTTTTCCTTTAATGCTAAAATTTCAGGAATTGGTTCTTATTTATCGATGTTTATTAATCATGAACTCACTGATGGTAAGTACACACCATTGGATCGATTCCTCGACGATGCCGCTGGTTCAAGTCTCACAGAGCAAGAGATGGCTACAATTATTAAAAATAAGAAAGTCCCAGTTCTCAAAAACAGAAAGCTAAATGTTGAACCTCTATTTCTCGATGCAACAGAGAAAGCAGAAGAAAAATTAAAATCAGTGACATTTGAAGAGCTCAAACGCTCCAAAAATAAATTCGCAATAAAAATTGTAAAAGGCTTAAGTGAATTTTTAAGCAGGAAAGAAAATTTTACCTCTGTTCTATCGCAATTTTCTCTCTTTTCTCGATTTCGTGATAAGTTTCAAAACTTTTTTACTCAAAAAGTTCATTTACCTGCGACCTTAAATAAATATATTAATGATGCTCTTAATTCGGTTAGTGAAGCTACTCCTAAAGAGCAGATTACCAAGGTTATTAATTCAATTTACACCTATTTAAATACAACAGCTTTTTCTCAAATTCTTCATTATACAGAAGAGATTGCTGCTGATGTTATTATCGATAGTCTTAAAGCTCAACTCTATGAGGGCTTTTCACATGTGGGAATCGCCATGAAAAAAACAGATTCTAAAACAGGAATTTCGATGGTTTGGGCTGTTGATAGTTATCCGAATGGAGGCAATGGTGGAGTCCGCATCGCTGACATTACTCGTGAGTTTTCTCGTCCTGGAATGTTTATGAAATTGGGTGTTGCTCGCTATAATGCAAGTCGATTTCTTAATTTTGCTAAACGACAAAGTTTTCAACCAAAATTTTCTCCAATCGATCATTTTGGAACAAAAAATAAAACACAAGAAGTGACTCAAATTTGGGAAGTTAATCCAACAGCTAAAACTGAGTACTTTGGTAAAATAAAGTCAGTCTCAGATGACGTAAATTCTGCACAGCAGTGGTATTCAGAGGCAATGACTGCTGTAACAAATAATATGATTGAGAACTACCTAATGAATGGATTAGGCTTTGCTTACGGCTTTAAAGGCTCAAGAGAAAAAGCTTTCTGCTCGGCAACAGTTTGGCTATCCATCAAGCAAACTTTAGGTCTTGAAAGCCAATACTACGAAGATCAATGGCATCCCTTAGCGCGCATTTTAAAAACTGTAAAATATCCTCCTGCTCAAACGGTTAATGAAAATGAAAGAATCATTGCCCCTTCAGGTTTTGCTTGGCAAAGCAAGCTTGTTGATCCTAGCTCAGTTAAGGTCGTTTTTTATCCGTCGATGAAAAAAATTGAAAGAATTGAAAGTATTTTTTCCTCTCAACAGAACGCGATTGATCCAACAATAATGACGATAGCTCAACAGTTTGAAAGCATAAATTATACTTCTATAAGTGAAAATGAAAAAAAGCTTAAGTTTGACACCGATTTCGTTGACCTGCTTCATGCTGACAAAGATTTTTTTGGTGAAGGGATGAATGCACCCTATTCAATTGCTTTTGGTTTAGCTTATTACAATGTGGGAGATAAGATGGAAGCAGCACGATTGAAAGAACAAAAAAGTATTCGTAACAGAATTAAGGACTTAGTACTGATTAAGTAGAGCTATCTACCAGCAAAAAGGGCCTAGAGTTTACTCCTAGGCCCTTTAGGTTCATAGTATGCTTGGTATCATGTATTAGTACTGAGGTACTAAAGTACAACCGTTGCTTGGCAATTGAAGCAATTCCCATCGTCCGTATTCACAACGGAAAGTAACGTTCATTTTTGTTTCAATATAACCTGGAACTTCAGCATTATAACAATGATCACCTTCGTAGCCAGTGCCACAATTAGTGTATGCTCTCACGGTTTGGTGTGAGCCAAAAATTTTACAAACTAGATAAACTTCTTGATCATAACAATTGTTGTATGAAGGTGGAGGAGGAAGTGGTCTAGGAGGTAACGGGCGTGGTGGATAAGGGCGAGGAGGATAAGGTCTTGGTGGGTAGGGTCGAGGCGGATAATGCCGATCTAACGAAGGAGCAAACGGATCTCTTGAGGTATGATTAGCAAGAGCGGCCAGACTCCCAATATTTATTATAGTCATTGCTATGAGTGCAATTTTATTAAAAAATTTAAATTTCATTGAAAACTCCTTCTGTTTGTTTGGTGTCGTTTTGGTATTCACCAAATTTCGAAATGTGTATTAGCAATGAATGTGCCAAAACTTTTGACACCACTGCTCGCGCTCTCAAAATGTAATTCTTACAAAGCATATTTATTAAAAAACTATTAAAGGATATTCACCCTCAAAAGACTTTAAAATCTTCCAATAAGTTTTTGTTTAGTAGATCAATTTAAAAAAGGATAAATTCTTTAAATATTTCTGGTGAAGGGAGTATTCAAATCCCTTAGCAGTCATTGATAAAATTAAATACATCGCAAAAGCATCGTAGTCGCTACAGCTTAAGTAAGCGACTGAGTAACCAAACTGGACCAATCACCATGTGCCGAATGCTTGTCAAAAAGGATGGCTTCTTTTTTTCATAATGATAATGTCCAAAGAGCTGTAGCACCCATCCAAAAATAAACAAAATAAGTTGACTGGCAAGTGACATATGCTCACCTAGAAGCAATCCAGCAAAACTCACAGCAGCAAAGGGAATGGTCAGCTTTACATCTAAAGTTAGTAGCCAAATTATGATGGCAGCCCAAAAAATGATACCACCATTAAGATAAGGTCCCAATTTAAAATAACTCAAAGCCCCTAGAGCACTAACAATGATTGCTGGAATTCCAAAAGCATGAGTCCATTTATTTCCAATGGCTTGATGAGAGCAGGCATAATCATAAAAATCCATCTTAAGTTTATCATTAACATGGTGCTTGATTCCTACTTTAGATTCAATGTCATGAGTTTTTTCTGACAAATTCATAATAAGTTCCTTTTAAAGGTGCCTTTTTAACATTATTTTTTATTTAACTGCTTAATTATATTATAATTCTCTACTGTTAAATCTTTTGGTAGCTCCCCTTTTAAGGCTCTTCCAAATTGACTGGCTCGATAGGCTACAATTCGACCGCGGCCCATATTGCTTAATGGACGATGTTGCGAATGAAAATGCGCAGGAGTAAAATTAGCATTTTCGCAAACAGCATCAATTTCGTTTTTATCAAAATTTTGCGGCTCAATGATTAGTTCACCCACTTTTATAGAAGGAGAATCTGCTTCCTTCCATTCAACAACCGTAGATTCGATGGGGGTTTTTGTTGAATCTCTTTCAAGTTGCAAATTAAAATCATACTTAATGGTTTCTCCATTGGCAAAGCGACCCTTAAGGTCTTCGCGCAAATGATTGGGGTGTAAATAAAGTGCTGGAGACGATTTCCCTCCAGTTTCACTCAACAGCTTATCGCCACCTTTATTTTGTGGTGAAATATTAAATTTCATTGCTGTTTCTTCGACTGAAGAGTCTTCCGATTTTAACAAGTACGGATGACCACTCCAGAATTGAAGTTTACTAAAGCTAATTTTACTATTAATTGAAGTACGATCTGGAACTTTCTGCTGATGAGTAATCCTTTGAATAACTTTTTGTTTATTGATAAAAGTAACCGCATCAATGGGAGAAGCCAGAGGAGAAATTTCAATTCCTGTAGTTGTTGCATTCATAAAATCCGCAAAATCACGTAGGTTATTCCCAAAAGGATTAGGACCACTTGTCATCAAGAGATCCACAGATTTTTTATCCTGACCATCTGCCACATCTAATAATTTAATGGCAAAGCCTTTAACATCCGGAACTATGTCTGGATAGACGATCCCAAGTCCGCTAGAGAGGCGCACGATGGCTTGATACTCTTTATTTTGTTCTTCTCCAACTTTGAATATCCCACGATTTAAAAATTCTAAGTCGTTCACGCTAAGTTTTAAATCTTGCAATTGCTTATTTCTTTCATCATTTGAAGTTAATTTTAATTTAGCAGTGAGGCACCCATGTTGTTTAGCATGAAAAACCCGATGACTTTTAATTTCTGCATTATTCAGTCGTGCTTGTGCGCTCGCGAGTTTTTCCTGAGCCGTTAAGATTTCTTTACCAATCCCTTTAAATTCTTCGTTCTCGGCATCTCGGCAATTATCTTTATTCGTGTTATTTGAATCACTGCATTTCGCAGCCTCATTCTTATATAGAACATAATTTAAACTTTGTTTTAATTGATAAAATTGAGTTAAAAAATTTTGAATTTTACTATTTTGTGCTGCAATTAAACTTAAAGAACCTAAAAGGACAGTTGAAATCATTATTCTTTTTTTGCTCGGTTTCATAATTTTGCCTTTCACACATAATTATTATTTAATATTACGACTTTATAAGTGCGAAACTTGTGCCATTTTGACTCTATTTAAAATTCGTAATATTCAAAAGGAATTATACAGATTCGATATGAATTATGATTTCCATTAAGCGTAAAAGTTTTTTACAATTGTCTAAGGTACATCAGGACCGTGCGCGCATTGATCCGAGCACCGCTTGTTTGAAATTTTACTGAGCGAAAATAAAAAAATCCCTAACCCCAATTCGAAATTACAACTACCGTAGGACTGATTAATTAAAGGAAGCCACCTGTTTAAAAAATTACTTTTTTTCTTCGGCAATAAAACTATGTGAAAGCCAGTTGTTTTCGCGAGCCAATTTTTGCAGTGAAAGCTCTGTTTCAAAGAGTTCTTCACCTTGAAGGGCTGAGGTCACCGCTAGTTTAATGAGTTGTGAGCAGCCAATCAATGAGGCGTCTCCCATGGTATTTCCGGAGCAGAGCATGGGCGCAATGCCTTGAGTTCTCTCTAAGAGGGCTTGGGATTTTCCTTCTTTCCAGGTTATAAATCCACTTTGTTTATCTGTGACCACACCATTTTCAATCTTGGTTTCCACTCCAATGACATCGTCGTAATGAAGACCAAGCAGTTCAGCAAAGGGTTCGACCGCCCATTTAATAGACGCAGTGACCACAAAGACACGAATCCCTTTATTTTTGAGCCAATGGATGAGATTTTTTTGTGCGGTAAAAATGGGCCAATGAGGATGGCTCATTAAACATTGCTGTGCCCAATTGCGCACTTGCGATAGTGTATGACCTCGATTAATTTGAGCTAACCAAAGATACGCAGCTGCTGGGTCTTGTTCTTTCCACTCGTGGTAGTGTTTCCAAGGGTCGGCGGGCAAATTTTTTAGTTCTGAATGATCGATTTGGTATTGGAAAAAGCATTCTCCGGCATCAATGTTCCACAAAGTCCCATCAGCGTCAAAAGCAGCGTAGTGTGGAGAGCCGTTATTTTTTAAGTGATTTTCGATCTCACGTTCAATGAGACTCCAGATTTCGTCTTTAAAATTAGCATTTTTATTCATTGTCGTATTTTGACGTAGAAAATTTACTTTTACAATAGCTAACTGGTTGTATACTCTAATCGTAAAAGGTGATTCAAAATTATGTCGGGACGTTTTATTGTCGCAGGTATTGATTGTTTAAATGAGCTCTTGGATTTTGAAAATCAGAAGCTCAAAGAATTATATCCATCAGAAATAGAGCAAAGTTTAGCTCGTTGGAATAGTCGTTGGCGACAGGAGTCCTTGGAGCATTACTTGAAGTTGGGTTGGAGTTTTCTGTTGCGAGATTCTGAAGCTCAAAGTGATCAGCACCGTGAGGGTATTTTGCAGGGTTATTTTTTAGCTCAACCACTTTTGTTTTTAGATGGTCAGACGCAAAGTCTTTGGATTGAACACCTTAGCTATTCCAATCTTGCAGCACGAGATCAGCTTTGTGAAATGGCCTATCGGTTATCACGCGATAAGCATTTGCAAAAAGTGTATTTTCCAGTCCAAAGCTCCATTTTAAATTCAGTCAACGCCTTTAATGCCACTCCTTGGAAGCCAGAAGTGGTCCAAATTTTAACGACGAGGTCCTCATCATGAAAGAGTTTTCGTCCCACACCAGAAATGAAAATTTAATCACCTTAAAACAAAATAAATTTGATTTAATTGTTATTGGTGGAGGGATTGTGGGGGCGGGGATTGCAAGAGATGCCGCCTCCCGTGGAATGCAAGTAGCTTTGATTGAAAAATCAGATTTTGCTTCTGGAACCAGTTCTCGATCAAGTAAATTAATTCATGGCGGGATAAGGTACTTAGAAAATTTAGAGTTTGGTTTAGTCTTTGAGGCACTTAATGAGCGCGAAAAACTTTATGAATTGGCCCCACATCTTGTTCATCCGCTGCGCTTTTTACTTCCAGTTTATAAAAATTCTCGAGTGGGTTTTTATAAAATGGGTTTGGGAATGTGGCTTTATGACATCCTTTCCCTCTTTCAGAGTACGCCGCACGAAAGTTTAGATGCTTCAGAAACTTTAGAGCGAATGCCTTGGATCAAAACTGATGAACTTATTGGAAGCTATATTTATTCAGACGCCTATATGGATGATGATCGCTTGACGATTGAAACCATTCGATCCGCCCATGAATTGGGTGCCGTTATTATTAACTATGCAAAGGCAACAGGAGCCATCTTCAACTCTGAAGGTATGATCTCTGGAGTGAAAGTTATAGATCAAATTCATCCTCATCACGAATTTGAAGTATTAGGGACTCATGTCATAAGTTGTGTTGGTCCGTGGACAGATGAAGTGGCTCCACTCCTTGAAAAGAATTGGCAGAAGTCACTGCGGCCCACGAAGGGAATTCATATTACCATTGCTAAAAATCGATTGCCGCTCACAGAGGCTGTTGTCATGGCGGTAGATAAAGAAAATAGAATCGTTTTTGGTATTCCAAGGCATGAGATGATTATTCTTGGCACCACAGATACTGACTACAAAGAAAATCCAGACGCTGTTGTTGCGACGATTGAGGATGTTCAATATCTGTTGAAGGTTGCTAACGAGTATTTTCCTGGTGCAAAATTAACCACAAAAGATATCATTGCTTCCTATGCAGGGGTGCGCCCACTCGTGGACGATGGTGCGAAAACCGAAGGTAAAACCAGTCGTGAACATAAAATTATTACGACAGAGCATGGAACAACCTTTGTCATGGGTGGAAAATATACGACCTATCGTAGGATTGCTGAACAAGCAGTAGAAGAAGTTTTAAATCATTTCAATAAAGAGTTACAAGTTGCTTTTGCTCAAGGAAAAACGGAAGTTCCTTTAAATAATTTATGTTCACCTGAAAACTATCAAAGAGCTCTCAATCTTTGCGATCATTGGAGTCATTGTTTTCATTTATCTTTAGATGAGACAACTCGACTTGCGCTAAGACATGGTATGGAAACAGAACTCATGTTACAAGTCGGTCAGCAATCAAGTCTTTCGCGAATGGAAATCGAACTTCTGCATGCCATTCGAAATACAATGTGCTTGTCGCTGGTTGATTTTTATACGCGGCGCTACCCATTCTTTTTATCAGAACCAAATCATGGAGTGGAGTGGCTCAATGTGCTCGGCTTGTTAGCACAAAATGAATTGGGTTGGTCAGATGCTGAAGCAGAAGTGCAAAAAGAAAATGTTAAAGCATTCATTGATCGAGAACTACTCTGGCAACAAAATCGAAAGTGAAATATTAAACAAAATCAAGATGGATTGTTTGGGTTGACTCTTGATTAATACCACCCTAAAGTCACAAACTTATTTTGGATGTCCACAGATTTATGAGGAAATCTTACTATGGGGGAATCGGGCTGATTTCCTGCGAAGGGATAAGTAAATGGGGATGCTTGATAAATTTTCAGACTATTTCGCCAATGACATTGCCATTGATTTGGGCACTGCTAACACGCTTGTTTATGCAAAAGGTCGCGGAATAATTCTTAATGAGCCATCAGTTGTTGCTGTTCAAAAGCACCATCGCGGTCTTCAAAATCGAGTTCTAGCGGTAGGTAAAGAAGCTAAAGAAATGTTGGGACGTACTCCAGGGAGTATTGTTGCCATTCGACCTATCAAAGATGGCGTTATTGCTGACTTTGAAGTGACTCAATCCATGCTAAAATATTTTATTCAAAAATCCATGGGTGGAAGAAAAAGTTTTATTCGCCCACGAATTATCATCTGTGTACCCTATGGAATTACCCAAGTGGAAAAACGAGCCGTAAAAGAATCAGCCCAATCTGCTGGTGCACGGGAAGTTTACCTTATCGAAGAGCCTATGGCTGCTGCGATTGGTGCCGGTCTTCCAATCACTGAGCCAAGTGGTAACATGGTTGTTGATATGGGTGGCGGTACTACGGGGGTCGCTGTTATTTCTTTGGGTGGTATCGTTTACTGTAAATCAATTAAAGTGGCTGGTGATAAATTTGATGAAGCAATCGTAAACTATGTTCGAAGACAATTTAACTTACTTATCGGTGAGAGGACTGCCGAGAATATTAAAATTCAAATTGGAAATGCTTATCCTTTTGAAGAAGAGCGCATGATGGAAATTAAAGGCCGTGACCTTGTGGCCGGTGCTCCAAAAACGATTGAGATTACAAGTTCGCAAGTCAATGATGCCTTGATGGACCCATTATCTGAAGTCGTTGATGCCGTTCGTACAGCTTTAGAAAAAACACCACCAGAGCTTGCCTCTGATATCGTTGATAATGGCATTGTGTTAACAGGTGGAGGTGCTATGCTCGCCAACCTGGACGTTTTATTGAGAGAACGAACTGGACTACCAGTATCAATTGCTGAAGATCCACTTACTTGTGTCGTCATTGGTTCTGGAAAAGTATTGGATGAGCTTGATCTGTTACGCACACTCACTGTAGACTAGATTTTACTGAAAAAGGCCTACTTCTTCGTTGAAAAAGTTTAAATCTCACTCAACGTTGAAGTGTACAGAAGGGGGGTGTTGAGTGTCTGATGACTTAATCAGTAAATGTGCCCTTTTCTTTTTCCTCCTCACCCTAGACGATAGTATTGCTAATGAAGCAACATCAAAAACATTGAAGTTATTTAAAAAACAAATTCGAAATATCACAGGAGCCTCCGCGTTCAACGCTACAAACATAGAGTCGCTCATTGAACTTTGCTTGAAAGAATGGCTCATGATTCGACCAAAATTACGGCGAGAACAAATTAAACTTATTAGTTCAAAAGCATTAAAGTGGCCTGAGCATATTGACTTAAATCCCTGGAAAGAATTTCAAAAATATGTCCCTGAGAATGAACTCATCGCGGTAATTTGGGTGCATGTGCTTGGAGTTTCTGAGGCGACATTAGCTCGATGTCTCAATGTTAGTGAAGGAACTGTGCGGTATCGTGTAGGGAGAGGTCTTTCATTGCTTGGGCAATTAAATCGACCTAATATTAGCTCCTTACAATTTACGTAACCAGAGGTGAAGCATGACAACGAAAGAGCCTTCTATCCCTCTTCGAAATCCAAAGAAACGGGTTTTGAGTTCTTTTATGGCAGAGCAGCTATTATACGATTATGCTTCAAAAACTTTAGATGAAAAACGAGAAAAGGCAGTGAGCGAATCACTTCAGGCGTCGCCGTCATTAACTAAATCACTGGACGATATCATCTATGGGATGACTTACTGTCATCATTTACAAAAGACCAGTGTAACTCAAGAGTTTCTAAACAAATTCAAATCATCAGAATCAAAAAAGGAAAAACTAAAGAAATTTTTAAATCCTAGACAATGGGCTAATAAATCTTTGTGGCCCTTTGAGGCTTTCGTATTTTCTGTAACGACAATTTTTGTAATATATGCAACTCCCTGGAGCAGGCTTATTAAGTTTTACGTCGATAAAACCAACATAAAACAAAATGTATTTATTAGCGAGATGCCCAAGGATGCTTCGTTTGCTGAGAGTAAGGAGCGTAGTATCGCCAGCGCAAAAGCAACTGATTTCCAGTACCAAGCAAAAGCCGAGCTTCATACCGTGAATGTGGAATACACGGTGAATAAATTAGCTTCATCACTTCCAAAAATTGGGGCTAGTATAGAACATCACTCGAATGAAAAAAATCCAAAAGGGGAGTTGGCGCCTTATTTTAAAATGAGTATTCCCAAAAACCAAACAGAAGCCTTGATTGCTAGTCTTAAAAAGCAAGGCCAGTTGACCTGGATTGCCTCTCCATCAGAAAATGATGATGGGGGAAAAATCTTTGGTATGGAGCTTTGGATTCTTCGACAAGTGCCTCCAAAAGCGAAACCACCTGCCAAAGAACTAAATGAGGAATGATACAAAAGTTAAAGTCTCGTCCTAAGAGATCGCTACGATCTATTTTAGCCATTTGGTTTTTATCATTTGCAATAATCCCTATTGCCGTTCTCACAGTTTACTCTTTACAAAAATTCCAGCAAACAATTGATAACGAATTAGTACTGCGTCTCAAAGGGAATGCGTCTGAAATTCAAGTTATACTGAAAGAATTCCAGAAAATTTTAGGGCAGCAACAAATTAATTATATAAAAAATCAACGATTGCATTCTAACCTTGTGAACAAAAATACATCCGGATTGCGTGAGCTACTTAATGAATGGCTATCAGAATCGACAGCGAGCCGTATTGCTGCCTATGGTAAAAAGGGTGAGCTTCTGACTGAGGTTGAAAATGAAAGTGAAAACACCAGCACTAGTAAAAATAGCCTTGAGGGAGCCAATAAGACAGCTATTAAAAAGGTCTCTTTACATGAAAACATAATCAATTTAGCTGAAAAAAAGCAAATAATATTTATACCTGACTATTCTCAAACTCAAACTTTAGATTTAGCACTAATTTCTCCTGTATTTAAAGAATCAAAATTAGAAGGCTTTATAAAACAAACGCTTTCGCTCAACGCTCATTTTCTGAAAAAAATAAGTGAGCGAATGCAAATTCAGGCCATCTTGCTTGAGCCCAGTGGTAGAATCATTGTTGGTTCTCATTCTGATTTTTTGCTCTATAAATCTGATTTTTTTTCTGACTATATTAGTATGGATAAAATAAAATTATTGTCACTGATTTTAAGAAACGAACCCTATGGCTTTATCTTCACTAAAATCCCGTGGGGAGATTCGCAATTTCAGATGGCCTTGGCAGTATCTAAAAAGAACTCCAATGAAGCTATACAGAATTTAAGAGCAACTTACTTTACGATTTTTATTATTTTATTAGGCGTTCTCGTGCTATTTGTTTTTGTCGCATCGAATTTGGTTTTGCGACCCCTATCAGAGCTCATTGAGGCGATACAAGATCTTCATTTGGGAGAAAACATTATTGAGCTACCCATTAAAAGTGATAACGAAATTGGGCAACTTACAACTTCTTTTAACGATTTGAGTCGCCGAATCTTATCGGCACAAAATGAGCTAAAAGCAAAAATAAAAGAATTAGAGTCGACCAACAATCATCTCATTGAAACTCAAGGCCAATTGGTTCAGTCAGCAAAAATGGCAAGTCTTGGTAATTTAGTGGCTGGTGTGGCTCATGAACTCAATAATCCCATTGGTTTTATATTTTCAAACATGAATCATTTAAGGGATTACTCCGAAAAACTGATAAAATTGATTGAAGTGATAGAAAAAAATCCTTCGCAACTAGAAAAATTCAAAGAAGAATACGAATTAGATTACATTAAAAAGGACTTACCGAAATTGATTTCAAGTTGCGAAGACGGTGCCAGGAGAACAAAGGAAATAGTTATTGGGTTAAGAAACTTTTCAAGAGTGGAAGATAAGTCCAACAAGCAGGTCAATCTTCATGATTCAATAGATGCAACACTCAATTTACTGAGCGGTGAGTTTAAAAACCGTATTGAAATTAAAAAGAACTACGACTCAATCCCGCTCATAGTATGTAATCAAAATCAAATTAACCAAGTGTTTATGAATATTCTTTCTAATGCTTTTCAGGCCATCAAGGGAACTGGAACGGTTTGGCTCAATACGTATTTGAATGAAAATAAAAATAGTTTATACAAGACCGTGAGCGTCTCGGTGCAAGATACCGGCTCAGGGATACCTACGGAAGTGCTTAATAAAATTTTTGATCCTTTTTTTACAACAAAAAGTATTGGTCAAGGGACAGGTTTAGGATTAGCCATATCCTACGGCATAATTACCGCTCATGGTGGTACTATCGAAGTAAACTCAAAAGTAGGTGTTGGTACAGAGTTTATAATCACATTGCCTGTGGAACCACTTCCATTGGAACCCTCTGTCTCGACTCCTCAGGATTTACAGTAAAATATGAAATTAATACCGATTTTAATAATTTTTACTTATGGATTTATTTTTCAGTTTGCTGTGGCGGAAGAAGTCAAAACTTTTATGGATTCTAGCGTAAAAAAAGTGAACTTACCAGCTGAATCAAGGGAAAAGAAAATTTCCAGCTCTAAAAAGAAAAAGCAGAAAAAAAATAAATTACCTATCAAAACCGATAACAAAAAGTTAGAGAAAATTCCATTAGAAACGGTAGAACCAGAATCACCACAGACAAAGGATGTTGTAGAAGTTCTCTATCCCAAGCAAATTGGTGAAAAGGTTTCTCATTTAGTTGTAGGTTTAGCGAATCGTTTGGATTCATTTTTTGGAGAGGCTCGAAGTGATGATGAAAAAAATGGGAGTACATTACGGGTCATTCCAACCCATACTTTTTATGATGGACGAAAAGGGGTTTCAGAGCTAGGAGTTAATCTCAACTTAAAGCTTTTAAATTTAGAAGCAATGGCAAAGGATTTCGAAAATAAATTAAGGGCGGGATTCATTGGTTCTGATGAAAGGACTCCTATTGAGGGATCGCCTCAAGATAATAAAAATATCCAGCAGGAAAAAATTGAAACTTGGCACTTTAATTTTGAAAGTAAGTTAGCGAGCCGGCCCGCGATTTATTATTCTGGAAAATTTCGCGCTCGAAAAAATTTTGAAGCCCCACTTTTTCTGCATCACTTTTCTTTTACGGCGGGTTGGGATTCTGACGACTATTGGTCTCAAAAGTTCAGTGTGTATTCTGACAATGCTTTAGAGGGAGCTGTACTTTTAAGGGTAGTTAATGAAGTGAGTTGGTTTATGTCAAAAAATTTATTTCAAACAGCCCATGGTCCTAGTTTAATCAAAACAATTAATAAATACAATTCTGTTTCCTACAACTATAGAATAGTGTTTTGCTCAGAAAATAATACGTTACAACATCTCGACACTTCCTACAGTGTTAATTATCGTCACGGAACTCCTTCTAAAAGAATATTTATAGATCTCATTCCCTCATACACATATCCGAGAGTTGAATATTATAAGGAAGTTCGCAGTGTTGAGCTGCGCTTAGAATATGTCTTTGGTGATATAAATTAAAATTATTGATCTGGTGCTGAGCCAGAAAAACACTGAACCCAAAGCTTTGTGCCATCACTTCGTGTTGCGAGTCCTATGCCAATGGATTGATAGTTAGCA
>CAZTDX010000032.1:30406-39232 GCA_964612425.1 uncultured Pseudobdellovibrionaceae bacterium
GATCTGCTGTCAAAAGAAAAATTAGCCGCGAATTTTGTGCCCTCTTTTGAGACCAATGAACTTTTAATCTTGATCGATTAAATTTCCACTGGGAACACAACCGAGACCTTCGCTCACAGAGGGTAAAGCTTTTCCTCTTTTAGTGGCAGAAGCATTTTGGTTTTTTATAGCTCCATCATTTTGATGTTTAATATTTTTTTCTTCTTGGCTTCTTGGTTTGCATATTTTTATGTGTTTCATAATTCTCCCCTTCTATATTTTTCATAATAATTTAATGTTGTCACAATCATACTCTGCATTCTTTCACAAAATACAGGGTCTACTTTTTTAGTTAGATTTAAGTTTGCTTCAGTCCCTTGTGAGGGAGCTTGGCTGTGTGAGTAATTGCATCCCCCGCCACATACAAACTTTGCCCAACAGCTTTGGCAATCGTGGTTGGCAATTTGCGGAGCCTTATATGAATCTAATAAGCTTTGGTTTAAGCCAATATGTTCCTGCGAATTCACTTTTGATAAATTGTTGTTAATATCCCAGGGGCATGCAAACAGGTTGCCTTTTGCATCCATAGATAAAAGTGATTTTCCTGAACCACAAAAATTTTCAATCCGCAGTTGTTCATCTAAGCGGTGAATAATACTATCAAAAGTTTTAATTTTGCGTAATTCAGCCTCGCCACCTCGTGAATCGGCGAGTTGAGCTACTTCCGCAAACCCTTTGCTAAATTGCTGGCTGGCTTTAGAATCAAAATCAGTGTGTGAGTATGAAAGTTCGTAAAAATCAAAGTCCCACATCGAGAGGTACTTGTAAGTTTCTAGGACATCATAATGATCCTTATGAAAAACAGCAGCTAAGCCGATGGCTGGAAGCCTATCTCTGATGTTTCGTAGTTGGAAAAGACCTCTTTCAAGATCTTTACTGGAGTCAGTGAGATTTTCCTGGGTCCCTTTTTTAGGCCTAAACTTATTTTGTATATGGGGAGGTCCGTCTACGCTCACTGATACGGCCACTCGGTATTTAACGAGTAGATCTAAAACATCAGGGTCAGATAAGCGAGTGCCATTGGTAATGACTGCTAAGCGTAATGCGAGTTCATGTTTATTGGCCATTTGAGTGGCGTACTCAGCAACTTCGCGTATCACATCAGGGTATAAAAGTGGCTCGCCACCAAGAAAGTTGATTTGAAAACGTTCGCCAGGAAGGCAGCGTGCCATTAGCCATTCAAGTTGCGGCAATCCCTTTTTAAGATCAAGTTTCAAACTTGGGGAACCGTATGTTCCATCGCCTCCAGCGGCGCAATAAGTGCATTTTAAATTGCATAATTGAGTTGTGTTGATAGTCAGCGTTTTTGTTTTTTGCTCAACAACAAGTTTTTTAATTTGGTTATTATGAGAGTTTGACCAGCTTTTTAACTCTGCAAGTTCTTCACTGGGGGCACCGTTTTGTGCTGCACTCCAAAGACTTGAGCTCACCCTGGCTACTTCAAGGTTATCATTGTGAAATCCTAAAACTTCACCAGAGTCCAATTTGAATAATGAAATATTTTCGTATCTAAAAAGTGTCATTTAGTTCCTTAAATTCCTATCCTTTCAGGTACCATGCAAAAAAAATGCCTTTTTCCTGAGTGCAAAAGTAAACCAGAATGAACGTAAAAATCGAGTAACTAAAATTGCTCCTTACCCTGTTAAAATTACTTAATTTATAATAAAAACTGGTTTTACCTTGTCATTTTTATACAATGAGTTATTAATGGGTCTGATTTTTTTGTGGTAGGAGGATCTATGGCTCTGAGGGTTCTGGTCGTGGATGATGATGCTGGTCTCAGAATGGCCCTGCGTGATGTCCTAATAAGCTCAAAAAACTATGAAGTTGAAGAAGCTTTCGACGGAATCGATGCTATAGAAAAAGTTAAAAAACAATCCTTCGACCTTGTAATTCTCGATGTTGATATGCCAAGACTCTCTGGTCTTGAGGCCCTTAAACAAATTAAAGCACTCAACCCTGAAACTATTGTTCTTATCATGACGGCCTTTGCTACTATCGATAATGCGGTTCAAGCTGTTAAAGATGGAGCCTATAATTATATTTCAAAGCCCATTAGTGGTGATGATTTATTGCAAATTCTTGATAAAGCCATTGAAGCACATAAACTTATATCAAATGTAGCGGCATCCGCTCCTGTGTTGATGGAGCAAGGGAAAAAAATAATTGGCAATACCGCGCAAATGCAAAAAGTATTTTCCATCATTGAACGTGTTTCAAGAGTTGATACTCCGACGCTGATTCGAGGAGCTTCGGGAACAGGAAAAGAAGTGGTAGCTAAAGCAATTCACTTTAATTCCTCTCGAAAAGATGAAAAATTTATTGCCGTGAATTGTTCAGCAATTCCAGAAAATTTATTTGAGTCAGAGTTTTTTGGTCATGAAAAAGGTTCCTTCACCGGTGCTGATCAAAGAAAAATCGGAAAATTTCAATTTGCTGAAGGCGGAACATTGTTTTTGGATGAAGTAGGAGATCTTCCTCTTCATATGCAAGTGAAACTACTTCGAGTGCTTCAAGAAAAAGTGTTTACTCCCGTCGGGTCACTTCGTGAAATTCAGACAAATGTGAGAATTATTGCTGCAACCAATCGCCCATTAGAAGAGATGATTAAACAAGGTACGTTTAGGGAGGATTTGTTTTATCGCTTAAACGTCATCCCTATATTTTTACCACCCCTGAGTGAACGTAGAAGTGATATTCCGATCATGATAAACATGTTTGTGCGTAAATTTAATCAGGTTCACGGTAAGAAAGTTACAGGAGTAGAACCAGCGGCACTACAAGTTTTAACTGGGTATGATTGGCCCGGTAATATTCGAGAACTTGAAAATGTAATTGAGCATGCTTTTGTTATGGAAAACTCACAACAAATTACGCTGGGTTCGCTGCCTGAAAGTTTGCTGCAAGCTATGGGCGTAACGATCAAGGATTGGGAAGAGCATAAGTCTAAGCAAGCAAGCAACAATGGAGCTGTGGCAGAGACTGAAGACAAGATTATTAACGGCCAGTTGAGTGGACATGATTTTGCAGAAAGTTCTGATGATGATGACCTTGATTTATCTGGAGAAATGAGCGGAGAAGCAGTTTCTGCAGACCCAACCTTTGACTTCAATATGCAAAAAGAAGCTTTTGAAAAGGATTTTATTATTCGAGCTCTTAAAGCCTTCAGAGGAAGAATAAACCAAACTGCTTTGCATGCAAATATTCCTAAAAAGACACTTTTAAGAAAAATTGAAAAATATGGAATCAACGCGAAAGATTATTCGATTTAAAAAAAGCAACGCAATTTCAAGGTGAAGTATGGTTTTATTGGGATGATTTTGAGATCCACTGAAAATCATTTACTAAGTTACCACATTGTGCGGATGTTTCCTTAAATCGATTGATTTCATCAACACAGGTCATAACAATTGCAAAATTATCTTTAACAACAACAAATTGTCTTAACTGTTTATTTTTTTTTCGATGAGCTAAGTCAATAAGGTAGCTGGATTGGCCTCCAATTTTAAAACTTTGAGTCTGTAGAATTTCAAAGCCGAAATAAGGATATTCCTTAACCCATTTTTTCAGGTAATTATCGAGTGTTATGGGCTTAGCAAATTTATCGACATTAATTAAAAACCGTGCACTGAGTTGTGGATTAGTTGCATAAAATTGATAGCTATTGGAATTGGTTGAAGATGGTTCAATTTTTAAAGTCCAAAAGTTTTGCTGAGAATTACCAATACGAAAACCCAGTTCAGAGATGACAATATTTCTAAGCAGTTGTTGAGCAGGGGCAGATCCAAAACCAGGAATTGGGGAGGCATAGGTTAAATGACTTAGCGTAATCGTAAGTAAAGACAGAGTATATAAAACTTTAAACATAGAGTAGCTCCCTAAATTGATACTAAGATTTTAGCTCAATATAATTAAAGGGTGCAAGTGCTTTTGGTCGTACACTCATAGGAAATTTGTTGATCCCTTTGATGAATAGCGGCACATTGAATTCAGGGTCAATTTACAAAAGTGGAGATTGCATGGTTCCTGGACTCATAAAGCCGATTCACATACTGCGATGGATTGTTGCTGCTGTCATGTCTTCTGTCGTTTTGCTATTGCCCCTGGAATATTTTGAATCTTATCTTTTTGATTTGCGAATTTCACTTAGGCCCTCTCCAGCAATCAGTAATTTAATTGAAACAATAATTATTGATGCTCCTACTATTCAAGAGATTCGAGGAGCCCCGTCACTTCAAGACCACATTAAGCTTCTCAAGCAATTGTCTGAAGAAAAACCAAAAGCTATTGTGTATACTATAAACCCTACAGAGATTCGCGGAACGAATGAGGATAAACGTGAATTTGTGAAAATAACAAAGGAGTTTTCTGGATTTTATTACTCTTCTGATGATTACACGATGAAGGGCGAAGTAGGAAAATTGGATTTGCCTGGTCCATTTAGAGAGATCCGAGTACTATCTGGAGAAATTACTACAGATACAAAGTTTTTAGCTCAAGATGGAGTTACGAGACGAATGATGCTGGCTTATCAAGGATTGGTCATGCTTCATCCCTATTTGGCGAGTCAACTTATTCCTGAACGAGCGATTCCTGAAAATATTAGAGGTCACTTTGAATTATATGAATCACAACAAGCTTATATTGATATGGCCCCTGCTCAGAGCTTTCCGCGAACCAGCTTTACTCAGATAGTAAATGGAAAATTCAACAAAGGAAAATTTCATAATAAGATATTGTTTTTGGGAACAGACTTAGGTCAAACAACGAAAGAATATATTAAAACTTCGTATTCTCGAAAAGTAACCGCAATGACCATGGTCGAAGCTCATGCCAATGTTTTAAATACACTCATTCAAAATTCCGGGCCACTTCGCGCGCCCTCATGGCTAAATAATATTATTTTAGTTATTATGATTATTCTTTCTGTTGAAGTTGTATTAGCAATTAAACCGATTCGTGGGCTCATGGTTTTAGGTTTATCTGTCGTTGTATTTACAATTGCTTCATTTATTGCCTTCTGGCCCTTTGGTATTTGGATCAATATGGCCCATCCCATCCTAGGCGTATTTGTTTCGTACTACTTTTTAATTCCATATCGACTGATTATGGAGAATCGTCGAAGTTGGGAACTCTATCAAAAAAATAAACTTTTAACTCAAGTAGAAGAGTTAAAAAATAACTTCATCGGCATGATGTCTCATGATTTAAAAACGCCACTGGCGCGAATTCAAGGGATGTTGGAGATAGTTGGTAGAGATAAAAATCCACTGAGTGATGAACAAAAAAATGCTATTCGATCGATACAAAATTCTACAGAAGATTTGCTTAGTTTTATAAGTTCAATTTTGAACTTTAGCCGCATTGAAAGTCAGGGTGCGCAGCTTAATTTAAAAACAAAAGATATTAATATTATTGTTGAAGAAGTGATTACAAAGAGTTCTCACCTAGCGAAGCAAAAGAATATTAAAATAATAAAAGATTTAGAGCCACTATTTAGTATTAAGTTGGATTTAGATTTAATTAGACAAGTCATTACAAATCTTTTGGAAAATGCAATCAAGTACAGCCCAGAAAATACGGAAATAAAAGTAAAGTCAGATGAAAAAGACGGTTATGTAAGGGTTTCAATTACTGATCAGGGTATTGGAATCCCTGAAGATGAGATGCCAAGACTTTTTATGAAGTTTTTTAGAAGTCGAAAGGCTAA
Source organism: uncultured Pseudobdellovibrionaceae bacterium (assembly GCA_964612425.1). Classification (GTDB taxonomy): domain Bacteria; phylum Bdellovibrionota; class Bdellovibrionia; order Bdellovibrionales; family Bdellovibrionaceae; genus CAUJGP01. The sequence goes on from CAZTDX010000032.1 coordinate 36,156, forward strand.
AAATTCACCGATAAAAGGTTCTGGTTTAGGTCTTTATCTTTCAAAATATTTTGTTGAACTGCATAAGGGAACCTTAACAGCCGAGAGTAAGGAAAATATTGGATCTACTTTTGTTGTACAATTACCAACTAACAGTTAGAGGGTGAGTTAACTGACATCATAAAGTTTGGGCTCCTATCTAATGGAACCCAAACTCAAGTAAAATACCTTATTAATTATTTACAAAGTACTTAATGACCAAAAGATTATGCCGCCGTGCTTTGGCTCTCATTGTTATCTTGAGAACGACCATTTTTATTATATCGGATCAGATCCGAAACATCCACAGCTCGTTTTAAATCTAAAAGTAAAATCATTGATCGATCTTTAAAGTGTGCAATGCCTTTAATAAACTTATTATCACCATTAACTGACACTTCTAGCTGCTCATTCACTTGATCTTTAGAAATGGACATGACCTCATTGATGGAGTCAACAACGCAACCCAAAGTTATTTCACCAACTTCAACTATAATGACAGCGGGGCGCTTGTTCTCTCTCGTATCAGACTCTAGACCCATCTTCATTCTTAAATCAATAGCAGAAACAACTTTACCTCGCAAATTTATTAAACCTAAAAAATAAGCGGGAGCACCAGGTACAAATGTACAATTTGGAAGGCCAATTACCTCTTTCACATCTGAAAGTGGCACACCATACTGATTCTCATTGAGCTTAAAAATTAAATATTTCTTTGTTCTTGCTTTTACTTCTGCATCCGATATCCCAGATTCAAGCGATCCAAACGTGTAAGACATGTTGCTTCCTCCTTATGGACTTTATCTCGGCAAAAGTCGTGCCCTACTTTAGTGTGGGATGTAAAAATATTTTTCAATTGTATAATTTTGAGATGAATCAATTTTGGTTTTATAAAATTGTAAAATATTTTTTCAGTGGAAATACAAAAAAGGGAATTAGTCTCAATTTCGATCATTATAACGAATATATTTGAGTCAGAATTCAACTTGCCGGTATAACAATTGCAAATCGTAAATGAAAGCAAGCTGGAGCGAAAAGTAAACTTCTGGTTGTTTAACATATTAGTTTGATCATTATTAAAAGGAGACTTTAATGAAAAAAAATATTTCTAAATTAAAGCTCATTATATCCAGATCATTAGTTTATTTATCTGCATTTGGATTATTAAGTCATCCAATGATTGCATTTTCTGGTCAGAAGGAAGCTGAAGCTAAAGAAATTTTGACGGAAGCAAACAAATCAGTAATCGATGGCTGGTCTAAGGTTTTAACTGAAGTAGATAAAAACTTTAGATCGTTTAAAATTACTTATTTAAAAGAATTTGAGAAAAATATTCATGAAATTGATTTTCAAAAGATTCCTGAAATATTTAGTATAAGTGCGATTCGAAATTTTGACGAGCCCTTATTTAAAAGGCAGCTCAATTTTATTGAAGGGGCGACTCAAGGGGTTTTAAATCAAATTAAGCAAAATAAAAAATTAGCGGTTCAGCTTTTTAATTTAAGGGCCAAAATTAAGATGGACTTAGTACATATTAAATTATGGCCTTTAGAAAAATTTGAAGATAGAATTGCTGATATTTTTCTTAAATTAGAATCTGCAATTGATAATTTGAAAACTATAAAAAGAATTAAAATGGGTTTTAAATTAAGGAGTTCTAAAATCTTAAATCGTGATTTTTTTGCAAATGACTCTGTTGAGTCTCATTACACAATTTTAGATTCGGGGGCAAGTGGACAAATTTTAAGTAGCGTAAATTTAGACCCAGATAGAGCTGAAGGTGAAAATGTACCTAAATCCTATTTAGTGAGATTTAAATTTAAACAAGATATGGCTAATGATGATTCAAAAGAAAATGAGTTTACCGAAGAATTATGGGTGGATATAGATCCTGAGTTAAAATCCAATGAATTTTATGAAATTAAAACAAGTGGAGGAATCCAAACTTTAACGGTTAAAAATGAACAAACTGGCATTGCTTATAATAGCAGCCCAACTGATGAAATTGATTCTACAATTGAAAGATTATTTATTGATAGCAGCAGAGTAGATTTATTTAATCCAGAAACGGGTGAAAAATCGTCTCAGCTTGAAAGTCCATCAATTTTAAGAAAGGTATCAAGTGTTAATTCACAGAATTCAAATTTCAGGAGTAAGTCTAAAATTTCCTTAAGTGATCGAAAATTATGGTCTCCTAATTGTTATAACTTTATCGACAAAGATGGTAAATATGGTCCCTGGGCTAAAGCCATTCAAAATAGTTTTAAGGGCAAAGAGAAGTTAATTTCTGATGCTGCTAATTGGCTCATTGGAGATTTATCAAATGAAATTGGTGATACAGAAAAGCATATAAAATTAAATAAAAGATTTAAAGAATACAGTCTGGAACAAAAGATAGATTTTATGATTTACTATGCGGCTGCAGTTGCGATGACAGAGAGCTCGTGTAGAGCAAATCAAGCGGCGAAGGGCCCCAATGGTACTGCTATTGGGTTGTGGCAGCTCCATCTAGGAAAAACTCAAAACTACGCGGGTGGTGTTTGTGGAAAAATAAAAGAAATTGATGGTGCTCAGAATGTTATCTGCGGATTGAAGATGCTTAATTTTTATGTAAAGACAGAAAAAAATCCAGAACATAAGCTTTTTTGGGAAAAAAACTACTGGGAAACGATGCATATTGATAGGCCAGCAGGGAAACGAACGTACAATTTAATTAAAAAATACGAAAAGTAGAAGTTATAAAAGAATAATATTGTAACGCGATTTTGGAGGTACGGAATTAAACTAATAAGTCAACTTTAGTTGCTTGATTTAAATAGTAACCGTTTCGAGATCTCAGAATGTACTGCGGGCTTTCAAGGTTAGGCTCGACGAGAGTTCGCAGTCTTTTTATTGTAACATAAATTTTGTTGTCGTGGGTTGAGGAATTATAATCTTCATTCCAAATGATCTGGGCAAGTGCCTCTTTCGAATAAATGTGGCCTGGATTTTTAGTAAACATAATAGGCGTTGTTGCACATAAAGATTATTTAACGCGGCGGATATTATAATCGTCGCCC
>CAZTDX010000033.1:0-38778 GCA_964612425.1 uncultured Pseudobdellovibrionaceae bacterium
CTACTTTATGGACCTCAACATGACTTTTCACTAAAGGTTGGAAACAAAAGTACAGAAGCCTCATTTTGGCTGTCTGGAGTTTAAATGAAGTCATCGAGCCCAATAAATATTTTAATTGTTGATGATGAAAATTTAGCTCGTGAGAGAATTAAACGCTTACTAAAAAATTTTCATTTAGATCATAAAATTTATGAAGCTGAAAACGCACCTGCGGCCCTCACTCAAATCAGAGACATCAAACCACAAATTCTCTTACTCGACATTCAAATGCCTGTGATGAATGGATTTGATTTACTCTACCAACTCGAGGAGCGCCCTTTTGCTATCATATTTCAAACTGCCTACGATGAATTTGCCATCAAAGCCTTTGAAGAAAATGCCTGCGACTATCTTCTAAAACCATTTACAGAAGTAACGTCTTCATCACGCTATCAATAAAGCTATAAATCTTTTGCAATCTCCACAACACATAGAAAAGCTCGCAAAACATTTAAAACAATCAAACTTATTTTTAAATTCGATAATCACAAAAATTGGCACAACCACAAAAATTCTACGTATCTCCGAAATCATTGCCTTTAAAAGTGAAGATCATTATACGTTCGCCATTACTGAAACTGGAGATGACGCTCTCTCGCGAAAATAGAAAAAAACTGAAAGAATTGAGCTTTCTTAAATAGAATACTTTCCTTAAAGACAACCGTCTACTTTTCAATATCCTCTTGCCATAACGAAGTAACTTTCGTTTAATATCTTTAATGGTTTATCAATTGATAAATTGAAGAGGGATAGGTCATGATTTTAAAAAAATCCATTCGCTTTTACACTTTAATTATTATGACACTACTTTATAAAGAATTTTTATTTGCATCCAAATGGACAGCACCGCGAGAAAATGCCCCAACACTGAAAATGGGAATCGTAGGTTCTTCATTTTCGTTGGATATCGATGATCCTGAAGGAAAATCAAAACCACCTATCCAATATCGGCCTAATACCATGGGACGCACTGCCATTGGAATAGAGTACCTTGGCGCTGGACTCACCATTGGCTTTACCCAAAGTAGCACACAAGAGAATGAGACCCGTTATGGAAAAACCACGGGAATTGATTATCAATTTCGCTTTTTAAGAGAAGAAAATTCATTTGATCTTTTTTACCAAAAATATTCTGGATTTTATATTGCTAACTCTAAGGATATTGATCCTACTATCCAAGGAAATGATCCTCTCATTCAGAGATCCGATCTACATTCTGAGCATATGGGTTTGCAATATTACCGAACTCTAAATCCAGAAAATCTTTCACTCGCTGCCTGCTTCGACCAAAGTGGCTGGCAAAAAGAAAGTGGAGGATCGTGGTTTCTTTATAGTGCCTTCGATCAACATCATATAGACTCAGATGCAAGTCTTATCCCATCGCAGGTCAGTTCTTCCTATCCTACCATTCAAGAATTTCAAGGCGGAAATTTTACTTCCGCTAAGCTTGGCTTCGGAGGTGCTTATGCCTTTGTCTACAATCACTTTTACGTTGCGGGAAAGCTTATTATTGCTGGTGGACAACAGAAGCAATCCTATACGCTAGGCGCTGAAAGTATTAATCGCATTATTCCAACAGCTGGTGGAAATGCCAAAATAAGTTTTGGTTATAATGGGGACGCTTTCTTTTCAAGTTTTAATCTTTTTAATGACACAACAGATATCACTCTTCGCGATCGGCGCCTTCGCCTAGGGACTCTTGAACTCAGCCTCTTTTTAGGTTTACATTTATAATTTATAATTTATAATTTTTAATATTTCAAATGAGCTAAAAAAACCTTAAATTGAATTCTTAAAAAAGTGAATCAGCCTCCTCCTCTCCAATATTCTTTCATTAACTCTTTGATTCACTTAGGCTCAATGACTTCGCCGCGAGGGCCAAAGCCTTGAACCCAAGCTATTTCAATTTTATCTGGATCAACCTGATTCAGGTAAAATGGGTTTTAAGCTCAATGCTTCGCTCATGTTTTACTCCCTCTAATCTAAACATAGACAAATCCATAAAATTCAAATAAAAATAATTTATATGACGAATTCATTATACTTGAAAATGGGGTCAAGCTATACAATTGATACCGTACGAGATTAAAATCTGGAGGAACTCTTGAATCAACTAAAATTTACTTCATTCACACAAATAACACTCTTTATCACAATCCTCTTTGTTTTTGGCTGCAAAAACTTCTCTGTCATCGAGGGTAGAAGAGGCGGCAAAAGCAACACACCCAGTAGTCGAGGCTCCGCCACCTCACCTCACCAAACCGATTTACCTTCAGACGATACTGAGGACTCCATTGAATCAACCCCACTGGGTGAGACCGGAGAAACTCCACCCTCAGAAACTTTATCTCGCCCTTCCAAGCCAAATATCATTCCACCTGAACCAAAAATTGGAGTCATTGTTGGTCCGGGGTTTCTTCGTAGCTTTTTAGCAGTGGGAATCCTGCAAGAATTTCAAAAAGCCCGAATTCCTATTCAAGCGCTCGTGGGCTTTGAGTGGGGAAGTCTCCCAGCAGGACTCTACGCCAGCAACGGTCAAGCCAATGAGATGGAATGGCAAATGCTAAAACTTAATGAAAATAATGTTATTAAAAAATCTTTGATTCGGAATCAAGTTGAACCCCATTCAACAGCTGAAATGCGAGACTTTTTACAAAAAGCTTTTTCTCAAAGAAGTTTTGAGCAGACTCGAATACCGTTTGAGTGTTTAACTTTTGATCTAAAGAAAAAACAATATTTTTGGATGAAGAAGGGTGATATGGCCTCTGCCATGGCCTATTGCTTAGCCTCTCCTCCCTTTTCAAAGCCATACCTTAATAATATTGGTGCTTATGATTTAAAGCTTGCTTCCGAATCCCTGAAAAAGAAAGGCGCTAACTATATTGTATTTATTAATACTTTTAGTGCCAACAAAGACTTGTCCGATGACAGTTTTTCTCCAGAGGCCCACGTCTTGTGGACCCTTGAGGAGTACCAACTGCTCAATACAACTGGTTCTATTGATTTTGTCATTGATACCTCTAGCGCCCCCTTTAAAATGATGGATTATGATTCTCGGCGTGATATGATTCGAGCAGGGCAAGACATAGGCCAACGCGCCATCAAAAAGCTAACAGCCAAGCTTAAAATTTAACAGTTGGTTTTTTTCCTCGATCATGACATGATTCCATCAGCTTTAAGTGAGGAATTAATCATGTCACGTCAACCCCAAGAATCCATAGATCTATTTGTTCAGAGAAGAAAAACTGTAGGTAAAAAAATTCTCGGGAGCGCTATCATACTTGTTGCCCCTCCCGAATCTATCAGAAACCACGATGTTCATTACCACTACCGACAAAGCAGTTCCCTTTACTATTTAACTGGTTTTGAAGAGCCCGAATCGGTATTGATTTTTCGCCCTGGAATGACGCCTGAAACAGTCATGTTTGTTAGAAAAAAAGATCCCGAAAGAGAAACTTGGGATGGTTTTCGTTATGGACCCGAAGCCACACAAAGTGTGTTTAAAATCGATCAGTGCTATCCCATTGATGAATTTGAAACAAAATCCGTTGCCCTTCTTAAAGGAATTGAATCCGTTTATTATCGCCTTTCACAAAACCCGGACGCCGACGCCGCAGTTCAAAGAATTTTAGTTAATGTCTCTAAATCACAAGGACGCACTGGACTCGGCCTCCTTCCTATTCATGATGCCGAAGAACTCATTGGAGAAGCACGCCTTATTAAATCAGACGCTGAAATTACAAACTTGCGTAAAGCCTGTCAGATTTCTGCAGAAATTCATATGGAGGCCATGCAGTATGTCCGCCCCGGGATGAACGAGCGAGAAATCCACGGTTATTTACTGTATCAAATGATGAAGCGTGGTGCTGCTAGGGAAGGTTACGGAGCTATTGTGGCTTCTGGAAATAACGCTACCACTTTGCACTATGTCTTTAACGATCAAGTTTGCAAATCAGGCGAACTTCTTTTGATTGATGCAGGAGCCGAGTATAATTTTTTCACCGGCGACATCACTCGAACGTTTCCTGTGACTGGTCACTTCACCGACGAGCAAGCTCAAATTTATGAAGCTGTTTTAAAAGTACAAAAATCTCTTATTTCTTCTCTTCGTCCCGGCCTCACATTTAAAGAACTACAAGACTCAGGAACTCAAATGCTCACTGAAGTGATGCTTGAGCTAGGGCTTCTAGAAGGAAGAAAATCAGATATTATCGAAGCTCAAGAACATAAGAGGTATTATCCTCATGGTATTGGGCATTGGCTTGGTATGGATGTGCATGATGCGGGACTTTATTTTATTAAAGGTCAGCCTCGCTCTATCGAGGAAAATATGTGCTTCACCATCGAGCCTGGCTTGTATATTCCAAGTCACGACACCAAAGCTCCGGCGAGATATCGCGGTATCGGTATTCGTATTGAAGATAACTTGAGAATCTCTCGAGACGGCTCCGAAAATATGACTTCACTTGTACCTAAAGAAATTAAAGATATTGAAAAGCTCATGGCTCGGTAATAATGGACCCAATAAAAATATCTTCTGTTAAGCCTCGACTCTTAAGTGCGCCGGAGTCGAAATCATTTTCGGCGGACCCATTAGAACTCCTGGGTGTTTCGCTAGCAGGGTGCAGAACTTCCCTTTTTGTACCGGAGCTTAAAGTAAGTTTTGATGCTGGATTTCCCTTTCCCTATCAGCTTGGCACCGAAAACTTTTTTATTACCCATGGTCATCTCGATCATGCTGCTGCTATTCCTTTTATAATTTCACAAAAAAATTTAAATCATCAAAAAATAACTAACTTCTTTATGCCAGAGTCTCTGGTCGAGCCATTGACTGAAATTCTGAAGCTTTGGCAAAAAATTGAAAACCACAATTATCAATTTAATTTTTTAGCAGCGCAACCTAAATCTACCATTATTCTCAATCAGCAATATTGTGTAAAACCCTTCAAGGCCCATCATCGCATTCCAGCTCTTGGCTACACGATCTTTCAAGTTAAAAAACATCTTAGAGAAGAATTTACTGGCCTCTCAAAAGACCAAATTATTGCCCTTAAGTCTAAAGGAACTTCCGTTGATGATGTAAAGGAAATTCCATTACTTACTTTTTCTGGAGATACCAAAATAGAGTTTCTCTGGGAAGAGCCCTGGATTGTAGAATCACAAAATTTATTTATAGAAACAACTTACATTGATGAACGAAAAACTGTCCAACAGGCTCGCGATTGGGGACACATCCATTTAGATGAGCTGATTGAAGTGCTACCCAGAATTAAGTCTAAAAATATTATTCTCATGCATATCTCGTCTAGGTACGGCGATCAAGAAGCACGCCAAATCATTGAGACTCGCATCCCTGAAGAGTTTAAGGACCGTGTATACTTTTTTGAAGGGCGATAGATCAACTTACATCAAACAGGCTTCTTGCCGAGACAGACCCAAACTAGATCCCCCAAAGGCAAACACTTTTTATTTTGTACGTTACGAATTTCCACCCTTAGGGAGGGAACTTGCAATGTTTTTATGGGTAAACTCTTGCCCATCAAACTTGAAGAGTTGTGCCTCTCCTTCCATGACGGTTACTAAATTCACGGGTCGCCCCCAGAGCTTATAAACATTTCGTAATGTTTGCGACATATAATCAGGTTGCAAATCAATGCCTTCAAATAAATGCTCTAACAATAATTCTCCCCGATTTTCAAAATTAGCATTTTGGACACGAATGATCGGTTGACCAAAATTAGTGAGCTGAAAAAGGAGTTTTGCCTTGATGGCTTTAAAATCTCTAGAGTCCACTTCAAAGCGTTGAGTCTTTTCATTAAAGCGATAAACAAAAAATTTGTTTTCTAAGCAAAATTCCTCGGTCATGTATTCATCGAGAAAAGTTACATCGTTATATATTTTGCGAACTTCAAATATTTTCTGCCTACCGAGTCCTAATTTCCGATCCCAGTTTTTCTTTTCCCTAATATCATCACAGAGTTCCCACTCGCGACCAAAGCGTCCTTTATTCCATCGATCTTCAATATTTCGCATCAACTCAATACCAATTTTATAGGGATTAAATCCATTGGGCTGCATTGCCATCGTTCCGCTATGATGATCGGCAAAATCAATTATTTCTGAATCATTTAATATGTGCTCAGTCATGATTTTAGAATGCCAATAGCTCGCCCAACCTTCGTTCATCACTTTTGTCATTCCTTGAGGAGCAAAATAATAAGCTTCATCACGAATGATGGATAAAACATCTTGCTCCCAATCTTCAAGGGGCGCGTACTGAAGTAAAAACTTTAAGACGTCACGCTCAGACTCTGAGGGAAATCGACGTTGGGAGCGTTCCATTTCTTCCATTTTCTTTTTTTTCTGATCGCGCACGAATTCAGGAGGATTGATGTAGTCACGCATATAGGGCCGAGTGACTTTCAGTAGGTGGGAGTCATCAGGAGCCCTCTCACGATCCTCTTCTTTTGGGCGTGACGATGACTTTTCAACATAGGGACTATGACGATCAATTAAATTTTCTAAACTTAAACAAACATCTATAAAATTTTCTACACGATCATATCCAAACTTATCAATTTGGCGTCGAATGCGAGTGGCATGATTGGCCATTTGGTCCATCATTTTACGATTCGTTTTTGAAAACCAAATATTATTTTTAAAAAAATCACAGTGGCCATAAACATGAGCCATCACGAGCTTTTGATCCATCATCAAATTGCCTTCCATCAGGTAGGCATAACAAGGATCTGTATTGATCACCATTTCATAGATTTTAGAAAGTCCATACTCATAACTTTTTGAAAGATGTTCGTACTCCATACCAAATTTCCAATGAGGGTAGCGAACAGGGAATCCACCAAAAGCCGCAAACTGATTGATTTGATCATAGGTGATGATTTCAAAAATAGTTTCAAAATAATCAAGCCCTAAGTTTTTTGCCACTTTAGCAATTTTTATTCGAGCTTTTTCCAGTTCCGGAGTCAGATTGGCCACGTCTACTTTCCCTTTCCTAGAAAATCACGAATGGAGTCTAAAATTTTATCTCGACTCTCTATTTGGCTTAATATTATTCGTTCATCTTGAGGAAATTCTTTTTGTAAATCTTTTAAAAACTGGCCGCTTCCATACTTACTCTCCACCTGCCCATAACAAAACACATTAGCTTTAGGCAAAAAGAATTCCGAAAGAATTTTCAAGCAGAGTCTCGTGTCTTCGCTACTCCAGTTATCACCATCACTAAAGTGAAAGGGATAAACATTCCACTCATTAACGGGATATTCTTCTTCTACAATATTCTGACAAAGTTTATAGGCAGAACTAATCAGTGTTCCGCCAGATTCGCTCGTTCTAAAAAAAGTATCTTCATCAACTTCTTTGGCGGCAGCATCATGAATGATAAAACGTGTTTCAAGACCTTTATAATGTTTTTTAAGCCAAGCATTGATCCAAAAACTTTCAATACGAACAATTTCTTTTTGCTCTTCGCCCATGGAGCCCGAAACATCCATCATATAGATCACAACGGCTTTGGTTTGAGGCTTTTCGATTTTTTTAAATGTTCGATATTCTAAATCGCGACGAACAGGAATAATCACAGGGTCTTCGGGATTGTAAAGACCCGAAGCTACATAACGTTTCAAGGCATTTTTATAAGACGATTTAAAATGACGTAAAGATTCTGGTCCCACGGGAGCAAGGCCTGTGTACTTTGTTTTTACGGTATCGACATTTTTATTTCCTTTAGGTTGAATGCGCGGGAGCGCTAACTTCTCACCTAAAATATCAGCAAGCTCATCGATAGAAAGTTCCACTTCCAGCATGTGCTCGCCAGGCTCACCTCCAGCTTGTCCTTGACCACTACCATCTCCCGGATCACCGACACCATCACCAGGTTTTCCATCACCTTGCCCAACACCACCTCTTTGTTTTGGACCATAGCGAAACGTAGGAATATCAATATGAGGGAGTGGAATTTTAACAAATTCATTCTCTCGTTTGCCAATCATCTCTCCATGACTGACATACTTTTTGAGGTCTTCTTTGACCCGTCCCTTAATAATATCGCGAAAGCGATTATGATCTTCTTTTATCGCCATATTATTTGTTTTTCACATCTCCACGGGCAAAAATACTGGCCACATAATGTAAAACATCGGTCGCTGAAATTTCATCGTAACCAAAATCTTTTATCAAACGTGTTTTAACAATGTCGATTTTTTCTTGCGTACTCTTATCTGTGACAGAAGAAACCAGCGACGTTAACTTAATACTATCTTTTTGATCTTCAAATAATTTTAATTCCAAGGCTTTATGAAGACGTTCATTCATCTTGTAATCAAACTTTTTACCTTCGATAGCAAGAGCTCCGATATAATTCATAATCTCACGTCTAAAATCGTCTTTGCGAGACTCTGGAATATCGATTTTCTCCTCGATGGATCTCATTAATGGTTCATTGGGCTCATCATCTTGCCCAGTAAATTGATTACGAACTTTTTCTTTTTGTGTGTAGGCTTTTACGTTATCAATATAATTTCCACAAAGACGTGCAAGCGCCGACTCATCGGCACTGATTGCTCGCTGAACTTCGGCTTTAATAATTTCTTCGTATTCTTGTTTTACGACACTCAATAACTCACGGTATTCGTTTTTTAATTCCTCATTGGATAAAAGTGAGTGATGCTTAAGCCCTGACTCAAGCTCATTCATCACCATGAAGGGATTCACTGAGCCTTTATTATTTTGTTGAGCTGCGACGATAGAGTTAGAAAGTTTATCTTGAATGTAGCGTGGAGAAATTCCATCCAGTCCCTCTCGCATGGCTTCTTTGCGCAACTCTTTCACATTGTCTTCAGTATAGTTCGGTAAAGTTTTTCCGTTATAAAGTTTTAACTTTTGAAGACGCGTGAGGTTGGCTTTTTTAGGTTTTTCAAGACGAGTCATGATCGCCCACATCGCGGCCATTTCAATCGTGTGAGGAGCGATACTAATCCCGCGCATTTTTTGCGTGTTGAAATCTTTTTTATAAATGTTAATTTCATCTTTCCAGCGAGTGATATAAGGAATATCAATTTTCACTGTTCTGTCACGAAGTGCTTCCATAAATTCATTGTCTTGAAGTCTACGGTATTCTGGTTCGTTCGTGTGTCCAATGATGACTTCATCAATATGAGTTTGTGCAAACTTTTTTGGTTTAATGCGATGTTCTTGAGAGGCACCAAGTAAATCATACAAGAACGCAACATCGAGCTTGAGCACTTCCACAAATTCAATAACCCCACGGTTTGCTACATTGAACTCACCGTCAAAGTTAAAGGCTCGTGGATCAGAGTCTGAACCATATTCCGCAATTTTACGATAATTAATATCACCAGTGAGTTCTGTTGAGTCTTGGTTTTTTTCATCTTTTGGTTGAAATGTACCAATCCCAACACGATCTGTTTCACTTAAGAAAAGTCGTTTTACTTTAACAAAGGATAATACTTTTTTCAAATCTCCATTAAACCGATCCATCAAGGCATTAAAAATATATCTGCTAGGAGGGCAAAGTTCACCATCGATGATGACTCTAAAATTACCTTCTTGCCCCTTATTAATCGCTTCACATACTTGGGCTCTAAGCTCATCCGGAACTAGAAGCAATGGTTCTTCATGCATTGGGCTTGGAAAAGACTTTACTCCTTTCCCTAACAAACCATCAAGCTCTCCTCGCTCATCCACCCACTCGAAAGTATACAAGGCGCCAGCATCAGATTTTGAGTAAGCCTCCACACCTTTCTTGATGAGTCGGCAGATCGTAGACTTTGCGCTTCCTACTGGACCATGGAGGAGAATCACTCTCTTCTCCGTTCCATATCCAAGAGCGGCGGCTCTTAGCACATTCACTAATTTCATGATTGGTATATCAAGGCCAAACACGGCATCTTTACCATTGTTTTTGGCATCATCAAAAAACTTATATCTAACAACTTGCTTTTTAAAGTCGGTGTAGTCTTCTTTTCCGGCTTCGACAATCATGTCATACATTCTTTGAAATGCATTGCGAGTAACTTTGGGATTGGATTTTACTAATTCCAAATACTCATCAAATGTTCCACTCCAACCGGACTTTGCGAGCGGATTTTCTTTCTGCCAACTTGAAACAATTGAATTAAAATCAAAACGACTAGCCATGCATCTCTCCTTGATAGGTCATACAATGATGAGCAAATCTCAAAACCCACCTTGTTCCAGTATGCCTAAATTGTTCCTTTGAAGGAAATGGAGAATTTATTGACAGCAAGGACCTAGACCTAAAGCCAGGGTTTCTTATTTCTATGGGGTCTGGAGTCACGAGTTAATTTCAAAAAAATATTCTATTAAGTCTAGATTCTGCTAAAAAAGACTGTTACTTCAGAAAATTCCAACTAAAACAACTGATCAACATGAATGAGTTGCACATTTTTTTGTTTAGATAGTTTTTGCAAAGATTCAGTAAGTCGACAGTTTGTAATTATAAACGTAATGATTTTTTGGTTGATTTTAAAACATTGGCTAAAAGTTTGAACTCGATCAAGCATCGTATTAATTTGAGTGCGAAGGAGCGATTCATTGTACGTCCATTTGCATTCAATAAGTCTAATTTGTCGATCTTCTACTTCACTCAAAATTAAATCAAATTGAACTTTTTCTGAGTGCAATCGATCCACTTGATAAGAGGAACGTCCTAGTTTTAATAATTTTTTGAGATTCGACTCAAAGGAGGGCACTTCCAGCATCATTTGAATGATATTTTCAAATGCTACTCTCGTAAACTCAGGTATATAATAAGATGATTTTCCTTCCACATAACGGCTTAATATAAAATCAACATCTTGAGCCTGGGAGATTTCCACTCGCTTGCGATATAAAAGACTGACATAACATAAAAGCAAAGGGTCCTTGAGATAATAAAAAGTACTCCTTTTAATTTCCTTTTTGTTTGAATCACTCATTTTCTCAAACAAAATTGAGTAATCAATTAACTTTTTTAATGTTTCATTGACGGTTGATTGACCTAACCGAGTGGTTTTTACAATAGTGGCCTCTGTTGCTCCAGTTAAACCAATGGCTCGAATTATTTTTTTTACGGTTTCAGTTCCCGCCTTATTAAATTCAATTCGCAATAATTCATTCACTTCATCTAAAAAAATACTTTCTCTAGTAAAGACGGCACGATTTAAATCTCTTAAAAAAATATTTTCATTTTTAATTTGATTCCAATAATAGGGAACTCCTCCCAGAAAGAAGCTCGCAAAAATCATCTCTTCATTGGACCAAGCTAAAGTCTTTTCTTGCCGAATCATGCTAAGACCAATGGGGTGAAGCCAAATGTCAGAATGTGTTCTGAGTCCCCTCAAGATTTGCTCCTCACCACCAGTCTGAACGTGAAAAAATTTATTTGATGATCCACAAATAATGACTTTGATCGTTTTTAATTTTTCCCACTCTACCCAAGCATTTTTAAGTAACCCCACGAACCCACTTTGACCCTTTGCTAACCATTGTATTTCATCAAAAATCAAACTAACATTAGTGGTTTTTGAGTTTTCTGCAATATCTCGAAAAACTCGCTCCCAAGAAAGCGCGCTCGCTTTAATTTCTAAAAGCTTCGTTGATTGACGAAATGATGACCAACTTGCAACAAACCGAGCTAATGTTTTAGTTTCACGCTCATCCAAAACACCCGTGAAATAAAAAACGTTGGACTCTTCTTTCGTAATTTCTTGTAAAAGAGTTGATTTGCCAATTCGCCTTCGACCTCTTACATATACAAATCCAGCGCCTTCTTCTCGGATAAATTTTGTTATGATTTTTCTAGATTCATCTGTTCTTTTCATCGTTTTTATTGTAATTACATAAAATCCGATAGTCAAATACATTATAAATTATTAATATTATTGTTTATTTTAGTACTATAATTATCGTATATTTTAACAGTACATAAAATCCGATAGTTTTGTGACTAGACAGATACCCATAAAAAATGAAAAGCCTCTATTCTATAAACTCTGGAACCACGAGTTAAATACCTCAAACATTAATAAGCTCTTTTAAATTAAATTGAACTCTGTTAAAGCCATCTCCTTTATTACTCCGTTGAAACTAGCTGTACGAGGTAAATTCAATGTCAAAAACTAATAATTTGGATCGCGTTTCTGTTGTCGGTGGAGGTCTGGCTGGAAGCGAATGCGCACTTCAACTGGCTTCCCATGGTATTCCAGTAACACTTTATGAAATGCGCGACAAGGTGATGACTCCCGCCCATCGAACCGCTGCGCTTGCTGAAATTGTCTGCTCCAATTCTTTTGGCTCTCTCTCCGAAATATCAGCACCTGGTCAGTTAAAATGGGAAGCTCGTAAACTAGATTCATTTATTTTAAAAGCGGCCGAGATTGCACAAGTCCCCGCCGGTCAAGCACTCGGGATTGATCGCGAAGTTTTTTCAAATACCATTACGAAGTGGATCGAAGATCATCCCCTTATTGAAGTTAAACGTGAGATTGTTAACTCCCTCAACGAAGTTCCCAGACCCTGTGTTATTGCCACAGGCCCCTTAACGAGCGATTCGCTCGCGACCTCCATGCAAGAGCACTTTGGTAATGATTTTTTATACTTTTTTGATGCCATAGCACCCATCATTGCTGCCGACTCTATCGACACGAACATTGTCTGGAAAGCCGATCGATATGACAAGGGAACTCCTGATTACTTTAACTGTCCGCTCAATAAAGAAGAGTATTTTTCCTTTATCCAAGCCATCAAAGAAGCTCGAAAAATTGAGCCAAAGCACTTTGAGCAAACTCCTTTTTTTGAATCCTGTATGCCCATTGAAGTGATGGTGTCTCGCGGAGATCAAACATTGCGCTTTGGCCCCATGAAACCCGTGGGATTAAAAGATCCCAAAACAGGGCGAACTCCCTTTGCCGTTGTTCAGCTTCGTCAAGATAACAAAGAAGGAACTGCTTATAATATCGTAGGCTTTCAAACGCGAATGGCTTATGGCGATCAGAAAACTGTTTTTTCAATGATCCCAGGACTTCAAAAAGCAGAATTTGTAAAGCTTGGAAGCATTCATCGAAATTTATTTATAAATACACCCACTTTACTAAACAAAGATCTCTCTTCAAAAAAAGATGCAGACCTTTATTTTGCGGGGCAAATAACAGGAGTCGAAGGTTATTTTGAATCCACTTGCATTGGTTTATTGGTGGCTAAAAATATCGCCTCCAAAATGAAAGGCCTCCCTTTAGCACTTCCTCCACGCGAATCAGCGTTTGGATCTCTACTTAGTGCCATTACCGATGAAACTAAAGCCAAACACTTTCAACCTACGAATATAAATATGGCGCTCTTTCCAACCCCAACGGAAACCTTCAAAGATAAGAGTCTTCGAAAAGCAGAACAAATAAAGCGCGCCCAATCAGCTCTCATCAACTGGCTAGAGAGTTCGCATCCATCATTAAATACATTAACTGAAAATCAACCTACATTATGATTCATCTGTAAAATCATAACTAACTCAAATTAAGGAAGCTTCTATGAAAACCATGCTCCTACAATTGAATAATATGGTCGGCACCTACACCGGACACGGCATCAATCACGAAGGACAACCTTTTGTTGGGCATTTAGAATTATCTAAAATTCTCGATGGCAAAGGTTTATCACTAAAATTTTCTGCCATTGGCATTGATGGTACCCTTTACCATAATGAGGACTCAACAATTGCCCCCTCCTTACAGGAATCACTCACCTTATGGAATTTGAATACCAATTCGCCTTGCCTGATTCCCCATGAAATTCGGAGAACAAAAAAGAACGCTGAAGGATGGTATTCGTTAACCTTTGGATTTAACAATCCGGATGATAAAAATACTTTTAGAGAAGAAATCACGCTTGAACTTTTAGACTCTTCCAGCCTTTCTTATTCTTATTCCTGGGGTTTACCAGGTGGTGACTTTAAAGAAAGATCCGGAGCAAAAATGAAAAAACTTACTATTTAATAAAAAAAATACCGAAGCCGTTATTCAACAGAATAACTCAACTTCGGTATTTGAAGCTGCTTGATAGTCGCTTTTATAAAAAAATATTACTTTTTCTTTCTTAATTCGATAACGTATTTAGCAATCGCTTTGCGATCTGGCTCAGAAATACTTGGAAATGCGGCCATTCCCGTACCAGGAACTCCCGTTTTTGTTGTGCTTATAATATCGTCTTCTGTAACACCCTTTTTCTTATCTTTAACTTGTTTAAACTCGTCAACGATAAGGTTTCTTGCTTTTACAGCCTTACCTACATCAGTTTGCGCCTTACCATCATTGCCATGGCAGCTAGCACAATTGGTTTCAAATAAGGCTTTTCCATCTGGGCCTGCCGCAAATACATTGGCTGCAAGTAATGCACTTGCCAAAACTAACTTCTTCATATTGAGACTCCTCTTTTTAAAAACATCTGTATGCTAACAACTAATTTTAGCACTGTGTTTTGTTATGTGATAATCTTCATCTTATAATTGAATAATGATCTACAGAAAAGAAAAATTTTATTTCTGATTTTTTATTAAAAATATTTAATTTTATTGTTTAATTTATAGGCCAAAAAAACCACTATGAGTATCTCCCCGGAGCAATGATGCCATCAGGATCGAGTGATTGTTTTATAAGATGCGCAGCCTTCCAAAATGATTGATTGGGCTCAACAAAAGAGCTCATGGTTTCTGGATTGAGTCGATAAGGATAAAAACCTAGCAACTTGTACTCCTCATATAATTTTTTCATGCAATCGAACCCTTGCTTATCTTCACTAAACTTTAAACTAACAACCCCCTCAATAAGCTCGGCATCGATTATATTGAGCGTAATCCCAAGATTGACAGCAAACGTACTCACAATCATTTTGGTTGTGGAAACTAATTTTTCTACATTGGATTTTGTTAGCGGACATAGAGGTACAACCAAAATAAATCCTTGTGCTAATTGATCTAAAGTCGAATCAACGGGATCTGAAAATTCATTTGGCTTTTCAGGATTCCATGAAACCATCGATAAGGCTGCGTCCGTTGGAACTCCAGCGGTTAGTTTTCTTAAGTCCGAACTGGATTTTAAATTGCAATACAAGTCCCATTGTTTGAAAAACTTACTGAGTTTATAAAGTTTTTCTATTGAGTTTTCACTAAAAAATTGAATGGTCCCAAATGGTCGTAAGCTATTTTCAACTTCTCTTTTTTTAAACTTAACATCCGCGATGGTCCCGGTTAATCTCCCAAAGCTCACCCACTCCAATTTATTAAATCGACGGTAGGACTTTTTTAAATCATCTAAAGTTGGGTGAAACCCCAGTTTTTGATATTCCTTTAATAATAAAGGAGCCAGAGTCTCAAAACTTCTAGCGAAATCTCCTGTGCGACAAATCGAGTTTATCATTCCTCTTTGGCGCAACTTTTTTAGTTCAAAAAAAACATTTCCTAAATTTTCATTCTTAAAAGAAAATTTAAAGTCCAAATAATCATCGCTCCTAGGCTGTAATTTAACCGTTGCCGAAGTCACAATTCCAAAATTAGATTGAAAAAATAAATGCTGCAAACCCGGCCCAATGCCATGAGGATAGAGGTGATTGAGAGTGGAATTTTCAGAGATATTAAACCCGGTTTTAATCCATTGGCCATTCCCTAGTAAAACTTCAAAATTATAAACTCGATCCACTCGCAAGGAATGATAAGCAATTCCACGCTCCAGCGCATTTCCGATAATACTGGTATTAGCACCAGATCCTGTGACATCTAACGTAAAAGGCACATGAATCTCTTCCAGTCTCTTTGCCAGATCGCTTTGTGTAACTCCAGCCTCAATCACTGCATATCCATGCTCGACGTTAATTTCTCTAATCTGATTGAACTTGCTTAAATCCACAATCACGGAATTATTTTGAACTGGAAGCCTCGAACCAAATCCCCAATTTTTTCCTTGGCTCAGCGGATACAGAGCTATCTTAAAACGTCTCGCCCATTGAATAATAATCTCTAAATCTGTTCGACTTTTGGGAATTAATATGGAGTTAATAGTCCGCGAAAAATGAGTGACATTGTTTTGATACTCATTAATTAAATCATCTCGAATTTCACCTTGATACTTGAACTCGGATAAAGCTAGTAGTTCACTTTTCATACAAATTTAAATCCTCTTCAATATTATAATTCAATTTATCTTTCATATACTGAACTAACAAATTTTTGTCTTTAAATACAATGGGGATTTTAATTTGTCCTTGCTGACTGGTGTCTCTCAAATATTGAGTCAACCTTTCTGCCTCCAAACAACTTACTTTTGCTGCCCCTAGAACACGAGAAGCTCGAAACTCTCGGTAGTCCTGATTCTGCTCACAAAGCACCTGGTCCAACTCAACTTCAAGTTTTTGCTCCAGCGATTTTATTGTTCCTAGCGCAATGGGTTTGAAAAATAATATAAAATGATAACCCAATTGATGTTGACCTTGATAGGAAGTTAAACAGAAGTGCGTGGGCCGATCTAAATAATTGATATTTAAATTATCCATTGTTTTTTCAACGGCCTTAAGCAATTTATCTTCGGATATTTTTTCAGTCGCTAAATTGAGTCCGCCCCCACTTCGTCCCACCAGTGAAAACGTAAAATAGGGAGAAAGGCTCTCAACTTTGATCTCATCGCCTAAGGGGTACTTTAATAATCCATTGGGAGCCGTCAAAAGAACTCCATAGGTCTCGCCCAATCTTAATTCAGTGACATCCAGATAAGTTGAATTATTGTTTTTATCAATAAAATGAAAAATCAAATGGGGGTTTAACAAATAGTAAGAGAGATTCTTTGTCGATCGAAGGGGCAATCCTATGGGCGCTTCCGTTGCCGTATAAATCGGATAAAAAAACAACTCTCGACCACAAAGTGTATTAAGCCTTTCGCGGTATAAATGAATATCGGTTCCTCCATAAAAACAAATTTTCAAATTTGGAAATATTGCCGCCAAGGAATTTACTTTATAAAACTCACAGAGCGAATCTAATACTTCAATGAGAATGGCTGGAATTCCGGCAATGATTTTTAAATCAATATTTTTTGTTTGCTTATAAATAAGCTCTACTTTTTCTGACCACGAGAGCAGATTTAATTGTGGAGCCTTCGGAAAGAATAACCCCTTCATTATACTAGGTTCAAACTCATTAATAATACCTGAAATATAACCAAAAGAAACATTTCCTTCTTTATATACTTCGTTTGAAGCTGCAATGGACAGGGTATACGGTGGCTCATTGAGTAAATTAGGTTGCTCATTCAAAAGACAAGAAAGATTAAACAAACGCGCCTTATTAAAGAGCTTAATCATGTTTAAATTATAAGGAATTTTTTTACCATGTTTTCCTGTCGTACCTGAAGTTAAACCTACTTTTATAATTGCATCATTCATTATAGAATTTTTCTTGCCGGATATCGCATCCATAATAAATGGCTCTAACTCAGAATAAGTGAGTATAGGAAATTTATTTTTATACGCCTCCCATTGCACAAACTGAGTTAGTTCGTATTTCTTTCCCAGCTCCGTCATTTTTAAGTGAGTTTGAATATTGGACCAAGTTTTCTTTTGTCTTTTTAAAAGCTCCTTCGGCGAAAGCAAGGCGTTTGAATAAACTTTTTTTAAATATAATTTTAAAATTGTATTTAAAATGAAATTCACTCAATGCCTTTCCCTAAAAAATATTGACTCCAAAATTGCTGCTGCCCCTCAGCTTGTTTATAAAACATACTGAGTCCTGAAATATAAATAGATTTTGTTTTTATTGATAATTCTCGTCCACCAGAATCTTCGCGGTAATTTAAATCAATTATCATGCGGGGCATCCAATGAACAGGGATTCCCTTAGTGCCCTCTTCTTGATAACGGCCTCCAGCCCAAATAACCACTTCAGGATTCCAACCATGAAGGTCTTTTAATTCACGAGATTGGCCTGTTTGAACTGAAAAGTATTCTGCCTGTGGTAATAACTTTTTAAGAAGTGGCAATGTTCCGCCTCCACCCCACACAGACACTGGAATTTTTGACAACGCCCCTTCGCCACCACCAAGCGCCTTTTCCGCTTCTATAAATAAAGCACGCAAACCTTCTAAATCGGTGTTATGGCCCATCCATAACTTTTGTGATTTTAAAAACATGGTGTTCACCGAGTGGAACTCATTAGCCAAAGTTGTTTTCTCAGAACACATTTTATAAGCGATCAACTTGAGTGGCGAAGTAACTGCTGCGGCCCGAAGCCCCAACTCTTCAAGAAAACTAAGCCCAAATTCAAACTCATCCTCATCCAGCTGAATAGGATAAACTGGCAAACCATACTTTTTAAAATACTCTCCCTGGTGAATCGGCGTAAAGCTATGCTCGACAGGATTACCTAAAAGAGCTGCAAACTGAGATTTCTTATTTGCACATTCTAACTCAATTTTATTTATCCATTGGTAAAGGCTTGGTTGATCCACTGCCGACCCCTCACCCTCACGCCAAAAATTAAGCTTCTGATGATTTCCCTTCCAAAGACGATACCACATCCAACGACCTTCAGAGGATCGAGGCAAAAAGCTTCTGTTATTTGGTGATTGCTGCTGCCAATTTTCTGCAAGCTTGAGTTCTTCAAAGTTTTTTATTTCAACAGCCAACTTTAAATGAAATCCTTCAGCCTCGTAGGACTCCATATTTTTCAGCAAAGTGTGTAGTGATTCGTTTTCGTGATAATGGTGGATTGAAAGTATCTGAAGGCCTTGACCCGCCTTTTTGTTAACACCCCTATCTACTTCACGATCATAATCAATATTTTGAAACTGACATTCAAAATCAGGCACAGGACAAGTCTTTAATCGACGGGAAAATAATATATTATTTTGAGGAATATCTCTCTGTACCCATTGAATTTGTTCTTTTGTTAACAAATCATCTCGTACTTCAAAAAACTTTACCCCCCACTGGAGCCGACGTTGTATAAAATAATGCCACTTTGCTGGACTAGTAAAATGATGCGGTAAAAGCGTCAAAACTCCACCCACATTACTCGGATTTGTGAGCAAAATTTGCTTTTCAATCATGGAAGGATTCGTCAATCCTTCAGGAATCAAATACTCTTCAGCGGCAACGTCTAAGAAACGAGGGTGGCGAAGCTTTCTCCGATAAAAAAACTCCTCAAGAGGAGAAAGTTCTTTTTCTAAACTCGGGCGATCAAGAAAAATGCGCCCTATTTTCTCACTTGCCCTTTGTAAATAAATTATTTTTATTTGCTTTCCAATTTCTAAAGTAGAAAGTGAATCCATCGAAAATCCGCCGCCCACCGAAATATACAAATCAACCATCTCACTTTCAGACTGCGGCGAGGTTTTTAAATAAGGCCATATAATATTTTGAAAACACTCTAGTTCCTTTTTACGAAAATAAGATTCACCATGATTTTGAAAGATTGTGGAAATAGATTGTCCTTCTCGCTTTTCAATTTCTGCATCTAAATCAATCAAACTATAATTAAAACACATATCTTCCTTGAGGTAGGTCTCTATTCGTCTTAACAATGAGGTTTTACCGGTACCCCTTTGACCCACAAAAATTGTAATCATTGAAACTCCATGCACTTTTTCAGCAGAATTATAAAAGTGATTGCATTAAAATTATTGCATAAATTGCACAAAAAACATCAACAACTTCTCCGCTTCACTGCGACGTATAACTTCTGCGCTACTAAAATCCTTTTGAAATTCTATTGAGCCCTCTATAACATTTACCCTGCGATGAAGATTTTGAATTCCTATGTCTTAATGACTCTATTAATTTTATTTTTTACTCTACCGTTGTTGGCGCAAACAACATTTGAAGGGATGTCTATACAAGCCAAATCAGGAGAACGTGATTTAAAAAATCACACCCTCGATCTCTCTGGTGACGTACAAATTCTTTTTAAAGGTCAACTTTTAAAAACGGATCATGCCATCATTTATCAGGATACTAAAAAATTCGTTGCCGAAGGAAACGTTTTATTTATGACCCCAAAAGCAACACTGGCTGGTCGGAAAATTGAAATGAATTATGAGACAAATGTGGGCACTATTTATTCTGGGTTTATTCAATCCGGTCAAATGATTCTAGAGGGTGCTGTCATCGAAAAAACCGGCGAAGATCAATACATCGCCTCTCAAAGCCAGTTTACCTCTTGTACCACTTGTCCAGCAGCTTGGAGTTTTAAAGGTCAAACTGTAGAAGCTGAAATTGGTGGGTATGCCGTCATTAAAAATACTTTCTTTCAAGTCGGCACTGTCCCCATTTTGTGGCTACCCTATTTAATTATCCCACTTAAGAGTGAAAGACAAACGGGACTTCTCACCCCTAGCATTGAATTCAATGATCCTAAATTAAAAAAGTTTAGCTTTTGGTTCCCCTATTTTTGGGCGATTTCTAAAAGTCAAGATGCGACCTTCACCTTACAAAAAAATACGACACGAGGTTTTAAAGGGCTGGCTAATTATCGCTACGTTCTTGATAAAAATAGTTTTGGTGAGTTAGACACTGGCTTTATTACGGATCACGAATATGGCCATTCTGATCGCTATACTAATTATTTAGGGGATAAATCAGAAGTGAATCGCTGGTTTTTAAGTTACAATCATTACTGGGTTCTGCCAAATGATTGGATTCAACGAGCACAAATTAATAATGCTAGCGACCTCAGTTATTACAACGATTTTCCTAATGAAGCCGCCGGCACAAATAATGAACCAGCCACTGAAACCCGCATTTCGCTGACAAAAAATAATCCCGATTATCATTTTAGTATTGATAACTCCTATTACATTAATCTCCTCAGAGGAAACCCCAAAGCCGGTAACCAGGATAGCGTCCATCGACTCCCAGAAATTACTTTTAGCTCTACTCAAAAACCTATTGGTGAATCTGGCTTTTTTTATAATTACGATTTAAAATATGCTTACTTTGCCAGAGATGATTTCGCTTATGATGATTTAACAACAATCACTGATCCCATTAAAAACACTCAAAAAAGACAAGTGACCCATGATTGTCCTGATAATAGCGTGAATTGGGACTATGACCCCAACTGTAAGCCGAGGCGTGATGGCAAATTTGATGAGGGAACTGATTTAATTCGCTCAGGCCAAAGATTCATTGCTGAGCCCAGTATCACTCGCCCCATCCAATTAAATACTTATTATAATTTAATTCCGACCATTTCCTATCGAGAAACCCATTATAATTTTGGAATTGAAAATGTTCCGAATTTATCTCGTCGTTTTTTAAGAGCTGAATTAAAGCTACAAACAACCTTTAGCCGTATCTTTGGCGATTTGAATAATCCTCGTGCAGAAAGAATAAAACACGAAATCGAACCGGAGATTATTTCAACTTCTGTACCCTGGTTGCAACAGCCCACCAATCACCCTTTCCTCGGATTTAATAAATCCACTGAAATTCCATTCTTCTCTCGTGAAACATTAACTGACGCTGACTTAAACGGTGATAATGGTGTCCAATTTGATTATGACGACCGACTTTATGACCGAAATTTAATTACCTATCGAATTACAAATAAATTAACTCGAAAAAGCTGGAGCAATAAGGTTCCAAACTACATACGTTTTCTCACCTGGCGGATCAGTCAAACTTACGATGCCTATGAGGCCCAGCGATCAGGAGACCGTCAGCCATGGTCTGACATTGAAAGTGTCTTAAATATTCGTTTACCTCATCTCAATACTTACACTAAAATAAACTTTTTTCCTTATCAAAAACTCAGTAATACCTCTTCCTATGTATCCATCAATGATGATTCTGGCGACTATATTAAACTCGGTCTTACAAGAAACTATAACATTAGTAGTAGCAGCACCAAAGTTGATGTCACTAACCGCACTGAAGATTACACGCTTCAAGTGGGAACATCCATGCGATACGTGAATTTTGCCGGAAGAATTATTTATAATGGAAATGATACCTCCGCAGCCAAAGACCGGACTCGTATTAAAGACATAACGTTTGCAGTAATTATGCGACCACCAGGAAATTGCTGGGGCATCAACTTTGTCCACCACCAAGAAATCGGAAAACCAGATCAAACCTACAGATTCACCTTTGACTTTTTATTTGATGGAAACTCTCGCCTTCAAACCCCATCAAAACTCTTAAGCTCCTATAATTTCTGATCCAATATAATATCGTTCTCATCAATCGCTCTCATTATTTGTCTAAAAATTAAGCGACAAAGCAGCATTGCGTATAGATTTTTATCATTTTCTAACCTAGCTTCCCCACTTTAATGAAATGAACAGCAAACTGGAGTGAGGTTAGAAATGACAAAAAGGTTAATGATTGCTTCTGACCATGGGGGCTGGGAATTAAAAGAGAAAATCAAATCCCATTTTCCTGAAATTGAATGGATAGATTTAGGCACTGAAAACGCCAATCATTCCGTTGACTATCCAGACTTTGCTGATCTTCTTTGCAATAAAATTGAATCGAACAACAATGAACCTCAAGGTATCCTTGTCTGCGGCTCTGGCCAGGGGATGGCAATGAGGGCGAATAAATTCCCTCACATTAGAGCAGCTCTCGTTTGGAACGAAGAAAGCAGTCGGCTTGCCAGAGAACACAATAATGCCAACATTTTATGCCTTGGTGGTCGTCTTCTTAATCAAAATACTGCCTTTTCTTGCATTAAAATTTTTCTAACAACTCCTTTTGCAGGAGGACGCCATTTAACTCGAGTAGAAAAAGTAAGCAAACCTGTTAAATAAATAGAAAGAGAGCATCTTATGTCAATCAACGAAACTTCAGCCCTTTATAAGACAGACCCTGAGATTGCAAAAATCATTGCCAAAGAACTTGATCGACAACAAAACGGTCTTGAGATGATTGCCTCAGAAAATTATGCTTCTCTTTCAGTTATGGAAGCACAAGGTTCCATACTTACCAACAAATATGCAGAAGGTTATCCCCACAAAAGATATTACGGCGGCTGTCAATTCGTAGACGAAGCCGAGACTCTCGCTATTGAGCGCGCCAAAAAGTTATTTGGAGTCGAGGGCGCCAATGTTCAGCCCCACTCTGGTAGCCAAGCAAATATGGGTGTCTATATGGCGGCTTGCGAGCCTGGAGATACAGTCCTCGGCATGGATCTTTCTCATGGCGGACATCTCACTCATGGCTCTCCAGTTAATTTTAGCGGACTTATTTATCGAGCTGCAAGTTATCGATTAGATCCAAACTCAGGCCGCTTGAATTACGACTCCATTCGAGAACTTGCCAAAGAAGTTAAACCAAAAATGATTATCGCTGGCTACAGCGCCTATCCCAGACAATTAGATTTTGCAGCTTTTCGCTCTATCGCCGATGAAGTCGGAGCTTCACTGCTCGTCGACATGGCTCACTTTGCTGGTCTCGTAGCAACTGGACACCACCCATCACCTGTTCCCTATGCGGATTATATTACCTCGACAACACATAAAACGTTACGAGGACCACGGGGCGGATTAATTCTTGCAAAAGAAGATCGAATGAAAAAAATCAACTCTCGAATTTTTCCTGGAATCCAAGGCGGCCCTCTTGAGCACGTCATTGCAGCTAAAGCCGTCGCATTCAATGAAGCCCTACAGCCTGATTTTAAAACTTACATAGGACAAGTAGTTAAAAATGCTCAGGCCCTTGCTTTAGCTCTACTTAGTCATGGCTTTGATCTTGTGACGGGAGGAACTGACAATCACTTAATACTTGTCGATTTAAGTTCCAGAGACGTTACCGGCAAAGACGCTGAGATTGCCCTAGACCACGCTGGCATTACGGTAAACAAAAACACTGTACCCAATGAAAAGCGAAGTCCCTTTGTAACAAGTGGAATTCGAATTGGTACTCCTGCTCTCACCACGCGCGGAATGAAAGAGGCTGAGATGGTGCAAATTGCAAAATGGATTGCTCAAATTCTCACAGAACCAAATAATTCTAGTTTAATTGAAAAAACCAAGACTCAAGTCCAGGATTTGTGCCGGACTTTTCCTATTTATGGAAATATCCGATAGGATAGGTGAATGAGTCAAAAAAATATAAATATTCTCAGACTAAACACCAAGCTTAAAACACTTGCACTTTTATCGCTTAGTGTTTGGGGAACATTTTTGGGTAGTGGTTGCACTTCTATTAAAACTCCTGGCTTTACGAGTCCTCTGAGTCACTTTAATCCTATTCCCAATCAAATTGTACCCATGGAAGAATTGGTCGACGAAGAGGTTGGCGAGGGCCCCAGTGCTCCCTTTGGTTTTTTTACTCCTCTCGATGTAAAAACAGAATTTGATTGGCCCGTAGACAGTGCTCGTCTTACTCGCGGTTTTTTACCTTATGCTCGCCCGCGTCCACACCTTGGTCTTGATCTTGCTGATCGCCGAGGAACGCCCGTGCTGGCAGCACAAGATGGTCTAGTGATTTATGCAGGCTCTGGTTTTCGCGGATTTGGTCGCTTCGTTATTATTGAACACAACAATGACTGGGCATCCTTCTATGGCCATCTCGATAAAATTTTAATTAAACAAGGAATGACGGTAAAAAAAGGTGATTTTATTGGACAGATGGGACGAACGGGTCGAGCGACTGGCACTCATCTTCACTTTGAAATTCGCCATGAAAAAAAGGCTATAGATCCTATAGCCTTTCTTCCTCAAGCCAGTGATTGGGCCAAGCCTAAAAATAAGCTCGACCATCATCCACAAACTGCTTCGAATTAATTAATAAATAAGAGTTGCTTGAAATGCGTAGTTAGATTCTTTGGAGTCTGCAAACTTGTAACCAACGTTAGCGTTGTTTGCAGCAGAGTTAAATAAATGCCGAGCTTGTCCAACTGAGACACCTACTGTAATATTATCATTTGGAGCCACGTCTAAACCAACACCTAACTCTAATGTTTCACTTGTTTTTGCAGTTTTGTTTTGGCCAACATTAGCAGCTAAATTGTGTTCAAAATATCCGTAAGTAGAGATTACTTTTGTATTAGCATAACAAAGCTCTCCATAAAATTTGTTTGTAAATTGATCATCACCGATTCTCATACCAAGAACAGGTCTGATTAAAAATTCTGACGTTACTTTATCTCTAATATTATAATCAAGGATGATGTCGGTTCTATAAGCTAATACTTGATTTGCATTTTTAGAATCGTTTGAAGTTGGCAATAAGATCGAATAAACAACTGGTGTTTTCTCTGTACCTAAAATTCCACCATGAGTTACAGAGGCTGACAGCATGGTATCATACATGGTTGCTTTTTCGCGTTTATCACCCTTGCCTGCAATTTTTAAATTAGTTCCAACTCTAACTCCAAGCTTTAAATTTTCTTGTGCTTTGTAGGTTAGGGATAAAAAGTTATCACTTGCCCCGCCACCTTTTGTTGTTGCTGTATCAAAATCATTCCCTGTTAAATTTTGGTACTTCACCCCAAATTTCTTTGCAGGCACTGCCGCTGAAGCAGACGTTGTACTGGTAGTCGTGCTTGATTGTGCCATGCTCATAGAGCTAGAGATGGCAATCAATGCCGCCAGAGTCAGCTTTAACTTTTGTTTTTTCATCGTGTTCCTTTTCATTGTGTTCCCCTTCATCTATAACTCTTCTTTGAAGACTCCGTCTTTGCAGAAGAGTTTGTTTTACTAAATACATTTTGTTTTCTAACGTTTTTAGACCCTCATCAGGTCTAAGGTCGCAACCTACTCGATCAGATAAAAAAAGTAAACAATAAGAATTTCCTACTCATATTTTTTTCTTTCATTCACAATGTAATAAAGAAAGAGCTTGCCGCAAATTGGAGTCAAAAAGAATCCGAACGTTGGCATGGTGCCTTTTGCACCAATAAATGAAAGTAAATTGTTTTAGTTTTGTTACTGTGAGGTTTTAAATGAAAGCACTTGTTTTATCTGGCGGTGGAGCTCGAGGAGCATATCAAGCAGGCGTCCTCAATGCGACATCAGAAATTGCCGCAAAGCTAGGAGTGAAGCATCCCTTCGAAATTTTTACCGGAGCTAGTGCTGGCGCAATCAATGCCTCATTTTTAGCCTCGCAGTCTGAAAACTTTGTCCAAGCTACTGAAAACCTTGCTAATCTCTGGGGAACAATCGAAGCCGAACAAGTGTTTAGATCCGATGCTCTATCCCTCGGAAAAATCGGTTTTAAATGGATGCGCGATTTACCACTGGGTGGACTCACTGGGTTTTCGCCAGGTCCCTCACTGCTCGACACAACACCATTAAGGGAACTTTTACAAAACCACGTTGATTTTACCAAAATACAATCCAACCTTCAAAATGGTGTCTTTAAGGCTTTGGCTATCACAGCAGTTGACTATCATTCGTCCATGGCCGCTACTTTTACTCAAGCTGAGGACCATGTAAAAATGTGGGTACGATCTCGTCGTTTTTCGGAGCGATGTGTAATAAATACAGATCACATCATGGCCTCATCCGCAATTCCACTCCTTTTTCCTCCTATTGAAATCGATGGACGACACTACGGCGATGGTTGCCTTCGAAATAATGCCCCCTTGAGTCCCGCCATTCACCTTGGCGCTAGAAAAATTTTAGTAGTCGGGGTTCGTCGACAAACCGATGTTGTAGCCCCTCGCCAAAAGCATGCACCGACTCCCACATTAGCACGTGTGATTAATACGCTGCTGAATGCCGTATTATTGGATGGAATTGAACTCGACGTTGATAGGCTTAAAAAGATCAATCAATTTATGACTAAAATTCCTACCGAGCTTCATGACCAAGTCAATTTTAGAAAAGTTGATTTTGTTTGGATTCACCCAAGTATCGATATCGGACAGCTCGCCTACGATCACGCTCATAAACTTCCACGCTTTATACGCTATCTTCTTCGAGGTCTCGGCCCCAGCGAAGACTCTAAGGAAGTGATTAGCTATCTTCTCTTTGATCCCATCTTCTGCCAAAAACTCATGGAAGCAGGCTATGAAGACGCCATGAAAAAGAAAGAAGACATCGAAAGACTTTTCGGAGAAGAGGAAAGTCCCTAGAATTAATGAAAAAGCAGGAACTCCATCAACCATTTAGCCTTAACTTTACAATTCACATACCAATCATCTTTGAATAAAATACAAAGACTACTAAACTTATTTACTTATCCATAAATTCTATGTAATAGAGGCGCCTTAATAAATTTATTTTCATTAAAAAGGTTAGGTGTTCAATGTCTTCATTTATCAATTTCATTACTTTCTCTACTTTGCTTTCACTCATTCCAACAATTTCTTCAGCCTCAGAAACTGTGTTTTGCAAAGCCACCAAAACTTTTCAAAGAGATGAGAAAGCACTTAATACGGACGCAGAAATTAACTTTGAACTCATTCGCAATGGCAAAAATAGCGAAATAAAAAATTTAACAGGCTATGTTTTTGTAAGCTACGATAGCATTGGCGAAAGCACTCTCTCCACTGAAAACGCTTACATGGGGTACTTTAATCTTGATTCACTTGTTGCAAACCCTCAATATCGACCCACAAAATACAAAGATTACATTCAATTTAAAAATATGGACGCCACTCATACTGTAGGCCGCGAAAGTGGCATGTGGGGCGCCCTCATTCTGAATATAAACACTCCCAAACAAATTTCAGCAAAATATATTTTTCAAGCTGGAGATCATATGGGCGGCACAATGCCCTTTCATTGCAAATCCTACTAAAGGTGATTAAAACTTTACAGAAACTAAAATCTCATCTCTGATCACTTTTATAGCCCCTATGGGCGAACAGACCTTTCTTAGTAAATTCAAGCTGTTACACATTAGTTTTTCATTTATATTGAAATTTAATGGTCAAATTTCATATAATACTTCTTTTTATTTAAACACGTTTTATTTATAAGAAGTAAATAATTGAAATTGTCAAACTCGATATCGTTAGATTTTTTTCTGATGTGTCGATGCCATTATTTGGAGGTATTTTATTATGAAAAAAGTGATAAAAAATGTGTTGTTCATAAGCTTATTTTTAAATGTAATTTGTATAGTAAGCTATGGTGAAACGAAAAATGAAATAACCTCTTTGGAAGGAAAGTGGAAATATATTGGTCGTGTCGATAAAAAAACTGGGAATGTTGTTAACTATGACGATGATACATTTAACGTGATTTATGAGTTTAAAAACAATGTATTTCAATATAGTATCAAGTTACCTGGAGATATTATCTGTGAAAATAATCTCAGCTATTCAAAAACTGCAAGAATGATAAAAACAGAAAGGGCTAGCAATTCAAATCTAAAATGCAATAGCTCGCTTGCTGACTATTTAAAGGATGAAAGACAAAAATATTTCTATTATATCGCATCTCGATTCATTTCAGACATTAATAATTCTGATTTATATTTTAAAAAAACAAAGTATAAGCCTGAGTGCAACAACGGGAAGACATGTCACATTGTTGACATCAATATCAACGCTCCTTTCCTCACAGCTTTTGTTTTTGAAAATGTAGAAAATCCAGAACAACTCCTTTTAATTAGTTCAGATCGATATGGAAGTTTTGATTCCCCCCGTCATACATTTATTGGTTCCAATGAGGGTTCAAGCAATAAATTTTCTATCTCAAAAGATGGTAAATCCATGTTTACTGGACAAGATTCACCAAAAAGTGATTTAAATAAAATAAATTTAGAAACCAAAGAAATCCTTAAATTTTCTTTGAAACAATCTATCAAAGGCACCCGACATTCACCTAACAATAAATACGTAGCTCTGATTTCAGAAGCCAATTTTGATGATACCTTAACCATTATGAATGCGCAAAATGGTAATATCTTAATGAAGTTTCAGTCCAAAGGAAATCTTGATAACTTAGCCTGGTCACCGAATGGTAATTTTTTATCTTATGTCTATTGGAATAGGGACAGAAAAACAAGCAGCTTAATAATTTCTGAAATTGGATTAAATAATGAAGCTGAAATTAGCTCCGCAAATCTAGCTGATATCAATTATTATGATGGACAAAAATTTTCAGTAAGTTGGTCCCATGATAATAAGCTCATTGCTTTTAATAATGGAAATACTGTTGATATTTTTAATTCAATCAGTAGAAAAAAGATCTACACTTATAGCTATGACTCTACACTTACAAATGTTGAGTGGTCCCCGTCATCAAATGATTTAATGATTATCACAGAAGATAAAATCTATTTAGAAAAGTTTAACAATCGGACCAAATTATTTTTAGGCGATACACATCAAGAAAAGATTATTAGATCCGTTTGGTCACCTAAAGGCGATAAAATTGCGACCTTTACTGCATCCTCTTTGCTAATATGGTCTATCGAAGATAAAAACTATCAAACGATTAAACTTTCAAATTCCTTTGATTTGGAACCAATTGAGAGTTGCCCAAGCTACAAAGACTATTGCGCTAAATATCTGTCCTGGTCACCAGATCAAAAAATGATCTCTTTCAGAGCAAAAAACAACATTGTTATTTATGATGTATCAACTTTAGCTGAAAAACTGGTTATTGCTGCCGAAGGAGTGTTTAACCTTGTTGAATATCAGTGGATGCCAGACAGTCAGTCTATAATTATTTCGAAAGTAGAAGCAGAATGGCAAAATGAAATAAAAAGGTATATTACAAAGTTCTATAAAGTTGAGTTTTAATTTTTAAAGTACAAAATTTTTATTTTCATCAACTTTACAGCTAAACCCGCCCCCACTACCGTCCCCGCCAGAGCCATCTGCATACCCTATAGTGTTTAAAGTCAAGACACTTGAAAAAAGTATGGCTAAAAATACTTTGCTAAAGTAAAAATATTTATCTGTTGATTGCATTAACAGCTCCCTGAATTAATGCCTGCACTTTAAGTGCCAACTTGAGACATTTTCTAGAATTAAAATTGAATTCATTGATTATAAATAAATTATATTTTTAACATTAGAAGTCTTTGGTAAAAAAAAGCGATTTTATTCATACAAAATGAAATTTTATAGTATAATTTATTGTAATTATGAAGAAAGATGTATTTGAATATAAAGACTATAAAAGTTATTTATCCGCTTATATTTCTTCCCAAAGCAAGGGCGGAAGAGGCCTCAGATTAGCATTATCAAAATGCCTTATCCTGCCCTGTTTCACATATTTCACAAGTAATTAACGGTAAATCTCACTTTACGATGGAACAGGGCGAAGCCGCCAATATCTTTATGGATCATTCTAATGAAGAATCTCAGTTCTTCTTAATTCTCATTCAGCTTGCGAAAGCAGGAACTCCTGCTTTAAAGCGAAGAATCCAAATGCAAATTAGCCAAATTTTAGAGAAGAGGTTAATCCTTAGAGAGCGCTTAGGGATTGCTCCGGGCCTCAATACAGAAGCACAAGCAGAATTTTATAGTTCGTGGATTTATGGGATCATTCATGTTATACTTACGATCCCGGAGTTACAAAACGCAGAAGCTATTAGTAAATACCTGGGGCTATCAGTGCGTCGGGTAGGTGAAATATTGGACTTCCTAGTCTCTGTGGGGTTAGCCATTAAAGCTGAAAACAATCGTTACGATATCGGTACAGCAAGAATTCATTTAGGTTCTGACTCACCTCTTATTTCTAAATTCCATACTAATTGGCGAGTTAAGGCCATCCAGTCTCTTGAAAAAGAGTCAGCTTCTGACGATCTTCATTATTCATCAGCAATTACTGTTTCAAAAGAAGATGCTATAAAAATTAAATCAATTTTGATTAAATATATTCAGGAAATTAAACTTATTGTCCGCGACTCTTCAGCAGAAGTTCCATTCTGCTTTAACATTGATTTCTTTAAAATTTAACATTCTTTAAAAAACTGACTACCATTTTCTAGTTAAACAATGAAGTTTTAGATGTGAAAATCTACGAAAGATGATTCAAGCTTTTCGGAATTTGAATAACGAAGCAAGTGTTTTGACTCCTTTTATCTAAATAAAAATGACCCGAATGCTTTTCAATGATTTCTTTAGTGAGTCCTAAGCCTAATCCCATTCCAGCTCCAAAAGCTTTCGTTGTAAAAAAGGGATTCATAATATCCTCTTCAATATTAGATTGAATACCTTTTCCACTATCAGTAACTCTAAAGAAATTAAACTCCTCAGTGGCCTCAAAAGAAAGTCGAATCCAAGGGGACTCTGAATTTCTCACAGCAACATCACTATTATAAATTAAATTTAAAATCGCCTGCATGAGATC
This sequence comes from uncultured Pseudobdellovibrionaceae bacterium, assembly GCA_964612425.1. GTDB lineage: Bacteria > Bdellovibrionota > Bdellovibrionia > Bdellovibrionales > Bdellovibrionaceae > CAUJGP01. The sequence goes on from CAZTDX010000033.1 coordinate 31,314, forward strand.
AAACGGACGACACGTTACCTTTGCCTCTTTATTTGGAAGTGTAAATTCTAAAGTAATCCCGTGATTTCGCACTCTCGTTCCTACAAGAGAATTAATATCTTCAAAGAGAGCCTCTGCCGAGTGGCTCACAAAGGGGTCGTTCGAACCATCTCTTGAAAGGGACTTTGCTACCTTCGTCACACGACTTATTCTATTGGAGGCATCCATAATTTTTTGAGCGTTTTTTTCTATAAATTCTGATGTTATTTCATTCTTAGCATTGGCCATCTTAAAATACTTTGCCGTGCCCAGAATAACAGTAAGGGGATTATTAATTTCATGGGTGATCCCACCAATCATTTGTCCTAAGATACTGAATCTTGCACCAGCCTGAGCAAGTTTTTTTTGCTTTTCAATTTCTTGCTCTTTTATTTTTAATTCAGTTTTATCAACATGAATTTCCAAATAGAGAGCCTCTGTATGGTTTGGACTTTGAAGAGCTGTTCTCGTCACTTGATTCCAAAAAAACTCTCCATTTTTTTTTCGCAGACAAACTTCTCCTTGCCACCCACTGCCATTATGAACTAAGTCATCCCAGCCCTGCTCAAAGTAATGACTGTTTTTCATTCCTGAGTTTAGTAACTCAACAGTACTGCCAATCAATTCTTCTTTTGAATAACCACATTGATTTAATAAAAAATCATTAACAAACAAATATTCTTTATTTTTGTTTAAGATTGCATAACCTACCCATTGGCTCAATCCTTCAAGCAGATTCTTTTGCACTAGCTTTATTAACTCGTTTTCATTAGCCATATAATTCTCTTGTAACCCATCTTTGTTTTTTAAAACTTACAGTAGCTCTTTAAATTTTTCGTAAACGCGTTTTAAATCCGTTAAATTAAGAGCTCCGCTTATTTTTGTTTTTTCACCACGAACCAAAAAGAACGCAAGTCCCAACCTCATAATACTCACCAACTCAGCAAGCACTTCCGAATCCCCCTTGGACACACCCATCACTTTTTGAATGTCTTTGGCCAGCTTATTAGAGTACAACTTAAAAGAATCTCGAACCGCAACTCCAATGGGTCCCAGCGATTCAAAATAAACAAATATCAACGGAATTAATTTGGGGTAACGTTGTGCTTGTTGTAAAAAATGAAGAGTACCTTCTCGAATTTGATCTTTTAATTCGGTCATTGAATTGATGGTTGATGACTTACGCGTTTGAAAAAGTTCTTTTATATAAAACTCTGTTGTCTTCCTAATCACCTCTTCTCGGGTTTTCCCTAAATACTTATATATCCAAGGCCGCGAGACACCGCTCACCCGAGACAAGGAGGTATGATTGATTCCGTGCAGGCCATGATGGGAGTTTAGAATGGTCAACACCGACTCATAGACATCATTAAACTTTTTTTCTTTAGGTGTTAACCCCATAAACTTAGTTTACCACTCGAGATTCATTTAATAACAAGGTTTTACCTTCCCAAAAAAGATCTAGACTTTATACTAATTTTGATCTGAGAACTCAGTCGTTTCTATAACTGTGGGAACTGGGGCAATAGACTCTGCCAATAGTAGTGAGTCCGCAGCCTTAAGTTTATTCGACATTTGGAGAGGAATAACTTCGCAATAGCTGCTAATTTCCTTTAAACTCTTCCAACTCACAAAGATGTCAATGTGCCTTCGGATACGATCGTTTGCGGCCATGATAACCATTCGCCCAGCACCTGCCTCCTCTAAGCCTTGAGACACTTGATTGATATATCGAATAGCTCCAATGCTTAAAAAATCTGTGTTGTTTAAATCCATTATAATATTTTTACACCGATCCCCATTCAAATATTCCGCGAGCGTATCTATAAATGTTTTCGTGTGAACAGAATCTACCGTTCCACTAACTTCAATGACTCCCCAACTTCCTATTTCTTTACTTGTCATCTTCATGGCGACTCCTTAAATTAGTGGCATCTTTATATGTCCACCTTCTAATTTAATAGGCTCGCCTTACGAGTCAAACGCAATACCCTCTCACCAGACTCCTTCTCGACGTCTTATGGGCTCCGTTGCTTGGAACTGTAGGAGTTTCTGATTTCATCTAATTGCTGAATCCATTTTTTCATAATGGAGGAGGGACTTTTGATGGGCTGGTATTGATCGAACTTTTTACAAATACTGATAATTTTTTCCGGCGGAACAGCCCCCTCGGCCCCCTTGAGAAGTCCTCTGATTTTTCCACTCGCCATTAGTCTACCATTTTTAATAAAATCCTGAGTCATTACAATCCACTTATCATCCATATACTCGATCTTAGTATGCACTTCAAATTGTTCAAAAATTTTTAAAGGGCGGAAAAAACTCATTTGAGTCTCTCCAAGGATAGGAAACCAAAGTCGTCTCATCGTCTCGAAAGCGATTCCATTTTGCCCCATATAATCAAGTCGAGCCAAATCCATGAGGGTGAGATAGCGCCCATTGTTCATATGAAGATTAAAATCCAGATCATGGGCCCACACTCTAAAACGAGTGATGCATGTTTCATGGGGCGCGATATAATTTCTAGCAAAGAGGGCTTTCAATAAAATAAGAAACAGTCTTCCGTAGAGATTCATAAGATGTAATTCCTTTCGCTGAGAACCTGACTCTGAAATTTTTTGTGACTTTATAAAACAATTTCTATAAAAATAATCCCCATTTTTCCTAGTGACAATGTTTAAAGCCTAGGATAGCTTCCTTGCCATGACAGGAATGAAGATTTTTACCGGCAACGCAAATCCGCATTTAGCAAAAAAAGTAGCAGAAGCCGCCAATGTGGAGTTGGGGTATTGTCAAATATCCACCTTCGCAGATGGTGAGGTTCAAGTTGAAATTCACGAAAGTGTTCGCGGGCAAAATGTATTTGTAATACAAAGCACCTGCCCTCCCGTGAATCAAAATTATATGGAACTTTTTGTTATGCTCGATGCCCTCAAGCGAGCCTCTGCTGCTCAAATCACCGCCGTCATTCCTTACTATGGATATGCCAGACAAGATCGAAAAGTAGCACCTCGCGCCCCAATCACTGCTAAGTGTATGGCCGATTTAATTACTACCGCCGGCGCTAACCGCGTTGTTGCTGTAGATCTTCATGCTGCCCAAATTCAAGGCTTTTTTAATGTGCCTGTTGATCACCTTTTTGCTATTCCAACCCTAGCAAGAGCCTGGAGAGAAACCGAAGGCTATGGCCCCGATTATGTTGTTGTCAGTCCAGATGCCGGAGGCGTTGAACGCTGTCGTGCCTTCGCAAAACGCATTGAAGCTAGCATTGCCATCATTGATAAGCGCCGATCAGGTCCAAATGAAGCCAAAGCCCTTCACTTAATTGGTGATGTTAAGGGAAAAACAGCAATTATTTTAGATGATATGATAGATACTGCAGGAACTTTAATACAAGCTGTTGACAGTCTCATAAAGAATGGTGCAAAAAGGGTCTTCGCCGTAGCAACCCATCCCCTATTCTCAGGAGCTGCCATCAGCAGGATTGTAGAAAGTCCTATTGAAAAGGTTTGGGTCAGCGATACGATTCCTCTCAAAGAGTCGGCTCAAAGCTGCGGCAAGATTGAAATTGTCTCCGTGGCGTCGGTCATCGCAGAAGCGCTCAAGCGAATTCACGGAAACGATTCTGTAAGTTCATTATTTGATTAAAAGAGGAAGGTACCATGAAAGAAAGAATTGAATTATCAGCTGACGTAAGAAACACAGGAAAAGCTAACTCTCGCTCTCTAAGAAAAGATGGAAGAGTTCCCGCCGTGGTTTATGGATCAAATAAAAATGCGATTTTTCATGTTGAAGAAAAAGCTATCAAAAAATACAACACAAGAGCTTATGAAAACGCACTCTACACTCTTAAAAGTGACTCAAAAGATTTAAACAGTCTTGTTGTCCTTATGAAAGATGTTACTGTTCACCCTGTATCTCAAAAACCAATCCATGTAGACTTTTTTGCCATCGATCTTAAAAAGCCAATTCGCGTATTCATTGAAGTTCGTTTAGAAGGAAAACCCATTGGTATTGCAGATGGCGGACTTCTTAACGTAGTTGCTCGGGAAGTAGAAGTTGAATGTTTACCAACAGAAATTCCTGATGTTGTTGCTGTCGATATTAGCAACTTAGGTGTTGGCCAAGCTATTCACGTATCTGATTTAAAACTACCTGCAGGCGCAAAAATGATTTCTTTAGGCCACTTAACTGTTGCCGTTGTTAATAAAGAAGATGAAAAAGCTGCTGCAACTCCTGAAGCTGCACCTGCTGCCGCTGCTGCAACAACTGCCGCTGCACCTGCTGCTGGTGGAAAAGCGCCTGCCGCCGCCGCACCTGCTGCTGCTAAAGCACCTGCCAAAAAATAGTTTTTAAAATTACCGATATATTAGAGACGTAATCTCAAGAGGAACTCTATGTGGATGATTGTGGGCCTGGGCAATCCAGGCAATAAATATGCCTTCAATCGCCACAACATTGGATTTATTGCCGTCGACCTCATTCATCAGAATTTTGGTCGACCAACTTGGAAGACTCAAGATAAAGCACAAATTTGTAAAATTAATTGGAATGATCAAGAGTGCCTCCTCGTAAAGCCTCAAACTTTTATGAATTTATCGGGCGAGTCCGTTATTCCGCTCCTACATTACTATAAAATTCCTGTAGAAAATCTTTGTGTCATCCAAGACGATATCGATCAAAGCTTTGCACAAATTAAGCTTCAGACCAACAGAGGTCACGGTGGACACAATGGTATTCGTAACATCACGGAACAATTAGGCCACGCCAACTACACTCGACTAAAAATTGGAGTTGGAAAGCCTGTTCATGAAAAAATGAATGTCGCTGATTGGGTTTTACAAAACTTTTCAAGCGATGAAATGTCCGCTCTTCCCCAATTGCTAGATTTGAGCCTTCAAGCCATTGAAGCACTTCTCAAAGATGGCTATGCAAAAGCCTCTACTCGTTTCAATGGGGCCTCCGCCATCAAAGAAACTCAATAAACTTTTTTTATTTACTGAAAGGATTTTAAAATGGCATTACAAGTTGGTATCGTGGGACTTCCCAATGTTGGAAAAAGCACTTTATTTAATGCTTTAACGTCTGCCAAAGCTGAAGCAGCAAATTATCCATTTTGTACCATTGATCCAAATGTTGGCGTGGTCACTGTTCCAGATCCTCGTCTCGAAAAAATCACACAATTTATCAAACCCCAGTCTGTCGTTCCAACAACTATGGAGTTTGTGGATATAGCAGGAATTGTGGCCGGAGCCCACAAGGGTGAAGGACTTGGCAACCAATTTCTGAGCCACATTCGACAAACTGATGCCATTGTTCACGTTGTTCGTTGCTTTGATGACCCTAATATTATCCACGTTTCAGGAAGTGTCGATCCTCTAAGAGATATGGAAATTATTAATACAGAACTCATGCTTGCTGACTTAGAAAGTGTTGAAAAGAAAAGACAACGTATAGAAAAAACAGCAAAAACAACAACCGATAAAAAACTTAAACTGGAATTTGAAGTTACAAAAAAAGTTCACGAAGCTCTCCAAAAAGGATTGCCAGCTCGATCTGTATCGCTTGATGAATTAGAACATCCCTTTGCTAAAGAACTTCATCTTCTTACCTTTAAGCCCGTGCTTTATGCCTGCAATGTAAAAGAAGATGATTTTATCAAAGGTGGAAATGATTGGGTTGAAGCTGTTAAAAAGAGAGCTGCAGAAGAGGGTAACTCTTCTCTTATGATTTGCTCTGCCATGGAAGCCGAAATTGCTCAACTTCCCAAAGAAGAGCAAAAAGAATTTTTATCTTCTATTGGAGCTACCGAACCAGGACTTAGTCGTCTTATCATGGAGGCTTATAAACTCTTATCACTTTATACTTACTTTACAGCAGGTGTGAAAGAAGTCAGAGCCTGGACTATCAAGGCCGGAACCAAAGCTCCGCAAGCGGCGGGCGTGATTCACACTGATTTTGAACGCGGATTTATTCGAGCAGAATGTTATCACTGTGAAGATCTTTTTAATTTAAAATCTGAAGCAGCCGTGAAAGAAGCTGGAAAATATCGATTAGAAGGAAAAGAGTATCTCGTAAAAGATGGTGATGTGCTTTTCTTTAGATTCAACGTTTAATCTATTATAGGGCACTCATAAATAAAACGAACTTTACTGGTGGGGTCGATGGGTTTATCAAAACGCACTTTAACACCATCGATGTGATATCCTATTGTTGAAGCTGATGGTTGAAACTGAACTTGAAAATCCTTGGGGTTTGAACAATGTAAAGTAAAATAGGAAACCTGCTGAACGATGGCCGAACCAATTTTTCCCATTTGAGCTCCGTAGTCCGGTTCACAGACGCTTCCAATTACTCCTTGAGTGGCATTGGAAAGTTGTTCATAAATTGTTCCATATTGACCCTTAACGATCCCACTCATTTGGTTATTTTGTGCCGTCAGACAGCTTGAATCATTAGGTTTGACTATGACTGAATGGACAGACAAAGTTTTTGAAGGATACTTTTGCTTAATAACATCGATAAATGTTTGAGGCTGATCATAAAATCCAAGAGCATAGGGAGAACCGGAATCTGTAATTCCCCAAGATCTTTCATCCTCATCAGAAATAATGACAACGGCTAAGTGAGCCTCAGGACGAATCATGTGATCGGGATTATAGTAAATCGATGCAAGTGCCGCCATAACTCCACGCTCATCGCCAGAGGGACAATGATCGTAATAACCTTGTTGGTACGCACTACTTAATTGCGATAAACCCGAAGCAATCGCAGAGTTTATAAAGCTCTCACATTCTAATGTTTCAGGACGCTTCATCGCGGTTAAAAACAAATTATATTTATCAGGTGTATTAGGTTCCAAATACTTTTGACTATTTGAATAGGATATTAATTTACCATCTTGGAGGGCGCCATTTTGATTAATCGCACGAGGGCCATTATCAGCCGTAGAAATATCCGTTGTAGTTATACCTATTCTATAATCCAGCCATCTCTCATCCAATTTTTGTAATAAATTTGGAAATCGATCTGCCATTTTACTTTGCTCAAATGACATTGAACCAGAGTTGTCGTTAACAAATAGAATATCAACCATTCCACCGTTTGTTTGAATAGTTTCGTCAAAAAAACATTCTCCATTATCACTAGAACACTTTGTTTGAGGTGTCCTTTCAAATCGACCTGGAGTACAACTAACAATAAATAAAAGAGTAAGAGAATAAATAGTCGCTAACAGCGATCGTCTCCTGTCCTGAACAGCTTTTAACTGCTTTTGATCCTGTTTTGATACATTATTAAAATTCAAACACTTACTCCCTAGTGCTAATTACTTTATCTTTATGGTCATTAAAGGTATGTTCAATTTTCATGCCATCAGCGATGAGTTAATACTCACGAGATAGTGTCATTTTTATATAAATCGTAAAAACGCTAATCACTTGATCTC
>CAZTDX010000034.1:0-38493 GCA_964612425.1 uncultured Pseudobdellovibrionaceae bacterium
TCTTCCATTTCGGTGAGGCCATGGATGGCCGTCCCGAAGTTGCCTCTTCAACTCATTTCCCTACGCCTTCGAGAAGTCCCTGATTCAAACACAGACGTTTGTGTAAAAATGTGACGTAGGGTTAGAGGGTCTTAGTTGCAATAGATTGGTGCCGTCAGGACTTCTATAGCTTCTGATTTTAAAACAGTGGTTCCTGCTTGAAGCTCCACAGAATATGATCCACCAGAAAGTGAATTAGCCTCATTAATTAATAGGCTTTGTTTAGTGGCTCCAAGTATGGCTTTTCCATTCTTAAACCATTGAAAGTTTATTAAAATTGAAGAGTCTTTGCTTAATTCAACATTTAGCAAAATGGGTTCTTTATAAAGGACGCTTTGGGCGCGAGGTTGCTGAGATATTTTAATTACACCTTTTCCATTAAATCGGTTTTCAGTGGACAGGCTACTAAGTCCCATGTCGAGATCAGCGGCATCAACTAAAGATTTTAAGTCTAAAGATTGAGAATTTTCAACATAGGTCGAAAACCCAGCAAGGGTAGCGGCGCCTTTTTTTATGAGTGATTCTAATTGATCCGGTTGTGGTCTATAGCCCCTTGATTTTGCCAGTGCAGAAAGTAGTGCACCGGCCCCGGTGACGACTGGGGTAGCCATAGAGGTGCCATGAATTGGAGAGGTTTTTCCGGATTGAGTTATTGTGCTGGCGTATCCAGTTGAGGATAAATTTGTTGGTATGGTAGATAAGATTCCTAAATTACCGTTGGAACCTGGGGACATAATTTCAACATAAGTTGGTGAATAATTGGAAAAGCTACTTTTCAATAAGGAAGTGGCATCGATTGAGCCAACTGTTAGCATGCCACTAAAATCCTTTCCCCATTTAGCAGGATAAACTGAAAAAGTATCACTCAATTGTTTTCCATCATTACCAGCAGCAACAACAACGAGGACGCCTTTAGAGATTGCGTATTCTATGGCAAGTCTCATGTCCTCATTAGGGTTTGGACCACCAAGACTCATATTAATAACATCGACTCCTTGGTCTGCGGCCCAACGAATACCATTTACTGTAGCTGATGAGTTAATATTTACTCCGTTAGCAGAAACTTTTATTGGAATGATTTTAATGTTTTTTCCAAGTACGCCTGAAATTCCAATGGAATTATTAGAGACTGCACCAATAATTCCAGAGACATGCGTTCCATGAAAAAGTGCATCTTGTACGAGGTTATTATTATCAATTGCGTTTAGTCCCAGTACTTGGTTTGAGCTGTCGAGGATTAAATTGGGTCTTAAATCAGGGTGGTTAAGATCAATACCTGTATCTATTACGGCAACTTTAACGGTTTGAGTAATTCCGTTATTAGGATTAAAAATTTGGTTATAAATATCACGGTGATGAATTGCAGTTAAATGACTTTGATTTATGTAACTGGGGTCATTTACGGGTTCAGTTGTGGCCAATAAATTTAGTTTAGTGTTTGGAAAAATTGCTATCAAGCAATGGTCTTCAATGATTTCAGAATTAAATTGTTCTGGTGTTAAATCATAAGGATTAATTAGATGAAAAGTTGCGGATGATCGCCTTGTATCGCTAAGACTTTTGATTGTGTCTTTAAAGTGATTGCTAAAAATTCCCAAATTGGCTTGGTTGTTTATGCAATTAAGGTCTAGGGTTACGGATAACTCTTGGCCAATTTGAACACCATTTGTTTTTAGTTCTTCAGAAGTTTTAGAGTCTGAAAGGCTAAGGGATTTGATGCTAAAATGCTTAGTTGTTGTTTTTGGCAAGCATTCTAAGTCAAATTTTTTAGCCTGTTCTATGGGGGGAGACTCTGAGCTTTCGTCGGCAGAATCGCTTTTGTTTAAACCAGGTTCATTATTGCCAGAAATGCCTGATTTAGAGCAATTCATAAAAAGCAAGTTTATAGAAAAACCAGTTAGAGTTAAAAGAAGAATGTTTTTAAAGTTTTTCAATCAAGCTCCCTTTTGTTTCTTTTATAAGTTTAATAAAAAACAATGGCTAATTAATTAGAGCCAGAAACTCTTAAGCGCCATCAGGGGGAAGGGGTGGACGAGGTGGAGGAGCTGGCGGAGCTGGTTTGGGTGCAGGATTAGGCGCAGGAGAAGGTGAGCCAGGTCCAGGGCCGGTGCCTGGTCCAGGTTTTCCGGGTCCAGGGCCAGGTCCAGGCGAGGAGGGTGCGGGAGCTGGTGCAGGGGCTGGTGTTGGTGCTGGGCAAGCGCTACTTGGTTCACAATTGTTTGAACTTCCGTATGAGCACTCATTGAGTGTTTCGTTTACACACAGTGCGACATTCCCAGCATTTGTGAGTTCATGATTTTCTGTAAAATTAGGATCAGGATTAGGAGGGTTGCGCCAATAGGACGCTGGAGGGCAATTTTCAAAACAACAAGTATCGCTTCTAAAAATGAGTCTGGGTTTGAATTGTTTATTAATTGGATTTGTATAGCAAGCTTTGTACTTCAAAGCACAACAGTTTACTCTCACAGTACTGCCACCAACACATTTAGAATATGAGCTATTGGCAAGGATGGCTTGTCCTCGATCTTTAACAATGTGGTAGTCACAAGAAAGTGGCGGTTCAGAAAAAATTTGGGGACAACACCCTGCTGGATGAATGCCTTCAAGTCTTGGGCAGACATTGTCTACTTCGGTTCGGCCTGGATCTTTTTTGTTACAAGCCGGAAAATCTCTGGAATAACCAGGAGGGTTTAGTAAAAGAAGTAATAGAAACGAAATTAAAGTTAACTTAGAATGTGTCATTTTGGAACTTCCCCTAAAAGAGTAAAATCATCTTGGTTAAGGTTAATCTCCTCTGCTGTGCCGTCAAGAATTAACGTACTTATTAAAATTTTGGAAGTTTTAACACTTAAATCCAGTGGCTGCAGTTTAAGTGTTATGAGTGCCATTGACTGACCACTTTTGATTGTAAATAACTTTTGTTCGGTGTTGTCAGTGATGTTCTCTTTACTGGGATACCAGGGTAGTTTATCAATTTTGATTTTCCACATTTCTCCCTGGCAGAGTTTATCATTAACTTTGGCTGATGAAAATTGTGGGTTGTGACTCTCTGGTATAACTTTGTCATAATGTAATAAATCCCCACCTTCGATAATTTCATCCAAATTAGTTCTCTGGTCGTTGTCGGGATCAGCAAAGGCATCTGAAACTAGAGGATTTGTGCCGCGTATGATCTCAATGAAGTCAATAATGCCATCTTTATCAGAGTCTAGACCTGCGTTCGAACTATTAGCAATAAAGTCAATTCCTGCAACTTCAGTGTCACAGTCTTCTAGGCCAAACATGATATGTTTATGTTGACAAGTTAAAGTTAAGTTTGAACAATTATTAGAGTTGGTAAAGCGAAAGCAAATACTATCTAAGATTCCCCCGCTGGTACGTTGATTATACTTATCAAAACCGTACAGGTCTTCTTCATCATCACTAAGGCCATCAAAGTCGCTATCGGGTTTCAAATTGTTTCTATCCATCTTTAGACCCAATGAAATCGGGATTGCTGATTCTAGTGTGTAGTTAGCATTATCTTTATCAAGACAGATCGAGGCGTTTATTTTTTGGTAACGGATTTGTTCAATATAGGGCATTTTTTCTAAAGTGGATTTAGAGCAATTCTGAAAACTTAATAAAGCGAGAATGCTTATAATTAAAATTTGTAAATAAATTGCTTTGCTATAGATCATTGAAGCAAATACCCCTCTCGAAAAGATACAACCCCTTGGACTTTATTTATTAGATTCTGGTTTAGATTGTATCTCAAGTGTTAAGCTTAATAAACTTATTTTTTTAAAAACATTTTCAAAATTAAATTATCTATTTGTATTAAGTAGTATTTCAAGTGTGGACTTAGAAAGTAAGGCGTTTCAAGTAGAGAATTTTTAAAATATATGAGTAATTAATACGAAAAAGCACATAGAGTGAATCATTTTAAGTCAGCAATAAAGTATTGTTTTAAAAATATTGTAATCAGTGTAGAATAGCAATATAACTAAATCAAAAAGAGAGTGTGGGGACATGAAGAATCTTTTTCAATATAAATACATATTGTTTATTCTTTTGTTAATTATATTAGGACAACAGTGTTCTAAGGCACCTCTTGAGGAAAATAAACAATTTTCATTTAAACTACTTTCTGACAATCCATATATGTTAAATCAACCAAACTCCTTTCCATCGGTTCGTCGTTTTATTTTGTTTATGGATATGTCGCATTCTATGATTTCTGGGCTTTGTATTCAAGACGTTGACGGTGATAAAAACTATGCAAGTAAGTATTATGAGAGCTACGATCCAAATAAAAATGTAGGTGACCCTAATGATCACCGAGCATCTGGCGTAGACTGCAAGGTTGATGAGAGTCGTCCTTTTGATTCTCTAATAGATAGTAAGCCAATTGATTTGGGTAAGTTCCCAAATGAATTTCTACTGACTCATCCTGGGGTTGATTATACAAAAGATAGAATTGTTGTCCTTAAATCGTGGATAGAAAGTTTGCGTCAAGACAAATTAAAAGAAGGTGATTCAATTCAACTAATGATTGTTCCTTTCTCGGGGGGAATTTCGCAAGAAATTTTGGATAAGAAATTAAAATCTTTTCTTGGTAGTAATGGCTCTTTACAGTTTTTTGATATAAAAAATGAGAAATTAGACAGCATTGTTCAGTGGATGCATGAGGAGCAAGATTTTAATTATTCATTAGCTAAAAGTGATGACCCTTGGAGATATGAAAAGACATCAATGGGAACATCATCTCCTGGTGCATTATATAAAAAGCTGTACGATGTATTAGAGTCTGACATGCGAAAGCTCAATAAAACTGGTTTACTTTTTCATACGAGCTATCAATGGGTGCATGTTACTGATGGCTTCATCACACCAATTAAAGATCATATTGAGTACGTTCTTTCGTCATATAGCCCTTGTGCCTTCTGCGCTAAAAATCCGAGTCTTTGCACCGGCGTATGTGGTACCATGGTTAATGACTTGAAAACAGCTTGGGGCGACCCAGAGGATCAGGACTTGAAACAAATGGATTTTTATTTTGGATTAATCGAAAGTTTACCGAATTATTTTGGTAGTGGTGTTTTACAAACGGATTTTGTGAGCGTTCAGCCAACACGCGTAGGATTATCCCGTCCTGGTGCGACGCCATTTTGGGAATCCTTGGCTCCTTATTTTAAACAAAGAGGATCATACCCAGTTTTATGGAAACTGGAAAATTTTAAAAGCGACTTGAAATTTAATTCTAGTAATAATGGGTTAGTCAATTATCGAGGAACACACTTTTATATTTTTAGTCCCAACGTGAGGGTGAGTGCTCAAGGTAAACTGGAACCTGATTCAGATGGCGATGGGCTTTCAGATAAAGACGAGATCGCGTTAGGGACAGATCCGACTAACCCTAGAACGAATGGATATTGTTTAGATAGCTTTTTGGCAACAACAGCATTTGCAGAAAGATGTCAGGCCTTTGCAAGTTCGAAGTCCTGCGATAAGAATTTAGATTCTGATGGTGACTCCCTAAATGAATGCGAAGAGACTTTATTGGGTACAAATGTTAATGATTTTGATACTGATGGAGATTCTTTTCCCGATTTTATGGAATGGATTTATGGTTATAATCCCTTAAAAAATGATTCTGAAGTTGATACTTTGGGGGATGGTGTTTTAAATGCCACGAAGTTTGCAGCAGGACTGCCTCCTAATGCAGTCTATAAGGATATTAATCCCACCTATCTTACGCAGTACGCGATTAATTTTGTAGGCAACGAAATGCTAGAGGATAGTTTTGGAGATAAACATTGGATTGATTTAAAGCAAATTTTACTTTTGAATTTACCTGTAATGCCGGGATTAGTATCTATACAAAATCAGAAGTTACTTTCTGTATCTAGGGTGTCGCAGTCTGAATTGGAAAATAGCCCAAATGCAATTCCTATTGATGAGCAATTAATATCCACTATTTCACGACCTCAAACTAATATGATTTTAGTTTTAGCTAGAATGGTTGATGTTGATGAGCCCAGTAAGATTTACTGGCAAATTTATAAGGCTGAAGTTCCTGTTCCAATAGAGATAGCTCAGCCGCAGATGGATCTTTCACAGTTTAAGCTTTTTCGAACTCGAGATCAGGGGAGGGGTGGTGGTGAGTAAGATTCGTACACCTCTATTAATAGGTTTGATTTGTGGAGCTAGCATGCTGGTATTTTTTCAAAATTGTGCCAACCAACGCTTAGAAAAAGTAATACCTCAACCACCATCTTACGAGGCTCCTGTTTTAAGTTTAAAATCAGAGTTTTGTCCAATGGCTAAGGAAGGTTCTGCGGGAACCACAAAATTTGTTTTTATTATAGATCTTTCTGCATCTAACTTTGGAGATTGGACGAAAGAAGTTGTTTCAGGGCAAAATACTTTTTATTGGGACCCTACTCTAGGTACTGATCCGAATGGAACTCGATTTGATTCAATTAAAGCATTTGTAGATACGTGTGGGGTTTCTTCTTCGAATCGGTTTTCAGTGATTGGATTTAGTGCTTCGGCAGGGGCACTTTCAGGTAGTAATTTTAGTTGTACAAACTCAACATTTTTAAGTGGTTCGCAATTAAAAACTCAATTAGATGCTTTAAAGGCAAGGCAAGCTCAGGACGAAATTTGGTATAAGAAATGGACTAAGCCAAATTATCTAACAGAGGCTACTCCAGATAATTTAATTTTTAGGGTTACTAGCTATACCTCTGCCTCAGAATGTTTAGAAAATTTGATTGTAAATGATTTAAATTCTGAATCGATTGCTGATCGATATAATGTATTTTTTATAAGTGATGGTAAGCCAGAAGATAAATCGGGCACTGGATGCAATCTTTCGAATTTAACGGCACAAGAAAAAGAGAGCTGTTACCTGGAATCAGTTTTTCAATCCCTTACTTTTGCTAAAACGGCAGCTTTATCAAAGGGCAAGAACTTTACTTTAGGTGGAATTTACTATGGAAAAGATGGTGTTATACCTGATGTACTTTCTGAAATATCTAAGGAGGGTGGTGTACCCGATGTTACAAAAATAGATTCATTTGATTCTGGAGAAAATTCAATCTGCAAACTAGTTGTAACTCAGTTTACAACAGAGTTTAGACCAGACTCTTACGTGATAACCCCATTAACGACAATTAGAAAAAATGGATTATTGCAAGCTGATAGTGATATGGACGGCGTAACAGATATTGAAGAACAAAAGCAAGGCTCTGATCCTACGAATCCTCGAAGTATGGTCGAAGGTGTTTTAGACGGAATTTGTCGAACATTAGGAGGATTGGATAAATGTGTCGAAAAGAGACAGTCTCTGAGTTGTGATCCAAATCTGTTCAATAATGCCTATTTAACTGATTGCGATTATAAAGTAAGTGGACTCAATCTCCTGCCTTCCGTTGGGGATTGGGGTATTGATAGTGATCAAGATGGGTTTTCAGATTATTTAGAGATCATTAAGGGATTGAATCCTGCTAAACCAGATTTATTAATTGATACTGATGGTGATGGGGTATCAAACAAAGAAGAAATTCTAAAAGGCACTGACCCTTTTACTCCTGACAGTGAATTATTGTTAACAATAATAAACCAAGTCGAAAACGGATTTAGTTATGATACGTTTGATCCCGTCTGTCCCTTGGGTGCGTATTCAGTTGCGTTGAAAAGGATGCAGGTTGTGCCAGTGCTGGAAACTCCAAAACATGCTAAAAATGAACATATAGTTTTAATTCAAGTGAGGTATTTACCTACTAATTCTGTTGATGCTAAAAGATCATATTATGGGGCTCAGGTTCCGGTAAAATTAAATATTATAGATAAAGCCGAAACCCTAAGTACGGACATTCAAAATATACCTCAATCCTATTTATTAAAGTGGGGTGAAACAGGAGGTCTATAACTCCACTTCTCGAATGCCCATTCGTAATAATTTAAATGAGCTTATTTGGAGCCGCCTCACATTGAGACGGCTCGATCTGAATCAGTAAATAAATTATATTTGATCAAAAAAATCGGTTCGTATCAATCTTACATATTAAGCTATCTTTTCTTGTCGAAGTTTCTGTTTGGGTCTAAACTAATATTATTGAAAAAGATTTATGCGAATAGAATTTGCCGTGGGGGGTACGAATGACCTGCAAGATTACAAGTATTAATAAAAAAGTATTATTTTTAGTTTTATTTTTTGCAAGCGTAAGTCTTCTGTCAGTTTTTAATAATTGCTCGAGAGTTCAGTTTTATAAAGATTTATCAAGCTTAACTTCAAATGCGATTATGATAAACTCCAATGCAGAGTTTACAAATAATAAAATTGTTGATTTGTCTATCTCAAACTTTGTCGATGGCGAAATGTATATAACAGAAGATCCAACTTGTAAAACTGGTGGTAAGTGGGAGAGATTTTCCAATTTTAAAAAATGGGAGTTGAGCACTGAAAATACTAAAGTAAGTGTCTTTGTTAAATTTCGGGAGTCAGCCAGTGAATCAAGCAATAATGGGGCTACTTCATCATCTGAGACGAAGTGTTTTGGTGATAGTATAATTCATGACAACATTCCTCCACAAATTTTGGTTAGTCGGCCAGTGGGTAATTATTTAAAGTCAGAAGGCTTTAATCTTGAACTTAAAGCATCAGACAATTTGTCGGGAATAGGCGGAGTTAATTGCACATCAAGTGCTGGACTTCAATCGGCATGCAATATGGGAAATAGAGTCTCCTCTTTAAGTGATGGAAGTTATGGTATTGCAGTTTCTGTTTTTGATAAAGCAGGTAATGTGTCTAGTGTTGTAAATGATAGTTTTGTTGTAGATTCTTTACCCCCTGCTGCTGATTTTGTTATGACGCCGTCAAAGCTAACCTCCTCTAAAAAGGCGAAATTTCAATTTAAGGGTACTGATTTGACATCGGGTATTGATCATTTTGAGTGCCTTCAAGGCGAGACCCAATGGACAACTTGCTCTGATACTTTAGAATTTGAAGCAGCAGAAGGAAAGAATTTATTAAAATTGAGAGCTGTTGATAGATCTGGTAACTACTCTGAATCAATTTCTTATGATTGGGAGACTGACTCTAAAGCACCGCAACTTTCTTTTTCTAAAACACCAAATATTTGGTCAAATCAGGCAAATGCTATTTTTGAGTTTTCTGGAACTGATGATGGTCGAGCAATTTCTAAATTTGAATGTAAGACTGATCAGGGCAATTATGCTGCCTGCCAGTCACCTTTTGAATTAAAGAATTTGACTGAAAAGGAGTATGTAGTTGAAGTGCGAGGTATGGATGAGGCTGGAAATTATTCTCAAGCAATTTCTTTTAAATGGACTGTAGACTTAACGCCACCGACACTAACAATTTCAATTAAACCACAACAGAAAACAACTGATCCAAATGCCTTTTTTAGCTTTCAGGGAGTGGATTCGAGTTCAGGTTTAAAGGAAGTTTATTGTCGATTGGGTGGTAATGAGCTTTCTAATTGCCCCACATTGAATTCATATTCATTAATTACTCAGTCCTCAGGAAAATATGAGGCTGAATTTATTGCGGTGGATAATGCAGGTAATAGATCTGAATCGCAAAAAGTTAGTTGGACCTTTGATGCCACAAAGCCCATTTTAGATATAAAATCGGGCCCGTCCAACCCAACAAATATAAAATTAGCTCAATTTGAATTTGACTCTAGTGATGACCTAAAAGTTATTTCTAAAGTGGAATGTAATATTGATGGCGGTGAATTTTTACCTTGCTCTTCTCCTTACACAGTTAATGATCTAGCAGATGGTGAGCATATTTTTCAAGCAAGGGCTTTTGATGATGTAGGTAATCAATCAGAAGTGAAAGTTTGGCAATGGTTTCTGGATTCGGCGGGGCCAAGCATCGCTGTTTCTGAGCAACCCTCATCGTCCGTTCTTTTTGGAGCCGAAGTAAAAATTACTTATTTAGTGAGTGAGGTCAGTGGGGTCGGGATCAGTCAAGTTAGATGTGGATTCTCAGGATTATTAGCGGACTGCCCTGAAACACAAAGTCTTAGTTTCAGTAACTTGGAAGCTGGGAGTTATGAATATCAAATAGAGGCTGTTGATAAATTAAATAATGTGTCACTAGCTAAAGTAATTTTTAATGTAGAGAGAGAAACTCGAAAAATTTCTCAAGACATTAATGTGAACTCAAATAATATGGCAGATATTTTAATTGTAATTGATAATTCTGGATCAATGAGAACGGAACAAGCTAATATGGCCATTCGGTTTGGTTCGTTTATTGATAAATTAGTAGGTTTGAATTGGCAATTAGGAATTATTACTACTGATTTAACCACCCCTGGTTATTATGATGAGGATGAGTGCGAATTAGCAGACTGTAAAACTTATACTGACGGCTTATTAGTACCATTAAAAAAATCAAATTACTCATTCTTCGGAGGAAGTATTTTGAACTCTACAATGGATATTAATAATGTAAAATCTATTTTTGGGTACACAATTCAGCAAGGAGCAATGGGTTCCTCTTTCGAACAAGGCATAGGTGCAACGACGCGTGCTATTGAACGAGCTACGATGAGTACAGTTAAAGTTGAAAATGCTCAAAATCAAATGTTTTTTCGTTCAAACTCAGTTTTATCTGTAATTGTTGTAAGTGATGCTGATGAGACTCCAATGGGTGTGGCAGCTTCAAAAAATAACCCAGATAAATTAATAGAACTAATTCAAACTAAGTGGCCAGGAAAACCATTTTTATTTCATTCTATTGTAGTGAAATCAGGTGATGCATCGTGCTTAAGTATTGATGGAAATGAATCTTACGGCCTAACTTATGAGTCGCTCTCTCGTAAGACGGGAGGAGTCATAGGTTCAGTCTGCGAAAGTAATTACGGAAACCAACTCAGCGCAGTTGGACAAGCTGTCGTCGATCAAATTCGCTCTATTTCGTTAGAATGTATGCCACTGGATTTAAACAACGATGGTTTGCCTGACATTAAAATTATTAATTCATCAGGATCTAATTTTAATGATTTTACAATACAAGGACTGACGTTAACATTAAGTTCCAACCTCCCTGCTGGGACTAACAAAGTTGAGTATACTTGTGTTGTTCCATAAGTTGCATTGACTGATTGAATTGTTGATAATATCTGAACGCCTTTGAGAGACGTATTTTTGTTTTCATTTTAACTTAAGTGGCTCTCAAAGCGTTGCGCTCCGAACTTATTTTCCTGTACCCCATCCTCTTTATTAGAAAAACGGACTAGAGTTTAAATATCCTCACTTTTTTCTTTAAATTCAGGACTCGACTTTTATACATAACAAAATGTTTCACCTTCTATAATTCGGTTAGGTGGTCGAGAGTCTCATTTAAAAAAATGGCTAAAAGTCCAGTCATGATTTGCATAGAATTTCCTTTCCACCTTTCCCACCTGATGTTAATTTTATTGTCAGGGAGATCACTAAAAATGACTAATTACATAAAACAACTTTATCTTCATAAAAGTTCCTTTTCTACTTTGACTTGGCTTTTGCTTTCAATTGCAATTATTATTGCTGGCTTCAGCTCGACAGTATTGTATGCAAAAAATCTTGATGCTTGTATCGAAAAACCAACAAAAGCAGACTCTGCAAGATGGTTCACTCTCGATCAAGGCCCCATGATTGGAGATAACAGTCCCCCAGGAAATTTTTACCGATATGCGCCTAGTGGTATTCAGTACAGTGGCAATGAAAAAGTTTTTTATTGGTGTGGAAATAGACAGAATGGAGTCGTGCGGGATCACATCATTACAAGAGTTTGGCGCACCGGAATTTGGAAGGCTGAGTCCATTGCATTATGTCCTGGTGAACTCACGGGTGCGGATTGTCAGATCGGCACCGACCAACGTTACACACGGTGGGATGGAGAACACGTGTGCGATCCAGAGGTAATCGCTGGGAACTACATGATGGATGGTATCGCATATAAGTATGCAATGCTCTACATGGGGGCCGTAAAGAAAAAGCAGCCACTCGCCTGCAAATCGTCTGAACATTGCAACGCTCCCTATTACTGTGATAGTGGCGAGTGTGTGCTTGATCAGGGGGGGGTTGGTGTTGCTTTTAGTAATTCCCCAATTACAGGGCCGTGGGTGAAGTACCCACAGCCTTTGATACCTTATGACACTTCGAAAGGGGATACTTTTTGGGGAGTGGGGCAACCCAGTGGAACTGCCGTTATAAACGGAATGATTTTGATGTTTTACACTCAAGGGTATGGGGAAGCAAATAATGATGGTGTTTGGCGACGTTTAGTTGATCTATCGAACTTTAGTAGCAGTGCCCTCCCAACAACAGAAGGGCCTCCAGCATCAAATAAGGGTCCGATCTTGGATTATCACACAATTTTTCAAGCTTCTGTCGCGCCTCTAAGGCTCAACACGATCGGTCTGACAAATACCATGACCGGATCGGCCTTAGACCCGTATTTGTTTAGGAATGTCTCCGTTGCTTACCACAGCGGTATGGATGCTTTTGTTATATATCGAGATGGCGAAGCTCCTGTCGGCTCTCCAGCAAGTGCTAAATCACAGGTTGCATGGATCCCTGCATCCTATATTTGGACGGGAGAAGAACAACCTTGGAATGTATTATTAACGATTGATCCTTCTAATGCTGGATCTTCGAAAGCTCATTACATAAGTAACGGAGGTGTACAGCGCGACTTTTACGGGGGGTTCTATGATCAGTCATGGCTAGAAGTCTTTCCCTCGCGCGCCGTTGGCCAGCCTGTAAATATTTTCTCGCATAAAATGAACACAATTTACGGAATTCTTAGTTATCGATAAATGACCCCGATTTCACTGAAAGGATTTAGCCGCATTTGAGACCGCTTCTAGTAATAATAAATGGCGCTCAGTATATATTGGGTGATATTAACCGACCCACCACTTGTTGGGTTTTGGGTGTGAAGGAGCCAATCGAATCGAAATGTTAAGTATTCTGGAGCCATCGAATAATTGTAACCAATACTTATTTGCGGAAAGAGGCGGCTCTTCACACTGCTGGTATCAATAACATTGCTGCTGGCTTTTCCGAGGAGAAATAAATAATCCAAGCCTCCTCCTATCCAAAGGCCTTCCATAGAATTAGGACTTAAATTAATTCGACCCATTAATTCAAGGGCCAAATAATTCGCTTCAAATTTTGCTGTTCCGAGTTGGGAGTCAGGTTGTGAGCCGCTGAGGGGGAGTAGACTTGTACCTAAGAGTAGGTTTACTTTTTTTTTGATGGGGCGATCATAGGAAAGTTTAACGACAAAATTATTACCCTTAAGGTTCCGATTGGAAGTGCTATCTTGAATTTGAATAAAGGTGGGAGTTATTCCAAGGCCGAAGCCCCAGTGCTCGATGGGTTTTTTAGATTTTTTTTTAGAGGGTTTTTCGTTCATAAATACGGACGAGTCATCGTCGCCGCCGAAAGCACCAAAGTTTAAATCCTCTTGAGCAAAACAATGTCTATTTATAAATAAAAAAAATATAAAAACGATTAGATAAAGTGGTTTAAAATTGAAAATTGGATTCATCGTGCTCAATAACCTAGAAGAAATAAATTCCCCCTAAGACAAATTGCGAAGACTGGAAGCTGATTTCTGAAGAGCTTTTTGGCTGAAACATAAGGTAATTACCTTTGATGGTGAAATAATTAAGTCCGAGTTTCATATTGTAGCCAGCAGAAGCAACAAAAGTGAGTTCATTAGTTTTTGGTGAAACATTCGATGACATAGGAATAAGGTAATCTAATCCTCCCCCTAACCAAATGCCGTTGTTAATGCTGTTATCAATAGAGTAGCGTGCAATGGCACCCAACGCTAAGTAAGTTGATTTGATGCTGGTCACGGTGGAGCTATCGTCAGAGGATTGCATGTTAAAGGGATGCCACCCAACACGACCTTGGAGAATCCAGCTGGGATTGATCGAGTAATCGACAACACCACTAAGGCCAAAACCATTTCCATCTAAAGTGCCACTATTGCCAGACGTTTTAAGTGTGACATAAGTGTAAACAAAATCAGCTCCGACTCCGTAGTACATCGATTTTTGGACGATTTTTTTTCGTTTTCTTCCAGAGGGAATTGATTCTAGATTGTTTCTTTCAGAGTCTTGTTCGGCAGGGATTCGAGCATCATCATGTTTTGATTTGGCCATTAAGTCGGTGGCGTCACCAGGCTTTGCTGATCCATTGACAAGCTTTCCTAGCGCTCGTGAATCTTTTGTTTTTATAATGGAAATGACTCCCACTTCTTGATGGGTGGATTGATCCAGGACGACCACCTTGTCATTGATTTTGGGAACAGTTTCGTCGTTGAAATCAACCACAACTTTGTCTTCAGAAATTTTAGTGACAGTACCAGCCGAAACGAAAGGGGCGGCACCAAAGATCATGCTTAAACAAATTACTTTTGAAGAGAATGAAAAAGTTTTCACTCCTTCATTCTCTCCGTAGTTTTAAAAATTAACAATTAAAAATTCATAATGAGACTAAAGTAGATAGGATCTACTCGTAAACTTTAAACAAATTTAGTTTAAAAACGCCTTAAAATGGAATTTCGTCATTAGTGTCGAAGCTAGGCTCTGGACCAAAATCAGTGGAGCCATACCCACCAGAAGAAGCTCCTGCACCATAGTTTGTTCCTGACGCTGAGGCCGATCTTTCTCCAGGAGCACCACCCAAAAATTGAACCGTCGTTGCAACGATTTCTGTCGTGTATTTTTTCTGTCCCTGTTGATCTTCCCATGATCGAGTTTGTAATCGACCTTCAATGTAAACTTGCTTTCCTTTGGCAAGGTACTTACCGCAAACTTCGGCCATTTTTCCCCACACGACAATGCGATGCCATTCGGTCTTTTCTTGTTTTTGTCCTGATTTATCAATCCACGTTTCGCTTGTTGCGATAGGAAACTGACATACGTTTTGGTTGGGAGAAATCTGGCGAACTTCGGGGTCCTTACCTAAATTACCAACTAAAATTACTTTATTAACACCAGCCATGCTATATCCTCCTAAAAATTAAGCAAAAACTTTTTTGCTTCTTACTTTTTGTATTTTTTCGCTCATAAATCTTCTATGCGCAAGTGGACGTTTATAGCAATAATAAGGAACAACTACAGAGGCATTAAATGAGTATTCAGGGACGGCGCGTCCGACAAATGTCCAGCAAATGTCCGAAAAACACGCATAAATTCATCAACTATTTTCCGGTAATGCTGGGGGGGCTCATTAAATCTGCGGCAGAGACTTTAAATTGGTACTGAGAACCCTCTGCCGTAGAGGATTTATACTGATCCAGAAGAGATAAAAACGAACTGGCTTTAGCCTGAAAGTTTTTATTAGTGACAAGATTAATATCTAAATCATAAGAGCCAAATTGCGGAATGGGGCGTCCCCCTTGCATAAATACATTGATATTCCAGAAGCCTTTAATTTTTCCAAAAAGATCATCTTGTTTTTTTCCAATGTCGCCAGTTTCTATTTGAAATTTTCCATTGGAAAGTCGTCCTTTAAGATGGACTTGTTGAAGCTTCATATCCGGAAGTGTGATGGGGCCCATCATCGTGTTGACGGTCGCTGGTGGAAGTGAAAAATGAGAGAGATCTAAATTAAGTTCCACATCAGGTTGTTCTGTGAGCGCGAGATCGGCTTGTCCATCGGCGCTGAGATTAAGAGAACCCTCGATCGCGAGCGACCATTTCATTAATTCGCGAAAAGCACTGAGGCTGATATTTTCTATATCCATTGTGAGTCGCTGGCGTTCATTTCCCAGTTCTGTTGGTTGACCTTTTTTAACAGCAACAGAAATATCGCCGTTGAGAAGACCTCTGGCACGAATGCTGCCGTAAGGTTTTTTAGAAATCAGGGCCGTAAGCGAGGGAGAAATGGAGATCTCTTCAGCACTGAGGCCTGGCGTGAAGGGCGTTTCTAAAAATATATCAGTAAAATCTAAACCTGGTGGTGTGATTTTAAAACTAAAATTATTAAATTGCAGAAAAATTTGATTTTGCGAAATTTCTGAAACCTTGGTGGAAACCAAGTCCCCTAAATCTTCTGTTGGAAAGCGAATAATAAAAAAGAGGAGCGAGAATAAGAGAGTCCATAAAAATGGTTTTTTTCCTTTACGAATAAGGACAGATAATTGGCTGGCTTCCATTATTCGCCCTCATCAGTGGACGGAGGAGGAGGTGCTCCCTCAGTATCGTCTTCTGGTTGAACTTTATTAGAAGGGCGCGAGGGCGCTCCCTTTTTGTCTTTGGAATTATCGGGTTCGATGACGGGTGGAGGGGGTGTTTTAAGGGCTACGACTTTTGAATTCATATGAAAGTAGCCCGGCTTATCGTTGCTCGCAATTAATTCGAGATCCGTCATTTTGACGGTCGGACTGACGCTCGAAAGTCGAAAGGCAATTTCAAGAATCTGTCTTAAGTTCAAATCTTTTAGATTCACATTGAGGGCACCGACACTAAACTTTTTTGGTATAATAATACCGCTATCTGTTGCGGCTTGGATTGAGTAAATTTGCTCAGGTAAAAGTTTATCGTTTTGCAAATCTTGTTGAAAACGACTTTGAAGAGAAAATAAATCAGGAGCTTGAGGAATATTCGGCGCATTTGAGGAATCTCGAACCACCTTTAAAAGTTCTCTCGTGACTTCTCTTTTTCGTTCAAAATCATTGATGGCTTCTTGACTACTAAGGAGTGTTGAGATGGGGGGACTAATAAGAAATAAAACAAACAAGATACCGCCCCCATAGCGAATCAAGCGCTGCTGTTGTCCAGGGAGATCTTGATATTTTTCCATGGCTTGTTGATAGGCCGTGGATTCTTGAACTTTCTCCCAAGCAACTTTCAGGCGGTCTTTAAATTGATCAGTAATATCATTTAAATTCACTCTGTTTGTTTCTCCATCGAATCTTTTGTGTTGTCTTCACTGTCACGGCTGGGTTTCGCGTTTTTTTCTTTGGCGGTGGCGAGTTTAACATTTCGGTCCACATTAAACTCAAAACCAAAACCAACCTTTCCTGGAGGAAGTGAAAACTGCACAGGCACGGATTTGATTTTTAAATCTTTGGCGAGCGATTTCAATGATTGTTGGAGCATTTCTGTTTCTCGAACAGAGGAGACATAGCCTTCCATATGAACGAGTGAATCTTTGATCTGCATTTTTCGAACTTCCATTCGCAGAGTAGAACGACCAGGAGAAGCATCATTTATTTTTTTTAGAATTTCTAAGGCAGAATTCATTCCGACAAATGTTTCGACTTCTTTTAGTTCTTTGATGGTTTTTCGCTTATCGGAAATAAATTTTTCAATGCTGGCCTCTGACGCCTTTGATCCTTTTAGCTTAGCAAGGGCGCTGGCCTGATCCGTCATGACCGTCGTAGCTTCTTCGACCATTGTGGTTGCCATGGAATCTCTGAAGCTTGCGTAAACATAGAGAAGAACCACGCCAAAGGCTGCAAATTTTAAAGCAGTACCCCAGGTATCCACAAAATTTTTGAGTGCATGGGATTGAACTGTGAATTCTCCTCTTAAAAAGGAAACGGCGGGGTTGCGTGGTTTACGTAGACCTTCGATGGCTAAGCCCATAGCGATGCCAATAGAAGCATCGATTTCTGGTGTCACTTCAAAATGAATATTAGGGTATTGATTGAGGATTGAAAATTTATTGATAGGGAGTTCGAGGCCTTGAGTTAAAAATGGAGCCAAATTTTGAAGCCGACTAACTCCTCCCGTGATTCCCATACTCTGAATGACGACATTGGAGGTGGCTTGGATTTCCATGAGAACCAGTCGCAGCTCCCGCACTAATTCCTTAACGGTATCTGCGATTACATTCGAGAAAAAAATTTGATCAGGAGTTGCATTGTCGTGAGAGGTAAGAATAAAAGCATTTCCTTGCAATTGCTTTAGAGCTTCAGAGTAAGTAATGTTGTATTTTTCTTGAATGGCTTTAGCAATATTATCTCCACCCCAAGAAAGACAGCGAATATCAACAATTTTTGTTTCCTCATAAACTAACAATAAGGTTTTTGTGTGTCCAATTTGAATCATTGCTTCGCATTGACGTGGGGGAATGGGTAATTCACTCGGAGCGCTGGGGTCATGAATCGCTGCGACGACAGGAATAGGCTCCATCCATTTTTCAAAGTGGTTGGCAAATGCAATGCCTTCTGGAGTGAGAAGGTGAGGTGAAATTCCTGAGTCACTTAACAGTTGTAGGCAGGCTTTAATAGTGTCTTTGGGGCAGGCACAGGCGAGAACTTCTGCTTGAGCTGCTTCAAAGCGAACGAGCCTGCCATCAAAAATAGTGTCATCAGGATTAAAGGGCGTTTCCTCTTCTAGCTCAAAGGGGAGACTTCGAAAGATTTTAATGCGATCTTTAAAGGGGAAGACTTTAGTGTGAATGCTCACAAGGTCTTGAGAAATGGCACCAACAAATTTTATTTGTAGTGGATCTTCACCCGCCAGCTCAGTGCGTAAGAATTCAATAACTTCAATATTACGATCAAACGGATTGGTACTTACCAGGATGCGCTCATGAAATCGCTCAACAAAAAGACCTTTTTTGTTGGCGTCGACGACGCAAACCTTGGCTGAAAATGTTCCAATGTCTATTCCAATGGATCGCATAGATGCCTTCCAGGACCTCTTTGTTGATACCTTCTTTGAATATACGATGAGGAGGGGAATCTTGTGAAGTTCTAGTTAAGAACTAGACTCGTCTTTAGTTGTGTGGTCGATTATCGTGCATTGGATTTAGTTTGAGCTTGTTTCGCCCATCATATTAGTATCGGAACATTTCTTTGTCGCACCAAGAAAGAAGACGTTATCATTGTCTTTTCGTGTTCTGAAAACATGTACGCATTGAGGGTTATTGTTATCGACAAAAAAGTATTCGTATTGAAGGTTTGAACCAGAGACCATATCAAATTGAACAACAGTAAAATTATTAAGGTCTAACTTTGGATTATTTAAAAAAATAGAGGATTCATTTGAAATAGATTCTATCTTTGTACGAAAGTCTTCAGAAAGATTAGAGTAGGCAATAGTATTACTGTCTTTAATTTGGTAAGGTTTTGTTGTAGTTTCAAAATTCGCTTCGGATTCAACCATTACGGACTTAGGATTATTCGTGTTTTTATCTGTTTCTAATTCGTAATATTGATGCGACTTAGTTAAAATGCCTGTATCATTCTTTTTCTTATAAATGGTCATTACATTTGGTTCAGACATTGAACTAATTAAATCATTTTTGATAGAGGCTTGATCCTGTGCTAATGCCTGTTGTGATGTGTAAATAAAAGTTATTAATGTTAAAAGTGAAATGACTTTTTTCATAAAATTCCTAACTCCTTGAGTAAATAAAAATATTAAAGTTTTTCCACTTAATTTACTTGCAAGCGTGCCAAGGCCTTTTTAAGGCGAAAAAGTGTCTTATATTAAGACATAAAATCAAAAGATACACGCAACTCTCTGTAAAGATTGAAGTTTTTCTGTATTATTAAATTCAATGAGTTTACTTAATTAGGTCAAGTATTTCAGGTTTCTAATATCAGAACTTGAGGCACTATATGTAAATACTTATCTATATGTATTTATTATATAATATTAACAATTGCGTAATATTTAAAATTGCGCTATACTTAAAAAGCGTCCACAAAAATTTCTCAGAAGGACTCTTAATGATGAATGACAAGCCGATTTCTCTCAGCATAATGAAACAAGCCTTTGAAAAATTAGATGAAAAGTTATCTAAAAATATCACTCTCATTATGGGGGGAGGCGGCGCTATGATTTTTGCACATGGTTTTCCGCTAGCGACCACAGATGTGGATGCCATACCCAAAGGAATCGAGCAAAGTGAGCTTGATCTATTAAGTCAACAAGTGGCCCGCGAAATAAATCTTCCTTCAGATTGGCTGAATGGATACTTTGCCACCTTTTCCTACGTTGTGCTTCCAGACTTTGAGGAGAATCTAATCGTGGTTTTTACTGGTAAATATTTAACCGTAAAATGCTTATCAAGTGAAGATATGCTTATAATGAAATGTTTTGCTCACAGACCCAAAGATATCAGTCACGCTAAAGCTCTCCTTAAAAAAGGAGTTAATTTATCAAAAGTAGAAAACCATATTGAATATTTGAAATCAAAAAAAATTGGAGAGGCGCAAAAAGCTTTAGATTTTTTAGATGAACTTCTAGGAGATATGGATTGAATGTTCAATTTTCTCCACCAACGTTAAATGAGCTCACTCAAGCCTATAACTCATTTCAATTAAATAAAGTAACTTTAGATCTATTTCTTCAAACTTATCAATGGTGTCGCTACGACCCTCGATTAGGAGAACTATTGGTCTATGCGCTCAAGGAGCATTGGGCAAACTGGAACCCACTTGATATAAGCAATAAAATCAAATTTCATCCGTGGCCACAAGTGTTGGGTGTATTAGGAGAACACGTAAGATTATTACTACCAAAAACAGAACGTCATTTTTTTGCCAGCTGGATCAATTGCTGTTTTTACCATGTTTCATGGGAGCCAGATGGGTCACTATTTCATATTGGTCTATTCAAGTTTGGGGGTAAGCTTTTGCAACGGGAAGCTTTTGATGCCATTTCTTTATATTTGAAATGGGGATTTTATGCTAAAACGCCCATGATCAATTTCAGATCGCAGCCGAACTTAAGCCGACGCACCTTAATCAAGAAGTCAGATCGCCTTATTAAATTAAAAGAACTTTTTACTTTTAAAAAAAAGATCCGCGTAAAAGATTATATCGAGTTTTTAGACTCTAAGATTTCAAAGCGCACTGCTGAGCTTGACCTGAGTCATTGGGCTACAAAGATTGGGGACACAAAAGGATCTGTTTATAAACAAAGATTAAAATAAATATTTCGATACTGACTATTAATAGCTGTAGGCGGTGGTGTTAAGTGTGTTTATTTTAGTTTTCATTCCAGTAAACAATGCGTGGTGGCCCTTTAGCAGGGGGCTGATTGGTGTTAGAAGCATTTTTATTTTGTGAATTTTTATTGGGGTCATTCTTATTAGGATCATTCTTGTTAGGGTCTTTCTCTTTATTTTGTTTATCAATACTTGCAGATACTTCTGTTTGTGCGCACGAAATATCATAGGTAATGGCGGTGATGGTAACGACGGATTTACCACTTGAACCTGATGATTGGATATTAAAGCTACAGGGATTTGAAAATCGTAAAGGGATTTTAGCTTGTTCGTCTTGAGAAATCCGTCCCCCTTGTCTACTCACATAATTAAAAAAATCATCCGCATCTTTGTAAGGTCCTCCCTCAAACTGGTGCTCTCGCCTGCTGATGAGCTTACTGGCAATTTCGTCAGTGATTGATTTATGGAGTGATTTTAAGGTTTTTTGATCGGCCAAATTGGGATTGATTCCCATGGCGCCAAAAACAGAAAACGCGGGACTGATAAGATCAAAAACGGCATCAGTCACTCCATACACCATGCGAAGCTCGCTGATGTCGCGAAAAAATCTATTGGGCGGATAGCGATCTTGGTTATCTGGGTCGAGTTCACGAAGTCTTGCGTAGTAGCTGCTCTCATCAGGACCATTGGAGCCCTTGGTGTCTGGGTCCACCCAATCTTGAATGTTATTAATAATTTCCTCGTAGGGAATAAGGTCTTTATTGCGATCAACCCACTCTCGGTCTAATTCATATTTAGCTTTAAATAAATCGCGAATAGTATTTTTAATGCGCTCTCTTTGCGCTTCAGAAGGAGAATCAATGTCATTAATATTTAATTTATCTTCTGACTGAATTTGTGTGGCAAAGGTGGCATCCATCAAAGATTTTTTAGTGACCGCTTTTGTTTGATCTTTATCAACAGATGATCCTTTTGATCCAGGAATGACCATGGGCCACATGAGGGGAAAGGAGTAAATCATATTAAGAATTTGGGCTTGCTCTCCCAGTTGGCTTCCAAATTGTTTTACGGCTTGATTATAAATTTTTATTCTTAATAAACTGATTTCCACACCTGATTTTGCTGCCTGATAGGCTTTAATGCGATGAAGGGCTTGAGAGTTGATCGTGTATTCAACGGCCGCTTCAAAATTGACTTGGTTTACAATAAAGATAATTAACGTCACTAAAAAAAGGGTTTGAAGGAGGGCCACACCTTTTGAATTTTTGATAAATAAAAGTTGTTTGAGTTTAATCATAGATTAACCACCACCTAATGGTTTGTTATTGTTGGTTCCTCCTGGATTAGTCATGGGATTTCCGAAGGGGTCTAAGGGATTGGCTCCGGTTTGCTGATTGGGATCTTTATTATTAGGGAAGTGCACGGGCACAACCATTTGAATACTGATTTTCTTCTTTTTTTCTTTTTTTGGATCTTTGGGCTGTGTCTCAACTGTTAAGCTAATTTCGACAGCCTCGGGATAACGTCCTTTGGTGTTTGTATCTCCAACATCTTCTTTGGAGTTCCAGTCCTTTCTCCAATCCTTTTGAAGTTTAGAGTAATATCGTAAACGAAACTCTGTAATGTCTGGAAGGAGTTGGGTAGCCGCTCCTCCTTTGGTGGGATCTTTATCGACGAGGGGAGAGGTTCGCCGAAATAAACATTTTCCAGATTCAAATTTTTTATCGGCACGATTTTTACAAGTATTTAAAAAATAAGAAACCTCACCAAAATTAGCCTGAGGTGCATCCTTAACGAGTCTCACAGTATTGAGAGTGACAAAGTGCATTTCTTCTTCTTTGCCGATAAATTGAGTGGTTGGATCTAATCTGTTTTCTGTTTTTAAAAACGGATTGTTGCTTGCAGGAGAGCCTGGTGGAGGAGGTGGACTAAGAGGATTAGGGTTATTGGGCGGAAATGTAGAATTATTATTGGGGCCCGACTGTTTTTTCTGCATTTTATTCAGCTCTTCGGCAATATCTTTTTGTAAATCTAAGTAATGATAAGCGAGATTAATATCTCTTTCCATAAGTCTTAAGGTGTCCTTGACGTGACTGACTTGATCAATTTGATTTTGAATTTTTACTTGTGCTCTGAAGGCCTGCTGAATGGTGCGAGCTGCCATCATGGTTAAAAAAGCTAAAATAGTAAGCGTGATGATGGTTTCAATGAGTGTAAATCCAAATTGTTTATATTTAATTGTACTCATTTTCCACCACCACCCAGCCCCGGTATTCCGGCTGCTCCGCCGCCCATGCCTGATAAAATATCTTGATCATAATCGACAAAATAAGTGACGGCGCTGTATTCTTTTGTTTTTTTCCCCTCTTTGACGATAATAGTGACTTTGCCTTCTTTAATGGATTTATTGATAAGATCTGTGAGTTGTTTAAAAATCATTTCGGACATTCCATCGGAGCCCTGGTCTCTTTGTTTGAGCATTGACGTCACATCGGGGAATTCAAATTTTTTAGACTTTAATTTCCATCGTATGTTTGGATAGGCCTTCCCAAAATCCTCTTCACGTTCATCGGGAATTTCTGATAAGGGTTTGTTACGGTATTCGAGTTCAATTTCGGTGAGTTTTCGTTCTAATAAAATAGAAATCTCGTATTGTTGTTTTCCTTTTTTTATAGATTTAAAGGCCCCTCCCCAAGTGTTACTGAGTAAGATGAGGGCTCCAGACATAATCATAATAGAAATAATGGCTTCGAGGAGGGTAAATCCTTTATTGGTTTTAAAGTGAGAGGTTGATCTTATAAATAAACTCACTGTTTGAAATCCTTTAAAACTTTGGCCTCTTGATATAAACTGGGATTACTGATGAGAGGATTTAAATAAAGGGTCCATGTAATTTTATTTTTATTAGTAATTTGAATGATGGCTTCTTCTGAAACACCCTGAGGAAAAAAATAAATATAGGTAAGTTCCGAATCTTGAAACTCAGGTTTTCCGGTTGTTTCAATGCGACCAAAGAACCAATCCTTTGGTATATAGCGAGGTTTAGGAAGAATATCCGTTGCATTTTGAAAGTTAGACCTCAACTTGTCTTTTTCTTTATCCATAGTTAATCGAAATTTATCATCGGCCTTAGGATCAATAAGATGAATTTGATTGGTGCTCTCAATCCAATAACTATGGGGCTCTTTCGTACTTTTTTTAAGAACAAGTCGATAAGTCTTACTTGTTAATTTAGCATAGGCACGCGTTTTTTTTAAAACAGCAGAGAGTTTACGAACGGTTGTTTTTAGATTTTCTGATTTGTTGAGTTTTCTCACGCCAATGACAGCGATGGCACCAATGATGGCAAGCACGACTAAGATTTCAACCAGAGTGAAGGCTCGATGATTACATATACCGTGTTTAGTGCCCATCGGGCCATTCTAAGAAGTCTCTTAGATTTGGTCAAATGCGCACGCTGTCAGAAATTAAATAATTCTTATCTAAGAGATTTTAAATAAGGAAAGCTTTAGGGCTTTTCGTTGGAATCCTTTTCATCATAGGAAATGTCTTTGTCAAAGTTGGTTCCACCTGGCTTTTTATCTTTTCCTAAGCTTTTTAATGTAAAAGTAGTTCCATCAGTTTCAAACTGGAAATCATTATCCCAAGCATCTTTGATCTGATTTTTCTTAAGGTAAGGCTCTGGACCCCAGTCGGCACATTCGTCACCGGGGTTTTCAATCAAATTCTTTAACGCTGCGGGCATTTTTCCACAATCAGAGTAGTACATATTTAAAGCACTTGCGACTTGACTCATAATGATGCCAGTTTGCTTTTTCTTAGATTTTTGAAAGTTTGACATAACGTTTTGACCAATAACCGCAAGTAATGAACCAACAATGGCCAAGACGATGAGGATTTCGACTAGTGTCATACCCCGTGCATTATTGAGATTTGTATTTTTGATAAGGCCTTTTTTAAATTGACCCAATTGCAAGTTAATCCAGTTCATGGTTGTCCTCCTAAAAGTGTTCCACATTATATTGATTTTACACCATTTTCAATGATGCAGATGATGCGCATAGCGTCTCTCTTTATTATGTCTTTCAAATCATATACCACAAGTAAGGGGTTTTTATTTACTTTAAGCATGTAAACCAAAAATCAAATGTAAAAATGGTGAACAGTTGAAAAGTTTTTACAACGCGGCGGGATTAGGTTCATGTCAAGAATTGGTTAATATGAAATTTGTTATTCCCATCTTGAGAAAAGTTAAGTACTTCGAGTGAAACCATAAACACTAACCTTGGAGATACTATGAAGTATATTCTGTCGATTCTATTAATTTGGTCCTTATCACCACTATCTTATGCACAAACAAGTGACACAAGCAGTACGATGAAAGCTCCGGCATCCTCCAGTGATTGGACGGGTCTCGTTAAAGCTGAGATTTCCAATAAAAATTTAAAAAGAGCTAACGAAATTGGCGGCGCTTTGACTGAAAACCAACTTCGATTAGCCTACAAGTTTAATGACAAGGCTAATTTGGGCTTTTTATTGACAGCCAAGTACAATTTAGCTTCAGAGCAAGAAGTTCAAGCTGATCAGAAAGTTGTTAACTCCGACGTAGCTGTGGCCGGTTTTTTAGTAGCTCCTTCTTTTATTGGATCAGATAAGGTAGAAATTGATGCTCGTTATTATCTTCCAACATCAGAATCTTCAAAGAATGCAAAACAAAACTCTGTGCTGAGAGCGGACTTTAAGCTTCCATACTCTTTAGAGTCTGACAGGGTTGCGATTTTAAATGTGAGTTCGAGATATTTCGATTTTGCTAAAGCTGATGAAACCTTAGAAATCTTATCGCAAGCGCGAATCGGTATGGGTAAAACTGTAATTCCTTATGCAGCATTAAATCACCGTGTGAAAATGCTTGGTGGGCAAGTTGCAACTCTAACTAGAAGAGAAGAGTACTTGGGACCAGAAGTAGGTTTAGAGTATGTTCCAAATAAAATGGTTAAATTAGCACTTTTAGTGGCGCAAGAAAGAAATACTTTTAATCCAACAGCTAAAAAAGCAGACCGTACCTATTCGCTGTTTAATGGAGGCGAAACCAAATACTTACTTGGCGCTCAAATAAAAATGTAATGACCTATCTTAGAAAATTCCTTGATGCCCAGATGTGCCTCTAATCAAAGAATTTTTATTTAATCCCCCTAAGTTTTTCTGCGACTAGGTTCATTGACATTGTATATACATGTATATACAATGTCAATGAAAGAAACAACCTGGGAATAATTGATGTTTTTGTACGAAGTCATTGATGAATTTGATAAAAGTAAAATAGATTATGCCATTGTTGGTGGTTATGCATTGGCCTTGCACGGAATAGTTCGAGCAACAGTAGATATTGACTTGATTTTAAGACTAAATAAAACTGATTTTGAAGTTGCAGAAAAAATAATGGAAAAATTAGGGTTAACATCGCGAATTCCGGTAAGGGCTCATGAAGTGATCGCTATGCGAGAAGAGTATATTAAAAATAGAAATTTAATAGCTTGGTCCTTTGTTGACTATAAAAATCCAACTCGACAAATTGATATACTGATAACTAAAGATTATTCACATTCTAAGGTCGTTAAAGTAAAAGTAGGAACGAGAACTATTAAGGTTATTTCGTTGGAAGAGTTGTTGGCTATGAAAAAAGAAAGTGGACGGCCTCAAGATTTAATAGATATAAAAGCAATTTGTGAGAAAATAGATGAAAAAAAGAAAAAATAAAATTTCAAATCTAAATTCTACTAATGAAATTAGTCCAGAAAAGGCTTTGCAGTTTTTAGAGGACATTCGCCAGTTGCAGGAAGATAAAAGAGCACCAACGCAACTTATTAGTATTCGTATTCCTGGTAATATTTTAAGAGCTATTAAATTAAAAGCAAAGGCTGATGGAAAAAAGTATCAATCTCTGATCGTGGAGTTTATTCAAAAGGGTCTGCAAAGTAAAAATTGAGTGAGTGTTTATAAAGTGACTCAATAATTAAGCTTGTAATCAAATGCAAAAAATATAATCCTATACTGAGATTGGAATCAAAAATAATGATTTTATACGATTCGAACAAGTTGAAAATATGAAAATGAATTCCAGAAATAGCAACCTAGCATTGAGATTAGAGGATATAATCAGAAAATTAGAGCGATAAAGCTAGTAGCTTAGATGATGGCTTCCCAGGGAACTATATACAAATCGTCTTTTTTAAAAAAGTATTGGGGTTATCTTCTGCAAATTGGCGATTATCTTTCTCATCAAGAGTCACATACGCAGTATCTTTAAGAACTTCTGGTAATAAAAAGCGAGCTAAAAAACTTTTGCCAACCTGCTTTGCACCTTGGATTGAAACGACAGGAGCAAATTTGATTTTTTGCTTTAATAAAGGCATGCAGTGTCGTTTTCTTGAATGCGCTACGGACATAAGTCTCCCTTATTATTATAAAGTGGGGATATTCTACTTAATTAAACCCCTGAAATTTTTGTAAATCAAAGTCAATTTTTTGGGGGGTTAAAAAGTGGAATAATTGGTTATTTATTATCAAAACTTATCGCTTTTAAATAAAAAAACTACATCGTTATTAGACATCTTTAAATAAACATTATAAGTAGTTCTTCAGTTTAGCTTGAGTCACTTCGAACTCCTTTAGGAGTTCAAACTTTCTTTTCTTCGTGGAGTAAAGGCGTTCCGTCGCATTCACTAAGTCGGGAGAGTTTTTGATTCCTCTTTTGTACTCCGTCAGAGTGAGAGAAAAGTACTTTTCAGAGAGTTGTCGCTTTTTTTCGTTAATTTCAAAGAGAATTTTTAATTCAGAAAGTTTGGATTTGAGTGAATTAAAAGCTGACTCGACGTCGTGTACTTTTTGTAACGTGAGTAAGGACATTGATTGTACTTGTGAGCTTGAGGCTCGTGTTTTGTGATAGCTTTCAAAGCCTGAAAAAAGTGGAATCGTAAGTAATAGTCCATATTGAGATTCTTTGAAGTCCATGGGTGAGGTGTTACTTGGCGTGAGACGGCCAAAGCTGTAATTAAAGTCAAGGGAAGGCAGAAACTCCGTGCGATTTTCTAGGAGTTCACTTTCAATTTTTTTAGTGAGTAAATTAATTTTTTGTATTTCTAAAATATTACTCTTGAGATCCACAAAAGAGGGGAGGGGGGCCAAGTTATTGATGGGGCTAAACTCTAGCGTATGAAGAAGTGAGTCCTCAATATCTGTGCCAAATAGTTGTAATAACTTTTGGTGTGCTTCTAAATGCTTTTGGTTTATTTGAGTTTGTTCTAACTCTATTTCTCGCTCTCGCAATTCGATTTCATAATTATCGACAGAACTGGTCAGACCCGCTGCGACTTTTTTTGAGGCCATTTGTTTTTGATTCTTGGTTTCGTTGATTTCTTCATTGAGGATATTTTGTAAATTGTGAAGTAAGATCATATCGCTGATCACTTCAACTAAATCCACTTTAAGCGCATGTTTTTTAATTTCGAAATCGATTTGTGAGATTTGAAGATCTAAGTTTTTTTGTTCCCTTAGGGATGAATCTTTAAAGCCATGAAACAAATTAAGTTTACCTTCTAAATATCCAACCGAACCTTTTTCTAAAGGTCCTTTGTCTGTTTCATCTCGAAGATAACCACCGACAGCATTCAATGTGGGATAGTAACTGGCGCTAGCAGAACTCAACAAAGCGTCTTTGGCTTGAATCTCTTTTTGCAAGGATAAAAGCTCTTGGTTTTTGTCATAGAGTTCTTTTTCAAGAGGGCTTAAGCCCTCAATACCGTAAGTCGCTATTGTAAGAAAGATCGAAAGCATGAAAAACAAACCTTGTTTCATTCTCAAATTCCTTTACTCATTGATTTTGCAGCGCCAGTGTTACGCGAACAGGCTCTTATTTTTCTACTTGAAATTTAAAGGTGTCGGTTTTTCCGTTAAAGGTGGAGGTGACGATCAATTCTACTCTGAAAGCCTCTTTAAAATCCACTGTTGTGTGAAAAGCTCCATCTTTATATTCTAAGGTCGCAGCTTGGGGTTTTCCTTTGGGAAGTTTAGTGGTAGCGGTGAGTTTTACTTCCGTGGCATTTAAATCTTTTCCATCGTGAGAGAGTGGGTAGAGTTTAACTTCGTTTTCTGTGGATAAAAATTCGAGGTTAATTTGTTTTCCTGGTTTTACGGTTCCTCCATGGTTGGCTTTTAAGGTGCCAGGGGCATTATCATGTCCTTCATGGGCGAGAGAGGGATGAGAAAAAATAAGAATAGACGAGCCAATAAAGCCCATAGCTATAACTAAAAAAAGTTTATTTAATGATGTTTTCATACTTTTAACTCCTGTTCTTCATTGTTGAAGAGGTTATTGGTTTTTGTAGCCTGAATACTTTTCTCTGCTGATTTTCGACCAAAATGATAAAACACTGTTGGGGTAACGAACATATCAAGAAGTGTAGAGCTGATAAGCCCCCCCACAATGACGATGGCGACAGGATGGAGGATTTCTTTCCCTGGTGTTTGTCCTGATAAGGCCAAGGGTGCTAATCCAAGAATGGCTGTGAGTGCTGTCATTAGAACGGGAATTAAACGTTCTAATGAACCGCGAATAACCATTTTTTCAGAGAAGCTCTCTCCCTCGTGCTCCATCAAGTGGAGATAGTGAGAGATCATCATAATTCCATTACGAGAGGCGATCCCGCAAAGTGTGACAAAGGCCACCAGGCTTGCCACTGAAATGGTTTTACTGGTGAGATAGATTCCAATGATACCACCAATAAAGGCCATGGGAATATTGAGCATCACTTGAATGGCTATAAACGTGGACTTGAAGTGCATGTAAAGAACTAAAAAAATTCCAATGAGAGAAAGTAGCGCTAATAAACTCATGAGTTTTATTGCAGACTGCTGACTTTCAAATTGACCACCATAGGTGATAAAATAACCTTCAGGAAGTGAAACTTTGCTACTAATATTTTTTTGAATCTCCTTAATCAAACCATTAAGGTCTCGTCCCATGGAGTTTGCCATAACGACGATTCGCCTTTGAGCGTTTTCTCGATTGATGATGTTCGGTCCTGTGGACTCAAACACATCAGCCACTTGATCGACGGTAATTTTTGTTCCATCGGGCATAATTTTTACTGGCGTTTTTTTAATGAGTTCTAAGTCAGAGCGGGATTTTTCATCAAACCTCATAAGGACATCAATCGTTTTTTGACCTTCCAGAATTTGTCCAACCACTTCGCCCTGTAATGCCTTTTCCATCAGTTGAGCTAAGTCACCGACGACCAGTCCATATTTAGCCGCCTCATCACGCATGAGTTGAATTTTTACTTGCGGAATGAGTACTTGCTGTTCTGTTTGCAGATCAACGAGTCCTGAAATAGATTCTAAGGATTTTTTTACTTCAGCACCCTTTTGACGAAGGGTCGAGAGTTCGGGGCCAAAAATTTTAATCGCAATTTGCGCGCGAACCCCTGAGAGCAAATGATCCAGTCGGTGTGAGATGGGTTGGCCGATATTTACAAAAACACCGTCGATTTTTGCAAGGTTGGAGCGAATCTCTTGCAGCACCACCTCGCGCGGTCTTCCGCTATCATTAAAATCAACATCGATTTCAGAAGAGTGAACGCCTTCGGCATGCTCATCCAGTTCGGCGCGACCTGTTCGCCGAGAGACGGACTTTACCTCGGGAGTTTTCAAAATGAAATTTTCCGCTTGAATTCCTAACTTGTTGGACTCTTCTAAAGAAATTCCAGGCTGAGCCATCATAGAAATCGTGGCGGTCCCTTCATTAAATTTAGGTAAAAAGTCCCGACCCATTCGAGTGGACAAAATAAGCGATCCTAAAAAAAGCGCTCCGGTAAAACCAACAATAAGGAGTGGACGTTTTAATGAGAATTGCAGAATTCGTGCATCCATTTGTTTTAAGGAACGAACAAGCCAGCCTTCTTTGTGCGTCAAGAGCTGAGTGTTGGTAAGAAGAAAGGAACACAAGACAGGTGTCACCGTGAGTGAGACGAACATGGAGGCTAAAAGTGAAATAATATAAGAAATCCCCAACGGTACAAAAAGTTTTCCTTCGATGCCTCCCATACTAAAGAGTGGTAAAAACACGAGACATACGATCACGGTGGCAATAACAATAGAATTTCTGACTTCGCTTGAAGCTTCAAAGATGACGTTTAAGCTGTTTTTAGGTTTTAATGATTGTTGATTTTCTCTTAAACGTCTAAACACATTTTCAACATCGACAATGGCATCATCGACGAGTTCCCCGATAGCAATGGCCAGACCACCCAAAGTCATCGTATTTACGGAGAGTCCAAAAAACTTAAAAACAAGGGCCGATAAAACAAAGGAGAGCGGAATCGCCGTCATTGTAATAACTGTTGTTCTTAAATTGAGGAGAAACATGAAGAGGACAATTAAAACTAAAATCACACCGTCTCTCAAAGCTTCTTTTACATTTTCAATGGAGGTATTTATAAAGTGAGATTGTTTAAATAAATCAGGATTGAGTTGTACTTGTTGGGGGAGGGAGTGTTCAAGTTCCTTCAGTGCTTTTTCGATATCTTCTGTGAGTTCAATAGTGCTGGCGCCTGGTTGCTTTTGAATGCTCATAATAACACCCGGCTTGGCATTGATGGAAGCATCGCCTCTCATGGTTTGTGGGGCCTCAATCACTTCTGCAACATCTTTAACTAATATTGGTTTACCCAGGTGATGTCCCACAACGGAGTTTAATATTTCTTGTTTATTTCTGATGGCTCCTAAAACTCGAATTAAAGATT
The DNA here is from genome assembly GCA_964612425.1 of uncultured Pseudobdellovibrionaceae bacterium. Lineage (GTDB taxonomy): Bacteria > Bdellovibrionota > Bdellovibrionia > Bdellovibrionales > Bdellovibrionaceae > CAUJGP01. Next base: position 31,779 of record CAZTDX010000034.1, read on the forward strand.
CATTTTTTTCGATATTGATAAACCCACCCGTCGAATTCAAACTGATCTCTGCAAGGTTATGTTCAATATCTGAAATGGGGAGTTGCAATTTTTGAATTTTTTCCGCCGACAGCAGAATTTGAAATTGTCTAACCCCACCACCAATAGAAATCACTTGGGCAATTCCAGGAATACTTAAAAGTCTGGGGCGAATGGTCCAATCGGCAATAGTTCGAAGAGCCATTGGTGAGAGGGAAGAGTCTTTGGAGGTTAAGCCAACGAGTTGAATTTCTCCCATAATGGATGCAATAGGACCCATAATAGGGACTAAATTTTTGGGCAATTTTTCTTTGGCGAGCGTGAGTTTTTCTTGTACGAGTTGTCGATTCTTAAACGTGTCTGTGCCCCAGGAAAACTCGACGTAAATCACACTCAGTCCAACGCCAGAACTGGATCGTACTCTTTCCACGCCTGGTAAACCATTGAGTGCTGTTTCCAGTGGGAATGTCACCAGAGCTTCAACTTCCTCTGGTGCTAAACCAGGAGCTTCGGTCATAATGTTCACTGTGGGTCTATTGAGGTCGGGAAAGACATCCACCGGCAGATGGGTGATGATCCAACCACCATAGGCGATAAGCAACGAGGCCAGCGCGATCACGAGAAGTCGATGCGTGAGAGCTAATTTGATGATGCGATCAAACATGAATCACTATCCTTAGTGGTGTGAGGAGTGCTCATTTTTTACGGGTTTAATTTTAAGCGGAAGTTCATATGTGACTTCCATTCCTTTTTGGTTTTCTCTTTGAGCTACAACTTTTAGCTCGGCTTTTTTTGTCAAATCCACTGTTGGTGGAAATGTGCAAACAAAATGATCCGTTTTCTGTTCACACTGCGCTGTTGATTTTTGATTATCAGTTTTTTGATTATCATTGAGGGTGAGTTGAACTGAGGAGTCTTTGATCGAGGGATTTTTCCAGTTAATATCGAGTAAATAAATTTTAATGGAATTTTTACTGTCCTTGAGAACTTCAGTGTGAAACCCACCAGGCATTCTAATATAACCACCATGAGGTCCTAATTTATCTTCACCGTGGGCGCTCGCAAAATGAAAAGAGAGAGACAATACTAAGATGACTAATGTTTTAAAGCTATTGTTTATCATTAAAATTTCTCCTTCGTAAATTAAACAAATTAAATGCTACTGCAAAGATGGTACAAGTAGAAATTGTTGATGTCAGTTTTTTAATGTAAAGTTTTACAGTATATTAACATCCTATTGTATCAAGGAGCGTCAATGAGTCAGGGAAAAACGGTCAAAGATTTAAAACGCATCTTCTTCTGTTGAATACACGGATTGTTATTGATGGGGTGTTGTTCGGAATTTAAGGAGCGATGGACAGAGCTGGGACCGGCGTTGTCATAAATCTCAGCTCTGTGTCGTTATAGGAAATGCCAGCTGGCTTAAAAAGTTTCGTTTAGAAACCTGAACTTGATCAGTAGAAACTACTAGTTTTACTTTTTAACTTCAGAGCAACGTACTGGGAAAGCTTCTTCTGCCGATTCGCCGTAGCCAAACTGAAAAGTATCACCCTTATCATCTAATCTTAAGGTGCCTTCAGAAGTTGTAAAAGAAATAAAAGTAAGGTCATCGGTTTGTGTTTTAGCTTTTTGAATACTTTTAGGTCCTTGAGATTCACCTTCAACGGTGAATTTAATAGTTGTTCTTGATTTATTGACTAAAAAAGACTGGCTATCGTCAGCGAAACAAATGATCGCTTTGGGGGATTGAGCTAATTTGTAGTCTGCAAAAGAAAAGCTACTAAAAAATGTAAGTAGTGAAAGTAGTAATGAAATCTTCATAACTCTAAACCTCGCTTTAAATGGATATGTTAATAAATTATATTTATTTAATTTGAGGTAATACTTCAGTGTATAAGAATCATCAATTTCTATTATTAAAAATGTGAATTTTATATGAGGAGGGCCTATTTTGGGCCCCCTCAGGACGACCTCTATCAGAGGTGAAATGAACTTTAACGAATTGGCTCGCAAGTGTTAGCCATATTTCGATCACAATTAGGAGTTAAATCAGAGGTGCAGCTATTGCGCTTATCTGTTTTCCATTCATTAGCATTTTTACAGCTAAATTCTTCGCGGAGTTTTGGATTGATGGGCTTTCTTAAGTGTGTGCGCACATCAACTAAAGCACCAGGGGCTGCTTTTAGAGCTTCTACTGCGCGATCATATCCAAGTTTCCACTGTGCGCTCACTCCATTGGAAAAGGCATTGTATTCTGATGGTATCGTGCTGACTATTGATAGGAATTGAACTTTTGGGTTAAAACCGAGTTCATCCATTCCACTCAAGTCGATCCATTTTACATCTTTGTGTTGAATTGCTTCGAGGGCTTTGCTTGTTTGTTTAAAGCCAAAGGCCATGTTGATTACGCGATCTTCATGCTCAAGAAATAAAGCGGTTGGATATGTTGTAACAACTTCTTCACCAAGATAAGTTGCTAAATCAATGGGGTAAAGATCAATGGCACCTGTAAAATGATAGTGATCATCAATGATACTTGGATTTAATAAATAGGGGTCAGCAATACCAGCACGCATAGCTGAAATAGTATCTAAATTAGATATGGTTGCAGTTTTTTGTTCCACTGTTGAATTAGGAAATGAAAACTGAGGAGCGAGTCTCCAGCCATTGATGAGTTTTGCCGTCTGCGGGTCAGTGATGTAAACTTGTTGAAAGAGTGGCTCATTACGACGTCGTTCATTACCGGCATCTTGCGGGCCAAAAAGAGCTCTGCCAGAGAGGATAATGAGTTTAGTCTTTTTAGAGTTATTATTAAAATCAACATTGTTTATAATTTTAGGAAAACTTTCAGGGGCGTGTAAAAGAACGTTTTCAAAGATGTGAGGATAGCGCGTTGTATCTTTTGCTTCTTCGATCTTATTGAACATCTCAAAAGCATTTGGAGTTTGAACTTGAACAGAGTTCAGTGTTTCAAAAAATGCTTTTGATTTCAATAGATTCATATTGCCGTCGAGGCTACCTTCAGAGTGATTCATAATGGCGCCAATGCCGGCACCACACGTTGCAATAACTAAATCGGGATTCCATCCTTGAGCTTGGACTCCTGCAATAATTCCAACGGCTATACCTGGATTAATACCACCGCCGTTGATAACGAGAACTTTTTTGAAGGGTTTCGCAGCCCAAACCGTGCTAATCGAAGCAAAAGCTACGAAGAGCGCGATAACGTATTTATTTACTAATGTCATGAAGATCTCCTTTCGATAGAGAGGGGGACCTTTTCATAATTGACCTAGGGGTTGCAAGGAATTTGTGTATTTTTTTCTGTTTAAAGCTAGCAAATAGTAAAAATTTTAATATAAGTGAGTTTACCAATGGCTTTTTTGTTTGTTTTTTGGGTTAGTTCCTCAACTGCATATAAACCTTTGATGATTAATATATAGTTAAATCTGCTGTAGCATATTTCATAATCTTTAATTTATTATGCAATCACATTGTGCAAAAAATCAATTAAATGCATAAAATATCATCGTAATTCAGTTTAAATTTTTTTGAATTAATAAAATATTGCAATAGGTTTTAAATTCTGAAACCTTCTTAAGTCGCCAAGATCAGTGTTCTAAAATGTTTGGAGGGAAAGTGGAAGAGTTAAGCCCCACTGCTATTATCGAAAAGGCTTTTTTATATATGCGATTAGCTCACTTAAATAATGCGATTTCATTATTTGAAAATGCCATTCAGTTAGGATTATCTCAAAACAATTTTACTTTAGTTATGCAAATACAGATTAATTTACTAAGAGTTTGGGCTGAAAAGGAAAATTATTTAGAAATTAGTAAATTGAAAGTTGAAATTGTAGAGTCTGCTTTGCAGAAAGGTATTTCATTAAATTCACAATTTTATTACAATTTAGGAATTTGCAGCTCTTACCAAAACAATAATGCTGAAGCAAAACTGTATTTTGAGACGGCTAAAGCCAAAGCATCGATGGATGACTTAATCGGACGAGCGCAAGTGGAACTAGGGTTTGCTGTAATTGAAACAGAATGTAATAATTTTGATTCGGCTCGTGAGTATTTGGAGAAAGCAAAGGCAATTATTGAAGGGCAGGAGAATTCTCGCTTTAAAATTATGGTTTTGGTTGCAGAGGGAAGAGTTTTACGCTGCCAAAAAAAGTTTGATCAAGCTCTAGAAAAATTTCGATCGGCCCTAGAAATAGATAAAAATAAAAAGGATTTATTTGGATATTTATATCTTCTGTACGAGTTAAGCCTTACCTATTTTGAATTAAATAATTTTATTTTTTCACAATTATATTTAGATTTAGCAATCAGTTCATGTCCAGAGGGTGAGCTAATAAGGCTAGAAAAACTACTCAAAGATCTCAAAAATAAATTACATAATCAGCAATTTGAAATAATTCTTGATAAGAAAGAACGTAAACTAATAAATAAGAGTCAAGGTGAAGTTTTATTTAATCGTCAAGAGCTTATTGTGGATTTATTAACTCATTTTTTTGAAAATCAAGGTAAGATTTTTTCGAAGGAAGAGCTTTGTAAACTGATTTGGAATGAGGATTATAGTCCTGGGTTTCATGACAATAAAATTTATGTAACAATAAAACGATTAAGAAATATTCTAATGGATAATATGAAACATCCAAAATATATTTTACATGCAAGGGAAGGTTATTTCTTTAATAGCTCTATAAAAGTCGCTGTTCAAGTTTAGGCTTTCTGGAGTGAAGCCCATTTTTTAATTCACTTCTTCTTGCTCCGGTCACATAGGGCTTGAGCATTTGGTTCATCTTTCTGGCAAGTTTCATCGATCGAATCCCAGCAACCACCGTTATCGAGACATCGATCAATGGAAAGATAGTGGACGCTAAAGCCTAAGCTAGCCCAAAGAAAAATTTCGTAAGTGACAACTGGTAGCAGAAAAATTAATGCACCAAAGATGATATTTCGTATTATTTTTCTTTTCATTTAAATGTAGTTATCCTCTCAAATCCAATTCCAGCAAGACTTGCGCGATGTAAATTATGATTTGTACAAAGTATTTTGCAGTTTTCAGTGCTATTTTTTCCTCCCTGACTAAAAGGAATTTTAAAATGATCAATCTGAAGTTTGTAGCGACTCTGGCAGCGAACTCCATCTTTACCTACAAATTCGCAATATCCTTGGGCTCGCTTAAATAGTTCTTGTTTGACAGTAATTGGAATATATCTAGTTTTCTTTGGAAGGGGCTCATCATTTTTTTGGACTACGCTGAAGCCCCTTGTCATACTATTTTTGGTGAAGGAGTTTTTATTAACTTCTTGATTCATTAAATAGTCTAAAACAGAAGCTAAATTTTGATCAGGTATTTTATGTGATAGTAAGCTTTGAACTAACTTAAGTTTTTCATACTGCTCTTTAGTTAAATTGAGTTCGACTCTAACTGTGTTGTTGGATTGAGGGAGTACTCTATCTTCTGACTGAGGTATTAAATTTAATTCTGAAGCTAGAATACTCTTTGTTTCATAATTATTCACTTTCTTGATGGCTTTAATAAGCTTTTCCTTCTTCTCTTTTGTTACTTTTGTTCCGTTTTCTTTTTGGGCTGTTTCCACTGATTTTTGAACAAGAACAGCTTGTGTTAAGTTAAGTTCTCCTGACTTTAATTTATCTTCGATCTCGGGGACCTCTTGCATGAGTTGAGCGGCTTTTAATCTTCGGTAGCTCATATCATCGGAGTAGCCCAGTGCCCGGGTAAGATACTGATGCATTGATGAGTATCCAAGTTTTAAATATCCACCTACTTTTTGAAAGAGTATAATGTGATTTAGAATTTCATTGGTGATCTTTCTTTCGTTTCTCGTGAGAAGAATTAATTTTTCGTTTATTTGATCTACTGTCATAAACTCCATTGATAGTTCTCCTTAACTTTTTTTGTAGGTATAACATGGGTTTTAAAACAGCCGATTTCATAATAGATGATCCCCGTTTGAAACAAGCAATAAAACATCACCAAAGGCCTATGGATAAAAGAAAATTTGAAATTTGATTTTTAAATTAAATAAAGCTAATTAAAATGGACTGAGGCCCGCTATGGGAGTGGCAATACCCTGTCAAATCATTTTTAAATTATTTATTAACGCTCTATTTCCTGTTTGCCATAGTAAATAGTAGTTATTTGCTTTAAAATTATTAAAAATATATTTCTAATTACATTAATCTAAATTTAGAGGTTTTATTTTTCAAAAGCATATTATTATTTTAGTAACTCTAAGATATTTTCAGACTTGCTGTAAACAGAGCCTAGCGATCTCTTGTAGTTATAGGGGAAAGCATCAACGATAACGGTGGATGCAATTCCAATAAGTTCACCATTAATATTGAATAATGGTGCTCCACTCATCCCCTGAGCCATATCACTATCTGCAATAGTGATATTTCTTTCCTCCCGAGCTTTGTAAGAGTAAGTCTGACCACTGGCCTCTGTAACTTTATGAGTATGTTCGCCATGTTCTAAACAAGTGGACTCCAGAGTCATCTGACTTAATTTAGCTTGGTCGTCATTTGATAAGTGACAAAATGATTTCTTTTTAGTGTTTGAATCAAGAATTTTACCAAATGATAATCTTATATCATTATAAGCATCACTTAATGCCGTTCACTTTTTCACTTAATTAAAATTTATTTGATAATAGTGGGAA
>CAZTDX010000035.1:0-37100 GCA_964612425.1 uncultured Pseudobdellovibrionaceae bacterium
TCGGCATTATTCTATGTGTCGTCATAATCGTCATTTTTACGGTAAAAGTGACGGAAGTAAAGTCATACCAAGTTGGAGCTTGACTTAATTCTCTGTGGTTTAAAATATTGGTAATTACTATTCCACGGCGTCGATGGCTGACTCTCTATTTATCGAGTGAACATTTCCATCAGAATCTAAACAATTGTTGTTGTTTCCAGTGGTGAGCTGACTTGAAATAAATCAGCATTAAAACAAACCGTCATTTCCGCAGGCGCCTCCCCTGCCTTTTGATTATAGACCTCAATATAGTTGATCAACAGCTCCTTTAATCCCAGAAATGTTTCTTTATCCATGGAGTAAACTCCAGTAAAATGAACCGATTGTGGTTTAAAAAACTGTGCATTCTCAACTGCTTTAATTCTCCAGTTGTTTTGATGTAGGGCACTTAAAGGGGAGTTTTTAGGAGCGTGCATTTCACCAGAAGACCATGTCCAACGATCTTCGCTTTGCCTAAAAACCAAACCCCACTCACTCAATTGATGTAGTATTTGCAAAATAAAATCTATTGATAAACCTAATTTATAGGCTAGTACTTCAGGATTCTGAAGCTCAGGAATGCTCGTTGAAATATGCACTGCAGACCAATACCAAGCGGAATAATAAATAGAGGGAGCAGAGGACGGGAGACTTTGACGTCTGTCTAAACGTAATTCTAAGCGTTCATTATCTTCTCGAATTTTTCTTAACTTCTTTTCTATATGTTCATGATAATCAAGAAGATTGGTCCGTCGACGCTCTACTAACAGCAAAAAGTACTCACTTTGCACATCGTTTAATCCCAAACCTTTAGCTAAACGATACGCTTGCTCCATCGTTAAAATTGCTTTTTCTGCTAAAATATTTGAAAATTGGGGCCGATGACAGCCTGACATATCGGCCCACTTACCAATCAATCCCCAACCATTATTCTCAAGCCTAAGTCGCTCTTTTAAGTATTTAATTTCATCATTAAAATGTATGACTGACAGAGGTTTTTCCGCATTTTTTATTTTTTTCATATTTAAAGTTTTCCTTATTTATTAATAAGATAGGTATATTTAATATGAATTATATACTATTTTAGTATATAATTATTAAAATTATAATAGAGGTTTTTGACGCAAAGTGATATATTCTTATTGCTGTATAGAATTTAAATCTTTTAAACACAAATAATATGGAACTCACGTTTATGAAAAACCTAATTTTGTTATTTATTACTATGACTCTAACATCCACTATTTTAAAAGCCGAAGAAGGGCCAGGCTCAACTTCTGGAGGTCACCGTTGTCGTCAGTTTGTTATAGGAATTCTCGCAAAAACAAAAGAATCTTTTGTTAATAAAGAATTTAAATTTTTAGATGAAAAACTCTATCAAACCATTCACAAAGAACTCAATAAAATACAAATTAGTCCTAAACTCAAAGAACTCAAATCAAAAGGTAGGGATATGGAGGCAGACTTAGATCATTTTTTAATTCGTATAGATGAGAATTATTGTTCAGAAAATAATAAAGCCTATTCTCCAGTGCAAACTTTTTCATTGTTAGTTCATGAAGTCCTTAATTTTTATAGCAAACAGGAACGGGACAACTATGCCCTAACGGGTCCGAATTACCAAGAAATTCACGACATTGGAAAAGCAAAAGTGGGTAATATTGATATCGGATACACTATAGAAGAACTGCTTATTATCAAACAAGCTCGAGAAATGCTAAAAAACAAAAAAAGCACACTCTTTAAAAACCTTAAGAAATACTATATAGAAGTAATTGGGACTAATTCGGAAATGGATTTCTACGAGACGGTTTCTCAAAGTAAATTAAAACTAGTTCCATTAAGCTCAGGTCACAATTATCAAGAAGAACTGAAATACGCAAACGAATGCTATGAAGACTCGGAACAACCAAAGTGTGATATTTATGAAAGATCAGAAGATTGGACCCAGGAATATTTAGTTATAATTGATTTACCTGACTGGATTCAAGAATCGACTGTTAGCAATGGCGCACTCGTTCATGATTCGTATAACCGAGTAGCAGTTTTATTTACATATACCCTCATCGAAGAAGTTGAAAGCAATGATAGTACTGATCCTAAGGTTTATTCCGTGAAGATTTTAAAGCGAGAAGAAACTGCCGAATACAATGGAATTATGCAACTCCCTTCTTTATTGAAGCATGGCTCTGTACATTAACACGATAGCTTGCACCGACTAATTATATGGAATAATTTTACTCCTGCATAAACAGCATCAATTTTTAATCCCGCATCTGCAATGAGCTTTTCGAAACGCGCCAAGGGGTACATGCGACTATTCCCGTTGGCCATTGCGGTAAAATATAGTGAGGTCATATCTAGGCAAAACTTTGCCGATTCAAATTTTTGATTATCAGTGAAAGTTTCCATCAGCTACTGGCTTATGACATTGGTCCATGAGATTCACTCCAGCGCCTACAGTCATATATCTTCAGTTGACCATAATACATGCAATAGGCATTCTATATAAACCCTGTCAAAAATTGAAATTATTTAATATCTTTTAACAGGGTTGAAATAACCAGGAGGATTTTATTTCTATTGCTCACGAAAGAGAAAGACAGTGTCTCGAGTTGCTACTGAAAAAAATTAAATTTTCGCCTATTGTTTCTATACAAGGACCTCGTCAATGTGGAAAAAGCTTTTTAGCGAAAGTCATCCTCCCGAAACACCTCAAATCAATGGAGTTTAAAACTCTTGACGAAACCACTCAGCGTCGTCTTGCTGAGCACAACCCCAAGTTATTTTTGACTTCAACAGACTCCATTCATTTTGTTATTGATGAAGTACAAAAAGTCCCCCATCTTTTTGATGAACTAAAAGCCTGTGTTGATGAAGAGCGTAAACCTGGTCAATTTATCATCTTAGGATCCACTGAGTTTTCTCATGAGTCAAAAATTAAAGAGTCGCTCACCGGAAGATTATCGCGCATAAAACTGTATCCTCTCAATTTATCAGAAGTTCAAAAAATTAAAATTAATCCTCATAAAAACTTCCCCTTTCTTTGCGAGAAGAGCCGCGTCCCCAGAAAAGAGGTCCTTCGCTATTTGAAAAACGGAGGTTTGCCTGGAGTTTTTATTGTTAAGTCTGAGCTTGAACGTAAAAATCTACTAAGAGACTGGATCAGTCTCACTGTCAGTAGAGATATATTTCAGTTTACCGATAAAAAATTAGACTCAGATTTAGCGGAGAGAATATTGCAATTAATTGCGCAACTCGAAGACCCAACAGCTATTCAACTTTCACATTCATTAGGGATAACGGTTTATACGGTTCAAAAATATTTAAAAGTTCTTAAAAACTTGTTTGTTATTGATGAACTAAAACCCTTTATCAAATCAAGTGGAAAACCTATTTATTATCTCTGTGATGTAGGACTTCTTGATTATTATGAAGCTTCATTGTTTAAAAGAATTCAAACTTGGCTTTTAATCGAATTCCGTTCTCAAATGAGCTATAAAGGACTTTTTGATGATCGAATTAATTTTTTTAAATCAGCTCGCAGTCAACCAATCCAATTTGTCCATCAATCCAAAGAGACCATAACGGCCATCAAAGTTATAAGCGCAGAAAGCTTTGACCAAAGGGATCTTCTTATCTTTGAATCTCTTAGAAAAAAATTTCCCAAGCAAAAATATAATTTTCATTTGCTTTATGGAGGATTAAGCCAATTCAAAGTAAACTCCATTACTGTTAGTCCTTGGGAGTTTATTGTTTGAAGCATTACGAATACTCGATTTAAGTCTGGCCGTTAAAATATATTTCATAATGAATGCATTCTTTTGAGTGCATAGTTATTTGTTAAGGACAAATCTAATATATTGCTGCCAATACTACTATATTTTACTGCCAACAGTTGACAAATTAACTGCCAATAGTGTATTATATAATATAACTATGCAGAATTTCTGGGAAAATAAAAATTGGGAAAGTGATGATAAACATCTACAAGAAATGCAAGCGATGCCCTTTTATCGTCCTTTCGCCCCTGTGCACTTACGTCCAGGTATCTATAGCATCAGGGGACCTCGTCAAATAGGAAAAAGCTCTTGGTTAAAGACATTACTATCAGAAGCGTGCAAAATAGTTTCTCCTAAAGAAATTTATTTTCAAAGTTGTGAAAACATCTTGGACTATCAAGAGCTTCATGAAATTCTTCAAATTAATAAAAAATCTAAATTTATTTTTTTGGACGAAGTAACTTTTATATCGGAGTGGTCACGCCCTATAAAATATTTGGTGGACCATGGTTATAAAGGAACAATTGTTGTTACTGGCTCTAATTTAATTGATCTACGCATAGGTGCAGATCGAATGCCCGGACGAGAAGGTCACGGAGAAGATCTATTATTGCTTCCAATGACTTTTTTTGAGTATCAAGAGGCCAGAAAACAAGCCCAATGGCAACCGCTCGAGCGAGAGGTAGCACTTCTAAGATATTTTCGTGTTGGAGGTTTTCCAATGGCCATTGCTGAGGCTGGAGACAATACTACAAAGACGACAAAGAGTCTTAAAGTTATTGAAAAATGGATTTTAGGTGATGTTGCTAAAGTAAAAAAGAACGAACTTTATGTAAAGGATATTCTATCTCAAGTTGCAATGACAATGACCTCCGCAATGAGCAACAATAAATTAGCTCAGCGAACTCAAGTCGGCTCCCATCACTCAGTGGCAGATTATATGGGACTTCTTGAGGACATGTTTGTTTTAAGAACTCTACATAGCATTGATCCAAATACGGGTGCTTATCGTTTTAAAAAAGAGAAAAAATATTATTTAACAGATCCCCTCATCGTTAGGCTCGCTATGGCATGGATGGGTCTTGATGATAGCGAGATTGACGATGCCATTTTGGCTGAAATGGTAGCCCACGAGCACCTTTGCCGGAAGTTTAGTCGGTTTGGTTTTCTCACCTCTCCTAAAGGTGGCGAGGTAGACTTTTTTGCTTTTAAAAAGTGGGCCATTGAGGTGAAGTGGTCATTAAATAATTTCAATTTATCTTCGACTTACAAAAATTTACATTTACCCTTTAAGTGTGTTTGGAGTAAACAAAATTTCTTAGAAGATTGGCCCCCTCAATAATATTCTTGAATCGATTTCAGCTATTAAGTGATGACTTAGAGTGAAAGCTTCTTTCCGGCAAGCGAGTCTGTAAGTTTTCGATGATAATTAACTTATGCATCTCTAATCTTAAGTGTAAAATTCTCTCACTAAAATGAAATCTTGTGACAGAAAACTTCTGTGTAATATCCTTTTTAAAAGGGTCTATATGAGACTCGTCTCAGTAACTGAAAAGGTTCATTGTGAGTAAAAAGATTGAGATTGGCATTGTAGGGGGATCAATAGGTGGTTTGCAATTAGCCTATGAACTTCAAAAAAGAGGATTTCATTTTGACATCTATGAGAGATCTCCCACGTTGGTAGATATAGGCGCTGGACTTGTATTAAAACCAGATTTTTGTGAGTATTTAAGCAAATGACATAGTTTCCATTCGAAAAGATACTTGTCATTTTAAGGAGCGACTTTTTATTTCAGAATCTGGCACTAGAACTTCATCACCTGCAGATAGAGTAACGATCTCGTGGCAAAAATTATTTGAAGGCTATAAAAGAAAAATACCTCTGATACAATATCATAACTCCAAAGAAGTCGTAGGGTTTATGCAAAATAATGAAAAAGTACAACTTCAATTTAGTGATGGCAGCTTCGTATTAAAAGATTTGGTAGTGTTTGCCGATGGCGGAAATTCTTTTTCTCAAAAGAGACTTTGTCCAGATCAGAAGTTAGAGTATTCTGGTCATGTGGCTTGGCGAGGTATGGTTCCTGTGACAGAGAATTTAATTGAGAAATCAAATTTAGAAGAGAAATGCGTAATTTATCACAGAAAGCACTCACACATGATTGTTTATAAAATATTAAAGGGAAGTGAAAAATTTTTTAACTGGGTTTGGTATCAACGAGTTTCAGCTAATGACTTACCTCATATTCTTGTGGATCGGACTGGAGTTAACAGAGAGTTTTCCATTCCTGAAGGAATGTTGACTGATGAAAAAACAAATGAGCTAAAAGCTCAAGCGAACTCTTTACTTCCGCCAATGATGAGTGAACTTATTCAGAAAACACATAACCCTTTTTGCAACCAATCTATGATAGAGTCGTTAATAGTATGAGTTTTGAAAGGATAGCTTTGTTAGGAGATGCAGCTTGTTTGACTAGACCTCATGCTACTGCAAGCACTTATAAATCTTTTGTAGATGCAAAGGTGCTAGCAGAAAATTTGGAGTCAACAATAGGTGATGTAAAAGTAGCTCTCTTTAATTACAATAATATCCAATTGCCATTGGGTATAAAATGGGTGAATGAAAGTCGATCCATGGGCAATCTTGATTGCTATATCCGCCCAGCAACCTAAAATAGTAATACCCATAAATCTCGGTTCTGGTGTGGCAGTGTGAGATATGAATAAATGCTCACACCCTATGAAGAAATGACTCAAGTTTTTACATTAACACGATAACTTGCATCGAATTATTGTATGGAATAATTTTACTCCATCATAAACGGCATCTACTTTTAAACCCGCATCAGCAATGAGCTTTTCAAAACGCGCCAAGGGGTACATGCGACTATTTCCATTAGCCATTGCAGTAAAATATAATGAGGTCATATCCAGGCAAAACTTTGCTGATTCAAATTTTTGATTATCAGTAAAAGTTTCCATAATTAATATTGAGCCACCGGAATTTAAACTTTTTGATACCTTCTTTAATAAATAAACAATTTGCTCTTCACTGAAACAATCTAAAAATTGACTCATCCACACTATATCAAAGCCTGTGGGTAAAACGGTGGATTCGTTTAACAAATCACAGGGGTGAAAACTAATTTGTTTTTCCACTCCCGCTTTTTGAGAGTTTACCTTGCATAATTCAATTTGCTTCGGATGATCTGCAATTGTCACCGCAACAGTTGCATCATGTTGAGCGCAAGTTATGGCAAACTTGCCCGTATTGCCCCCAACATCCATAATTTTTTTAGGCTGCGTAGCAAAGACATAAGGAAGCGCGCGAGGGAATGCCCCATCGGAGTAAAAGTGGTCGAAATCAAACCAACTTTCAAGGACGCGCTCAGGAAGGCTCGTCAACCCTTCATAAATCGTCTTCCAATTTCCAAAAACTTTTAAACCACTGGGAGTGTTAGTTTCAAGCGCATGATCTAATTCAAATAGACCTTGATAACAAACATCATGAGAGAAATTCATATTCACTTCTGTGATTTCATCAAATTGAATAAAATAACCAACTTGTGTGAGATGGTACTTATCATTAACCAAGGTCAAAAGTTTAGAGCTAATTCCAGCGTCTAACAAAACTTCAACACTGTACTGACTTAATTTTTTAGAAGAATTTGCACCAGAATCATTCACGGTGGTAGAGTTCAAAATCTCTTCGAGAGTGGCCCCACTATTATTAGTCTTAAAAATAGTCGCTAAAATTCCAAACTTCTTTAAGCACCGAACTGCTTGAAAAACAAAAGGCCCCATAGAAATAAATTGAGCCATAAATTTGGCGTTCATCGGTTGGAAATTTAAAGGGTATTGTAATTCATTTGATGTTGAAGAAACCGAAGAGACCGTTGTTGGTTGGGGGATTGGATTATTCAAATGACTAGCTCCTTTTCCGAAATTTTTTTCATACCAAACTTCTTTTGCCTTAGAGATTCAAGAAAAAACTGTAATGTTAATAAAAAATTGTTCTGTAGTTTTGGTCTTTGGCAATCATGAAGCAATACAACATCTCCTCCCCGCAAGCGGGAAAGATGTAATTGGCCATGCCATTGATACCAAGGCCAAACAGAATCGAAAAATCGAAGATTCCACAAGAGGAGCTTAATTTCGAGTTCTTGTGCAACCTGAACCAAGGGAGGCGTCAATACCCCTGCGGGTGGACGAAAAACCAAACTTTCCTCTCCCGTGAGCTGAGATAAATCCTCTAAAGAATCTTGAATCCATTTCTTTAAAACTTTACGGGGTTTAAAATAGTTTTGATAGTTATGATCCAGAGAGTGAGAAAACACACTGTGCCCCTCTCCGAGCATTCGATTAATTAAAGCCTGATTTTCTCTTGCTCTTATACCAATGACAAAAAAACTGGCCTTGGCTTCATATCGAGCGAGCAAATCTAAAACTTGAGGTGTTAAACTTGGGTCTGGTCCATCATCAAAAGTGAGATAGATTTCTGAATTTGAAGCTTCATAGCCCTTTAAAATAGAATCGCTTGATAAGTGCGCCCTTGATAACTGATTACTGGGTAAACAACGAATAATATTTTTCTGACTTCCAAACCAATAAAACACGATACTACACTCTCTCGGACTCAGAAGGGCGCTTCCAGAGTCGGCAGTGCGCCTGTCCCAACCAAGGTTCTATTTCTGGAAATGCATCTTTGTAATACCGATTCAATTCATCTGGAGTTACATCAATCAGACAAATAAGAACATGTTCTGTAATATTCAGTAAGGTTTCAGCAACTTTCTCGGTCGCCACCTTTGTTTGGTTGCCTTGACTGACTGTCATGGCTGGCCCCGTTAGACCAAGTTGAATTGTTACAAAACCTAAGGTGGAATTATGTAAACTATTTTGAAAAAGATTGGGGCGAGCGATTTCTTCTTCTGCATAGGTTTTTAAAAACTTGAGACTGGATTCAACCTCTCCAAAAGCCGTACCTAATACGAATGATAGATCCTCTTTTTTTATCGATGGGTTTCTTTCTAAAATCTGCATACAGGCGATGTTAGCCAACGCCATATTGGGTGTAGCTCTTCGATAAATGGGGTTTTCATCAAAATTTTTGATCTCACCCAATTTAAGTGAGTGAAAATCAATTTCGTGATAAGACAACGGAAACATTGATCCCCCCAAAACCTAAACTATTTTTTAAAATATGCACACTTGAACGGTTTTCCATTTCTAAATTCTCTTTTAACGCTTGCGCCGATAACGGTGTGACTTCAAAAGCAGGGTCCCATGATTCAGTAAAGGAATTAATAAGAATTTTATTTTTATCTAGAGCCATAAAGCCAATGACACTCTCTAATAATCCAGAGGCCGCCAGCGTGTGCCCATGAAGCGATTTAGTGGAAACAACATAAGGTAAAGTATCAAATACCTGACGAAAGGCTTTCATCTCAGCTAAATCGTTACCAGGAGATGCCGTGCCATGGGCATAAATCCAATCAATTTCATTTGCTTTTAATTGTGCTTTTTGTAGAGCCATTTGAATGGCTAACGCTGATCCTCGCCCCTCTGGGTGCGGTGAGGTCGTATGATAAGCATCAGAAGAAAATCCAACGCCACTGATACGTCCCCATTTTTTTTGATTCGATGCTACCGTTTTTGAAGATTGCAAACAAATCGCTGCAGCGGCTTCACCTAAATTAATACCGGTTCGATTTTTATCAAAAGGTTTACAAATATTTTTGGTCAATAAACGGATGGAATCAAACCCCAACTGAGTGAGGTTACACAACACTTCCGTTGTAACTATTAAACATTTTTCAACAACACCGGTTTCAACCCATAAAGTTCCCAATGCCAAAGCCTGAAGTGAAGCGCTGCACGATGATGTTACCAACGCCTGTGGACCATCAAAAAGAAAGTGTTCGGTAATTTTATCTAACGCAAGGCCGAGGGATTGATTACGCACTAGGGATTTTACTTTTAAATCGGAAGAAACCTCATCTACTTCGACTTCTGTTGAAGCCGGTGATTTTATAAAAGGAAGCTCGCTCTGCCACAAATCGACTGATGAGGTGGTTGTTGCGTAAATAACGCCAATTCCTTGGGTCTTAGACCAGTTGGCTTCTTCAAGAGCCTTTTTAACAACCAAATAAAACCATGGTAAACAGCGACTCACTTGTAAGCTAGGAGGAACAAGCTCTTCAAAATGAACTTGCGAAGAACTAGAATTTTGTAATGTTTGACTCTCGATGGGAGCTAACCCCGAAGGGTTGACTGAACTTTTTTTTGTGAACAGATTTTCAAAAATACTCTGCTTGTCCTCGCCCGAACTACAAATAGCCTCCATACCAACAACCCAGGCCTGGTTCTGTGATGGTGTCTGTGAGCTATTTATCAAAGTTTTTTCTTGAATTTTCATGGTGAGAAATATAACACCTTATGGCTGAAACGCAAAATGCAAATCTAAATTAAACACAAAGATTATAAGATTATATTGAACAAACATAAGACAGGACTTGCCCCTGTTTATATAATAGAAAGTTAAACTATGGAAACTCAGACTCAAACAAACTCCGCAAATCAACTCACAGAATCTGTGCTTGATGTTATTTTTAGCTCACTCAACTTGAAGCATATTGATCGACAAAGTATCACTAACGAAACCCCACTCATGCAAGGGGGACTCAATTTGGATTCAGTTGATATTTTAGAGCTTATCGTCAATTTTGAAAAAAAATACGGAATTAAATTAAACGAAGCTGAGGCTTATTCCACACACTTTAAAAATATTGGCAGCGTGATTGAATTCATTAAAAAAGAATCTACTAAAAATATTAACTAAAGGTTTAATTATGAACAAAGCCTTTAAAGGACTGTGCCAAACCGTTTTTTTAGGGCTTTGTATTGTCAATACTTCAATTGCCGCTCCTTCTCAAAAAGCTACCAATGATGCTGCAAAGTCGAATCAAGATACGCAAAACAATCCGCCATTGAGCAAACAACTGAGCAAACAATTGGGCAACCAATTAAGTAACCCCTTAAGTGCTGAGCAGCTTGCAGTAGAACTCAAAAAAGTTCCCCGATTAGCACTCTTAAAAGGACGCTTTAAGCAAAATAAAAAAATCAGTGAGTTTGACCTCAATCTCTCAACCGAAGGTGAATTTGAAATTCACCAACCTCAAGCTCCTTCTTCACAAAATCCCAAGAGTCAAACGGAAGTAGCAACGAACCCCTTTAAACTTCTTTGGAAGGTAGTAAAACCGGAGCTAACCGATATCTGCATTGATAAAACGAATGTGGTCATAACAACCACTGACTTAAAAGGCATAAAACAAACTCGTAAAATTCCTGTGAATGAATTAGCCTCCAGCTCCCAATCACTCCCGCTCTTATTTAAGTTATTTCAATTAGACCCACACGATTTAACGCAAAGTTTTTTGGTTTCAAAAGTGACTTCCGATGATTTTATTTTAATTCCTCGTCCTGAAACGGGCGTCAGCATTTCTCAAATAAAACTTCATTTCAACAAAAAAGGTTTAATTGAGAATACTGAAATCATTGAAAAAAATAATGATACCCTCAATATTAATTTTTTTGATCTCAAAGAATCTGATAATAAAGATCCAAAACTCGCAAGTGGGACTTCATGCTAAAATTTCTCACGGTATTTTTATTGTTTTTTTTTCTTCAGTTAAATTGTTATTCCCAAACCCAAACTGCACTTAATCAAAATAATCAATCCTTTTTGAATTCTTATATCGATAATAGCGTTAATATATTTTTTCCTCCGTCCATGAAGGACATTCAATTATCACAAACACAATTTCACCTCTTTTGGTGGAACTTTATGATTATTGAACCCAAAAGTGATGGCACGCCTCAATGGGACAAAGCTCAACTTATTTGTGAAAAGCTAAAGCAATTTCAAGCTCAAGAACTCCATTTGGTATTTTGTGGAGGCTCTGAACTAGCCCAATTACAACCCCTCTTAAAGGATTGGGCCGAAGATATTGTTTTACGCAAGCCCTTTCCCAAGGAAGAGTCGGAGCGACAGCTTTATTTAAAAAAATCGCGGCAAACGCTGAGTCAGCTCGCGTTTATGTCTGACCGCAAACTTCTAGAAATCATGCAAATCGATCCCTTTGGAAGCTGGGAAGATTTCGTGGATCTAAATAAAAATAGTTTTACTGAGAAGTATAAAAAAACTAATGGTTATTTATTAGAAGAAAAATCTCAGAGAATTCTTATCCCTATTCAATTTAAAGTTCCCCCGCAAATGGTTTCTACAGAAAAATTCTTTTCTTCCATTCCATGGGATTCTTCAATCAATATGGTGGGTAATCATCAGGCTGCTTACCAAAATGAAAAAACAGTTAAAGATGATTTAAATGAGGTTTCTTGGATGGGCGCTCTTAGTCTCATCTTATTGATCCTTTTTTTAATATGGAACAAGCGCGCTATTGCCATTCTCCTAACCATACCAGTAAGCCTTGGACTTTTGGCAGCGGCGGCCATCACCGTTATGTATTACGGCTCTATCCACGGGCTTTCGCTTTCTTTTGGGTCAGCCATTGCCGGATTAGCCCTCGACTATGCCCTTCATGGCGCCTTCAATAGTGAATCAAAACAAACTTGGGTTTCCAATGCCATTGGGTTACTCACAACCTTGACGGGACTTGGGACTCTTATTTTTTGTCGTATTCCCCTCATTCAACAAATGATGTTTTTCTCAATATTAGGTATTATTTTTGGTTTTGGAAGCAGCTATCTTGTCTGCGAATTTTTACCTCAGTATTTTCATCTCGATAGTTTATATTTAAAAATCCCTAAAAGCAGTCGCTGGACTACTTCTGTTATACTTTTTTTTATTCTTGGATGGGTTTTAATTTTAAAAACTGATTTTTCATTCGATTTGCGTCGCTTTAACTATCAAACTCCTGATCAAAAAAGTATTACAGATTGGTTTTATCGATCTGAAGTTGATAAACCAACTTACCTTTTCTCTAAAAGTTTTAATGACACCCTCACAAATCCCCCCCCAGAGTGGACATGGGCCAATAAAAATAATGCCAGCTATGATGGAGTTCTTCATTTTCTTCCTCCCCTGGACAAGCAAAAGAATAACATTCAAACTTGGGGTGACGGAGCCTGTGATTTTTTTAATAAGAACTGGTCAGCAACTGAAAAAAAGCTTTATCAAAAGTTTTTAAATAAAATTTGTTCAATATCTGTAAGTTTGCCTAAACTTGATTCCAGCTTTTACTCAAAGCGCAAATACCTTCAAAGCTATGTGGGAGAGGAACATTACTTAGGCCTCCTTAGAATTCCGACCTCTGATTTAGAAAAATCATTTAAGCAGGACTTCCCACAATCTCACTCCATAGCGGATTCTTTAAAATCATTTTCTACTATTTTAGAAGAAGATTTGCGTTGGATGATTCCACTTTCATTGATTCTTTCGCTATTAATATTAGCGCTTTATTATAAAAGTTTTAAGCTCGTTTTTACAAGTGTGCTGCCTTTCTTAAGCGGAGTGGGTTGTTTCTTCCTGAGCACCTTGATCCTTAAAGACACGGTCGATCTGATTTCGGTTTTGGGATTACTTATGGTGTTTGGGTTTAGTATTGACTATGGTGTATTTTCCACGGATCTCTATATTAAAAATGAAGAGGCCTTACAAAAAATGTCTTTAAACCAACTAGAAAACAGTGTTTTTTCAACGCTGAGTCTTGCTGGTTTAACCAACTTAGTTGGATTTTTTCCCTTGGTTTTTGCTAAACACATTGTCTTACACCAAATGGGTTACGCTCTGTTTTTTGGAACTCTAGGAACATATTTAGGTGCCATTTGGGGTGTTCCGTTTTTTTTAAAAAATTCATCACAAAAACAATCAACCATCAAAGTTAACCAATAGAAATGAAAACACTAATTAATTCTTGTTTATTTATTTTCACCATTTCTTTCGGACTTATTTCTTGTAAAAGTGTTCCCGTGGCTACCATAACTAAACCCACGCCAGGACTGCTTTTCCCCGATGGCGTTTACAAACAAGATGTTTCTGTAAAAATAGATGTTCCAGAAAAGAATCTCAAAGATAACTTTGATTTTAATGCCGCCATTAAAAAGCAAAACCATCAGCTCATTATGCTGGCTTACAATAGCTTTGGAGTTTCTCTCTTTCGAATTGAGGATAACCCCAACTTACCCCTCCAATGGACGAGTGAAATTGAAATGGTTAATAAAAATAAAGATTTTTTTCTTAATCTTTATCCACAAATTAAAAAAATATTTTCACTTCGTGGCGAAGAGCTCAAATTAGATCGACAAATTTACTTCTGGCAAGAAGGTAAAATTAAAATAGAATTTATTGAATTTGATCAAAAAGGTTTTCCGATACAAATGGCTATGAGTGATCAAAAGCATTACTGGGTAAAAATTATCAATAAAAATTAACCCAATCGAAAATTTTTCCCAATTAAAAAAACCTGAGCCCTTCACTTTTTTTGATGGGCTCAGGCTAAGAAGCCGTTTGAAAAGTCGCTTTTTAGACGGCTTCTAAGGACGTATCATAATAAATTAACAAAGAGTCTTTAATATTTATAGCGCGTAGTTATATCCCACTTTAGCAATATAACCTTCGTTTTTAATATTATCTTCTTTCTCAATTTTCATTAAGCCTTTTTGATATTCAAAAACAACTTCAAAGGCACCAATGCTTGTACCAAATCGTCCACCGATACCGGCTCCAGCAAGAATATCCAGACCATTCATATCACCACGAATGCCCTTTTCCTTTCCATCACCTTCATAAATATCTTTACGTTTTGCAGATAATAAATAAGCGGTAGTTAAGCCACCATTAGCAAAAAATTTGAATCCTCCAGAATTAGGATCACCAAACATATATTCCGCCTTGAGAGGAATTGCGAGATATTCCATGGAAACTTCACCTAAAATTATAGATAAAAATCCAAAATCTTGTTTTAATTTATACCCTGTTTGCAAATACTGAAGTCCCACGGACCAATTCACTTTTTCCATGGAAGTATTAAATCTTGCCGATGTACCGATCAAACTCGCCGATTTAAAACCACTGTCACGTCCCGTAACATGAAAGTTAGTATCACCAAGCTCAGGGACGATGGTGATAGCGCTCTGGTGATTTTTTACTGATTCACCACCTGTTGGAGCTTTTGTCTCTGCAAATGCTGATGATAAGCCCAATGCAATTAATGAAATAAATAATGTAAGTTTAGATACCATTTTTCCTCCTATATTTTTTGTAGAGGCATTATTTCTTTATCTTTCGATGAACTGTCAACGATCGTTCCATCGATTGTCTGTCAAAATGTTCGTTGGTGTTCGGTAAGAAAAGTGATCATTTTCTTGCATTTAAATTGGGATTTGTATAAGAAGAGCCCGCAGCCAGGATTTCAATAGATTGATTAAAACCAACTTTAACGGAGGAACCTATGAAAACTAAGTTTTTGCTCTTAAGCGCATTAATTACGATATTTTTAACCGCTTGTAACAAAAAGGACGATAGTAATAAAAGTAAGGATTCAAATGGAAATTGCACCCCCCTTTATGTCAACGAGTATAATGGATCAAAATCATCCTTAACTATTGCACTCAACGCCTACAAATCAAACCTCTATACCCTGGATGAAAAGTTAGCCTTAACAGAGAAGGCCGATCTACAATGTGACTCCTTTTTAAAAACACACAATAATGTCAGTTGTAAAATTAAACAACAAAATGCAGATGAGTTTTATACGGCTTATAGTTCTGATATCAATAACATGTGTCAGATCAACAAATCAAATTTACTTTATATTAAGTCGCAAACGAACTCAGCTATACTCAAAGCAGTCCCCGTTGCTAACTTTCAAATTACGGTCAAGAACGCTACATTGCTCAATGAAATTATTAATAATAAAAATACAAGCTATGTCATTTCAGAAGGCAAAATTGGCGAAATTAACACTTTCATTGAAAGATTTAATAACAACGGAGTTTCTATTTGTAGTTTTAAAACTCAAGATGATAATACAATCACTCTTGTGGACAACAGCGTTTTAACCCTCACCTTTGTGGACGAAATAAGAAATCAAGGGGGATTGCAAGAAGCAACTTTAGGGATTAAAGATAATAACTTTATTATCCAATGTATTAAAAGACCCACGACTCCTTACAAAGTGATTGAAATTCAAGAAGCTTTTAAAGAGCTATTAGATATCAAAATCAACCCCTAAAAAAACAGAAACTATTTTGGCCTCACTCACACATGTGGTGAGTGAGGTCGATGACAAAAGTGAACGGCATTAATCTGTTTATAGTTGTATCATAAAAGACGAAGCGATATAATTCTGCTCAGTATGGTTTCAAAATATTTTTCTGATTTACCCAAACCTATTGCAATCATTGGCCTCGGCATTAGTGGCCAGGCTATTTTCGAATTATTAATTGAAGATGGAATTTCTGAAAATGAGCTGATTCTCTTTGATGAAAAAGCAAAATCAGCTCATTTTAATACTGGTTCAGAATTGCTATCGAAGGGACGCCCCAAAACTCTTGTCGTATCACCTGGGGTCCCACTCCAAACGCCCTGGATCAAGGACGCCGTAGAGCAAGGGCTCCTCCTCACAAGTGAGTTGAGTTTGGCTTACCGTGTTTTAACAAATGAAAAAATAATCGCCATTACGGGCTCCATTGGAAAAAGCACCACCACTTGCCTACTCCAATCCGCTTTAAATCAATTTTCACCCCATTCTTTTGTTGGGGGTAACTTAGGTATTCCCTTAGCAATATACTCAAAGGAATTAATCCAAAGAAAAAGACCTAAAGCTGATTGGATCGTGCTGGAACTTTCTAGTTACCAATTAGAAAATTTCTCAGAATTAAAAGCTGATTACTCCATCATAACCTACTTCACCGCTAATCATTTAGAGCGATACAACAGCAAAGAAGACTATTATCAAACTAAGTGGACTTTGGAATCAAAAACTAAAAACACAATGGTCCTGGCCAAGAATGGCGGTGACTTGTACTCCTGGTGCCAAAACCAAACTCAACACATCCCATGGATTTGGACCGACCGAACCTCTGTGCTTGTAACTAAATACAATTTAGACCAATGCGAACTTCTCGGTTCTCACAACCTTGATAACATTGCCCTTGCCGCCGAAATAATTAAGCAAGCGGAAATGCCAGAAATAGCCTATCCAGGCCTGCGAAAGTTTCGCGGCCTCTCCCATCGGGTGGAGAATGTTGGGACTTTTAACGGTGTTCGGTTTATCAACGATAGCAAAGCCACTACCATTGAAAGCGTCAAAATCGGAGTGACCAGTTCGCTCGAAACTGTTCCACCTCACTGCAAATTACATTTACTCCTCGGTGGACGTGATAAAAATTTACCCTGGAAAGATCTCCACTTTCTAAAAGACAATCCTCAAATTCAATTTTACTTTTTTGGAGAATGTCGAAACTTAGCAAAAACTGTGAGCGGCCTTCCTGGTGAAGAATATCCCTCTATGGTAGAGGCCGTTCCTAGTGCAATAAAAAATGCTCAGGTCGGCGACTCTATTCTTTTAAGCCCCGGAGGCACCAGTCTCGATGAATTTAAAAACTTCGAAGTTCGTGGCGATGTTTTCAAAGAGTTAGCCATCAGAAGCACTCGATTATAAATAAACTAACTTCTAGTAAGCTTGGTAGACGTTCGAATCACAAATTATTTGCTCAAAGTTACTTACTCTTTTGAGGCTCTTTAGAACTCATACTTTTACCAAAGGTTTCATAAGCTTTCATTTGCTCTTCAGCTTGGTATTTAATAGATTCTTTTTGCAATTCAACAATACTGGAACGCAAATTGTCCATTTCGTACCGTGAAATAATAGCCAATAAAGTATTCCCTTTTCTAAAAAGCTCTTCATTTTTCATTCCCAAAAATCCTGATTCTAGAGTTGTTTGAATTTTTGCTTTAAGACCCTGAAGATAAAATAAAGATCCTTTTTTATCGATTCGATTAGATATTTGAAGATTTAAGAATTCTAATTGCGATTGATACAAGCTATAAAATGGTTTTTTTTGCGGAAGCAACCATGTAACAACTCTCATCGAAGCTAATGTCTCCTTTAATTCTTCTATTTTTTTATTTTCAGTTGCGAGATCTGCCTTATTGGACAACTCAGGAAAGGTTATATAATTCAGAAATAAGAAAGTCCCAATAATCATGAAAAATAAAGTCATTAAAATTTTTTTAGAAAATTTTGCAAACATGAAATTAGACATATCGTTCTCCCTATTATGACATAATTCAACCATAGAGAAAATATTAGTTCAATAACTCTCTAAATAATTATTATAGTGATTTAAAAAAATTAAGGGGACCGTGATAGGCCCCCTTAAGACTTAGCTAAACAATTGTAAATTAGCTTTTATTGTTTAGTAAATGTAGTGTACATTTTAGGATCTGGCATTTCTAGTTTGCTAGAAGCACCCAATTCATTACCTTGACAATCAGCGCCAGGGTTTGTGACGTTAATCTCAGCTTGATTGCTTTCAAAGGTCATTCCTACGCTTGTCGTTGAAGAAGTAATAGCATCCTCTGAAGTGATACTCATATACTCAGCACGTTGACAAACAATATTTGAGTTCGTCGATGGGTTGAACATAACATCGTAACGATTTTTAACATCGAAGAATCGGAAGAAGTTGTTTGGTAGAGCATCAATATTCATTTTTGCCATACGAGATGCAGGATCAGCACCATCGCCACAACCACCATCAGCAGCGTTGTAATCATCACAAATTACTTTTGGTGAACAGAAACCATCAGTAGTACACATATGAGTCATTTGGAACTTAGGAATACAACTATTGGTTTTCAAGTTGGCAAATACAATGGGAAGTCCTGGAGTAGAACTTTCAGCAAAAGTTTCTCCCACACCATGAAAGTTAGTATCAAGATCTACCCAAGCAGCTTCATAAATTTCACCCGAACCATGGTGAGCTGAAATACCGAGCATCACACACTTAATGAGTTGACCAACTTGCCATGGACCAAAAGAATATTTGAAGGCGCTGTTAACTTCACTCCAAGTTAGAGCTGGGGTACCGGAAATAGCACCATTTTTGATATCATTACAAGTGATCGATCGATTACCTGAAGTATAGAAGTTCATTCCTCCACCGCCACCACCACCGTGGTCATCGCTTGTAAGCTGCTCATAAATAGCCTGCATGTACATACCTTTTTTCTGTTCTGGGCTACCGCCACCAGCTCGATTGGAAGCTTCTGCTTGAATATCTGTAGAATCCATGTCAACAGGAAATGTTTGATAGCTGTGATTTGACCCATCGGCAACATCACAAATCTTAGACCAGCTTTGGTACTTTGTCTTTTCATCGGAAGGAGCAGTATCAGCGTTTAAAGTAATGAAGGGTTGTGCTTCGAAATACTTTGTACCACCAATAACGATATAACCGTTATCGTTTTGAACTAACATGCGTTTTTCAGAGAAAGAACACTTCCACTTGTTATCATCAGTACTTGAATCTGCATTAGGACCGTAGTTAGTAACATCCTGACCTACAGGTACAATTGTAGGATATTGTGGGCTAGTGCAACCACCACTGCTACACTTTGACCAATCAGGCCATTGCAAACAACCACCGAGATCAGTACGAGTTGGATTATCTAAAACATTCCACTCCTCAGTGTGTGTGTCTGGATTCCAAGTTCGGTATCCATATCCATAAGCAGCATCACCTTCAGCAACGACATTGTCAGTGAAGTCAAGGTCTGAAAAGTGCCCTGCAGTAAGAACCGCGTCGTCAGTACCGGTTTTATTAACACCACTATAAATTGTTGAAAGAACATAGTTACGAGTAGCATTCATTGGATCGCCACCAGACATACATGAAATTCCGCCAGTGTTGTTTTGACAAGCGTTAATCATTTCTTGGTTTGGATTCCAAATGTCTCCATTCAGATCATTGTACATATATTTACAATTCACTGTTACAGAAGGTGCCGATGTGTCACCGTGGACATCAGCATAAAGCATGGGGAACCAGTTTTGAACAACCTTTTCAATACTTGTACCTACTTTTCTTACCAAACAGTCATTTGGAGATTCGCCAGTGTTACAATTATCCGCAGTGAAGTCGAGATCCACTTTGTGTTGGGGTGTATTATCTACACCGTCTGAAAACTTGAAGGTAAATCCGCTTTCGATATCTCCGCAAGCTGCACGGCTGGCGCTATCAGGCCATACACTGAGGTAATTTTTTGTACCTTCAGTAGACGAATGTAAAAGAATAGGAAAGCCTGACCCACCAAGACGCTCTTGAATCATTGCATCGTAGGCTGTCTCACTATCCATAGATGAAGGATTAGCACATTCAGTCTTCGCTTCCTCAGGACTACAACTCATTCCACAAGTTTGCCAATAATTTTTGAAGCAAGCGAGCAATTTGATTCCAAGAAAATCTTCAGAAGAATACTTGGAAGCAACATCAGCATAAGCTTTAGGAGCAACAATCCAAGTACCATCAAGCGCTCCAATGGCCGTGGTATCAACTGCAATCGTTGTCACCGCAGCAGGATCTTCAACTACAGCAGCAGCAGTTGCTAAACCAGTGTCCGTATCAACAACAATCGAAACTGAAGACAACGAACTTGTCACACTTGGAGCAGAAGTTTCTGTCGTATCGTTCGAAGTTTCAATATTAAAAGTAATTGGATAGTTTTTATAACTTACAGAATTAAATACATAACATCCAAAAGGAACGCCTTTATAGCCATCACATGAAAGCGCAAAGGCTCCTGCAGAGTCGACAGTTGAACCGCATGCTTTAGGAACGACTTCAAAAGTTGCGCAAGCCACACGATAGTCACTTGCACTGAAAGAATTTGTTTTACCTTTTCTCGCCGAGGTACCAATCTTTGTATTAGCACTCATAGATCCAACGGAACTAGAGGCATTGCTTCCTGAAAGCTGTAAACTTCCTGAAATTGTCAGCGTCGTCGACGTTGGCGTATTCGGAGTCTCACTATTGCTACTACTGCTACTCTTCGTACAACCAGAGCCCAACATCAGCGTGGCTAGGGTTGCCATGGTTAATTTGATTTTTACGTTCATCCTACTTTCCTCCTTAAAAGTCTTTTCAGACCTTTTTTGTTTACGTTCTAAATTAGTATCAACTAACAAAACCATTCCATCCTTCGGACTCAGTGGAAAAAAACTTAAGCACTAAATTCGAAATTGTTTAATAAACTCGTGTGGTTTTCTCACAACAAAACTGTATCGTGTACCTTTATCGATACACTTTCTGACACAAGACAATCCAAACTATGGATCATCTCGAATCATTGATACAAAGTTTAAATAAATAATATTTATGTATTACAATTTTATTGTCTTATTATTTTGTATCAAAATAACTTATGTTGCTAATAAAATTTTGTGTCATTTTCTCTAATGTCGCGTACAGAAAAGGTCTGAATTAGAACTTTAGTCTAGCTTTTTAATAAATAAAACTGATTTAATTAAGGTCGAGACCACTATTTGTCGGGCAAGTCTTTTCCTATGGACTCCCAAATTTTTAGCCAACGATTGATAATCACTCCGCGCTTATCGTTATCATCACTAAATGCAGTCAATTGTTTTACTAAAATATTTCCAACCATAATCCCAATCATAAGAAGCAAAACATACTCTAGTATAATTTGTCCCTTTTGATTTTTTTTTGCTTTATCAAACATAGATTATCTCAATTAAAGCGACGAAAATATTTTGTTTACACGACGTCTTGAATAGGATTTGGAATTTCAGACGATATCACTTTAGCTAAAGAATCCACTTCCCAACAATTAAAAATGTCAGACAGCTCATCCATGAGCTGACCAACATTAGTTTCAGTAACCGGAGCAAGCATTCCAAAGATCGCATCTTTTCCGCTGACTAATTTTCGAAGGGGATTTTGATTTTCAAAAACGCCCTCAAACGCCTTATTAAAACTATCTTCGGTAGGGTAAATCATTATGGCAACAGTGTTGTTGTTTCTTTTTGCGGTCTCTTTGCTTTGTACGATGGAATTTTTGAAATGCTCTTGAATTTGAAAGTATATTTTTAAAGCATATGTTTCATGGAATTGGACAAAATAAATTCTGATAGGACCATCAAAAATCGCCGAATTAAACGACGGATGGTAATACTTAGAATTTGTTATGGCCGAAAAACCAGGCTGCATGCTTTATCTCCGTACTGAAAACTTATTCTTAAGCCTAGAAACACCTGGTATCATTAGGCAATAGAAATTTTTAAGAATTTGTAAGATTTTGTAAATAATGTTTATATTATAAACAAAACTAGACCTAGGCCCAGTTGGATTTCGCTGCAAAAGAGTCTAATTCGAGGCGGAAAAGTTTAAATCGAACGAGGTGTAGTTCCCCTACATTGAGTGAGATTTAAACTTTTTCAACGAAGAAGTAGACCTTTTGCAGCGGAATCCAGTTAGATTTCTACTTGGATACCCATCTCAATCACCTGATTCGGTGGAATACGAAAGAAGGCCGTGGGCCGCTGAGCATTCTTGGTCATGACAGCAAAAAGTTTTTCTCGCCATATTGCCATTCCAGGAATTTTAGACGCGAGAATAGTTTCGCGACCAAGTACGAAGGTTGACTGCTCCACATGAATATCGATGCCTTTCATGCGACAGGCCTCAAAAATATGTCTGATTTTGGGTGTTTCCATAAAGCCATAGCGGGCAATCACGCGGAAAAAATTTTCACCCAACTCCTGAATACTCACTCTTTCTTCTCGTGGAATCGTTGGCACTTCCTCAGATAGAATCGTTAAAATAATCACTCGATCATGAATAATTTTATTGTGTTTTAAATTATGCAGGAGTGGCACTGGTACGCCCCAAACATCTGAAGACATATAAATCCCTGTGCCTGCAACGCGATGAGGAGGGCTGGATTTAATTTTAGCTAAGAAATCATCCATGGGAACAGAACGAGCCTTCAAGGCATCAGCAAGAATTCGTCGTCCCTTTTTCCAAGTGGTCATAAGAGTAAAGACAACTACACCAACAGCTAATGGGACCCATCCTCCATGGGAAATTTTTAAAAGGTTAGGGAAAAAGAATGCGCTATCCACTATAAAAAAACCAATAAATAAAAATCCCGCAGCCCAACGAGACCACTTCCATAGACGAACAGAGACTAACCAAGCGAGCAGCGTTGTTATCACCATCGTAGCGGTTACAGCGACTCCATAAGCAGAAGCAAGCCGACTTGAAGAACCAAACTCAAACACAAGCCAAATAACTCCAACAAATAAAGACCAATTTACTGCCGGAATATAAATTTGGCCAATTTCACGACTTGAAGTGTGAATAATTTGAATGCGAGGACAATAACCAAGTTGTACTGCCTGTCGAGTGAGAGAAAACACTCCAGAAATTAAAGCTTGTGAAGCAATAACCGTTGCCACAGTAGCAATCACCACTAAAAAAGCCACGGCCCAATCTGGGGCGAGTAAATAAAAGGGATTGCTTATGGCCTCTGGAGATCTCAGCAAAAGCGCTCCTTGCCCAAAGTAATTTAATACTAAACCAGGCATTGCCACCGCAAACCAAGCCAATCGAATGGGTTGCTTTCCGAAATGCCCCATATCAGCATAGAGAGCTTCTCCGCCCGTGATAACAAGCACCACGCTCCCTAAAATCAAAGTGCCACGATAACCATGAGTTAATAAAAAATTCAGACCATGCCAGGGATTAATCGCGGTTAAAATTTCAGGCGTGGAAATAATCGATCCCACACCAAGCGCTCCAATAATAACAAACCAAACAAGAATTGTTGGACCAAAAACCACACCAATTCTGTGAGTTCCCGCAGATTGAAAGGCAAAAAGAAAAGTAAGAATAACACAAGTGATAGGAACGATCAGAGGATTGAGCCCTGGAGCCAATACTTCCAATCCCTCAACGGCACTCAATACGGAGATCGCCGGAGTAATCATACCATCACCATAAAGTAATGCTGACCCTGCCACTCCTAAAATAATAATCGCGCCATAAAGGAAGCCATCCTTTACCACACTCTTTTGGGCTAGCGCCATCAACGATAAAATACCACCCTCACCTCTATTATCCGCGCGCATCACCACAAACATATATTTTACACAAATGGTAATGATAAAGGCCCAAAGGATGAGCGAAAGAACTCCCAAGATGTTGGCCGGCTCCAAAGGAATTCCATGTTCATGGGAGAAGCACTCTCTTAAGGCGTAGAGCGGAGATGTTCCAATATCCCCAAAGACAATCCCGAGAGCACCAATGGCCAACGCCATGAGACCATGTTTTGCATGATTATTTGAATTTAAATTTTGATCGATGGGGAAACTCCTCGCTGTTCTTTCATGATAAATGCGATAATTCTGATTGCATAGACTAAACTTCTTATATTTTATGCAATTTGTTATGCAAGAATGAGCTTTCCCTCCTTCTAAATTACTTCTATGTTTTCGCCAAGAAAAATTTGAAGTGGAGGGGAACCATGAATAAATACTTAAAAAACACGATGAAGGTCTTAAGACGGAGCTTAAAAGTAAGCTTATTTCTTTCTATCTTTTATGCAATCTCAGCTCTAGCCTTACCAGTTTTTGATAACGAATTTGATTGCACAGAAAAAAGTAAGGCTGATCAATACGTCAGTGACTTTAAAATTAACACCAAAAGCTTTGGCGGCATTGAACTTTGCAATTCACAAATTGATACAAAGAAACTTTTCAATGATCTATCCGTGGTTGAAAATGGACGTTTTCAAGCGGAATCATCCCACATGCTCGTGGGTAACTTCGTTCCAACCGTTCAATATTATTCATGGCTTAAAGAGCAGACTTCTGGAATGAATCGAAACAACGATATTCCCTGGGCCACCGCATACAATCGTGGTGGGTATTTTACTATGCAAGATGGCTGGGCTCAACTTTCCACTCTTGGTCGAGTTGGAGTGGTTATCCATGAGGCTCGTCATACGGAAGGTTATCGACATATTCCCTGCAACTTTGGTCCTTACGCTAACACCAACTTAGAAGGATGCGATTCTTCCTTTCGCTATGGTGGCTCCCATGGAGTAGAAATGGAATATTACGCTCGCGTGGTGGTGTTTGGTGAGAACTTTCACCCACTCTACAAGAAGATGGCCAGACTCATGGCTCTTGGTCGCACTAATTTTGTTTTTAATCAAAAAGTGATTCAACCAAGGGAAGCACTTTTTTTAATTAAAAAAGACCGGCCCGAAGCAAGACTCATTGACGGAACCAACTCCTTTAACCGAGAAGTCGCCGGCACTGGCTCACTCAAGAGAACTAGCTTTGGCCCTACTCTTTTCTCTCCAAGAATTGCTTTTTCGCTCGACCCCTACTCACTCATTGGCGATACACGCCCCACTGAAGATGGCTATTCTTATTTTAAACTTCTCTCTCTCAAAACAGCACTTCCTTCAGGAAAGCCACCCATTGACTTAGAAGAGTTTGACCTATCAAATAAAAGATATTTAGCCACAATCGATTATCAAAACCAATTTAGTCTTTACAATTTCCGTGAGGCCAAGTGGGGGCCATTTACTCCGCTACCACGCCCGGCCATTGGATTCAGAACTCAGTATAAAAATACATCCGGTTTATTTATCGTGTTGGATGATTATAAAATTCTTCAGGTTCATCCAGAACAAGGAACCTTAGAGGAAACAAAAAATGTTTGGGACTCCTCGGATATTAGCTATGTGATGAGTCCCCAAGGAGAAGCACTCCAACTTCAAGCCGACGGTATTTTACGTACACTGAGTGGCCAAGTTTGGGGTCCGACACAAGATGCGAATTGGAGCCAAGCGGTCAATATTCCGCTTTATAATGGCTTTGATGTTCGATGATAAAAAAGAAAATTAAGGTATTAATTCTTGTGAGTCTCATTTTAGTGGGACTTGTTTTTTATTATGCTTTTTTCAAACCTAATTCCCCAAAAAATGAAGTTGGCACGAATGAGTTTGTCAATCGTCCAACAACACCTTCAAGCGAAACGTCTTCTACTGGCGCACCCTCATCATCACAATCAGATATCAGTAAAACACTTAATACAAATTCCGCTGGCTCTAAAGAGTGGCATGAAGATTTTAAACAGCTCTCGCAACGAATCGGTCAGCTCACCGAGCAACCCGAGCTTGAATCAAAAAAAATCACTCAATTGGCTCAATCACTCACCAAAGCACAACTCGATGAAGTGTACGCGGTTACTACCTCCAGTTATTCTTCTGGTGATGAAAAGTTATTAGCTATTGAACTTCTAACTCAGTCACCGCTAACGGATTCAATAAATCACTTGAAAGAATTTGCGCAAATTGATCCCAGCGCTATTAATATCACAAGTCCTCCGCTCCAGCAGGAATTTCGAGTACTTCAACTTATGTCCATCGAAGGTCTTGCGAGCAAACAGAAAGATAAAGCGGTCGCAGAGCAAGCCCTCAGAGATATCTCTCAAAAAAATCCCGATAAAAATATTTCAGATGCTGTACAGCGAAGTCTGTGGGCTCTACGAGGACACGCACCTCCTCCTGAAGAGCAAGGCAACGAGGCTCTGAGGAAAGTCCTAACTGGCAAATAAAAAGCTTTAAATTTTTATATCTATTTGATATTATTTATTTTATAATAACAAAAACGGGAGAAGCAAAACTCATCCTCATTTATAGAGGAAAAGATGTTATTAAAAAGAAAAACATTTTGTGTATTCCAGGAGAAAAATTTTTACTAGAATTAGATCAAATATTAAAAAGCTAAGAGTTTTTATTTTTTGTTTCTTGTAAGCGACAAGTGATGCGCATCTAACTTTTCAGCTCTGAGCGCGCGGCAAAAGGACTGAAATCCTTTTGATTGGCTTACTAAAAGTTCTACTGTAATTTTATCGGTTAGCTCGCCTTGAGCATTAATATTTTTCCAAACATTTTGTAAAAAAATTCGATCAGGAAAAACAAATGCATTTCGATAACCAAACACTTGTTGAAGATGCTCAACAGGCCGCAAACCACCAAACATTCCACCGAGCCCCACAAAACAAACAGGCCGATGCTCAAAGGAATCCGGGTAAGACCAATAATCAATAAAATATTTTAAGGCTCCCGGCATTGATCCGTTATACTCAGGAACAACTATAATCAAACCCTCTGAATGATTTATTTTTGATATCCACGACGCTACATTTTCAGGGAGGGCCTTACCATAGAGATCTCCTTTTAATTCATGAAAGGGAAAATCTTTTAAATCTAAAATTTCAATATTTTCCTGAAGGTCTAAATAAATTTTTTGTATAAACTCTGCCACTTTGCGACTATTGGAATTAGGTCTATTTGTTCCTACCAAAACATATTTCATATCTTCCCCTTAAATCATAATAATGATTGATAATGATTTAATAATTCATTGGCTGTGTTTTTCCAATGAAATCTTTGTACATGCTGCAATCCTAAGGCAATGCGCTCTTGCCGCTCGCTTAAACTGAGGTGGATCAGCTTTAACATTCCCTCTGCAATTTCATCAATCCTTAAGGGATTAACATAATATGCTGCTTCTCCTCCCGCCTCAGGAAAACAGCTGCCCTGACTGGTTAAAACCAGTGTTTCACTCATCATGGCTTCAACGATGGGGAGTCCAAATCCTTCTAATAGCGATGGATAAACTACACCAAAGGCATTTTGATAGAGTGGTGGTAAATCTTCTGACTTTACATCTGATTTTAAAATAACCCTATCCCCTAAGGATAGAGAGTCCACCAAGTCGAGGATGTTTTTTTTAAGTCTCCCTTTGCCCACTATAATCAACTGAAAATCTTTTACTTTTTCGCTGACTTGAGAAAAAGCTTGAACTAAGCGCAAAACATTTTTTCGAGTCTCCAGCGCACCCACAAATAAAAAATAGGGCCGTGATGAATTCGCGGCAACGGGTTGATACTTATTTTCACTTTTATAAAAACGAGGATGAACTGCTTGATAAATAATTTTTATTTTCTCTGGGGAAATATTCAAAAACTCCATAAGATCGGCTTTTGCTTGCTGAGAAATAGCCACAATCGAATCAGCCACATGGCAAGAGTGCGTTACTTTTTTGGTGTAAATAGGCCTATCCCACCAGGGGTACAACTCTGGTTGTCGAATAAAAATTAAATCATGAATTGTAACAACAGTTTTTGTTTTGCTCTTGCCATTAACATTAAGACTCCAGGGCAAATCATGACTTAACCCATGATAAAGGTCTAAGTCATGACGTTTCCAACATTCAACTTGCGAATATCCACGCCAGTATTCAGGCCATAACCTGGCAATTCCTTTTGGCATAACTCTATTTATAGCAGCCTTTGGAAATTGCTCCATAGGCCACTTTTGCATTTGGCTCATGGAAATTTTAGGAGTCATTAAAAAAAGCTCAAGCCAAGAAGCATTTTCTTCGCTAGACATGGTTCTCGCTAAACTTTCAATCAAAAGCCTAGAGTAGCTCCCTAGACCTCGATAATTACAAAAGGCTCTCTTAGCATCAAATCCAATCCTCATCCTTATAGTCGACACAAAACCCTTCCATTAATTAATATTGAGACACCTCCTCACTTTGCAAAGCAGAAAGAATTGAGTCAAAGATTAAGTCTCAATTTGTAACAGTATCCAAAACTTTTTTGACATAAAGCCTAATATCTGATCATGTTTTTCTAGTTTTCACCGAGAAGAAATCATGGCTGATAAAAAGTGGTTTATCTTACTTAATGACAAAGTATCGGGACCTTACAAATCACAAGAGGTCCTCGAATCTATTAATAATAACCAATGGAACGAAGGGCGCTTTTGGACGAAAGGTCAAAGTAGCTGGAAATTACTCACTGAGTTTAAACAAACTCTTGAAAATGAAAACCAAATTAGAAAAGAAATGCAGAGTAATAAACTTTTTTGGTTTATTAAAGATAACGACACAGAACTTGGGCCCTTTACTTTTGATAACATGATTCAATATTTAAAAACTAAACTAGCGCATCAATATATTTTCGTCAGCCAAGGACCAAATAAAAATTGGAAGGAATTATTTCAATTTGAAGAAATTATCGAAAAACTAGGAATCACTCGTCGAGCGAATTCACGGGTACCAATCAATGGACTCATGACAATCGTTGAAGGCGAACTTAAAGGCAAGAAATCCGAACTCGTTTCTTTAAGTCAAGGAGGATTGGGCGTTCGTGGCTTTGAACAACTCAGCTTGGGTGAGAAAATCAAAGGTATCATTAACAGTACTAATTTACCATTCCCTATACACTTTCAAGGAGAAGTGGTTTTTATTAATACTGAGAAAACAGAAATTGGTTTGCAATTTAGCAACCTCTCTGCTGAAGCTCTTTCACAGATAATCGCCTACGTAAAGCAGTTTGTGGAAAGTCATCCAGAGGTCGACTTTAAGAAAGTCAGTTAGAATCTTTCGAAAAAATCTACTTCTTCGTTGAAAATAGTAATTAGCTCGCGGCGCTGCTCGAGTTGGTTCCCACTAGCAGTTTTTTTAATAGATGATCATAAACTTGTTTAAATAATCCTTTTGTATAAATAGTGGATTGCGATTTAAAATAGTCTTCAACAGAAGACTTATCTTTCAATTCTAAAAAAGACTGCGCTAAATCTTCACACACAATAAAACATGTGGATAATTCGCCGATTTGAAGATCATTTTTACCCTCTGGGAACCCTGAGCCATTTGGCTTTTCATGGTGTTCATGTACCACTCGAATGAGTTCCTCGGGGCAAAGTAACCATTCTTTTAACTTAGCTACAGAGCCTTCGGTATGAGTTTTAACAGTATCTAAATCATTTTTATTTATTTTAGAATTTAAACTTAACGCTTTAATAAAACGTGATTCATTTTTAATTTGGTGATTATCCAATGAGATATCATGGAAGAATGCGGCCAAGGCCAAAACGTCAGTCGCATGGGGCGTTGTTAACTTTAGCGAATTAGCCACTTCTGTAGTTAAATAACTAATCAAAATACTGTGAGCGCAAGTATAATCTTGCTGTGTGAACTTTGCCCAATCAACTAATGAACTTAGTTCCGATTGGTTCTGAATCAGATCTCGAACAAAAGTAATATTCTTTTTTGCTAATTCTTCTGTATCATTTGAAATTCCAAAGGCACGCACAGCACCTAACACAACATCATGGACGGAAGCCGTAAGCTCTAGTGCCTCATGAGGTTTAGCATGAATCCCTTTAAACAACATACCACCGAGAACTTTTTTCTTAAATTGATGTATAAACTCAGCAAAATGTTTTCGCTCTACAAATAAATTTTGAATACCTTTTTGCTTAAATTTTTCGAAATCTTCAAGAGTGATTTCTACACCTGAGTTAATAAACTTTACATATTTATCATCACTCAACCGAATAAATAAAGGGTGAATGACAGATCTAATATTAAGTAACGTTTGAAGTGAAATTCCAACAAACTGGTGTTCAATATGAACTGGCACCTTACAAACATCCATTATTCGACGAGCTTCATTCACTATCAAAGAATCAGTAAATGGTTTTGCCACATAACCTACAGATTTAGAATCATGAAATTCTTTATGATCATGCCAAGAATCACTTGTCACTAGTAAAAAGGGCATTTCTGGATGATGTTCTTTTAGATATTCAAAGAGGTATGCCCCATTTCCATTTGGCATATTGTAGTCTGAAACAACCATGTGAATGGGAGTTGATGTCGTTTTTAACTTCTCGACAGCCTCTTTACCACTCCCAGCGACAGTGAAAGTCGCATCAAAGTGTCCTCCGAGAAATAAGCATACCACATCGGAGACTTCTACTTCATCTTCTACAATTAAGAAATGGATGGATTCATTTTTTTTCATCGTAGATACATACTCCCATTCAGAATATTTCAGGTCTAATAAAATAGTAATTTCAGGACTTTTTTTAAACACCTGTTTAACAAAAATTTGCTAGACCTTTATACTGTCTCAAATCAAACCATTTTTATTTTAAAATCAACTCAACCTGAGACAGGTCTTTGGTTTAATTATTGCTCCTTATATTTTTGAATCAAACTAACTTTTAAATATGCTCTTGGAGTTAAAAATGAGAACGAATATAATTAAGTGCCTGAGCTTACTGATAATGGCGATCTTAATCCAAAGTTGCAACCCTGCTCCTGCACCTAATATTTTAGTCGACCCCAGTACAGATCTTTCAAGCCGCCTCCCCATCGACACGAATGAAGATAATAAACCCAAAGACATCGCTTTGTGCAATTGGCAGGACTCCGATCTTATTAAAATTCGCTTAATGGTTTATTATGATCAGTATGGATATTATCACCCCGATTTATTAAGAATTTACATACCAGAAATCCACCCAGACTTTCAAAATTCGGTTTACCAAATTCAACTCAGAAAATGGAAGGCCAGCCCTTCAGGCGAGACCTATCAAGATGATACCCCCATGAAAGTCTGGGTTGAAAAACTAAATACAAAAACACCTATGACTACCGCCATGAATGGTTTGCAGTGGGCCTCTATCTCAGGTGAATTGCAGAAAACGTTAGGTACAATCCCTGAAATGGCTGATACATTTTCAAAATATAGTTTTGTCGTGGACCTCAAAGACCCTACGGCGTCTTATGATGTATTAAAGTTTTCTGTCTATAAAGATGGGGTATGGATGAAGGATTGGAATATATTAATGCCAGCTTTCTATGCGAATCCTGCAACTTATGCTGAAAAACAAAATGGTGTCCTCGCCAAAATGCATCCGTTTTATGGTCAAGAAAGCTCTAGTTTTGCAAAAGATTTCGTAATACAATTCAATGGTTATTGTTTTTAAATAAATTTTAGTGACTGTTTTCTTGGACTACTTCTTCTGCTTGTAAGTTTTCACCATTTCGGTAACGTTCAATAAGTGTTTCGTCGATCGTAGGAAACGAAAATAACAATGAATGTACCGTGGATGACTGTCCATCCTCCTGGGTAATCACAATGTAATGTAAATCAGCGTAACCAGAGTTTTCATTGTATTCCTTAATAAAAGTCACTAAGCGATTTCCCTGAAAATCGGAGCTTCGCCAAATTTCATCTGGTGACTCAATGGTCTCTTCACGAAGGCTAGCAAAGTCGCGAAATTTTTCCATAGGAATATCTTTGTCTGATCGCACTTTAAGCATAGCTGAAAATAACCCAAAGGAAAGGGGATCTCCTTCCGTCAAACCATCACCTTCAATAAGTGCCGGCTCAAATTCAGCCATGCTACGATCAAAAACTATCTGGCCGCGTCGAAAATGATCCGCGAGTTCCATCGATTTAGTAGGAAAATGTATAAAAATAAAGGTCGGGTCTTCATCGAATAAATAGGTAGAGGCCACATAATAAACTCTGTGATCGTCATTTTCAAACATTCTATGAAAGTGGTAAATGGGGAATTCACTGGTTACTTCGTTGTCCATCCATATTTGATCAGGTTCATCTAATGTTAACTCCAGTAATTCTTGCATTAAGTTTGATTCTTTATCCGTAAAATCATCAGGATCTCTGTGATCATTAAATTCTTTTTCTAAGATTGAAATTGGTATTTGAAAATGATTGTAAAGCTCTGATTCTGATTTAAAAATCCATTTTTTTGGTTCATCAATAACAATTGGAGCGACCGTCATCGACTTATTGCCAAGTGATTTATTTAAAAGCGATTTGTTTGAAGGTGACTTTGGTCTTATTTTTTTTGAATTCTGATTGGACTCTTTTTTAGCTTTACTCATTTCTCTATTTAATCACATCAATAGCCTATCACGTCAAGGTACAGAAATTTTGATTGCAAGAGTCTTTATTTTTCATGACCATTATATCAATGGAGCATTTCACTCTATCGCAAGGAGGCGGTTGTGGAAAAAATAGAAGAAAAAGGCCTGCAACAAATGGAGGCTCTACTTCAGCATTCTACAAGAGGAGTTCATATCCTGTTTGATAATCAAACAATCGCTAAAGTATTAAAAGACCCCTCTGATAAAGTGAACCCTCTCGATGTCGAGAGGTTAAAACAAGTGCAAGACCTTTTATCTCAACTTATTTCTAAAAAAACTTACAATGAAAAAGTGGCATTTCTAGAAGAGCTTGAACCAAAAAGTTTTGAAATACTGGTGAGGACTTACTTTAACATCGTGGAGAATACTGTTCGAGCCAATACTCCACAGTATCATTAATAGTCTAAATTTATTTAATCACTTTTAATATTTAATTATGGATGTCGGAAAAGCGCGAGAAAATCAAAATAATGAACTCAGTCAATTAAATCAAGAGTATCAAAAGCGGAAAGATAAATTGGTTGAGCAAAGAGAAGGTGAAATCAATCAGCTTCGTAAATCCTATGATGAAAAAAAGGACTCCATTGTTAATACGTCTGAAGCTGCAATTAATCATATTAAAACAAAAACTAAGTCTCAAATTGAACAAGAAAAAATAGATGGCCAGAAAGAAATTGATTCCGCAAAAAAATCCCTCGGCTTAGAAAAACAATCTTACGATAAAAATTTGCAAAAGCAGCGCCTTAGTCAAAACGAAAGGCTTAAGGCTCTTAATTCTGAATTTGAAAACCAACGGCGTAACACAGTTGAAGAACAGCACTCTGATTTAGAGAGTATCCAGGAAAAGCACTCCAAAGATCTCACTGAAACTCAAAGTCGCTATCATAAACAATTTGAAACTTTGCATAAAAATAATCAACAAAGCTTATCTGAAACTCAATTAAAAGGCCAAACTCAACTTGCTAAAGTCTCAACGGAATACCGACAACAAATAGAAAAAACCCATAACGATGGTGATCACAAAATTGAAGAGCAGAAAAAAAAGCAAGACCAAGAGTTCTATAAAGTTAAAACTGAAAATAAAAAAGAGCTAGAAACAGAACACAAAAAACACTCTTTGCAACTTGATAACGAAAACAAAGAATTTAGAAATCGCTACCAAAACACAAAGGAACTCAATAAACAAGAACTGGACCAACAGGGTAAAGTTTTTGAAAAGTATCGTTCTGAACGGCAAACTAATATGGAGAAAAATCTTAAGTCACAGGACCATATTTTTAATCGCGAACTCTTAAAGCAAAAACTTGAACAGGCCGAAAAAATGGAGCCTTTTAATACTCAAAAAGCAGATCCTTTTTATAAGTTAATTGATCGACAAAGCGATTTTAAAGAAACACCTGATGCCTATGTTTTAAAAACCTATATTCCTGATTATGATAAAAAATCGATTCAGGTGAAGGTCCAAGCCGACAAAGTTTCAGTTCAAGGGAATCGATCTTTTAAGGATCAGTCGACAGACGAATTTCATAAGGTTTCAAGCGAGCAGTTTCAAAGCTTTAGGGAGGAGTTCCCCTTTCAGCATCCGATTATTGAGAATGCCATCATTCAAGAAAGAGATGGTGACTATGTTACCGTTACTATTCCAAAACTAAATAGAAGCGGTTTCAAAAATGGTTGATACTTCGTTGTCTTCGTCGGCCCCTCCCTGCGACTTCCAGGAAGGAAGCCTCAGTCGGGACCTCCTTGACGCCTCGTCTGAACCATTTTTGAAACCGCTTCTTGTAATAATAGAAATCAAAAGCCACGACTTTCATAAAACCGCTCCATTTAAGCTTTTCCAACGAAGAAGTAGGCCTTTTTCAGCAGAATCTACATAAGGATTTTTTATACTAAAGATTTAAATCCCCTTATACGTCCCCACACAGAGGAGGAGGTGGAGCTTCTTTTTTGAAACTCCCTCCAAAAGGTAGGTATTAGGTGGGTTTGTGGAACTCCGTGATCTCCGCGATTGCGGCGGGAGTTCGAATGGTACAACTAGACTAAAGCAAGTATGATGCCAAACATTTTGACACTAACTACATCAACTAAACACTTTCAATTTTTTGGTGGCGCAAAATTGCCGCCCTTGAACAAACTATAAACAAACAAAAGTCGCAGTGTCTCTTTTTGAAACGAAAAATAATTAAATAATTACAATAGGATAAGACATGCCACACCCTTTGTCTCATATTGGTCCAATGTTTGAAAATGAGACATTCTATAGAGTCACTTGAGTAGTCATCTTACCCATTTGATTAAGGATAGACTTTAACGAGGAAATAATGCGATGCTTAAATATATCTATTTTGGATTCGGTATGGCCGGGGTCATTTTGGGACTCTTTGCTTGTGCACCAACTCCAAAAGCAGAAGAACCCTGTAATTTTGTCCAGAACGTCTATGGGCAAAGAATCTCTTGGAAGGATCACACGCCGATTCCTCTCCTCGTTCATGCTGATTTTCCGCGAGAATATATCCCAGCCTTAGAGCGAGCCATAAAAGTGTGGGAAGCCAACGCGGGGCACCCCCTCTTTAGTATTGTAAGCACGAATTATCGAGAGTCCTCCTCTCCCGCAAAAGACGGTAAGTCTGCCATCTACTGGCTCAAAGTCTGGGAGTCCGAAAAAACAACGGAACAAGCCAGAACTTCTATTTACTGGGTTGGGGATCAAATCCAAGAGGCTGATTTAAGAGTCAATGCCAAAAACTTTACCTTCTTTACCGATACTTCGCAAAATTCTACGGGTGTTAATTTAGAGAGCTTACTCATTCATGAATTAGGACACGTTTTGGGTTTAAAACATAACGATGCTGAAAAAAGTGTCATGGCAACATACTTAGCGCTTCAAATAAAAAGAGAAGAACTTACGGCGGCAGATAAGCAATCCCTATCTTGCGAGTATAAATGATTCTGCTGAAAAAGAACCTAAATAGAATTGGTTTGTTTATAGATTGCGATTACAAAGGAGGTTAATAAATGATGCGTTAACAAAAAGTGAAAAATACTTAAATTATAAGAATTTAGGTTGAGAAGTGATCCAATAAAATCCTAGACTAAAGGCATATATAACATTCACGTCAATAGCGGAGGTGCGTATGATGGGCCCATTAGATCCTATCGAAAATCAAGACCTTTGGAGAGAACTAAGAGAAAATGATTCATTATTTTCTGAAACTGATGATGATTTTGAATCAACTGATTTGATCGTTAAAATGAACAGCCAGCTCGAAGAACTTACTGATCTTTGCCACAGACTTTCATTTTCAATGAGAGAAATCAGTCAGGTCTTAAAAATTAAAGCCTAACAGTGAGCTTCCTTCCTGGAAGTCGCAGGAAGAGGGGCCGACGAAGACAACGAAGTATCAACCATTTTTGAGACCGCTTCTAATTAAAAGATCAAAGTTACCTAATGTAACGAACTTTTGTAGAGTGCATTCCTCACATTTTGAATATCTTCAATCGACAATTCATAAGGTCGTCCACACATCTGACAAACAATGTGAGATTTTTCTTGTTTAGCAATCATATCATCAAGCTCTTCTAAACCTAAAATGGTTAGTGCATTTTTAACTCTTTCAGCACTACAAGGACATGAATATTCAATGTAATGAGGGTGAGGAATTTCAGTGAATGGAATGCCCTCTAAATAAGGTTGAACAAGTTCCAAAGGTGATTTTTTTTCACGAATCATTTTTGAAATTTCCCGTGAAGCTTTTTTTTGATTCTCCTCAATCTTATAAATGATATTATCTTCTACCCCAGGCATAACTTCTACAATGACACCGCCAGCAGCTTCTACCCTTCCGTAGGTATCCAAGAAAACACCCAACGAAGTCACACTTCGAATTTGTTGAGATTGATGAAGATAAAAAGCAATATCATCACCAATTTCACCACTCACGAGAGGTACTGTGCCTTGGTAGGGCTGGCGCTGAAAGGGTTGATGACGAACCACGGTGAGCATTCCTCCACCAATGGCTTCTTGTAAACTGAGAACAGAAGAATAACTTGCCGGCTCATACTGAGGAACATTCACGTATCCGCGCACGCGTCCATGAAAATCGGCGTGAGCATAAACTCGTGAAAGAGGCCCCTCTCCTTGCACAAGGACACCAACCTCTTGACCTTCTTTCAATTGGCTTGCCATCAAAAGCGCTCCAACCATCGATCGTCCAACAGCCACTGTAGGCAAAGGTCTTGTTTGCTGGAGTTGCTGCATTTTTGCAACAACATCTGTCGCATTCACGCTGGCAACTCTCACTGCAAAATCATTACTCACAAAACGATGCACACGATGGCTATTTTCTATGCCCCCTTCGCTTGGAGATTGAGATCCTGAAGAATTATTATTGGTTTGTGAAAATGAACCTGTATTTGA
>CAZTDX010000036.1:0-35801 GCA_964612425.1 uncultured Pseudobdellovibrionaceae bacterium
ACTCAAGACTTCAGCCAACATGACTATTTTAAAAGTTTTATAATTAAAAATTATTTACTTATATCTACAAGAACAAAATTAAAAAAATATTAACCTAGATCCCATTTAAAGGAGTTTTTTATGCAAAAAACATTTTTGAAAACAATTTTATTATTGGCCCCTATTTTACTAATTACTCACGCAAAGGCCTTTAATTTTTCAGGACTTGGAGTTACAAAAGACAGTTATTATGGACTCGGTACAAACCTCAGTGGAGAGTGGTGTATTTCAAAAACCATTGATGAAAGTAAAATCAATTGTGGTTTTCGAAGCAATAATGAATTCGTAGGCGAGACTCATAAAGTCGTTTGCACGCTCAATGTTGCGGTTGCTCAAATATTAGAATCTGAATACAATGAATATGCTCGAGGACGAGATGAGTATGTTGACAAAAATGGAAAGCCCTTTCAAATCTGGGCATATCATGAAAAAATCCCAGGGGGAAATTT
The DNA here is from genome assembly GCA_964612425.1 of uncultured Pseudobdellovibrionaceae bacterium. GTDB lineage: Bacteria > Bdellovibrionota > Bdellovibrionia > Bdellovibrionales > Bdellovibrionaceae > CAUJGP01. Next base: position 489 of record CAZTDX010000036.1, read on the forward strand.
ACTTGCCGGGATGTCTAATATCCCGCTTTATCTTTTAAAAACACAGGTAGATGGGGCTATTAATTTATTAACAGAAAATACACTTAGTGATATAAAACAAAAGTTTGACCAGATTAAATATGGTCCAGAAATGGTAGAAGCGATTTACTCAATCTTAAAGCAAAGATCCTGTTCTAATATTAGATTTTCAACTCAATTTAACCAGAAAAAGCTCATTCAAACTCAACCATTAAGTATTAAATCTCAATGTGTGAAAAGAGTACCCGTAAATGATATGAGTCGTGCATGCTTTAATATTGAGAGTAGAAATACATATAAGGAAGTTTCGTACTCAGTAGATCAATCCGGAAACCTTGTAAATCCAGTGGTTTCACCAAATATTCTTGTCATAGATGAAGTTGAAAATAAATGTTTTGAAGCTTACTACTCAGAAAACGCTATTGAAAAATGTAAGGAAGATCATGATTTACAATCTTTTAAGCTTAATTCTAAAGGCAAACACGAAGGAGAAGACTCTTCAAGATTTCAAGAGAAAGATGAGAAATCCCACATTGCAGCGAAAAGGAAAAAGCCTGTTAGGCCCTAGAATCGTGGTTTGTTAATTCAATGAAGATTCGAACTGATTGAAAAAAGAAATATTTTTTAAAAAGGAATCTCAGACGTGGCCTGAGATTCCTTTTTTATTGAGGTTATTTTACCACTGTTAAAGCGCACTGATAAGATAACATCGCCTCAGGGCTGTAGCTTATAGTGTTTCTTAGTAAAACTTTTGTTCCAGCTTCTGGGTTTACAAAATCAAAGTTTGTCCGTGAAAAGGCTTTGTCTTCATTATTGACACTAAAATTAGCAACAACAAATGGAGTGGAGCTTTCTTTACCTGTTTCTGCGTAGTAGCTCGTGTAATGCTCAAACTTAATAGAAACCGTTTGGAAGGGTTCTGGAAGTGGAGTTTTTGAAACTTGAGTGTACCCAATGGTAAATGGTTGTCCTTTTCCACTAAAAATTAAAGTACTTTCTTTAAGCACTTTATTTTCTACGCGTGTTTTATAAACATTGCATGACATTTCCACTTTGTACTCATTTTTGGAAACTTGAGCCATCAAACTAAAACAAAATAAGTTTATAGCCAATGCCGCGGTAATTTTTGTAACGATACTTTTCATAAGACCCTCCTAAAAAGCGTTGAGCGCCGTTCTCGCTTAATTCAGAGAGATTGAATACTATTAATACCCTGCGCAAGCTAAGATTCTTTTGAGATCAACAGGAGTGACATTAAGGTATAAAAATGATTATTCTCAATAAAACTCGCAAATGAAATTCAAATATAAAATCCGGAGGCAATGATGGTGGTCGATCAAAAGAACTCAGGTCCTAGTTTTATTCGCAGAGCGTTAACTTTTGACGACGTCCTTCTCCTTCCACAGTTTTCAGAAATCGTCCCCTCTCAAGTCAGTACCACTTCCGATTTTGCACGAGGGATTAAATTAAACTCCCCCATTATTTCAGCAGCGATGGATACAGTCACCGAGAGTCGCACAGCGCGCACTATGGCTCAACTGGGTGGTCTTGGAATTATTCACAAAAACTTCACTTTTGAAGAACAAGCCTTTGAGGTGGAAAAAGTGAAAAAATACGAAAGTGGAATGATCAGTGACCCGATCACATTGGGGCCTGATCGAAAGGTTTTAGAGGCGGTGGAGTTAATGAAAAAATACTCCATCAGCGGGGTTCCAATTACAGTGCAAGGAACGTTGGTTGGTATTTTAACTAACAGAGATTTACGATTTGAAACAAATTTACAGCAACCAATTCGCGATATCATGACTAAGGATCGTTTGATCACCACCAAAGTGGGAACAACTCTTCCTCAGGCACGAGAAATTTTGCAAAAGTATCGAATTGAAAAATTGCCCGTGGTGGATGAATCTGGAAAGTTAAAAGGACTTATCACTATAAAAGATATCGAAAAAGCCAAGGCCTATCCTCAAGCCACAAAAGATAAACAAGGTCGATTGATGGTGGGGGCTGCAATCAGCACGGGAGCTGACGCTGTCACTCGCGCAGAGGCTTTGGTGGCTGCTCACTGTGATGTGCTGGTAGTAGATACGGCCCATGGTCACTCTAAAAATGTGATTGAAATGGTTAAACTCATTCACAAAAAACATCCTGACACAATTTTGGTGGCAGGAAATGTGGTGACTGCTGAAGGGGCTGAGGCTCTTTTTGAAGCGGGGGCCGATGTGGTGAAGGTGGGTGTGGGGCCAGGAAGCATTTGCACGACACGAGTGGTGGCCGGTGTTGGAATGCCGCAAATCACTGCGGCCTATGATTGTTCGCAAGTGGCTAAAAAATATGGCCGCACGATTATTGCTGATGGTGGCATTAAATTTTCTGGTGACATTACTAAAGTGTTAGCGATCGGCGCACAAACCGTCATGATTGGAAACTTGCTCGCTGGGGCGGAAGAGTCTCCCGGTGAAACCATTCTTTTTCAAGGTCGAAGTTACAAAGTCTATCGAGGTATGGGAAGCTTAGGCGCCATGGCTAAAGGCTCAAAAGATCGTTACGCTCAAAGTGATGTCAATGATGCAGAAAAACTTGTTCCTGAAGGCATTGAAGGAAAGGTTCCTTATCGCGGAAGTCTTTCTGGAATTATTCACCAACTCTTAGGTGGTTTAAGATCAGGAATGGGTTATGTGGGTGCACAAAGTATAAAAGAGCTTCAAGAGAAGGCGCAATTTGTGGAAATTACCTCGCAGGGTTTGAAAGAATCCCATGTCCATGATGTGAGTATTACAAAAGAAGCGCCCAATTATCGTTGGGAATAAGAGTTTGAATGAAATTTAATTTTTAAATGCTAGTTCTGAGGGGGCTTAAGGTGAAAAAAGGTTTTATTGTTATTGATTTTGGTTCTCAGTTCACTCAACTCATTGCTCGTCGAATTCGAGATTTAGGGTTTTATAGCGAAATTGTTTCTTATAAAACTCCAACGGCAGAAATTAAATCTAAAAATCCTTATGGAATTATTTTAAGTGGCGGTCCTAACAGTGTTTACGGGGAAGGAGCTCCACGACGTGCCGTTCGAGAATTGATGGAGATTGCGCCTCTACTTGGTGTTTGCTACGGGATGCAACTGTTGTCGTTGGATCTAGGAGGAGAAGTTGAAAAAGCCACTCACCGAGAGTATGGCTTGATGCCCATCACCTGGAAGAGTCATTGGAGTTCATCAATTCCTCAAGAGCAAAAATGTTGGATGTCCCATGGGGATATTGTGAAGTCTGTTCCTCCAGGATTTAAAGTATCGGCTCTTTCGAGTACGGGGCATATTGCAGCAATGGAAAGTGATCGTGTGTGGGCGGTGCAATTTCATCCAGAGGTGAGTCATACGGAACAGGGGATGGAAGTTCTTAAAAGTTTTACGACAGGGTTTTGCAAAGCGACTCCTGATTGGAATGCGCCGCAAATGTTGGAGCATTTGAAAAATGAAGTTCTGCAAAAAGTAGGGCCAACAGAACAAGTGTTGTGCGCCTTAAGTGGTGGCGTGGATTCGACGGTGGTTGCGACCTTGTTGACTCGCACTTTAGGTAAAGAGCGTGTGCATTGTGTGTTTGTTGATAACGGCCTTTTAAGAAAAAATGAATATGAGACTGTTTTAAAAAATTATCATGAATTAGGTCTTGATGTTCGAGGCGTGCCAGCGGTGCAAGAATTCATGGGGGCCTTGAAGGGCGTGTATGATCCAGAAAAAAAACGAAAGACCATTGGTCGATTGTTTATTGAGGTCTTTGAAAAGACGCTGAAGGATTTGCCTTCTGTTCAGTTTTTAGCCCAAGGGACATTGTACCCTGATGTGATCGAGAGTGTATCCTCTATTGGAGGATCGGTGACGATCAAATCCCATCATAATGTGGGTGGACTTCCAGAAAAAATGAAACTGAAACTCGTTGAACCTGTTCGCGAACTTTTTAAAGATGAAGTGCGACGTTTAGGAGAACAGCTCGGTATTCCACATGCGCTTTTGTGGAGGCATCCGTTTCCGGGGCCTGGTTTAGCGATTCGTGTGCTAGGCGAGGTCAATGAAGAAAATTTATCTGTCTTGCGTGATGCTGATGAAATCTATATAAATTATCTCCGTGAAAAAAAGATTTATGATAAAATTTGGCAAGCCTTTTGTGTTTTGTTGCCCGTGAGTTCCGTGGGAGTGCAAGGTGATGCTCGTACTTACGATAAAGTTTTAGCCTTGCGAGCGGTCACTTCACTTGATGGGATGACGGCCGATTGGTTTCCGTTTGCTTTCGAAGATTTGCGAGAGATTTCTAATCGAATTACGAATAAAGTCAAAGGCATTAACCGTGTCGTGTACGATGTAACCAGTAAACCACCGGCTACGATTGAGTGGGAATAGGCGATAATTAAAGATGTCTTTTGTTCACCTGCATGTCCATAGTGAGTATTCTTTATTAGAGGCAAGTATCAAAGTAAAATCTTTGGTAAAGAAGGCCGCATTTTTTCAAATGCCAGGAGTGGCACTCACGGATCACGGCAATATGTTTGGAGCCATTGAATTTTTTTTCGCTGCCAAAGACGCAGGAATTACTCCCATTATTGGAACCGAAGTTTATTTAGCGCCTGGGAATCGTCATCAAAAAACTCAAGACCGAGATTCAGCACGCTTTCCCCTTCGTCGTTTAGTTTTGCTAGCGCAGAATGAGCAAGGGTATCGGAACCTTTGTCAAATCAGCACCAAAGGATTTCAAGAGGGATTTTATTATAAGCCTCGTATCGATTATGAAGTTCTCACGGAGTTCAATTCTGATGTGATTTGTCTCACGGGAGGCTTGACAGGAGAAGTGGCGCAAGTTTTTTTGCATGAAGGTGAAGAGGCGGCACTTAAAAAAATAAAACAACTCCAAACTCTTTTTGGTGATCGATTGTATTTAGAAACCAATCGCACGGGGCTTCGCGAATGGACCCAATTAAATCCATTTTTATTGGAGGCTTCAAAAATCACAGGCGTTCCTTTAGTTGCCGCCAATGATGTTCACTACTTGGTTAAAGACGATCAAATGGCTCAAGAGGTGATGGTGTGCATTGGTACCAACCGCACCATTCAAGATGAAACGCGACCCAGGTTAGGGAGCGATCAGTTTTACTTAAAAAGCTCTGAAGAGATGCGCACGCTATATCATGATATTCCAGAGGCCTGTGATCGCACGCTCGAAATTTTATCGCGCTGTAAAGTGAATTTTAAATTAAAAGACGCTCAAGGAAAACCCATTTATCATCTTCCGAGTTTTCCAACCGAGACGGGTGCTCCGCTCGATCAAGAAATTCGCAGGCTTTCGTATTTGGGGCTTGATCAGCGCCTTCAAGAAGCCGACGCTCGTGGGGAAACCGTAAAGCCAGAAGATATCCCCTCCTATCATCAGCGACTTGATTATGAACTTCAAATTATTGATCGCATGGGATTTAACGGTTACTTTTTAATCGTTCAAGACTTTATCAATTGGGCCAAATTGCAAGACATTCCAGTGGGGCCAGGAAGGGGATCAGGAGCAGGAAGTTTAGTCGCTTTTTGTTTACGTATTACGGATCTTGACCCTATTCAACACAAGTTACTTTTTGAACGTTTTTTAAATCCCGAGCGGATTTCGATGCCAGATTTTGATATTGATTTTTGTCAGGATCGACGGGGCGAAGTCATTCAGTACGTTGTAAACAAATATAGTTTTGAGAGTGTGAGTCAGATTATCACCTACGGAAAACTGCAAGCGCGGGCAGCCCTCAGAGACGTGGGTCGTGTTCTGGGAATGACTTTTAGTGAAGTCGACGTGGTCGCGAAACTCATGCCCGATAAATTGGGGGTCACTCTCAAAGAAGCTCTGGAGATGGAGCCACGACTTCGTGAGATGATGGAAGTTAATCCACAAGTGGCAACCATGATGGATCTGGCGCAAAGGATTGAGGGACTTGCTCGCCACGCGGGAATTCATGCTGCTGGGGTGATTATTGCTGACGGCAGGCTCGTTAATCATGCTCCTTTATACCGAGGCGCTGATGGTGAGAACGTTGTTCAGTATGACATGAAACATTCTGAAAAAATTGGATTAATTAAATTTGATTTTCTAGGTTTAAAAACTCTCACGCACATTCATAATGCTTTAAAATTAATTGAAAAAAATCGCGGCAAAAAAATTCGACCCCAAGATATTCCGCTCAGCGATCCCGGTATTTATGAAATCATGTCTCGCGGAGATACGGCAGGAATTTTTCAGTTTGAAGGTGAGGGGATTAGCGATGCCATTCGGCAGATCAAGCCCACGTGCTTTGCCGATATTACAGCAATCAATGCGCTCTATCGCCCAGGTCCTATGGCGATGATTCCGGAATTTGCGAAAAGAAAAAATGGCGAAGCGCCCGTTGAATATCTTTTTGAAGAGCTTCGTCAGGTGCTTGAAGAGACCTATGGAATTATTGTTTATCAAGAGCAGGTGATGGCGATTGCCTCAATTATTGCGGGATACAGTTTGGGTGAAGCCGATATGCTTCGTCGAGCCATGGGTAAAAAAATTAAAGAAGAAATGGACAAGCAGCGCGAACGATTTTTACGTGGAGCCAAAGAGCGCGGTCATGATGAAAAAAAATCCGATGAGCTTTTTGATTTAATGTATAAGTTTGCTGACTATGGTTTTAATAAATCTCATGCGGCGGCCTATTGTGTGGTTGCGGCTCACACGGCGTGGCTTAAAAATTATTATCCCGCTGAATTTTATGCGGCTCTTCTCTCAACTGAAATGGGCGATACGGATAAGGTCGTTAAGTACTCAAAAGATGCTCAACGCCATCATTTAGAGGTTGTCCCTCCCCATGTGAATTACTCGGATTATCAGTTTGCGGTTCATGACAACAAAATTTATTTTGGTCTTGGCGCGATTAAGGGTGTGGGGCAAGCGGCGGTGGAGTCAATCTTAGAGAGTCGTTCTGCCTTGGAGGAAAAAAAGTTTTCTTCTTTAGAAGAATTTTTTACAGTAGGCGACTTACGAAAAATTAATAAAAAAGTGATTGAATGTCTCATCAAGGCCGGAGCCTTAGATCAATTTGGCCCTCATCGCGCGCAGCTTTTTACCCAGTACACAAAATTTATTGAGCACGCCGAACGCAAAAAAAAGGACAATGAATTTGGACAAGGTAGCCTATTTGAAATGATGGGAGAGGAGCACGAAGAAAATGTAGTGCTTGATCCCGTAAAACCATGGGGCCGTCTAGGGCGTCTGGCTCTTGAAAAAGAAGTCTTAGGGTTTTATTTATCAGACCATCCTCTGCAAGGAGCAGCTTCGTTGAGTTCGTTGTGGCAGACCTGTGAGATTTCTCAGTTGCTCCAGTATTGGGAAACTCGTGGTGAGCGCCCTCCTCCCGCGCCTCAAGAAGGAGTTCGATTTCGAGATCAGGGCAAACCTCGGGTTATGCTTGCAGGTATTATCAGTGAGTTTCGAGACTTGATTACCAAGAAGGGCACTCGTATGGCCTTTGGTCGACTCGAAGATTTAAGTGGCAATGTGGAGTTGGTGATCTTTCCTGATGTGTTTGCAAAGACTGAACCGTTTTTTAAGGGTGAGCGTCCTCTTTTAGTGGGTGGTTACCTTGAGGTAGAAAATCAAGTTCCCAAAGTGATTGTCGATACCGTGACCACATTGGAAGAAATGATGGTAAAAATCCGAGCCCTTACCATTAGACTTAAAGACTGGTCGGAGTCTGATTTAAAGGAATTGCATCGCCTCCTCATCGAAAATCCAGGATCAACCGAGGTCCTGTTGCAAATTGATTTACCTGAACTCAAAAAAAGTGTGATGATGAATACAGGCGAGCCGATCAAAGTAAAGCTCGATAATGAGTTTGTGGAATCATTACGCTCTCAGTTTGGACGCACGGATTTTATAGAACTCAGAGGTTGATGTTTAGAGATAGTTTGAAGGTTTAATAACGGCGAAGGTTGAGGGGTGCTGAAAATGAAATTCAATTTACTTATTATTTTAGGATTCATTTTAAATTTAATTTCAAACTCAATATCCCAGGCGGAAGAAGCTGAATTTGAGATTGAAAAATTACCTACGCTCAGTTCACCTCATGCGGCTAAAGCCACTCAAGTTGAAGATAAACAAGATGAATCTATAATCATTGAATCGCGGTCTCCTGATGCCGTTTCGTCAACCACAGTTTCAAGCGTTAATGCTAATAAAGCCAATGTCCTCGGTCCTGGCGTTGAGGAAAAGGTGTATGAGGGCGTTACTAACTTAGAAAGTGCAACAGCTGCTCGAAAAAAAATTACTGACGAAGCAATACAAAAAGTATCAGAAGAATTGGTTAAGGGACTATTGGGCGAGGTTCGGTTTAAAAAAAGCAAATCCCTGATTCAAGATAAAATATTAAGAAGTTCGAGTCGTTTTATCCCTGTGGTAAAAACCAGTGATCTTGTGAAAACGCCAGAGGGCCAAAAAATGACGGTCACTTTGCAAATCAGTAGAAGAGTTCTTGAAGGGATGTTGCAAGAGAATTCTCTTCTCTATGAGAACGAAATGTCACCTATGCTTTTACCATTTATCACTGTCGATGATCAAACAAAAGGGGTGAGTTACCGTTGGTGGGCTCAGCAAAGGCCTCCTCATTTGAAAAACATTTATGAGTTTGTCGAATCACAATTACAAGAGGTGTTGTTTAAAAAAGGATTTTATGTTCAAAAACCAGAAAGTGCGCAGTATCAACTACTCATACCGCGCGCTTTGGAGCAAAGCGAATTATCACAAGATCAAATGCAGTTTTTAGCGACGAAGTGGAATTTTCCCTTAGTTTTAAATGGTACTTTAGGTATTAAAAAGAACTCCAAAGACGAAGTTGTCTTAGAGCTTCAGTTAAGTGTGCTTCAGGTCGGATCAGGGCGAGTGCTGGCACAGCTCTTACGTCAAGTAACCTTATCCAGTGGGGAAAGTTTAGAGAATTTGAATACGAGGAAGAGTTTGAGTTTTACAGTGCAAGCTATTGAAGATTTAAGTCTCCAAATGACAGAGGCTTGGCAGCGAGGAGTTTTATCCTCTACGTTAGTAAAATTAGAAGTTCAAGGTCCTCTTCCCTTAAATAAATATGATTTATTTAAGGATTCTCTAAAATCAGCGAATCGCTCTATCCGTCAGGTAAGAGAGCGATTAATATCCTCACAAGGGGTGCAGTTTGAATTAGAAATCAATGGTTCACTCAATGACGTAGCCTCAAGTCTAAAACAAGTCTCTGTTGGTGATCGTCAGTACCATTTAAAGGGTGTGGACTCTAATAATAAAATTATTCTTGCTCCTTAATTAAATAGCACTCCAACTCCTGAGGTAGAAAAACTGCATCAAGTTTTCAAAAAAATGAGTTCTACTAATCACAATATAGTTGAATCATCATACGAAGTAGAAAGTTGGGATTTACTCTATGATATGTCTAAACAGGGGCTTGGTTCAGCATTGATACCTGATTTTATTCTCAAACCAGAAGATAAATTAATTCAATTAAATAAAAAGTTAAAATTATCAAGAATGGATTACTCTGTTGTCGCTTTTTCCAATAAACAAAGTCAATTGAGTTCCATTGCGGAATTATTCTTATCTCATTTAACCTAAACCTACCTCAAGAGTTGGACGCGGAATTTAAACAAGCCAATATGGCCAGTAAAGTATTTTGTGTGAGTAATCAATATAAGGTTCGCCGCCATATAACACTATACCGAAATTTAATTTTTGATTTCTAATTAAATTTGATAGTGAACTGATGTCAATATTGTTCCTTTTTGTTGTCGATTTTACTTCGATCGGAATAATTTTTTTTCCATGTGAAAAAATAAAGTCAACTTCACCTTGCTGATATCTAATATTATTATTTGAATCTAGGGAATGGGGTTTAAAATAGTAGAGATGTGATTTTAAAACCGAATTATAAATCATATAGCTTAGCCTGGCATGGATATAGCCTTCTGTGCGAAAACCACTTTGAAAATTTGTAGAATATTCGCCAGTTAAGTAAGAGACAATTCCTGGATCTGCATACGAGAAAACAGACATATAGGAAGATTTTCCTGGATAAAATAATAAAGGACTTTTTTTAAATAAGTAGCCATGATTAATGAGTTCATCAATCACTTCATTGATTAAATCCCTTCGGCGTAATCTAGTTTTATTTAGTATATTTTTATATGTAAATTCTTGAGAATGAAGGTTTGCGAGTTCAACTCGAATGGATTCAGCTATTGAACTATTGTCTGCTGACATTAAATCAAACCCTCGTTCGACTGTAAGTCGGATTTCTCTTAACTTATTTTCGTGTCCCTCTGATATGAGAGACAATGGGAGGCCACCATAAATAAAGTACTCTTCTATCGTTCGAGAGAAATCTGCCGTTAGTTCGTATTTTGGCAATAGAATATCCTCAAGGTCCTTTGTTTGCCATAAGATGTGCTCAAACTGAACTTCTTTTGAGACGATTCTCATGTGTATCGCCAATTCACGTAATGAAATGGGAAGAACTAAATTAATATCAGCACGTCTTTGAAGTCTCCTTTTTGCTATAGTGTTCAAATAGGCTGGATTTGAGCCTGATACGATAAATGAAATTTTTGCTTCATCAAATGCCATCTTAAGTGCATCAAAGACTTCTTCTGATTTCTGCACTTCATCGACAAACACCAAAGCTCTTTTCTTAGCTTTCGATTTTACTTCATTTAATATATATCTGCTATCATCAGCAACAGTCTGTCGAAAACGGACATCATCTCCTGAGTAGTTAAATAAATCATAATTATTTTTTTGAGCCGAAAATAGAAGCTCTACTAAGGTAGTTTTGCCGCATCCCACAATACCCGATAAAATCAAGCCAAATGGCGTTTCAGGCTTCATTTGAATAAGTATTTTATCTAATAATTCTCTGTAGATAGGCATATATATGTGAATTTACCACATTTTATGAATATTCACAATACAAAGTTTGATATTTATTGTACTTTCACAAAATAATAAAATTCCACTTTTGATTTTGTTGTTAGGATTAATTACTGTCAAAAAAATATACACAGAATAAGTTTAGACTCAATTATAATCGGCTAAATCTTGGCATGATTGTCGCACTAATAGGAAATGAAATAAAAACTTACAAATACATATAAGGTGTGATGATTTTGAAAAAACTAACGACTTTAATATTTTTAAGCCTCATAACTCAGAGCTTATGGGCTGCAAATCTGATCGTCATCTCAGATATTGATGATACAATAAAGAACTCCCATGTCGCAGATAAAGAAGATGCAATTACTAATGCCTTTAAGACTGATACGAGTATGGGAGTTGATGGGATGTCCGATTTATATCAGACTATTTTAAATGAAAATAGTGGAATAAAATTCTACTACGTAAGTAATGCACCAGAATTGATTATGGATAGTAGTCATCGTGAATTTCTAGAGAGTAATGGATTTCCTTTTAATCGGTTATTTACAAGAGCCAATATTCTTGATGATTCTTACAAAGAGAAAATATTTGAGACACTAATTAACGAAAATGACCCCCAGACAGTTGTTATGATCGGAGATAATGGTGAGCAGGACGTTTATGCTCAAAACGCAATTGTAAATAAATACAAGGGTTCAGGTATTAAATTTATTCAATTTATTCGAGAACCCTATAGTCATAACACCGTTGGTTCTAAGTTAAAGACAGGTCAAAATGGTTTTATTACTCCAGGAGAAATAGCAATAAAAATAGCTGATGAGAAACTTTTAAAATTAAATTCTGCAATTCAAATTGCTGAAAAAGATATGAAAAAAAATAAATTAAACCTTATTTCATGGGTTAATTGTCGGGACCATCGATTGATAGAGCAACCCAAAAACTCAGAGTTGAATGAAGTTTACAAAAAACTTAATAAGGTTGTTAAAGATATATGTTCTATTGAATGAATTAACTGAGATGGAGAGCTCCATAACTGAAACAAGGGGATTGAACCTGTTTAATACTCAATTTTAGTTAAATTTTGAAAAAGTTCTCTTATACGTGGTTCTTTACGATGAGACTCTAGACATGTGATACAAATACGATGCTCGCCAAAGTTTATGGCTTTTTTATGAGGAGGGTACTCAATAAGGTTTCCCAATTTAATATCATGTTTTGCTAATGTTACAGGTAGAACTCCTACTGCAAGTCCTTCGGTGACCGTGGCTTTTACAGATGCAAAGGTATCAAAATTAAAAACTAATTTGTAATTTAAATTATATCTATTGAGTGATTTTTCAATGGATTCCCCATCTCTACTTCTGGCTTTTTTAACGTAGGACATAGGTATTGGCTCATTTTGTGATGTTTTAAGTTTAAAGTGCGGCGAGGCGTATAAGCAAAATCTGTCGGTATATAATACTTTGGAAAAATACTTTTCAGAGAGTGGAGGTTCAGCATCGATGATGCAATTTATAATCCCTTGATCGAGTCTCTCCCAAAGGGTTTGTGGGTTTTCTGTTGAAAGTCGAATTTCGATGTCAGGAAGTTTGGAGCGAAGTAGTTTGAGCGCTTTTGGCCAAAATGATATTCCTAAAGTTTCATAGGTTCCAATATTAATAACTCCAGAAAGTCAGTAAAAGAGGTATTAAAATGCAGTTCACGGACATAGCAGAGAGTAAATTAAATTCATCCCATCCAAAGTTAAACAATGTTCCATTAATGGCAGGAAGCTCTGTTATTCGTGGCGTGGGGAGTGCCTTTCCAGAGAAAAAGTACACTCAAAATGAAGTAAAGCAGTTGCTAGGAATAAACAATCCGACAGTTCATAAATTATTGCGAGCAGATCATATTCAAAATCGGCATTTATATCTTCCCGAACCTCCGACACCTGGTATGGCCATAATTGAAATGATTGATTTTGCTTCATTAACGCTTTCAGATCAACATGAAGCCATGAGATTTGAATGGAATGAATTACAAAAAAAATGGTCATTTTGTTTAAGTAAACAAATTCCATTTGTTGTCGGTGATAATATCATTCATCCAATTAAATCATTGCTTGAAAAAAATAATCTTAATAAAGAAGAAATTGCTCATTGGGCAATCCACACGGGTGGAGCTGCGGTTATAGATGGAGTCATAAGAAATTTAAAATTAACGGAGTGGGATTTGCGGCACACTCGCTCTGTGCTGAGAGATTATGGTAATATCACCTCTGGAAGTTTTTTAGTGAGTTTAGAAAGACTATTAGGTGAATCTCAAGCAATTAAAAATAATGACTTAGGAATTTTTGCGGCAATGGGTCCTGGTGCTACATTAGAAGTTGGATTAGTGCGCTACCACCTTTAAATAAGTTCGCTTTTTTTATTTTTTTCTATCTTAGTAAGAACTAAATAAAGCGCAGGAACGACAAACAAAGTGAGTAGAGTTGATACAATGGTGCCTCCAATAATACTGAGTCCCATTGGCCCTCTGGTCTCAGAGCCAATGCCGCCACCAACGACCAAGGGAAGGGCGGCCGCGACGGTTGCGACAGAGGTCATCAAAATAGGGCGTAACCGTACAGGACATGCCTTAAGGATTGCCGCACTCGGTGCTGCTCCATCTTCTTCGCGGATGTGATTGGTAAATTCTACCAGCATAATGGAATTCTTTTTAGCAATACCCATTAATACGATGAGACCAATAAAACTAAATAAATTTAGTGATGTTCCTGTCATCCACAGAGTCAAGAGTGCTCCTGTTACAGAGAAGGGAAGAGCCATTAATACAGAAATCGGATGAATAAAGGAGTTAAACTGAACGGCCAAAATAAGATAAGCGACTAAAATTCCGATCAACAAAGCACCATATAAACTTTTGAATGACTCACTAAAGCCGGCAGATGCTCCTTCTAGGGACATGCTATAGCCTGGTGGTAGGATTTCTTTGGCAATTTCTTTGGCGCGCTCTAAAACTTTTGCTTGTGATTGACCTTTGGCTAAGTTGCCAAAGACAGACATAGAACGCTGTCGATTGATGCGTGTAATAGATTGTGAAACATCATTCGGATTGGTTGTAACAAAGTCTCTGAGTGGAAGACGGTTACCTCCGTAGTTACGAACTTCCAAATTTTTAATGTCTTCAGGCGATTGAATTAAATTTTCTGGAATTTTAAATCGGATGTCGTATCGTTTGCCATCATTTGTGTACTGTCCTTGCTTGTAACCGCCGACGGCAATTTGCAATACCTGTGAAACAGTATCAGCAGCAACTCCACGAAGACTCATCGCCTTACGGTCTGGAGAGACTAAAAGTTCAGGGATACCCTTACGGTAATCAGTATCTAAATCAACTGCCAGGCCCTCACTTTCTAAACGATGGATCATCTCAGCAACTTTTTCAGAAAGCACAGCTAAATTAGGGCCACGTAAATTAAAAGAAACAGGATTCATTCTTCCTGTGGAAAGATTGCGTGCAGAAATATCTCTCATAGAAAGCTTAACGCCTTTAATAGTTTTAAACTGAGAACGTAATACATCCATAATTTGCACATGAGTGAGTTTTCGTGTCTCTCGGGATTTTAAAGTGATCGGTAATACAATGGTCGTTGGTGAGGATGGTCCACCGCCTCCTCCGCCCACAGAGACTAAATAGCTTTCCACTTCTGGTTGTTGTTTAATGATCTCTTCAATTTGTAATGCAATTTGGTTGGTTGTTTCCAACGAAAATCCCGGGGTTGCTTGTCCCATGACGACAATTAAATCTTGGTCTTGAGCAGGAGTGAACTCTTGCCGTACTTTAGTTACTAGCACCAATGAGACTCCAAAGATGATGAGCGAACCTACCACAACAAACCATTTGTGTTTAAGTGTAAATCTTAAAATCTTTCGGTATTTTTCGCTCCATTTTTCAAATACAACATCGAGACGATGTTCTAATTTTGAAATTTTGGGTGACGATGAAAAAAAGGCAGCGGCTCGCATGGGTGTGATCGTGACGGCTTCAACCAATGAAAGTAAAACAGCCCCACAAAGGGTAATGCCAAATTGATAAAAGAATTTACCAATGATCCCACTCATGAAGACCACAGGTAAGAAGACCGCTATCACTGCAAGTGTGGCAGCAATGGCCGCGGGTAAGACTTCTTTAGAGCCGTCGGAAGCGGCTTTTTCTGCACTTTTTCCCATTCGATAATGGCGTACAATATTTTCGAGTAACATGATGGCATCATCAACGACGATGGAAATTGCTAAAGTTAAGGCAAGTAAAGTAAAGAGGTTTAGAGTGAATTTTGAAAAATAGAGAATCGCAAAGGTACCAACGATGGAAGTGGGTAGAGAAATTAAAATATTTAAAGCTGCCTGAACACTACCTAAAAATAAAAAACAAACTAAAATAGTGATCAAGGCTGCAACGAGTAATTTTTCTTTTGTTAAATCGACAGTGGCACGGGTTGACTTTGTGTAGTCGACAGTCACCTGATATTTATATCCAGGAGGAAAAGAGCTTTTGATTTCATCTAATTTCTTTTTCACTGCATCTGCGACGGCCACTTCATTTGAGCCTCTTTGCTTGCGTACGAGTAATGCGATAGCACTTGTGCCGTCAATTCGTGAGAGTCGGCGAATATCGGCCAACCCCTCTTCGACTCGTGCGACATCCTTCACTCTGTAGGCAACATCATTATCGATTGTTTGGCCGCCTCTTTTAAGAATTTGGATATCTCCGATTTGTTGGGGAGTGGTGGCTTCTCCTAGCCAGCGCACGCGAATTTCCTTTTTACCATCGACGAATTGACCTGAAGAGCTTTCAAGATGCTGTGATTTTAAGGCCTCAGTGACATCGCTCAGAGTTAAATCTCGACTCTTTAAATTGGCGGGATCAATCCACACTCTCATATTCGGATCTGGATAGCCACCCAGAGAAACCTGCCCGATACCTGGTAAGAATTGCAGTTGATCGATTAAATAATTATTTGTCCAAAGCAGCATTTCCTGCATGGTTTTTCCGCCGTAGACAGCAACAATTAAAATAGGATCGTCATCAGGGTTAGATTTACGAATGATGGGAGGATCAACATTGGTAGGAAGAACTAATTGGCTCAATGCTGATTGTACTTCTTGAAGGGCGACATCTACATTGCGATCAATATCGAATTCAAGGTTAATAGATGCGGAACCTTGATTGGATGTTGAACGCATTTCTTTGACGCCTTCGATTTGCATGAGTCGCTGCTCAACAGGCTCGATAATATCCGCTTCAATGACTTCTGGCGCAGCCCCTTCGTAAGCAATGCTGATATTGAGAACAGGAAAATCAACATCAGGCATTTGGCTTATCCCTAGGCGATTAAGACAAATGGCGCCAAAGACAATCATAGTGAACATAAGAACCCAAGCAAAGACCGGGCGACGAATGGAAAGATCAATGAGGTTCATTTAATGATTCCAATTTTAATAGAGTATAGTGTAGAAAAACGGAAGGTCTGTAAAAATGCATCTGTTTTAGAAATAGCCTCAACCAATTAGCAATGTCTATTGGTAATGCTCAAAGTCTTTGTGCTTTTATTAAAGATGTGAGAAAATGTAATGAAAATGAAGCAAAATCGTAACATAAAAAATCTTATATTGTTAAAAACTATTTTATTTTTAATCTTTTTTTCTAGTTTCACGTGGCTTCGAGCAGAAGTAAAAACAAATCATTCAGAAATGAATGATCGTTCAGAAAGTTATTGGGACGAAAAAGCCAAAAAAATCCAAAATGCAATCATTCAAAAAGTAAATGCAAGCAAAATTGATATTGGTTTAGTAATAAAAAATAGTGCTCCAGAATACTTCCAAAATTTGACTCGAGAAAGTCAGTATCAAGAGTTTAAAGATCTATGGGGTGAAAGTGTCAATTTTGATGAATCAGCTCAAAAAGAAATTCTCTCCCCAGAAATCGTTGATGAAATCATAAAGATTTTTAAAGTTCAACCCAGAAAGGACCGTGTTGTTCATGCTGGTCTTGAGCACGCTTACGGTTATTTGCTCTCCACTTTACAAACAAAATATGGTTATAAGCGAGATCGCTGGATTAACCCAGATATTGAATTAGGGTTTGCTCTCAAGGAAGGAGATTTAAGTCCATTTCCAAAAGGAGGTGGTTTATTTTCAAATCTTACTTTTATTGCTGGAAAGATCGCCTTCAGAAATGAGCCGGTAGCTCTTCAAATTTTAGAAAATTCGAAATGGAACCAAGGAGTCTCTTCGACTCTTAAAGTATTTGATTTTAAAAAACTGAAACCAACCCGTCTCACAGAACTAATTTCCTTAAAAGAAGGGCATCAAATTGTATTGAGAACAGATTTTATCCCTTTTTTATTTAAAAATAATTTTAGTAAAAATGATGCCATTCTTATCTACTCTGTTAAAGATTCCTCGATGGCCAATCCTTATCTAATTACGATGTTTCCATTAGTATTATCTTCTGTGTTACCTATACCCCCTGATACGTTGGGAGAGAATAAACTGATTAAAACTCGTTGGAATGCTTTTGTTCCAGGGGTGACGAACTCGACGACACCTATTAATGGCACTCGTAATTATGAATAATTCAATGAAGTATGAAAATGTTAATCAACGTCGTGGATTGGAGAGGGCTATTTTAAATGGAAAAGTGAATTTTCCACTTTTGCTCGCTCCAATGGTGGGGCTTTCACATTCTTCTGTTCGACGCTTGATAATGCATTATATGCCAGTTGGAGCTCAGACACTGTGGCCCACAGAAATGCTCAACTCACGACGAATTCCCAATGAAAAATTAGGATCAACGCCTGAGTCGTACCGACATCCCGACGATAATGGGTTGTTAGTCCCTCAAATTTTAGGGAATGAAGAAGAACCCATACGAAAAAGCATTGAAAAGCTTGAAGCTTGGGGAGTGGCTGGAATTGATATCAACATGGGTTGTCCCGTGGCAAAAGCACTAAAGCATAATTATGGAGTGGCTCTTATGGGTGACCCAGAATATGCGGCGAATGTTGTTCGAATGGCAACTCGATATGCAAAGGTTCCAGTTTCAGTAAAGCTCCGAGCAGTAGAATCTGGTAACCTTGAGGAATTAAAAAAATTCGTTGGTGGTATTGTTGAAGCAGGAGCTTCTTGGGTGACCTTTCATCCTCGGAGAGGAAGTCAAAAACGTCGAGGAGAGGCGGATTGGAGTCAAATCGCATGGCTTCGAAGTGAAATTGAATGTCCCGTTATTGGGAATGGAGATATTCAAACAGCTGAAGATATTGATCAAATGTTTGATGAAACTCAATGTGATGGCGTAATGGTGGGGCGAGCACTGATAGCAAGACCTTGGTTGTTTTGGCAATGGGGAGAAAAGTGGGGTTGGCCGAACCCCCAAAATCAAGGTTCTAGGCTGGCCCCCTCAAGCCCTGAGGAGGAAGCCCAAGAGTACGGTCATGCCTTACGATTATTGTTACAATTTATGAAGAATGATTTTTCTTCTGAAGCTTTAGCTCTGAGAAAGTTCCATTTTTTTGTTAAAACAGGTTCTGTTTGGCTGGATTTTGGACAAAATCTCTGTGGATTGGTTCATCAATCCAAGTCAATTTCAGACTTAGATCAGCAATTGGAATCCTTTTTTCAGCAGGAGCTAAAGATGATGCCTCGAACAGAGCTTCGCCAGTAGTAAAATTCCTGTAATTTTTATCATCATCGAATTTTTGTTGTTTTCGTGGTAATATTCCTTCATTGTCACGACCTATGACAAATTCTACAAAAAATAATTCAAGTGGTTCAATCAACTCAAATAATGCATTTAATCAATTTGGCCTTTATTCTGAAATTTTAAAAAATATTGTGAATGAAGGTTATACAGAGCCCACCCCCATTCAGAGTGCCGCAATTCCCTTGGTATTAACTGGTAAGGATCTTCTGGGTATTGCACAAACCGGAACGGGGAAAACCGCGGCCTTTACTTTACCAATGTTGCAACACTTACTAAAAACAAAAACACATTTGACACCAAAGTCTATGCGTTCGTTGATTTTAGTCCCAACACGCGAATTAGCCATTCAGGTGCATAAAAGTTTAGAAACCTATGGCAAGAATTTACCCCTTAAGTTTGCAGTCATCTATGGGGGCGTGGGCCAGGGAAATCAAGTGCAGGCAACTGCTCGAGGAGTTGATGTTCTTGTTGCAACACCAGGGCGACTCTTAGATCTCATCAATCAAAAGTATTTAAAACTCGATAAAGTAGAAATATTTGTATTAGATGAAGCGGATCGAATGCTCGATATGGGTTTTATTCGTGATATACGACACGTGCTGACACTTCTTCCTGCTCGAAAACAAAATTTGTTTTTTTCAGCGACAATGCCAAAAGACGTTCAGACCTTAGCTGATTCTATTTTAAAAGAACCTCAAAAAGTTTCTGTGACTCCGCAATCTACGACGGTGGAGCGTATCGAACAAAAAGTAATGTTCGTTAAAAAAGAAAACAAAATGGATTTACTTAAAGCATTACTCAAAGATAATACTCTTTATAAAGTTCTCGTTTTCGTTGATATGAAACATGTAGCGAATCGTGTGTCAGATGCACTAGTGAAACATAATATTTGTTCCGCAGCAATTCATGGTAATAAATCTCAAGGTGCAAGACAAAGAGCTATTGAAGATTTCAAAAAAGATAAAATTCGAGTTTTAGTAGCGACTGACATCGCAGCTCGAGGTATTGATATTGATGGCATTACCCATGTCATTAATTTTGATTTACCTCACTTGATTGAAAGTTATGTGCATCGAATTGGTCGAACAGCGAGAGCTGGAGCGACAGGGAAAGCCATTTCATTTTGTACTGATTACGAAAAATCTTATTTATTCGCAATTGAGAAGACAACGAGAGCTAAAATTGTCGTTGATGACACACATCCTTTTCACTCTAAAGAAGCTCTTGAGGCCCGAGTTATGAGTCTTGGCAAAGCCAAAGCGTTGAATGAAGGAAATAAACGGCAGCAAAAACATTCACAGCCTAAAAGAAACTTCAAGAAGTGGGGTCCAAGGAAGAATGAAAATGAGAAGGGCTCACAAAGCTCAAGCCGAAGAAATTTTGGTGCTAAAAAAAGTTTTTCACCTTCAAACCATAGCAATTAGTTGAGAAAACAATTCTGCGTTGAATATAAAATAAATATTTAACGCAGAAATTAAACCATCAATTTATCGATAAGCGGCTTGCGTGATATCAAAACCGTATCCTTCAGTTTCAATATCTGTAACAAACTCAAGTTTTACGTAATCACCATTCACGAATCGCGAGTAGCGACCACTTTTGTTGCCCGATATGATATGATAGGCCTTACCACTGCGATCGGTGAGTTTTAAAGAATCATTCTGAAACTCAGTTTCAAACTTTTCTAAATACAAAGCAATTTGTTTAGCTCCTGGAACATTAATCTCATAAACTTTTTTTGTTTGTGGTTTGTAAGGATGCTCTGAGCTAATTTGAACGGGAATAGATTTCCAATTGGCAGGATCGTCTTGATCCATTGGCGGAACTTCATTTTTTAGCGCAAAAAAAGCGTTCACTAATCCTCCAGAAATAGTCGTATTTCTGAAGGCAGCTTTAGGAACAGATGTTTTCATGAGGCGCTCTTTGAGTTCTAAGTGCGTCAGTTGTGGCTCGTGAGAAAGCAGTAGTGCTGCAATTCCTGCCACAAAGGGAGCTGCCATAGATGTTCCAGATTTATTCGCAAGCTCGCCATTTTTCCATAAACTATAAATGGAAACTCCGGGAGCTGCTAAATGCACAAAGTTTTTTCCAAAATTAGAAAACCCTGCAAGCTCGCCACGTTCACTACTAGCTGCAACGGCGATAACATTGGGGATTTTATAAGAGGCGGGATAGACGGGGCGGAGTTCGTTATCAAGACCATCATTTCCAGCAGCAGCAACAAATAAAATTCCTGCTTGATTGGCTCGTTCTATGGCTTCTTGAAGGGCTTTGGAAACTTCGTAAGAACCCCAAGAATTACTCAAGATCTTCACTTTCATTTTAATGGCGTAATCAATGGCTTTAACAGCCGTTTCAAGTGTTCCTGCTCCTTCGGAGTCTAAAAATTTAAGACCCATCAATTTGACTTTCCAGTTGATCCCAGTAATCCCGACTCCATCATTTCCAGAGGCTCCGATAGTTCCTGCGCAATGAGAACCATGTCCATTGTCATCGGTAGGATTAATTCCTGGTAGACGACCTAAATTGACACCATAAATGTCATCGACGTAACCATTTTGATCGTCATCGACTCCTGGTTTTCCAGCAGCCTCGGCTTGATTAATCCAAATATTAGATTTTAACTCTGGACTGTTATAATCAATCCCTGAATCGATAATTCCAACGACAACTTGGTCTGAACCTGTCGTGATATCCCAAGCAGCTTCTGCACCGATATCAACACCCCCATTCAGTGTGTTTTTAAGCGCCCATTGCTTGCCGTAGGAGAGATCATTGGGTTGCGCTAAATGGTGATAGATGTAATTAGGCTCAGCGTATTCGATAAACGGACTTTCAGATAAACTTTTAATCACTGAAGCCTGTGTTTCGATTGCTGGCCGATGAACTACCATCAACTTTCCCTTTGGGATGATACTCGTAATCTCAGCATTGAGGTGCTCACTCATGATGGCTAAGTTTGAGAAAACTTGTGGAGCCTCAGAGGATTTAATTTTTACTATATACTCGCCAGGAACCGCTAAAGGCTCATTAACTGAAGCAAATAGAGTAATGCACACAAAATTCAAACTAAAAGTAAATAAAATATATTTATAATCAAAATTCAAAAGTTTATTTATATTATATAATTTCATACTAATCCCTTGCTTTTATTGATTTTAAATTTCACCAGAAGGACTGTACCAACAGCGAGGGCGATTTCCAACTTTATATCCATCTTTTTGGTTGCAGGTACCAATACGAGGGTTGTCTTTAGAAAGTTCCTCGTCGATGGGGCGATCACAGAGAGATCCTTGGTAAAACGTATCAAGTCTACACTGTGGAAAAGGTCCATCTTCTAATGTCATAGCCACTTGATTTCTATCGGGAGTATTAAATTTAATAATAGGCGTTTCTGATCTTGATGCAATTAAGTTGGCGACAGAGAATCCAGCAATAGCGGATCTTTGACACATAGCTACTTCTTGAGCTGTTTTGAATGCTTGAGTGCATTCTTTTGTAACACTGGCATCAATAGTCATTTTAGCTACGATTGCAATATTGTCATCTTTTTCAATGTACTTTTTAAAACACTTTAAACCAGCAAAATAATCGGATTGTCCTTCGGTGGCAGCCCAGTTGGTATTTTTATTATAACGAGGAGCACCTCCAAGGTGGTGACCAACTTCGTGGCACAATGCCATAACAAATCCATCTTCTGTTATAAGAGGATTACGAGCAAAACCGCCTGTCATAGTTATTCTCCAATTGCCATTAGCCCATTGATCCGAATGAATATCTTCGTTCTTGTCATCCCAACGCTTATTCACAGTAAGTACTGCGCCAAGTTTGGCAAAAGATGGTTGATAGATTTCAGTAACGATATCAATTAAAGCGATAAATCTTTCTTTTGTCATATCGCTAACAAGAGTTGTTGCTATAGGCGAAAGCGGAGTGGTTGTTGGGGCTTCAATGATGGGTGATAAAATTTGACCATCAAGTGTGGAAATATAATTAGTACATGGAGCTATCAATCCATAGGCAGTCGTTGCCATTTGTATTGAAGCTGCGCAAAGAGAAAGAATAAAATACTTTTTTATCTTTTGATTTTTCATTGTTACCCCTCCGTAAACAATTTTTGTGTTTTCGGTGTTGCATTGAAACTTTATGTTGAAAAGAAAGGCACTATGCAACACCGGTAGGGCACAATACGGACCTTGAAAAGAGGTGTCAAGAAGTCACATTTAAAAAATAATATTGCAAAAGAGTTTATAAATAGAAATTACTGCAAATTTTTTAAACGAGTAATTAATCAATCTCATTTGTCCTTTTGATTTTCGCCTGCCCTCTCATCAGAGAGACGTTTTATTTTGACTGTTTGTGCTGAACGTTGTTAGCTGGGATCATTTTTAAAATAAAACATCACGTCAAGGGAGAGCCGATGAAAATCAAGCGTCTGCAAGATATGCAAACCTTAGTTGCACTTTGTAAACAAAGAGGGTTTGTTTTTCAAAGTAGTGAAATTTATGGCGGACTAAGTTCTTGCTGGGATTATGGCCCCCTTGGATCACAAATGAAAATGAACGTTAAAAAAGCGTGGTGGAACGCCATGACAAGACGTCATGATATCGTTGGTGTTGATGCTGCAATATTAATGCACCCCACCGTTTGGAAAGCCTCTGGCCATGTCGATGGATTTTCTGATCCTTTAGTTGATTGTAAGAAGTGTAAACAACGTTTTCGTAGCGATAACACCGAGTCTTATTTAAATCATAAAAAATGTCCTTTTTGTGGAAGTCAGGAACTCACAGAACCTCGTCAATTTAATTTGATGTTTAAAACTCATATGGGTCCCTCTGAGGATTCAGCCTCCGTGGTTTACCTGCGGCCAGAAACAGCACAAGGGATCTTTGTGAATTTTAGTCAATGCCAAGTGAGTTCACGAAAAAAAATCCCCTTTGGAATTGCACAAATTGGTAAGTCTTTTCGAAACGAAATCACTCCAGGAAATTTTATTTTTCGCACTCGTGAATTTGAACAAATGGAAATGCAATTCTTTGTTAAGCCCGGCACTGATGCTGATTGGTTTCATCGTTGGAAAGAAACACGCTGGAATTTCTATCTCAATTTAGGAATAAAACCTGAAAATCTTCGTTTCCTTCCCCATGAAACTTTGGCACACTATGCGAAAGCGGCTGAAGATGTGCAATATCAATTTCCTATTGGCTGGCAAGAGCTTGAGGGCATTCATAATCGCAGTGATTTTGATCTCAGTCAGCATATGAAGTTTTCTGGAAAGTCCTTAGAGTATTTTGATGAAGCTAATAAAGAAAAATTTATTCCGTGGGTGATTGAAACAGCCGTGGGTTGTGATCGCTTATTTTTAGCGCTCCTCTGTGAAGCCTACCGTGAAGAACTCACTGTTGATGACAAAGGTGCAGAAGATGTTCGTGTGGTGCTTGGTTTGCACCCTGATATTGCGCCCGTTAAAGTAGCCGTTTTTCCGCTTCTCAAAAAACCGGAACTCGCAGAACCTGCAATGAAGTTAAGAGAAGAACTTTCAGAAATTTGGGAAGTGACCTATGATGAAGCGCAAAGCATCGGTAAGCGCTATCGTCGTCAAGATGAAATAGGAACTCCTTTTTGTGTGACCTTTGATTTTGATTCAATCACAGATAATGCCGTCACTGTTCGTCACAGAGATACTATGAAACAAGAGCGCGTGAGTATGGATCAGTTAACCAGTTATATTCAAAATGGGTTAAAAAACTTTTTAAAGTAGTAAATGAGGAGTGGATTATGATGATGGAGCAAGCAAACAAAAATAGTTTAGTCAAGCCAGCACGACCAGAAAAGTTTGTCTACTTTTTCTCCGCCGGGGATACCGAAGGCAATGCTAAAATGAAGAATCTCCTTGGTGGTAAAGGAGCAAATCTCGCTGAGATGACCTCTTTACATATTCCCGTACCTCCTGGATTTACCATTTCAACCGAAATCTGCACTCACTTTTATTTGAATGATGAAAAACTTCCAGAGTGGGTGTTGGGTCCAGTTCAAGAGGCGTTATCTAAAGTAGAGCAAAAAATTGGGAAAAAATTTGCTGATCCCAAAAATCCGCTTCTTGTGAGTGTCAGATCAGGCGCTCGTGCTTCAATGCCTGGAATGATGGATACAATTTTAAATTTAGGTCTTAACGATGTGACCGTTGAGGGGCTTTCTCAATCATCAGGAAATCCTCGCTTTGCTTGGGATTCCTATCGCCGCTTTATACAAATGTATTCGGATGTGGTTATGGGAATGAACGGTTCCTTTTTAGATGTGACCATGGAAGATTTAAAAGAAGAAAAGGGTTACAAATTAGATACCGATTTAAAAGTTGAAGATCTTCAAAAATTAGTTAAAAAATTTAAACAACAAATTCGCGACTCTACGGGACAGATTTTTCCAGAAAATCCCATGGATCAACTATGGGGTGCCATCTCTGCCGTTTTTCGTAGTTGGAACACACCAAGAGCCATCACTTATCGTGAACTGCACCACATTCCTGCGGATTGGGGAACAGCCGTTAATATTCAATCGATGGTGTTTGGAAATATGGGCGATGATTCGGCCACTGGAGTAGCGTTTACCAGAGATCCATCGACGGGTGAAAAAAAATTCTTTGGTGAATTTTTAATAAACGCTCAAGGGGAAGATGTGGTTGCGGGGATTCGAACCCCTCAACATCTAACAAAAGAAAACGGTAAGGGCACGGGGCAAATTTCTTTAGAAGAAGCCATGCCCGAAGCTTATCAGGAGCTTGTGACGATTTACAAAAAATTAGAGTCTTATTTTCGTGACATGCAAGATATTGAGTTCACGATTGAACGAAAACGATTATGGATGCTGCAAACAAGAACGGGTAAGCGAACGGCGCGAGCGGCATTAAAAATCGCGTGTGATATGATTGATGAAAAACTCATTACAGAATCAGAAGCTCTATTAAGAATTGACCCACAAAGTTTAGATCAACTTCTTCATCCAACACTCGATCCAAAATCTCCAAAAACATTACTGGCAAAGGGATTGCCTGCAAGTCCTGGTGGTGTGTCTGGACAAATTGTATTTACGGCAGAAGAAGCTGTGGCCTGGAAAGAGCGCGGTCATAATGTGATTTTAGTGAGAATTGAAACCTCTCCTGAAGATATTGCGGGAATGGTGGCTGCTCGTGGTATTTTGACCACCAGAGGGGGGATGACTTCCCATGCTGCCGTCGTTGCTCGAGGAATGGGTAAATGCTGTGTGGCTGGTTGTGGTGAAGTGGATATCGATATCCACCGCGAAACTATGCACGTCAAAGGATATGTTCTGAAAAAAGGCGATGTGATCACGCTTGAAGGATCAACAGGGGAAGTATTTCTTGGAGAAGTTAAAACCATTGAGCCAAAATTAGATGAATACTTTTCTCGTTTAATGAGTGTGGCGGATCGCGTTCGCACGCTTAAAGTCAGAACCAATGCCGATACACCAAAAGATTCTCAAACGGCCCGCGACTATGGCGCGGAAGGAATTGGTCTGTGTCGAACAGAGCATATGTTTTTTGGAGCTGACCGAATCGATGCCGTTCGTGAAATGATTTTAGCAGAATCAAAATCGGAGCGCGAGCTGGCTCTTCAAAAATTATTACCTATGCAGCGCCAAGATTTTTATGAAATTTTTAAAATTATGAAGGGTTACCCTGTTACGATTCGTTTACTCGATCCTCCTTTGCATGAATTTCTCCCTCACTCAGAGGCAGAAGTAAAAGAATTAGCTCAGAGAATAAAAATGGAGCCAGAGAAACTCCAATACAAAGTTCAAGCACTTCATGAGTTTAATCCAATGTTAGGCCATCGTGGATGTCGCCTCGCAATCACTTTTCCTGAAATCTATGAAATGCAAGTTCGAGCCATTGCTGAAGCTGCTGGGAAAATCGTTAAGGAAGGTAACTCCTTGACTCCAGAAATTATGATTCCTCTGGTGATGGTTGATAAAGAGCTAGAACAGCTTCGAGTGTTGACTGAAAATACAGTTCGAAAAGTACAAAAAGAAATGGGTGTTGAGTTTCAATTTCAAGTGGGAACCATGATTGAACTTCCGCGAGCTGCAGTGACAGCTAATAGTATTGCAAGCCATGCGGATTTTTTCAGCTTTGGTACCAATGATTTAACTCAAACTACTTTAGGATTATCGCGTGATGATGCGGGGCGCTTTCTTGGAAGCTATGTCTCTCAAGGGATTTTAGCGCGCGACCCTTTTGTAAGCTTAGATCAAGTGGGGGTTGGATCTTTAGTTAAAACGGCTGTTGACTTAGGACGTTCAACGAAGTCTGATTTGAAAACAGGTATTTGTGGTGAACACGGAGGTGATCCTGCGAGTATTGAGTTCTTCCATCAGGTTGGACTCAATTATGTGAGTTGTTCTCCTTATCGTGTTCCTATCGCTCGTTTAGCAGCGGCACAAGCGACCTTAAAAAACACTAAATAAAAAAAGTTTTAACACCAAAAGGTTACTCAAAAAGGTAAACACGAATGAGAATTAAAAAACTGGAGCTAGTAGGTTTTAAGTCTTTTAAAGACCGAACCGTTATTCATTTTGATGCAGGAATTACAGGAATTGTCGGACCCAATGGATGTGGTAAATCGAACATCGTTGATGCCTTAGTTTGGGTGATGGGTGAGATGTCGGCTAAACATCTTCGTGGGAGTTCCATGGAGGACGTTATTTTTGCCGGCTCTGAAGCCTATTCTCCTCTGGGAATGGCCGAAGTTTCCCTCGTTTTAGAAAATGACGGAGGACCTTTTCCTGCTAAGTATGCATCTTTTTCTGAATTAATGATCACGCGTCGTCTTCACCGCAATGGAGAATCCGAATATCTTATCAATAAAGAAGCCGCTCGTCTTAAAGATGTTCAAGAAGTTTTTATGGATACAGGGGCGGGCTCTAAAGGGTTTTCGATTATTGAACAAGGAGCCATCGGTAAAATTATTACCGCAAAACCAGAAGATCGCCGCACACTCATTGAAGAGGCCGCAGGGATTACAAAATTCAAAGTTCGAAAAAAAGAGTCTCAGAGAAAACTTCAGTCAACGGATCAAAATTTAATTCGACTTCAAGACATTACCGGAGAGTTGAAACGACAAATTGATTCTCTTCAACGACAGGCCCAGCGTGCAGAACGCTACCGTAATTTAAAAAATCAAATTGAAGATCTTGATTTGTGGATCGCCTCTGTTCAATACAAAGAGCTTTCCTCAAAAGCTGAGGAGGCTGAAAAGAATTTTACTGAGGCACAATCGCAAGAGGTTGCTGGAGAGTCTGATTTTTCAGGAATGCAATCAGATTTAGAATCACGACGTTTATTGGTATTAGAGCAAGAAAAGAACGTAGAAAAATCGCAGGAGCTTCATTACGCACTTCAATCGCAAGTTCAAAAAAAGGAAATGCAACTTCAAGAGTTACGTTTTGAAATTGAACAAGGGCGCAGAAATGAGCAAATGACCGGAACTCTTTTACAAGAGCAAAAAGCCCGGGAAGAGTTGTTGGATCGTGATTATCAAGAGTTAAAAACAAGAGCGACAGAGTTGCAAACTCAGGTGGCGCAACTGAAAGAAGAGTATGAAACAAAAAATACTCACTATGAAGAGCACCAATCTCGCTCGCAGGAGTTGAACGAAGAAGTGACGTCTCGCCGTCGAGAAATGTTTGCCGTAGGGCAGAGTCTTAGTGCCATAGAGGCTAAGGTGCAGTCGCTTCAAACTCAAATTGAAGAACATCAAGAACGACGAGAGCATCAAGAGAGCTTATGGCAAGAATTAAAAGAAAAAGTCGATGAATTTAAAGCTCGTCGCGTGAAGATAGAAAATCAATATGAAAAAGAGCGACAACTGGGTTTGGATTTATCACAGGATGTGGAGTCCTTTGAAGCCAATAAAAAAGTTCTTCAACGCGATTTAGAAGAAAAACGACTTGAAGTAGATCAGTTTAAAGATCACCTCAATCAAGTCACAAGTCGCCTCTATGGTCTTGAAAATTTGCAAGGTAATTTTGAAGGATTTGAAGAGGGTGTTAAATCAGTGATGCACTGGCAGAAAGCGCGGGCAGAACAGCAACTTCGTGCTGATGGTAGTGTGGAAGTTTTATTTCAACCTGTTTCTGAAGTGGTCGAAGTTCCTCCTCAATATGAGGTTGCGATGGAAGCAGCTCTTGGAACAAAGTTGCAAATGCTCTTATCGGCTCAAGAAACGCATTCTGTAGAGGCCGTTGATCATTTAAAAACATCTAAAGGCGGACGAACATCGTTTTTTAATACCCCCTGGGCCGAATCAAAACCTCCTCAAGATCAAAATGAACCAACAGGAGTTGTGGCCATACTGAATCAAGTGATTGAATGCAGCCAAGCGTTTCGTCCTACCGTGGAGCATTTACTGGGCCACGTCGCGATTGTTGAAGACATCAGAACAGCCCTGCAAAAGCGAGCTCAGTATCCTGGTTGGTCTTTTGTGACTCTTGAAGGCGACACGCTTTCCAGTGATGGAGTGTTAACGGGTGGTGCTCGTGAAAGTGCAGAAAGTGGCGTTTTAAAACGACGAAGAGAAATCAAAGAATTGACTCAACAAAAAGAAGAATGGTCTGGAAAACTTGTGTTGGCGCAAGCGGCTTTAAAAAAGTTAGAGGCTCAACTACAAAATATATTAAATGATTTTGAAGGAGCCCAAAAACGCCGTCAAGAGCAAGAGATCAGAGTTGCCGAATTAAAAAAGGATTTAGAGCGAGCTCAAACAGAAGTAAACAATGCTGAATACGCAGTGGAGCGGCAAGAAAAAGAAGTTCAAAAACTAATTTTACAACAGCAAACTCTGGAAGAGCGTCATTCTGAATTAGAGCAAAATTTACAAGAATCTCGAATGAAAAAAACAGAGCTTGAAGATCTCATTCATAAATTGGACCAAGATTTACAACAAAGTGAACTTGGGTATGAAGGACTACAAAATCAAGTCATGGATCTCAAAGTGAATTTTGTTTCTCGATCTCAGGAATTAGAGGGTGTGCAGAAGCAATGGCAGTCAGTGGAGCGTATGCTGACGGACTTGCGTGATCAGCTTTCTCGAATGTCTGAGGAGTCTTCCAAAAATACGACAAGCTTGACAGCGAATCAGTGGCGCATGGAAGAAGAAAAACGCGACTTAGAAAAGCTGCTTGTTTCTGTTGAAGAGGCAAGACAACATTTAGCTCTCGTACGGGATGAGTTTGAGCGAGCCTCTGAAGAAGTTCGTGAGCTTGAAGTAAAAGTTCAAACCTTGCAGCGTGATCGTCATCAGTACCAAGTCAAAATGAATGAAAGTAAATTGCAGCTAGAACAAGCGCGAATGAAAGAACAATATCTGCGCGATCAAATGCGCGAGCGATATATGTTAGAACTTCCTGATGTGTTGGCGCGATTTGAAGGCCGCGAAGGCGATCTTTTTCAAGCAGAAAAAGATCTAAAAGACTTAAAAGAAAAAATCAGTAAGATTGGTGAAGTCAATTTATCAGCCATTGAAGAGTATGAGGAAACGAGCAAGCGCTATGAGTTTCTAACGCAACAACAAAATGATCTCCAAGAGGCAAAAGAACAACTTCGCCGCGTGATTGAGAGAATCAATAAAATTTGTTCAAAGCGCTTTAAAGAGACCTTTGATCTTGTTAATGAACGATTTATGAAAGTATTCCCAGTGTTATTTGGTGGTGGTGAAGCCCGATTAGAGCTCCATGAAGATCCCGAAAGTCAGGAAATGGGAATTGAAATCATTGCTAAACCTCCAGGTAAAAAAATGCAAAGTGTGACCTTGATGTCGGGTGGTGAAAAAGCTTTGACAGCGGTTGCCTTGATTTTTGCGATATTTCTTGTAAAACCCTCGCCCTACTGTCTTTTAGATGAGGTCGATGCACCGTTGGATGATGCTAACGTGTATCGCTTTAATGATCTTGTTCGCGAGATGGCAAAGCGCAGTCAAATTATTGTGGTGACACACAATAAGCACACGATGGAAGTGGCGAAAAAACTCTATGGTGTGACGATGCAAGAGCGTGGTGTATCAACCATGGTCAGCGTTAGCTTGCAAGATGCCGCTCGCACTTTTGGAGAAGGGTAACGTAAGTTAAGTATGTCAGGGTTTCAAGCAATTCAGGGTTTGGTTTTTCTATTTGGGCTTATTTTATTTATTTTGCTAACAGT
Source organism: uncultured Pseudobdellovibrionaceae bacterium (assembly GCA_964612425.1). Lineage (GTDB taxonomy): Bacteria > Bdellovibrionota > Bdellovibrionia > Bdellovibrionales > Bdellovibrionaceae > CAUJGP01. Next base: position 31,416 of record CAZTDX010000036.1, read on the forward strand.
TTTTATTGTTGGCAAAAATAGACAAAAGAAAAAGGAAGATATTCCTAGCTCTTTGAATCCTTCACCTAAAGATTCAATCGCAAGTGCTGCTCCTGAAACTTTACCTAGTGCTACCCCTATAAAAGAAAAAATTTCTGAAGAAGTTTTTACAGAAACGCCAAAAGCTGTAGAAACTTCAAAAATAACAGAACAACCACCAGTGAGCTTAGAGCAAGCTCTTTCAGGCACTAAGGCTCGTTTTTGGGGACGTTTACAATCGCTATGGTCATCAAACTCCAATGTCGCAGATATTGATGAGATAGAAGAGATTTTATACACGAGCGACTTAGGTCCTCAAACAGTGAATAAACTTCTTGAAAGTATTAAACAAAATTTATCGAGATCTGAAAAAAAAGATTCTGAAGTGGTGCGAACGGCATTAAAAAACGAAATGTTAAATATATTTACAAAAACTCAAGGCACAGCCGAACCCCAAGAGTTATTTGAAAAGTTTCAATTTCAATCAAAACCCACAGTTTGGATGGTGGTGGGAGTTAATGGGGCTGGTAAGACCACAAGCATTGGTAAAATAGCATCCCAATTAGCTCGCAGTGGAAAGAAAGTGATGCTCGCGGCAGGAGATACTTTTCGAGCGGCGGCAAGCAGTCAGTTAAAGGTCTGGACTGAACGAGCACAGGTAGAAATATTTTCTCCTGAAGGAGTTACAGATCCTTCGGCTGTGGCCTTTGATGCGGTCCAACGGGGAGTGGCAAAGGGTTTTGACGTTATTATTGTCGATACAGCTGGAAGGTTACACACGCAGCATAACTTAATGGAAGAAATTAAAAAAATGAAGCGTGTGGTGCAAAAGGTGATCCCTGAAGCTCCTCACGAGGTTTTACTGGTATTAGATTCCAATCAAGGTCAAAATGCTTTGATGCAAGCCAAAGAATTCCATAAAGCTCTTGGTGTCACAGGAGTTGTTCTAACCAAATTAGATGGAACGGCAAAGGGTGGCGTGGCCGTGGGTGTTGCCCATGAGTTAGAGCTTCCTATAAAGCTTATTGGAGTTGGTGAAAAAATGGAAGATTTGCGCCCGTTCTCACCTCAGGGTTTTGTTGAGTCTATCTTATAAGCATAATCTGAAAGTTATGCTTTGGGTCGCATTGAATTATTGACTCCTTTTGGCGAGCAACTAGAGTCTCCACCTCTGAACTTTAGTTCAGAAAATTATAGGGAGGGTTTTTATGTTTAAAGAAAATAATCTTAAAAATTTATTACTAGGTTTATCTGTGTCAATTATTTGCTCGTTTAAAGCGAATGCAGCAGGCAATGATTTTAAAATATTTCTTGATGATGATGGACCAACAATTAGTGACTTTGCTTCCGCAGAGAAAGCTTGTAAGGATTTTGTTGGTGGCACAATTCCCGATGCGGTTAATTTAAAGAAAATTGTGGCTGAGCTTGGTGACCGATTAAGGGCTCAGTATTACTGGTCTTCAACTATTGATACAAATTGTGGTGCCACTGAGTGCCGCATTCAAATTGAAAAATCAACACTCAAAGAGCGTAGTGAGAATGCTAATAATCCGACGGGCGCACTCATTTGTACAACGGAACAAGACGATAACCAAAAATAAATTATAGTTTATTTTTCACTTTGTGCTGAAATTATTTAGACTCACTTCAAGTGATGTTCTCAATGGTTTCGGCACACTTGCGTTTTAGATAATCCATTGCTTGCTTAAAATCATCTGGCAGAGGGGCTTTAATATTCATTAGCTCACTTGTTTTTGGATGAGGAAAACTAATTTCAGAAGCATGGAGCATCAGTCGAGGAAAGTGTCGATCAGCTCTAAAATACAAGCTATCTCCTAGGATAGGAGTTTGATTTTCTGCTAAGTGCACTCGAATTTGGTGCATTCTTCCTGTCTGTGGTTGAGCTTCGACAAGCGCTGCTTTTTCGCCGAAGGATTCCATCACCTTAAAAAATGTGTGGGCAACATCACCTCCAGAATGAGTTGATCGCATTTTCATTTTTCCATTTTTAACTTTAAATGCCTTTAAGCAATTTTTAATTTCAAATTCATCTTTGCTTGGTCTTTTATGAACTAAACAAAGATACTTTTTCTTTAAAATATGGTTCTGAAATAATTCACCCACACCTTTATTAGCGTCTTGTTTTTTAGTAAAAAGAACGATGCCACTTGTGGGTGCATCGAGGCGATGATGTAAGCCAAGATAGGGCCAGGTTTTAGTTTGTTGCAATATTCCATACAAGTGTGGTCGCTTCGGATCTAAAGTTGATTGAGTGGGCACACCAGAGGGTTTATTCACAATAAGAAGCCAAGAGTCCTCAAATAAAATTTCAATGTTTTGATTTATTAGGAGTGGTTTTTTTTCATCAAGAGTCATTTTATGTTTATCTATTTTATTATCTTTGCCTGCAACAAAATTTCTCTCAATTTACGTCCAAAGTACGGACATTATTTGAAATATTTATTATTTCAAAATGGTTGAATGACAGAGTCCATTTGATATAATAATGAGCCTCTACCAACCGGAGTTAATTTGTGTTAAAATCTAAAAAAGTTAAAAAATCTAAAAAGATCAACAAGCGCACACAACCTCTTCGTAGGTTGTCTATTCAATCAGCTGATGATGTTCCTCTCAATAAAGATCTTCCGGTGACTCTTGGCCATTTTGAGGCCTTTAGGAGTGAAATTAATTCTCGTATTACAACAGTTGAACTTTTACTTCGAGGCAGCGAAAAGAAAACTGAAGTTCAATTCAAGAAAATTGATGCTAAATTTAAAGAAATTGATGCTAAATTTAAAGAAATCGATGCAAGATTCAACGAAGTTAATGCAAGGTTCAAAGAAATCGACGCTCGCTTTGTCGCTTTAGAAGCAAAAATGGAAGCAAGGTTCAAAGAAATCGACGCTCGCTTTGTCGCTTTAGAAGCAAAGTTAGAGCAGAGGTTTGTTAAAATAGAAAACCAAATCGCCACACTTAATACAAAGGTGGATCGTATGTTGACTTTAATGGAAGAGCAAAATGATCGTAATAAACTTGTTATGGATGGTTTGATAAACCTCTTTAATCGCCAAGACTCATTTGAGAAAAGAGTTGATGATCGATTCAAAACGCTTGAAGATGTAATTAAAGGTGTATAATCAAAATTAATTTACTTTCAACCTAAGAGGACTGTATGTATTTAAAAAGTCAAATTCTGTTTTTACTTTTCCTCATATTAACCCCTTTATTGTGTCAAGCAAGTAAGATCTATGTAGAAGAAGTACGTGGTATTTCTGTTGCTGAAGCTGATGCTGCCACCGTTACGGAACTGATAAAAACAAGTTTTGTTGAAGAGCTTGGGCACTCTATTGTTAACTCTGTTGATGATGCTGACTTCTCTGTAAGTGGGCGACTGATGAAGTTAGGGGAGTCCTATACCCTTACTTTAATTAAAGCTAAAGGCTCATCTGAAGTGTTTCGTTCAAGTTTAAAAGCGACTCAATTGTCAGATATGGATGTTGTCGTTAAAAGATTAGTTCGCGCAATCAGTGAGGAAAATACGGCTGATGAAAACGCCAGCGTTAAAGATGTCACTCAAGATGAGCAGCAAAACTCCCGTCGTCGTAAAGAGGTTTTATCGCAATTTACATTTGCTGTTGGTCCTGCCGCCACAACCAATATGAATGTTAAGGGTAGTACCATCTTATGGAATATTGGATATAATTTTGAACTCGATTATAAATGGGATATGCATTTAGACGTAGATTGGCTTTCTACCATGAAGCATTCTGAAAACGACGCTTATTTTTATGGATTAAATTTTGGAGCGAATTATTATTTAACAACTAAAAATATGAGCCCTTTTATTGAAGGGCATTTCGGATATGGAACTGCTAGTGCCTCTACGGGATGTTCAGGTAGCAGTTTAATCTGTAGCTCAAAAGATAGTGCCTCAGGGTGGATGATTGGCACTGGAATAGGTTTTAGATTTTTTAGAACGTCACAATCTAATTTTAGTTTTGTTATCCGTGGTTCTATGCTGACGGAAAAAACAAAAATATCTGAAGAACGACCTGTGGTTGGATCATTTATGGTTGTTGGTTATTTTCATTAATTGTTAAATTGAAAATCATTTTAGCTAGTAGTGTGATTACTACTACTAAATATTTATTTGCTATGGGAATCTCGCATACTGTATCTTGAAATTGATCCCAGTCTCTTGAGACTCGGAAAAAGTTAACCTATTATCAAGTAGGTTTGTCTATTAAAATTGTTGCCTAATCTATTAAAATAAAAAATGTAAGGTTTTAATAAAAAATGTAAGGTTTTTGGTTTGGAGATATTTCAAAATGTTGTGGACGAGAGATCATGAAGCAGCATGCTCTTGAT
>CAZTDX010000037.1:0-34823 GCA_964612425.1 uncultured Pseudobdellovibrionaceae bacterium
GGTTATGCCGCTATGTTCTCTTTTTCAACCATCCACAACTTTCTAAAATTTCTCCCAACTGGCCGGTCTAAAATTTATCTACCTTGAGACCAAGTACGCAGAACCTTACTTTTGTCTAAACAAAAAAGTTCTTCCAAGATTCATACCTCTTGCAAATGACAGGAACTGAAAAGCCAACCAGACTAATACGCCTCAATCCAATGACTAGAAACGTTTTCCCGGCCTTGTCACCATAGAAAGCTCTTCGTTTAATGGAATTATGATAAACAAATATTATTTTAAATTAAAAATACTATTATTGGCTATATTTCTTCAAGGATGCCAAAACTATCAAGCTGAAACTCTTCGCCTCATAAGTGATTCACATGATAAACTCGTTTGCGAATTTAACTTCGACGAATTCAACAATCGTATTTATGATTTCTGGCTCCAAGAAAAAAACCCACCTTCAGTCGAAGAAGTGAAAGATGAATTATACGCTGAATTACAGAAAAAGGAAGAATGGTCACATATATCTAAAATAGATCAAGCTAAGATTAGTACTTTGGTTGCCAAATATTACCAATTTCTCACAGAAAAAATTGCGATGTCATTACCAAGCACACAGGCCACGACTCAGACTAAGCTGCAGCTGCTAGCGGCTCTGGAGCTTGGAGACCACACTTCAGAAAGGCAAGCACTTCAAGAGCAGTGGAAGATTGAAAAGCAAAAATTCACTTCTGAGGTATTATCACTACAACTCCCTTTTTCTTCGCTTTGCCTTCAACAATCTACCAATGTAACAGATTCTTCGGACACATCAAATTCGCCACCTTCGCCATCGTCTCCAGAAGAATTCTTACATAACAAAGACACCGTTCGTTCGCAGGGAGCTATTGAAGGGCTCCATAGAGTTTTAGCCACCGCATACCAAACCTGTGATGTTTTACAAACAGAACCTGTATCTTCAAAAACGCCGAACCTTCAGGGAATTAAAGTTATCAGTGAGCCCCATAAAAGCGGGCGTGGAAGGCAAAGAGTTTATCAGGATATTCAAAAAATCTTTCAATCGAACCCTTACTATGCGCTCAACAATTCAATTCGAGAAGGGTGTTTTGATAATGCAAGGCAGCCACTGATTTATGATTTTGGTGGAAAACCCAACGTTACAACTGACGCCAATTCTAAACTTGACTTATTTACAAATGCAGGGTCTGGAACTAATGTTCTCGGTATCGATTGTTCTGGATTTATTTTTTCTGCCATTGCTCGTGGAGGACTTAAATTAGCTCCTAACAAGACACTTAAAGCGGTTCTTGTTCATGGCACCTCTGCCCGTATGTTTAAAAATCCCAGCAAAAATGGCATGACTTGTTTTGACTCTGTGGTTGATATAAAAGCTACCACCATTCAGCCAGGTGACATTATTGCTAGTGATGGGCACATCGTCATGGTTGATCGTGTTGGTGACGATCCACTTGGACTAAAACGCGCTAAAAAAGCGACGGAATGCAATCCTACAGTACTGACTTCTAATGGCTTTGATTTCACAGTTTCTCAATCATCTCCCTGGAAAAATGGAATGGGCATACAACAGTCAGTAGCAAAAGACTATTTAAAAAGCTCTACTACGTTTCAAAAAGGTCTTGTTCAGTTAGCTCAATATTTTTGTCAAGAAAGCTTTAAAACTAAGAAAACCATGGCGATTAATATTGAGTCAAGTCTTGTGACTAAACCTGATCTTGGAGGTATCGATGTTATTCGACACAAAGGAACAACAGAATGTTTGACGGCTAAGCCGATTGAACTGAGCTATGAAAGCTGTGTTGATAACTGCCACTGGGAATAATCTCATGAACTTCATTGCTAGATCGCCTCGCCGAATTTTTTATCCATAGAAATCCCTAAACTCATTAAAAAATTGTGAGGCAATTCGGCACCAGCAAAGATGAAAATATATTGGTTGGGAATTTGTGAATCTACCCCATTTTTAGTTATAATGGCATCATTTGGGTTAATTTGCTTAATGGTGGAGTTAAACCAAATCTCTACCAAACCTAGTTTTTCCAGTGCAGAGATCTTTTTAATATTTTCTTCGTTACATCGATCGAAGTTTGAGCCGCGGACTAAGAGTTTCACTCGGTTTTTCAAATTTGGTGCAGCAAGCATTTGAGCAGCTTCTACGCCGGCATTTCCGCCCCCCACAACAATGATATCATTATTTATATATTGTTGAGCATCGATAAGATTGTAAGTTACTTTAGGGAGATCTTCGTTCGGGAGGCCGAGTCTTCTAGGGGAACCTCGAACGCCCATGGCTAAAATCACTTTTTGAGCCTTTAACACTCCTTGACTTGTTTGAATTAAAAAATAGTTTCCCTCTTTTTTAAGATTGTCAAAACGAGTTTGCTCTTTAATATTTAGTGAGGCTTTTTTTCGAATCCTATTCCAGATTGCTAAAAGGTCTTCTTTAACTACCTTATTTGTTGGAAATTTGATTTCGCCAAAGAGAGGTAGTTTAAAAGGGTGAGACATCACAAGTTTTTGACGTGGAAAATTAGCGACTGTTCCGCCAAAACTATTTTGTTCTATTAATAAATATTTTTTATTTTTCGCATGAAATAAAAGACTTGCGGCCAAACCCGCTGGTCCTGCACCAACAATGACAGCATCATAAACTTCATTGTTAGAATTTTTTTCCAGTTTCAAAATGGCATTGTTTGCTGCTAATGTACCTTGTTTGGTGGCATTCCTAATTAAGCCCATACCTCCGAGTTCGCCAGCGATATAGAGCCCAGGAACGTTGGTTTCATAATTACTGTTGAGGCGAGGAATATCCATCCCTCGGGTCTTTGTTCCGAAGACGAGTTTAATGGCGTCCATAGGGCAAGCTTGTTCACATTCGCCATGCCCTACACATTTTGTAGGTGAAACTAATACTGCTTTGTGGTTTACCAGACCGAGGATTTCACCTTCGGGGCAGGATTTGACACAGGTGCCGCACCCTGTGCAGAGTTGTGGATCAATCTCAGGGTGAAGCGTAAGAGGTTCATTTAATTGATTAGCAATGGATTTTTTGAGTTTCTTTTTAGCTCTTGAAAGTTCTTTGGCTCGTTTATTTTTTAAATATAAAACTGGAAGTGTCATAAGAAAAACAATAATCCAAACGAGGTTTCCTAAAATAAAATCTAAAAACTTATGCTTATTCATAAAGAGCCCACAAATAAATAATAATTATTGTTCATTCAGATTTTATATTATTTGATCAACTTATTGCGCTATTTTTAATAGGATTGAGTGAATAACCCGACGATAGTCTTGATTCGCATTGGGAGCGTTAAAGGTCGTTGTCAACGGTGCATTGTTAACGTGTCAAAGTAATAACTTGTTCTTTAAACAAAATATATTGATAATTTTAGAATGAAATCAAAATATTACCCTATTAATTTACTTTTTAAGTTTTTGCGTTTTTTATCCTCTGTCAAGCTAGCAGTGCCTCTTATGCTCGTGATCATAACTGTGGTGGGTTACGGAACCATTGTGGAAAGTCGTTATAATGCGGAGTTAGCAAAAATTGAGGTTTATCAAACTTGGTGGTTCTCATTATTAATGATTTTGTTATGGATCAATATATTCTTTGCCGCGTTGTCACGATGGCCGTGGAGATGGCATCACCTAGGGTTTTTAATAACCCATTTAGGTCTGTTAACCGTTTTGGCTGGAGGATTTATTACAAGCAACTTTGGCATTGATGGCTCACTGAGGCTTTTAGAGGGAGAAGTTGGAGACACTGTTGTCATGCCGGAGATGGAGCTGGAAGTTGCGGGTTTTAATAATTTTTCAAAAAAAAGTTTTCCTATTCCTAAAAAAAATCAAAAGAAAACTGCGCTCGCTTTTAAAGAAATAAACGCCTATCCTGAATTACCTTTTTTAATCGAAGAATACATGCCTTTTGTGTCTATTCAAAAAAGTTTTAAAGAAGATAATTCAAACAAGGAAAAGTCAGGCCCTGTGGCGATTGAGTTTAATATCAAAAGTCCGTTTTTTGATGTTGATGAGGGTTTGCACTCCGTCAACCAAAAGTCCCTTCAAATGGGCCCCGCTTTATTTATGCTCCGTGATCGAAATGCTGTTAGCGAAGTAAAAAAATCTAAAGTATTAGCTCAACATCTTTCTTCAAAGACACAGAAAAGTGATTCCAGTGAAAACTCTGAGCTTGTTGTCAAAGATCGCGCGAGTGGTAAAATAATTAAGAAATTAAAAGTTAATTCTTCTTCTATCGGTCAATCAATAGTCGTTAATGATTACTCCATCAAATTGATTCGTTCGTTCCAGAAGGCAAGAGTGGGGAGCGGTGGTATTAGCGAAGGTGTTGATGGAGATATTAATCCAGCACTTGAATTGAAAATTGAAAAAAAGGGTCAATCCCTTCGAGATGTAGTTTTTTCTAAATTTTCTGGTTTTACATTGATTCAAGATAAGGAATTTCCACTGAGTTTTGAACTTCACTCGGAAGGCTCTCTCGCGATGAGTTCTCAGAGTGATGAGGGTTCACCGCAGACAGAAGATTCCTCTCCAATGTTAATGTCGAATAAAAATCAAGTTATTTTTGAGTTTGACTCTAAAAAACCAGAATCCATAAAACTGCTGCTGTTCAAAGAGGGAAAAGAAATTCAAAGTCAACTCATCAGACCTTCAAGTACAGTGACGACTCCTTGGATGGGGATTAAATTAACATTAAAAGCAATTCATTGGAATGCTCAAGAAACTACTGAAGTCATTGCGACTGAGCCGGAACTAAAATCTAATGTATTGCCGCCGAGTGCGCTTAAGTTAAGAACCATTTCGAGCGAAAGTACTAATAACTCCAATTCCAATCCTTTTTGGGTTGTTGATGGGGAGGAGAAAGTTTTTCAAACAGAAACTAACAGTTTCAAAGTTTTTTATGGAAACAAAAATATTCACTTACCATTTAAACTAAAACTAGAAAAGTTTAGTAAAGTGGATTATCCGGGAACGAGCATGGCCAAAAGCTATGAAAGTTTAGTTGAGGTTGCTCACACCAAGAGACAAGCCACGATTTCAATGAATGAGCCTCTCGAAGAAGACGGCTTTTTACTCTATCAGTCGAGTTATGAAGAATTACCCAACGGAAAATATGCTTCGATATTTTCCGTCAATAAAGATCCTGGTCGTATCTTAAAATATTGGGGAAGCTTGATTCTTTGTTTAGGAATAATTACATTTACCTTGATGAGAAGTCGAGTGTATCGACTATGGAAAGAAAAATCATGAAAATCATTTTATTACTTAAACCGTATTTATTTTGCTTATTGCTCATTCCACTGAGTGTGCTGAGTTCTCCTTTGGGGCCTCCTGTGGAGCCAGAAAAATTTGTTGAGTTTGCTCAAACGATTGATCCTAGTGTTGCTGCCAACTGGCCCATACAGCATAATGGTCGTTACAAACCCTTCCAGACAATGGCTCGTGAAGTGATGTTATTTCTCTCTGGAAAGTATAATATTTGGGGACTCTCATCGACCAATTTTTATTTTGGACTTATGTTTTCACCTCAAGCTGCGGAATTGCCCTTTATTGAAGTTCGCTCGGTGGAGTTAAGGGAAAAACTGGGATTCTCTAAAGATCAAAAATATTATTCACTCACTGATTTACGGGGAACGTCTTTATCAACTTTGGCGCAACCGCTATTTGAAAAGCAACAATCCAACAAAAGACAACTCACGGAATTAGAAAATAAAATCATAGAATCTGCTCAGCAAATGTTTCTCGCAGAAGAAATAATTCATGGCGCGCACTTAATGTCAGTCCTTAATCTTCAAATGCCCATGGATGGCAATCATCAAAATATGGGTGGAGGCACTCTCGCCGATGCAAACATAGCCACATTTGTTAATTCTATTAAATCAGGACTCAAGGAATCGCAAAAATTAGAAAGTGAAAAAGTAAGAAGCTCTCTCCTAAAAGGGATGTCCCTCGATTTAAGCTCAGAACTTGAAACAAAAATTCCTTTGGAGATTTTTTATAATCGGTTTAATCCATTTTTATTTTCAGCCGCCATTTGTTTTATGCTCGCGCTGCTCCTCTGGGTGCAAGTTCGAAAGGAATGGCTAACGTATAAAAGTATTTTATTTATCGCCACACTTCCGATACTCTTTCAGGCATTAGGATTTTTTATAAGAATATATATTACAGGATTTTCTCCAGTCACCAATATGTATGGAACCATGTTGTGGGTTAGTTTTGGAGTCAGTTTGTTTTCGCTATTATTTTTAATTATCTACCGAAATTATTATTTAACGGCAGGTCTTTATTTTTTTGTTTTCCTAATGCAATTACTTACGCACAATATTCCATTGATTTTAAGCCCTGATATGGACCCCATCGTCGCTGTGTTAAGAAGTAACTTTTGGTTATCGACTCACGTTTTAACCATTACAATTTCATACGCTGCCTTTACCATGGCTATGTTTATCGGAAATTTAGCTTTGATCCGTTATGCTCTGAATAAAGTAGATTCTGCGTTTGTTAAAACCTATTCCCATTATTGCTATCGGGCCATTCAGTTAGGAGTTTTGCTGTTAACAGCAGGAATTATTTTGGGAGGAGTTTGGGCCGACTACTCCTGGGGACGATTCTGGGGTTGGGACCCCAAAGAAACGTGGGCCTTAATTGCAGATTTAGGATTTATCACGTTACTCCATGCGCGATTCATTAAATGGATTGGTCCGTTAGGTTTGCTAGCCTTTTCACCGTTCTCTTATCTACTCGTCATAATGGCATGGTATGGAGTTAATTTTATTTTATCTTCAGGTCTTCATTCTTACGGCTTTTCAAGTGGTGGCTTAATGATTATTAATTCATTTTTATTTATACAATTATTTATTTACTCTATGGCTCTCATGAGAAGGCTCTCGAAGTCGCAAAACCTTATTGAATCTTAGGAGCGTTAACTCCGCTCAATGATTGAGGCTCCTCCGCTGAGGAGCCTCAAGTCAAATTTGGAGTTTATTTTATTATCGAATCAAAAGATTTATGAAATAGGAAGTAATTTAAAATAAAATGGATTTTTACTTTTCAGAATACAACCCAAACATTGCAGGGTTATAGCATGTTTGTTCGCTTTTAACAGATTTCTCAATTGTTAATCCAGGAATTGTTACTTCTGCTGTAAAGCCATCTTGTCCAGATTTTTGAACGTTAATTTGGAGCTGGGGGCATTGATTAGATTCATTAATTTTTATAGTGTAAACTTGCTCTATTGCTAACGTGTCACGTTCTAGTACGACTTCATCTCTTAATTTGAATTGTATTTTGCTAAGATACTGACCGACTTCAGGATGCGCAATAGTCAATTTTACGGTGTCATCATTATCCTTTGTGAAATTAATATTCGCATAGGATGTGCTAGCAAAAGATAGCATTGATAAAAAAGCAGTGGTTAAGTAGATCATTTGTTTCATAGTAACTCCTCATTATTTATTTATAACTTCCTTGAATTTGTTTGGGCTAAAATCCATTCATTAATTTTATTTTTGTTATAGTCTCATAATAATACGGTAGAGAATTTAAATAGTAATTTCAACTGTAAGTATTAGAATAGCCTGAGACAATAATTGTCACAGGAAATAAGTAATTAATATTTATTGAGTATTTAGGTAAATAAAGATTAGTTATTCAGAATAAAAAATATTTAAAAAACATCTGTATAAAAAAAGACAGCCACTTTGCATGAAAAAACTCTAAATACAATACAAAATTACAACCAAAGCGACCTCGCATGAAAGTTAACTACGGCAGTATCTCTTTTCTTTCGCTTAATAATTCATTCGCTTCAAGCCTCAAAGCTGAGGAGCCTTCCATTTGTAGTCGCTCCAAAATTTCTAATAAATAGGTGGCTCCAATCACTCTTGGAATAAAGACAAAATCTGCGCCGTGATCATATAGTTCCTGTGCGTAATTAATATTTTCTGCGGTGACAATAATACGGGCTTGAGGGGCCATTGGTTTTAGAAGTCTAAGCATTTTAAGATTGCTCGTGCCCTTTAAAATTTTATCAGGAATGGAGCAAATAATCATTTTTGCTAAATTCAAATTTAAGCTTCGTAAAGTATCAACATTACTGATGTCTCCATACTGACAATTTATATTGCGTTGTTTGAGTTCTTGGTGCGCCTCTGGATTAAAATCAACAACCAGAACTTGTTTTAAGTATTCCTCAGAGTATTTGTTTTGCATTTCAAAGAGCAGAGAACTGGCTTCACGAAAGAAACCTAAAATTATAATGGTTGATGGGGGAGTTGTCTGATCTGAAAGAGAATTTCTCGCTGTTGGGACTTGGTCTAAGAAGCCAATTTTTTCTAAAATAGAATTGATTGATTTATATATTGCGTGGGCTTGCGGAATCATCACAGAAGAAATGAGTGCCGAAATCACCAAAGCTAAAATAAAGACTGAAAATAAATGAGGAGAAATATGTTGATAAGCCACTCCTAAGCTGGCGAGCACCAATGAAAACTCCGAGAGCTGACTAAGGTTAATTGCAGGGAGTAGGCTGGCCCGATTGGCGTAGCCCAGGCGATGCAAAACCGGGAAGATGGTTAAAATTCGGCTCACTAATACAACAGTCACCATTACAGCAGTAAGTTGTAAAACTTCAACTGTGGGCATAGGAATTTGCAACCCTAAACCCACAAAAAAAAGTGTGATAAAAAAGTCTCGAAGACTAGAGATCTTGGCGGCAACATCCAAGTGATATGGGAAGGAAGCGATGGAAATGCCAGCGACCAGTCCTCCCATTTCAAGTGATAAACCCAAGTAATCAGCAATTCCGCACATTCCAAAACACCAAGACATGGCTAAAATTAATAAAAGTTCAGGGTTGCGACTGCTCTTACGAAAGACGGTGGGCAAAATATACTTGGCTAAACACCAACTGATAAAGACAAGGACTCCTACTTTTGAAAGTGAAATTCCTAGAGACAAAATATTGAGATGAGAGAGATTTGGTTGCAGAGCCATAAAGCCTATGGCAACAAAATCCTGAACAACAAGAATACCTAAAGTAATGCGTGAGGGTAAGGAATCCAAATCCATTTTATCCGACAAAATTTTAACAACGATCAGAGTGGAAGAGAGCGCGCAGGCAATGGCGATATAGAGTTGATCATGCTTTTCCAGTGAGAGCGGTAATAAGTTTAAAATTAAAAAAGATAACAAAATGGTCCCCACCACTTGTACGAGCGAACTTAGAATGACCGCTTTTCCTGATTGCAGAAGCTTTTGTAAGTTAATTTCTAAACCTAAAATAAACATCAAAAGAACAAGTCCAATTTCAGAAAGCGTAGCAATACTTTGGGCATCTTGAATAATGCTAAAACCAAGATGGGGCCCGAGAATCATTCCAGCGATGAGATAGGCTAAAATAAGAGGTATCCCAATAAAATAAGCAGGAATACTTACGACCCCCGCACCAATGATCGCTTTCCCTAAGTCAGCAAGAAGATGACTATTCATATTCATCACCCCAATGGTTTAAACTTTGAATAACATTTTGTGAAAATGAATGAAGTGCACTTTTTAAAATAAACATTCTAATTAAAGTTACCATCCAATATAATATAAGTATTAAATTAATTAATAAAATAAATATTTCTACGAACCCTCCCCATAGAATGCTATAGGCAAGTCCTTCAGTTTTTAAAAATGGAAAGTTCTTCAAATACAAAAGTAAGGAGTCTCCATAATTTCCCCAACCTCGAATAGGGCTTGATTGGAGCAAGGTGATTGAGATTGCGGCCATGAAAGGCACAAATAGTGTCGCTAGCACAAGCTTCCAAAGATTGGGTGTCTGTTGTACTTTTAATTGCTGAATCCGAAGGGCTTCTTCTAGGCTTTTAATTGAAAAATAGGGTTCATCCAAAATTATTTTTCCAGATTCATCCAATTTCTTCCAAGAACCACGCTTTTCGCCTAAATGAAATTCACCCATCAAGTGTAGCTGCCCATTTTGATGCCAACTTTTCCACGGACCATGTGGGAGACCATTTAAAAATTCACATTCGAAGCAGGCAGAGCCATCAATGTACCAAGATTGAGTTTTGCCAAAGAGCTTACCTTGACTCCATTGGCTTTCAAACATTTTTTGATTGCTTTCGTAGTAAGTTAAAATTGTTTCACCCGAAGTGCTGAGTTCTTTGAGTTGAACTTTATTTTTATTTTTAAATACAGAAGACATAACATTATACCCCATAATTTTGCAATGAACCAACGGACATCAAATTTTAATTGAGTGGTGGGGCTTATACTTTAGGCGGCTGAAAAATATCTGGAATGAATCGATCGATAAAAATATTATGATAGATTTGCACAGGAATTTGTTTAAAAGAAACGAAAGTAAAAGGTTTGATATCATCCAAAACGGCATAGCAAATAATGCAGTCATCGTTGGTATCGTTTTGATCATGATCACGAGTTGTTGTATCGTCGGGGTGTGAATTTAATTGGAAATCTTGACTTTTATCTTCAGAGTAAAGGCATTTTTTGCTTATGCTAGTGTTGTGGTGGAGCTTACCAAAGACTTGACTTTTGGTCACTACGCCGACGCGAATAAAATTGGTAGAAGGATCAAACAATTCGCCCATTACCGTCAATAATAAAAATAAAATAAAAAAACGTTTCTTCAATTTACTCACTCAGAAATGCTACCAAAAAGAGTCCTGGAGATCAATTGTTTTGAAAGTCCAGGTCAAGTATAAACAGAAATAATTTGATGAGTAAAAGTTATGGTATTTCCTTGATATTCTTTGTATTGGTAGGAATAAGTTTAAAATGATTCACTCGCGTTACCTTTAGTGTATCTTGTTCTTGATCATCACGGAGGTCTCACCATACCAGTGGCAAGATTACTTGGAATGTAGTTATTAAAAAACTTTTACACTCCTTGAACAAAAATGGTGGGACTTGCAGAGACTATGTAAACTTCAACTATAAAATTGAATAATAGTTTGAGAAAAACTATGGACATCCCCTGGCCATCGAGCTGAAATGTAATTTCGATCACAAACGACAAAGCCTGATTTTAAATTATCAATCCTATCGCGCATAATAGGGAATGGCCCAGTTTGAAAGTCCTCAGGTTTTTCTAAGGCCCTCGTGACCTCATCTTGAACTGTTTCGGGATAGGTGCGATAGTAATTTCCTAAATAAATTGCAGTTAGTCCCCAAGCGATGAGTTCCTGAGACTTTAAAAGACCAGTGGATTTATAACCATAAAGGACACTTTTGCCATCAGACCTTTTGCTGCGAGTGGCAAGTACCGTTCCATGGCAAATTGCTGCAACCAACTTTTTGTTTTCAAAGAACTCTGCGACTATTTTTTGAAGTCTATCAGATTCTAAGTATTCCTTCATGCCGGGAGCATGGCCGCCGGGCAAAATGAGGCCTGCATATTGTGCGGTATCGATCTTATCCCAGCTTATCGGGTTCATAAATTCAACGGACTGTATTAAATTGTTATAAGCTTTTACTGCAGGCGGCTCGGCCATAAGTAAATTTTTCCAAATGCCTAGGCCGTTTCCATTGACCATTTTCATATCACCTTGACTCACCTCGCCCAATGGGGTGGCAAAGGTAATATCAAACTGATTTTGTTTTAATTCTTGCCAAGTGACGGCGACTTCGGTGGGGTCAAAATCCTGAGCTGGTATCGGCATAAGTAAATTTCGACGCAAAATTTATTCCTCTCCCTCAAAAATAATCGAATTTAATTTATGGAAAATTCTTTTATGTCACAGTATTAAAAAGAAAAGCCTTTTTATAAGGCTAACATAGCTGCGTGCTGTTAGGAAGCTCTTCTCTCAAGCAGATCCATTAAAGTTCTTGCCAATAGTGATCTTGTTTAACACTTTATAAAGATATGAACCACATAAGAAAAAAAGATCATGTTTACGATGTCGTTGTTATTGGTGCTGGATTATCGGGTTTAATTGCTGCGTCCTCTCTCATTCGTGATGGACTCGATGTTTGTGTTTTAGATGCAGCTGAGTTTGCCGGCGGTCACTCAAGACTTGTTTATTCTCCGATGGGTTTGATTGATAATGGGATTAAATTTTTTCCCGACACAGAATCCTGTCAAAATGCTTTGAGTCAATTGAATCAACTTTTGCCAACTCCCATTGAGTATGGAGCGATCGAAAATGGGCCCATCACATACCAATCGGGAGAGTTTAAACCCTTTGTGGGGTTTGGCAAAGAAGCACCAGAGTTTCATCGCGAACTTTCATATTTTTTAGCGCCTCGCCGGCTAGAACTTTCAAGAAAGTTGGGGCAAGTTGTGGCAGAGCTTGCGATGTCCGTCGGAGAGCGCTTTTATCCTGAGTCATTGGTTACAAAGTATTTAGGCTCTGCTGGCGTCATTCATTCCGTTATGGTAAATGGGCAAAAGACGATTCATGGTAAAGAGTTTATTCATGCTACCTCACCTCAGTTTTTAAGCCACCTTTTAGATGATGAGCTTTTATCAGTACGTGCCAAACAGAAAATGGCAAAAGCTGAGTACTGGACACTGCTGGGACTTGACCTTTTTAACAAAGCACCAATCAGTCACCGCCAAGAGCTTCATCTCCTCAATGGAACAACGACCGATGAGATAGGTCCGTGTGTGGGTTTATTTCACGAGGCACTTCCCGTTGAGAAAGAGGGCGGTGGACTTGTGCAGTGCTCACAGTGGATGACTTTTGTGAGCCAAGAATCCAGTGAAGATCCTGAGTTTACAGGGGCGATTCTCAAAAAAATTAAACGACAAATTAAAAGAGCTTACCCAGAAGCCATGGAGAACCTTATTTCTGAACGAATTATCGTGGCGCCTTCAATGGAAGCGGATTTGGATTTAAAGTTTGACCCGCGTGGAAACTTTAGTGGAGTAAAAAATCTGTGGTTGGCTCATGGAAGTGCATCCAAGGAAACTAATCTTGTGGGATCGATAAATCAGTCTCTCTTGGTGGCCTCAAAGCTAAGCTCTGCAAGCTTATCGCTGAAGAATGCAACATTATAAGAAAACCACTGCTATGCTTTAAAAGTAAGCATAGCATATTATTATGAGTTTGTGTTTGTGGTTGCTTTACTCTAATGAGTCGTGTTATTCAGCTCCTTCAACAATAACACACTTCTTTGTACATTCTGGTCCCGGACTCAATTTTTGATAACGGGCTCAACCGAAATATCGGTCCCTGCAGAGAAGGCGGTTTAACCAGAAGGAGAAAAACCATGGCACAAGTTACGATGAAAGAAATGTTGGATGCTGGAGTCCACTTTGGACACCAAACACAACGCTGGAACCCCAAAATGAAGCCTTATGTTTATACGGCTCGCGGCGGAATCCATATTATTAACCTACAAAAATCAGTGGTTCGAGCAAATAAAGCCGCTGAATTTGTTAAGTCCATCGCAGCTGATGGCGGCAAAATGATTTTTGTTGGTACTAAAAAGCAAGCCATTGAACCCATTCAAGAGGCAGCTCAAAAATCAGGTCAGTACTACGTTACTAAGCGCTGGTTGGGCGGAACCCTTACAAACTTTGAAACCATTAAAACCAGTATTGATCGCTTGAAAAAGATCGATCAAATGCGTGAAAAAGGCGAACTTGATTTTTTCACTAAAAAAGAAAGAGCTGGAATCGAAAAAGAATATTTAAAGCTTTCTGAATACTTAAATGGTATTCGTGATATGAAAGAAACTCCAAAAGCTCTATTTGTTGTAGATTTAGTAAAAGAGCATATTGCCGTTGCTGAAGCAAAAAGACTTGGAATTCCTGTTATTGGTATCGCTGATACTAACTCTGATCCTGAAATTATTGAATATCCTATCCCAGGTAATGACGATGCGATTCGTTCTATTAAATTATTTTCTAATTTAGTGGCAGAAGCTTTTCTTGAAGGCGCTAAAGAGTATGAGTCTAAATTACGAACTCAAACTGACAAGGCATCAGATGTTAAGGCGGAAGACAAAGATAAAGAAGCTCCTGTTGAAAAACGTCGTGCTCGTCCTGGTGGAAGAAAAGAAAAAGAAGAAAAAGCTGCAGCTGCGGGACCACAAGTGGTTAAAGTTCAAAAGCAAAGAAAACTAGTTGCTGCTGGTTTGGCTGAGAAAATTGAAATTGAAGCTGAGTTGGAAAGTCCAACGGAGCCAACTGTAGAATCTACTGACGCTGAATAAAGGCTTTTATATTCCAGTGGGGGCTGATTCTTTATGAGATCAGCCTCAATTAAAGTTAAAACGAAATGGATTTAAGTTTAAAAATATTGAACTAACTTTTTGAGAAATATTTTGAATATTTAAAGGACGGGAGATTTATAATGTCTATTACTGCAACGATGGTTAAAGAATTGCGTGAAAAAACAAGTGCGGGAATGTTGGATTGCAAAAAGGCTTTAGAAGAAACTAAAGGTGATTTTGAAGCTGCTGTTGATTGGTTAAGAAAAAAGGGATTGTCTGCCGCTGCTAAAAAAGCAGACCGTTTGGCTAGTGAAGGTTTAGTTCAAGTTTTTAAATCCAGTGATAATAAAGTGGCTGTCGTTGTAGAAGTTAA
The DNA here is from genome assembly GCA_964612425.1 of uncultured Pseudobdellovibrionaceae bacterium. Taxonomy (GTDB): domain Bacteria; phylum Bdellovibrionota; class Bdellovibrionia; order Bdellovibrionales; family Bdellovibrionaceae; genus CAUJGP01. The sequence goes on from CAZTDX010000037.1 coordinate 14,585, forward strand.
CTCTGAAACAGACTTTGTTGCTCGTAATGATGGTTTTAAAAAGTTTGTTAGTGAAGTAGCACAACAAGCGGCTGCGAAAGGAAAAGTAGGTATTTATGAACCTGCTACAGAATTACTTGAAACTCCTTATATTAATAACAGTGCGATCAATTTAGCTGAACACTTGAAACAAACTATCGCAACGATTGGTGAAAACCTGGTTGTTCGACGTTACGCAAAGTTTGCTGCAGAAAACTCTCTAGTTCACACTTACCTTCATGGTGAAGGCAAGATTGGTGTTTTAATTGAAGTGGGTGCAGATAAAGAAGCGGCATTATCAAATGAAGCGTTCAAAACATTTGTGAATGATGTGTGTCTCCATATTGCAGCTATGAATCCAATGGCGATTTCTGAAAGTGAAATTCCTGCGGATGCAAAAGCTCGAGAGAGAGACGTTTTAGTTGGTAAGGCAAAAGAACAAGGCAAAAAGGCTGAAATGATTGATAAGATTGTTGATGGCCAAATTCGCAAGTGGTTAGCTGAAAACTGTTTATTAGACCAAGCATTTGTTAAAAACCCTGATTTGACTTTGGCTGCTTATCAAAAGCAAGTTGCTACTAGTGTTGGTGCGCAAATTGTAATTAAGCGATTTATTCGCTTTGAATTAGGCGCAGGCTTACAAAAGAAACAAGATAATTTTGCAGAAGAAGTTGCTGCACAAATGAAAGGTCGATAACCTTGGGCGGCTCTGCATTTAAAAGAATTCTCCTCAAGCTAAGTGGTGAAGCTCTTGCTGGAAAGCAGGGCCAAGGAATCAATACTGAAATCATTAAACAAGTAGCGCAAGAAGTAGCAGAGGCTTACAGATCTGGCGCAGAAATCGGAATCGTGATTGGTGGTGGCAACATTTTTAGAGGTGTTGCTGCTTCTGCTGGCGGAATGGATCGCGCGAGCTCAGATTATATGGGCATGCTTGCAACTTGTATTAACGCTCTTGCCTTGCAGGATGCGCTTGAAAAAGAAGATGTCCCCACACGCGTGCAAACCGCAATCGAAATGGCCGAAATTGCAGAACCATACATTAGAAGAAAAGCCATTCGCCATCTAGAAAAAGGGCGTGTTGTAATTTTTGCTGCAGGAACTGGAAATCCCTATTTTACCACAGACACAGCAGCAGCTCTGAGGGCTGCTGAAATTGGCGCAGAAGTGATCATGAAAGCGACTAAAGTGGATGGAATTTATGATAAAGATCCTGCTAAATTCAACGATGCCAAAATGTATGATGAATTGACCTATATTGACGTATTAAATAAAGGCTTAAAAGTAATGGATTCCACAGCAGTGAGCTTGTGTATGGATAATAAGCTTCCTATATTAACTTTTAATTTGATGTCGAGAGGAAATATTCTGCGTGCTTTTAAGGGTGAACCTGTGGGAACAATTGTAAGATAAATAACGGAACTTTACACCGAGTTAGAAGTAAGTAGTGCCAATGATGGAGCTTCAGAGGGAGGATCAATGTTAGCGAATTTAAAAAAAGAGACATTAGATAAAATGGAAAAGTCACTTCAGGCTCTCAATGCTGAATTAAAAAAGATTCGCACGGGTAGAGCGCAAGTTTCTATGTTGGACTCAATAAAAGTGAATTACTATGGAACTCTTTCACCCCTTTCGCAAGTGGCTGCAATTTCTACTCCAGATGCAAAATCCTTTTTAATAGCTCCGTGGGAAGCTTCAATATTAAAAGAAATTGAAAGCTCTATCATTAAAAGTGATATCGGTATGACTCCCATGAATGATGGAAAAGTGATTCGTCTTAAGGTTCCAGATTTGACTGAAGAAAGACGTAAAGACTTAGTGAAGCAAACTAAGAAAATTGTCGAAGATGCTAAAGTTTCAATTCGCATGGCGCGCCGAGATGCCAATGAAGTGAGTAAAAAAGCACTCAAAGACAAAGAAGTCAGTGAAGATGAAAATAAGAAGTCAGAAGCAGAAATTCAAAAACTGACTGATGATTATATTAAAAAAGTTGATGCTGTTGCCGAAGAAAAAGAAAAAAGCATCATGACCATTTAGTTAAGGAAAATTTCCTTTGCCAAAGCATATTGCAATCATCATGGATGGAAACGGACGATGGGCGAAGGAGCGACATAGGGCTCGCATTTTTGGGCATATCAAAGGTGCGCGAGTGGCAAAAAAAATTATTACCAAAGCGGTGGAAACAGGTATTCGAGAACTAACACTCTATGCTTTTTCCACTGAAAATTGGAGTCGACCAAAAGATGAGGTGAATTTTCTTATTCGACTTTTAAAGCGCTATTTGGCTCGCGAACGAAATTTACTTATCAAACAAAATATAAAATTTAAAGTTATTGGTGATTATTATAAATTTCCCCAGTTAGTTGTGGAGGAAATTGAACGAACTGTGGAAATGACCAAAAACAACACGGGAATGAGTTTAAGTTTTGCCCTTAACTACGGTGGCAGACAAGAGCTTGTTGAAGTCATGCAACAATTGGCTCTTCAAGTTCAAGCTGGGCAATTGCAGCCCCAGCAAATTACTGAAGACTTAGTGTCAGAAGTTTTAAAATTAAAATCTGTTGGTGAACCCGATCTTTTAATTAGAACCAGCGGTGAATTACGGCTTTCTAATTTTCTCATGTGGCAATCCGTTTACTCTGAGTTGTATTTTACTCCTACATTGTGGCCAGATTTTAATGAATTTCATTTTTTACAAGCAATTGAGTCTTTTAAAATAAGAGAGCGACGTTTCGGTCACACTTCAGAGCAGATCAGCGTGTTGAATTCTCAAGGTGGTTTTTTGTGACTTCGGATAGAGCTAAAAATTTAAGTTTAAGAGTTATTTCAGCACTGGCAGCCGTAGGGTTGCTTGTTGGTACCTATTTATTATTTGAGTTGGCAGGAATTATTATTTTAGCGATGGCATTAGAAGTTATTGTGATTAAAGAAGGCCTAAACTTAATTAATTGGGCTCCGCTTACAAATCGATTTAAAATAGTTGTAGGGATTATTTTTTATATTTTATTTTTGCTGTTTTTATTTTGGGAGCCCTATCGATTTCAGGTCTTAACACTGTCTCTCGTTTTAGGATTGGCACTTTCTGTTCAACTGAATGTGAGCAAAGAATCACTTCAGGTTTTACAAAACACACAAAGTCGAATGATTGTGGCCATGGTGTACTTATCCTTTTTCCCGGCGCTCTTGGTTAGTTTGTTATTGATGTACCAAGGAATTGTTTGGTTTGGCGCTTTATTAATTATGGTTTTTGCTGGTGATATTGGGGCTTATTCTTTTGGTATCACACTTGGTAAAAGGCACATGCTCCCTCAAATTTCTCCTAAAAAAACCTGGGAAGGGGCTTTTGGTGGATTTTTAGCAACTCTACTTAGTGCTTTTATAATTCATGCTGCACTAGATCTTAAAATTCCTTTATTAGGTTGGCTTTTCATGGCGAGCTTGATTTCTTTATCGGCTCAATCCGGTGATTTTTTTGAATCTTTGTTAAAACGAGTAGTCAATGTTAAAGATTCGGGTAAAATAATGCCAGGACACGGAGGAATATTGGATCGCATCGATGGTTTATTGTTTGCCGCTCCAATCATGTCCGTGTCTTTAACATATTTTGATCGCTGGATTTAAAAATTAAATGCTCATTATTTTAAGCAGTTTATTATTGGTGTTAACCGATATTGTTTTTATTAGAGGGTTAGGTCTGGAGGCGAATTATCCAAGACCTTTCTGGCCGCAATTTTTTCAAGTCACTATAATTTGTTTATTATTACGGAGCAGTTTTTCTCAAGTTGTTTATATTAGATGGCTTCGTGTTTTACTCACCTTCTCGTTTTTACAGTGGCTTTGTTTATCCTATTACGGAACTTATCTAACACCCATGATGATTTTTTTATTTTTTAAAGATTTTCATGAAGTTTTTGAGTCTTCAAAAGGAGCATTGTCTATAATTGCAAAACCTGTAGCATGGTATTGTATAAGTCTTTTTCTTTTAAATAAAATTAAAGACCGCGATGTTAACGCCAACGCTCCGCTGATTCCATCCAAAGTTTGGTTGAATGCAGTCAAGGGTATTGTTGTCTTTACCTTGGTTTATCCAATTCCAAGAACCTATTTTACAGGTCATACTTTTGGAAAACAGGCCAAGGTGCAAGAGTCCTCTTTTGTTAATTTTTTTGGAACTCTTTCTTATTTTTTTGGTCGTATTGCGCCTGTAAAGCTAAAAGGTTTATTTTTTGAATCAGCTCGAGGAAATGAATCCCCAGTGCAAAATAGAGAAATCAGTGAACCACAACCTCAACGACATGTTGTTTTTATATTAGGAGAATCGCTAGGGCTTCGTCATCTTCAGCTTTTTGGTTATGCTCAACCTACAACGCCGCGATTAAAGGAACTTTTTGATAAGCAAAAATTATTTATAAAAAGAGGTGTCTCCGGCGGGGTTTCAACGGATGTGAGCATCCCAATGCTGATGCATGGGGCCAATGGCGAGGAGGCTGCGACGACCATTGCCATTCAAAACAACTGTCTCTTTAAGCTCGCTAAACAAAATGGGTTTAAAACTGCTTTTATTAGTGCGCAAACGCAAGAAAACTTACAACATATTTCTAATTATTTCTGTAATTCTTATTTGGATGCTTATCGCGCTGGAGATAACAGTAAGACCGTCAATGGTGAATCAGCAATCTTAGATGAGGAATTAATAAAAGAGGCCCAAACCCTGAATTGGGATGTGCCTCAGTTTGCTATTTTTCATCAAAGGGGATCGCACTCTCCTTATGAGATGAGATATCCTGCCGATAAGGCATTATTTAAAATCAATTCCTCAGACCCTTGGGATCAACAGCAAAAAAAGCACTATGATAATAGTGTTTTTTATTCAGATCAGGTTATTGTTGAGTTAGTGCAGTGGATTCAAACGCACTCACGCTTACCCGTAGAGATTGTATTTACTTCGGATCATGGTGAGGCACTGGGGGAAGATCAGCAGTGGGGGCATGTCATACTTTATCCTGTCGTCGCGGAAGTGCCAGTACTGTATTTTCCGTCTCTTGAAAAGTTTAAAACCACCTTTGAAAATCAACCTTCCTGGGTGTCTCATCGATTTGTAAGTGAGTTTATAACAACACTTTTAGGTTATAAAGTGAATGATTTTACGAAAGAAAAAGAATTTTTTGTTATGGGCGCAGATTTAGATGGATTGGGTGGTCACATAAAGCTGCAACCACAAAATAATGAACTCATCAAAATTCCAGAATAATGAAACAGGTCATTAGTCTAGTGATCGAACTCCAATAATTATCTTGTATGATTGAAAATAGGGATTATTTAGATTAAACTAAGACTCTGTAAAATTTAACAATTAGGGGGTAGTGATGAGCATGATATTAAGTTGGTTGCAGTCAGGTTTGGGCTGGATTTTACCCTTTGTGATTTTAATTACCTTAACAGTTTTTGTCCATGAATTGGGACATTTCTCCGTGGCAAAATTTTTTGGTGTGCGAGTCGAAGTATTTAGTATTGGTATTGGGAAAAAGCTGTGGAAACGGCGCTATGGCGATACAGAATACGCCATTAGTTTATTACCTATTGGCGGATATGTAAAAATGTTTGGAGACGAGTTGGGAGCTGAAGTAGAGGCTTCACAAAAACAATTTTCATTTGTAAACAAACCTGTTTTACAAAGAATTGGAGTTGTTTTAGCCGGTCCGTTCATGAATTTATTATTCGCAATTTTGTTATTCATTCTGATTGCCGTGGGTGGAGAAGAGCAAAAAGCTCCAATTATGGGAGATGTTCCTGATAATTCAAAGGCTCATGTGGCGGGCTTTCGTAGTGGTGATGTGATTCTTTCGACGACCTCATCTGTGGCAGGCGATCTCAGCGGGGTTAATACCTGGAATGCATTTCAAAACCACTTGACAGCTTCTATTGGGAGCGAAGTTCAAGTTAAAGTACGCCATTTAGATCAAACTGAAGCTGTTGTAAAATTTGTTCCTGAGGCGATGCCTGACAATGGACTTTTAAGCTTAAAGAAAACCATTGGAGGATTTGAGGGCCTCACTAATTTAACATCAAGCCCTGGGATCGGAGTTGGAGATGAAAACTCTTGGGCTTACCGTATGGGATTTCGAACCGGCGATTTTATTGTAAAAGTAAATGGTAAAGAAGTTAAATATTGGCGAGTGGCACAAGATGAAATTTTCAATTCAAGCGTACCTTATAAAGTGACAGTTGGGCGTGCCAATAATGCTGGAGATAAATTTGAAAATATTGATTTAGAAATTACAGAGAAGCCCACAGGAACAGATTTTAAATCCATTGGAATTGAAAAAGGGGAGCTTTATTTAGCTAAAGTAATGCCTGGGACACCGGCTGAGGCCGCAGGTTTAAAACCAGGCGATCGTTTGCTTGAAATCCAAGGAAAAGTAATCCCTGATTGGGAGTTAGTTCAAAACACAATTAAAAGTTTTAAAAAGGATGATGGTTTAGTCAAAATAAAAGTTTTGCGATCGAATAAAGAATATTCATTTGATATCACTCCTGTAATGACTTCTACAACAAGTCCACAAGGACTTCGTGAAGAGCGATTTACTATCGGGATTGTTCCGTGGTTTGTGGCAAGTATTCCTGAAATGACCACGGTAAAGTACGGAATCAGCTTGGAGGCCATCAATCGAGGCTTAGAGAGAACCTGGGAAGTTACGGCCATGACCCTTCTCAGCTTTGTGAAATTGTTTAAAGCAGAAATCTCACCCAAAAATTTGAGTGGTATTATTTCCATTGGCCAGGCGGCGAGTGAGACTTTCAAAATGGGCTGGGGGCAATTTTTTAGCATGATGGGAGTTATCTCGATCAATCTTTTTATTTTAAATTTGCTACCGATTCCTGTTTTAGATGGTGGTCACATGGTTTTTTACACAATAGAATTATTAAAGGGATCACCACTGAGTTTGAAAAAAATTGAATTTGCGCAAAAGTTTGGAGTGATTGTCTTGATGAGTTTGATGATTTTTGCATTATTTAACGATTTTACGCGGTTCTTTGGTCAATAAAATGAATCTTCTCCAGCAAAAGCCCAATGCCATTTTGGCCATTGATTCTAGCACGCAACTGGCGAGTGTTGCTCTCTCCGTTGCTGGAAGAATGATTAGCTTTGAGGAGTGTGTACGGCAAAAATCTCATAGCGAATGGATCAATGGTGCTCTTGATCGCGCTCTAAAAAATTGGGGTACAGGCACTTGGAATGAAATTGATTTAATTGCTGTAACTCATGGGCCAGGAAGTTTTACTGGTGTTCGTGTGGCAAGTAACTTGGTAAAATCTCTTGCGTACTCACTCAATAAGCCCATTGTTAGTTTTAGTAGTTTAGAAATCTTGGCCGCTCAAAGTGAAGTTTTTGAATCAAGTCATTTTAGCCAGCCAACTCAGCCCCAAGATTCTTTGAATAACGCAAATCCAGTAGTGAACGACAGTCTTCTTATATTACCTATGATTAATGCCTTTAAAAATATGGTTTTTATGAGTTTATTTAGAGCCAGTGCTGGCTCCTTAGTACAGATTCTTGAAGATCAAGCCATCGAAATAGATAAATTAGAATCCTTTTTGTTAAGTCAAAACTACATGATGCCGAACGCTAAAATACAAATCATCGGTGATGGCTTTGAGGTTTATAAAAGCTATATCGCTTCTCAAGACAAATCCTGGTGGACTCGCTCCCCTTCTTCTAACGATTATCCTTTGGCGAGCACTATTATAAATAGGGTTCATGAATATTGGAGTGAGTTACCAGTATTAGGTTGGCGTGAACTAACGCCAACCTATATACGTGCCTCCGCTGCCGAAGAACAATACTCTTTGAAGAATTCTTAACCTCAATTCTTTCGATTCACTCTTTTTCAGAGCAATTTTTGTCCATTTTAGAATTAAATAGGAAATATTTACTCATAAATTTTAAGTAATTTGTGAAGGCCTCTCAGAAGTCGTAGAGTCAATTTTATAACTTAGAAGTAAAGAGAGCCATTAACCAATAATGAAAAGAGAGGTCGTATGAAACGTTTTATTACTCAGCTATTATCGCTTAGTTTACCATTAGTATTTTCAGCTGCCGCAGTGAAAGCACAAGTTCCTGCTCCTGGTGGGAGCGTTACCCATAATCTTAAGTGTTCCGTGCCCCACGATTATGAAGGCCATGCAGTTTTAGGGGTAGGTTACTTTATGCAGTGTAAAACTCAGGCTCTTGAACCTAAATATAATTTGAAAGGTTGCAGTTTATTTAGTCAGGTTGTGGCACCCAATACGGAACCTACTGAGATACCACTAACAATTGAATCACAATCCTCCACCCAAGCTTTTTTAAAAGACTCAAACGGTTTTATCAAAGTCAAAATAACAAAGCATCACTTAACAGCCGTAGTTAGCTTTGGTGATGATATTACTATGGGTTGCGCAGAAGTAAATTAAACTTAACATCAAGCTCTGATCTGTGAAGATTGCCGAATTTGAATATGGATGCCGCATTAAATTTTTTTTATTACTCAAATGAAAAATATTTTTATAAGTGAATGGTTTTGAGTTATTTGTTTAAGGTTAGCCCCATTTGGGCAAATCAAAATTTATTTGGTAGACTTCCAATTCAGAGCTATTGTGCTCGAGTTTCTCTACTTGAGGGTACTTATTATGTTGATTTAGAGTACGGTTATTGATTAGTAAAATATAAAGTTAAAATTTATATAATTAAAAAGGGGAGTTTAGTGTATCTGCCATCGAGATTTAAAAATAATGATATAAAGGCAGCAATGAAAATAATGGCTGATTACCCTCTGGCAACGATTATTAGTCAAACTCAAAGCGGGCCCTACATAAGTCATTTGCCTTTAGTAGTAGAGCAAAAAGGCGATGAGCTTTATTTATTGGGTCATTTGGCTCGTGCCAATTCTCACTGGAAAGTGATGAATGGCCAATCGCCTTTGGTTATTTTTCACGGGCCCAACGCGTACATAACTCCGCAATGGTATGAGCAAAATGATGCTCCCACTTGGAATTATGTTGTTGTGCACGTCACTGGAAATTGTACATTGATAGAAAATTCTTCAGACCTCCAGATGTGCCTTGAAAAACTCACCGATCATGTCGAAGTTGGATCAAACCCATGGAAATTTTGGATTCCCGAGGATCTCTCTGGCGAGGGTAAGCTTGAAAAAGCAATCGTTGGTTTCTCTATTAAAATTGAGAGCATTCAATCGAAATTTAAATTAAGTCAAAATCGTTCTCAACAAGATCGCCAACGAGTCATTCAAGGATTGATCGAGCGGGGAGATGAAATGAGTCTCAAAATTTCTAAATTGATGAATGAAAATTTGAGAGTTTGAAAAAATAGATGACTAGAGTTCATTTGTTGAACAAGAAAGCAATGGTCACAATGAGGTGCTCAAATTTTGAACCTAGATAATGCGCGACGAATCGCGTCTCTCATAAACTTTCTACATTATTCAGAAAATAGTTATTGATACCTTGCGCAGTATTTCGTAAAAAGGTCGACGGAGAGATGGTTGAGCGGTTGAAAACACCAGTCTTGAAAACTGGCAGCCCTTCGCGGGGCTCGTGGGTTCGAATCCCACTCTCTCCGCCAATTTTAACAAACATTTTTGAGCTGAATCGCAAATTCCAAAACAAAATAAACACTTAAACAACAAAAAAACTGAGCAAATTTTAAAGCACTATTTCTGAATATTTCTCAGTATTTCAGAATTAGGTAGGATTTTGGTAGGCGTCTGGTAGGGCTTGCGCCCATTCATAGACAGGAAATCTTTTTTGATTTTCTCCTATGAATAATACCTTTACCTAATGACTTAAGCATTCATCACAAAGTTTTTTCAAACGACAATCAGACTGTGTTAGCATCGCAAAAACCAACAGCTCTACGCCAAAGTGATAACTTTGAGTCAGGCCAATCGAATTTCCATTTGTGAAATAAACCGATTCGATAGGGTTCATAAAAATCTTGTCCAGGCTTTTCAAAATAGAATCCTTCTGTCAAATAATAGGCCGCATGAATTGGATTAGAGTCTCTGAAAAAGATCATAACATCTCCTAAATGTGGAGTGGATGAATTTACACTCGAGTATCCATTTTCGAGGAGATATTTTTCAAATGTAGGCCAGTGCATCCATTCATTAAAAATACTGTGCTTATTTTCTTCTGCGATTGCTCCAGCAGTAGTAGCAAAACAATTAGGTCCGGAGTATGCTGGAAATTGATTCACTAATTTATCATAACCAATTCGTGTGAGTTCTACCTTTGCACTATCCGGTAATCTATCGAATTCAATACTTTCGTATTCTTGAACTTCATTTTGAATCAACCAGCGCTGTAAAGTGTGAGCTTTGCCCTCGTCAGAAAGAACAGACCACATATATGAAGTTATCCATTCATGCTCAATGACAGTAGGAACATTTAATCGAATTTGTTCATCAAGAAGTTGGGCTCTCAAATCTTTGTTCAGGTTCTCTAAAGCTCCTGTTGGCAACCAAACACAATGGTCTGCTTGATTTAAAGCATAGCCATACCAACTACGAGAGTTCAAACTCCAAAGTGTGAGACTTCCTTGCGACTTGAGTTGTTCCTTGGAAGCAATAGCAAATGGCAAGTTTTTAAAAAGTGAACATTTGTCATTGGTGAGAAAAATCAAATCTCCGTCTTGTGGCACACATTTGAACCATTGTTTAAAGTTAGTTTGATTCGGTATAATTTTCATCAATACTTTTTAAATGAAATTAAGGAGATAGTCATTCAGTTTCTATTAATCGAATTCATGTCTTTTGATCTATGACTATAAATGATTAGAAATTTTTCTGCGAGTGATAAATTCCTATTGATTGGTAGATAAATAATATTTATCTACCAATCAAGCTTTCAAGAAATTCAAAGTTATCCTAATAATTTAAGTGCGAGCTGCTGACTGTTGTTGGCTTGAGACAAAATGCTCACAGCGGCTTGCTGTAAGATTGTGTTTCGAACCATCTCACTGGATTCAGAAGCTATGTCTGTATCACGGATTCGTGAATTAGCTGCTGAAAAGTTTTCGTCAGTCACACCCAAGTTATTAATAGTTGAAGCTAAACGGTTCTGCATTGCTCCGAAGTTGGCTCTTATCGCATTGACTGAGACAAGAGCACTATCAACTACGTTAATGCTATTCTGTGCAGCCTCTTTGCTTCCAACACTTTCTGCAGTCATTCCTAACGCTTCAAGCGTTGAGTTTGCAGCAGAAGCATTGAAGGATATTCGATCTTCAAAAGGATCATTTTGCACACCCACTTGAATATCGATGATTCCACCACTTCCATTGAGTAAATCAAAACCATTATAACTTGTATTTTCGGTTATTCTTTGAATCTCCGATTTTAATTGTTGGTATTCAACATCAACAAACTTTCTCTCTGTATCTCCAATTGTATCTGACGAGGACTGAATAGCGAGTTCCCTTAGGCGAATGAGCATATTTGAAACCTCGTTGAGACTTCCTTCTGCTATTTGCACCAGAGAAATACCATCAGAGGCATTTCGACTAGCTTGTCTAAGCCCACGAATCTGAGCCTTTAAGTTTTCAGAGATCGCTAGCCCTGCGGCATCATCAGCAGCTTGATTGATTCTGTATCCTGAACTCAATCGAGCCATGGACCGTTCCAGTCCATTACCATTGTTGTACATATTTTTGCGAGCGTTGATTGCGGCAACATTTGTTGCAATTCTTAAACCCATTTCCCTATCCTCCTTGCATGGCTCAATCCTCCTTGATAAGTGCCATCCGATTGGCATTCAGAAGCATTCTACTTCTGAGGTTTAAGATAATATCTCTCTAACATTCACCTGAAGATCAGAGTTTATATCATCCCGTGGGCCTGATCGGTAAAAAATAGAAATTATTTAAGTCCAGTTTTTTATTTTTTTGGTCTAGCTTTTTTGTTGATTTTAAAGAAGATAGAAAGGAAATGTGAAAAATAAATATTTTGAATAAAATATTTATCACAAACTATTTAAAAATTTAAATCGCACTACGATTAATTGAACTCACTAAGTCACAATTAATTGTGGCCACTTGTTAGCAAAACAAATCACGTTCTCACCATTGTGGCATTAAAAATTCCACAATTGAGTTTTTGCACAAATAGGGAGTCATACTGAGTCAGAGTATGACCCCTGGTGCAGGAAACAGAACATTCGTTCAGCAAAAACAGGCTGACGCTAAACTGAGGGGGCGATAGATAAGTATCGCGAACCGTGATCAATGTAATATAAAGTAATTCACTTTATCTTAACGAGGATAAGTTAGATGAGATGAAACTCAATCACTTATCCGTTTTGCATTGATTTGCTCAGTAGAGACAGTGCAGTGTTTGCCGATTGATTAGCTTGCGCTAGAACCGCAGTACCGGCCTGGAGCAAGATATTATTTTTTGTAAAATCACTGGTTTCTTCCGCTACGTCGACGTCACGGATACGCGAGTTAGCAGAGGCCATATTCTCCACGCTGACTTGGATATTGCTGATCACCGATTGGAGACGATTCTGAATGGCACCAAAGTCGGCACGCATAGCAGAGACGCTCACGATAGCTTGGTCAATCGATGAAAGTGCATTCTGAGCAGAAGCCTTATCGGCCACACTCGTGAGGTTAACACCCAAAGCCGCTGAGTTACCATCAGCACGAGAAGCATCGAATGAAATTCGATCTATCTCTGGATTGTTTCGTGTACCGACTTGGAAATCCAAAATTGAACCAACGCCTGAAAGGAGTTGTGTTCCATTGAATTCTGTTCCGTCGGCAATTCGATCAATCTCTGAAATGAGCTGATCATATTCCACGTTAAGAAATTGTCTCTCAACAGGGCCTATGGTGTCAGAAGCAGCTTGGACGCTGAGTTCTCGTAACCGGATCAGAATCGAACTGATTTCATTCAGTCCACCTTCCGCCACTTGTACGAGGGAAATACCGTCTTGCGCGTTTCTCGAAGCTTGTTTTAGACCACGAATTTGGGCCTTCAAATTTTCCGAGATTGCGAGTCCGGCAGCATCATCACCTGCACGGTTGATTCGATACCCAGACGAGAGTCTTTCCATACTCTTGTCTAAGCCTAACTTGGTTCCCCACATGGTTCGCTGCGCGTTGAGCGAAGCCGTGTTGGTATTAATACGCAAGCCCATATTTCCTCCTCCTTGAAGATTCAACCGACGCATCCTTGGTCAGTAGGGGTTTCAATTCTAGAAACCCAATGGGTACTCTTCTTGATTCACTGATCGGTGAGGCTGTAAAAAGCTTGAGCGATTTTTTAAATATATTTTAAAAATTAGACTAATGTCTTAATAAAAACGTGATTTAATTCGATTTAACCCAAGTTGTGAAGGCAAAAGGGATCTCTCCAGAAACTTCATTGCACTCAATCATCTTAAAGGATGAAGGGATTTCAGGGTAATAAGTATCGCCAGTAAAATCTTGATGAATTATTGATAAATAGATTTTATTTGTAAATGGAAAAGCATCTCTAAAGAGTCCGGCTCCGCCAATAAGAAAGACTTCCTCTGGCCATGCGGGCTGAAGCCTACTTGCTTCTTTGAGTGCTGCCTCAATTGAGGTAACAACCTTTACTGATGGATGCTCATAGGAATAATTTTCTTGGCCGGTAATAACAATATGAAAACGTTTGGGCAGCGGCGATTTCAAGGATTCAAATGTTTTTCGGCCCATGATCATAATATGACCCTTGGTTTTTTCGCGAAAAAATTTCATGTCTTCTGGTAGATGCCAGGGGAGAGTGTTATTAACGCCCATGACACGATTTTTTGCTATGGCAACGATCTGTGATACAATCACACCGAGACCTCAGCTTTGATTGCGGGATAAGGATCGTAGTCTGAAATTAAAATATCTTCAAATTTGAAACTGAAGAGATCGGTCACTTCAGGGTTTAATATCAGCTTAGGTAATTTTTTAGGCGTGCGTGTAAGTTGTTCTTTAGTTTGCTCTAAATGGTTTAGATAAAGGTGAGCGTCACCAAGAGTATGAACAAAGTCTCCCACACCCAATCCACAAACCTGTGCCACCATGTGGGTGAGAATGGCGTAGCTTGCAATATTAAACGGAACTCCTAAAAAGACATCGGCACTTCGTTGATAGAGCTGGCAAGAAAGCTCATTATTGGCGACATAAAATTGAAAAAAAGCATGACAAGGAGGAAGTGCCATTTGATCGACGTCGGCAGGGTTAAATGCCACCACTAAAAGTCGTCGCGAATGAGGATTAGTTTTTATTTGTTGTACTACATTGGTGATCTGATCAATGGTACGACCATCCGGACAGGCCCAAGAGCGCCACTGTTTTCCGTAGACCGGGCCAAGCTCTCCAGCTTCATCAGCCCACTCGTCCCAAATACTCACTTTGTTTTCTTTGAGATATTGAATGTTTGTTTCGCCTTTTAAAAACCAAAGTAGCTCATGAATAATAGATCGTAAGTGAAGTTTTTTGGTAGTGAGTAGCGGGAAGCCATCTTTTAGTGGAAAGCGCATTTGATAACCAAAAGTACTTATGGTGCCAGTTCCTGTGCGATCCTCTTTTTTAACTCCATTTTGTAAAATATGGCGCAGTAAATCATGATACGTTTTCATCTCGAATCCCCTACAAATAGTAAATAAAAAGCGCGGAATGGCTGGTTTTAGTGAGATTTTAGTAAGTAACAAAGTAGAAGGTCAACAAAGGAAAGTAACATAAATTTTTGGAAAATATTTTGGACTCTTGATTTGTGAAATTGATCAGGTCAGGCTAAAAGGGGCAACTGCGTATAAAAAAGTGTTGATAGACATGGGGAGTGGTAATGGAAATTCGTGATCCGGTGCATGGTTCAATTTTAGTATCTGATGAAGAAGTTACCATTTTAGATACTCCAGAATATCAAAGATTGAGAAGTATAAAGCAGCTGGGACTTTCTGAGTTTAGTTTTCCAGCAGCAACGCACAATCGCTATCTTCACTCGGTTGGAGTTTGTCATCTTGCGGGTCGCGCCTTTGATCAAATTTTCCACAAAACCAATTTTTCTAGCTCTGCCAATCGCGATCGCTTGAGGCAATGTTTTCGGTTAGCAGCAATGCTTCATGATATTGGCCATGGACCACTGAGCCACGTTACAGAAGCAGTAATGCCACCTCTAGAGGACTTAAATGTTCAAGTTTACCAAAATCGCTTAAAGTCTATGTACCAATTGGGAATTGTTCCGCCACTCGATCGCCAGGCCAATCATGAAGATTATACGATTAAATATATTACAGATTCTCCTTTGTCGGAGACTATAAAGTCCACTTTTTCAGACATTACGCCACTCCATATAATTTGTTTAATTGATAAAACGATTGCTTGTCCTGATGATTTTTTTATCGATCAAGGTGTTGATTACCGGCCAATCTTAAGCCAGTTGGTGAGTTCAGAACTGGATGTTGATCGTCTTGATTATCTCGAGAGAGATTCTTACTTTTGCGGGACCAACTATGGCAATATTGATTTAGAGTGGATTTTAACCAACTTAAGAACTCACATGGTTGAAAATAAAATGTATTTAGCACTCAGCCGAAGAGCCCTCTATACGTTTGATGATTTTTTATTATCACGTCACCATATGAACTTGATGGTATACTTTCATCACAAAAGTATTATTTACGAAGAAATGCTCATTCGCTATTTAGGATCAGAGGACTGCACGTTTCAATTACCCGCGGATATTAATGAGTACACCTCGTATAATGATTATAAATTATTTGAGCATTTAGCACAGGTGAAAAATCCTTGGGCTATTCGAATTGCCTTAAGACGTCCCTATCGAAACTTAATTGAATTTCATAATGTAACAGATGCTCAAAGACCTGAACGAATAAAAAATCGATTCATTGAAAATGGTATAGATGCAATTTGGGCCAGCTCTCATTTGCGACTGAGCAAGTATCACTCCTCTTCTGCTGAAGACCGGGCGCTTCCGATTTATGTGGTTGATCCTTATGATAAGCGTGAAAAACCAGTTCCCATAGAGCAAAGCACAAAAATATTTCATGCCTACGAAGGGGAGCGGGTGATTGATCGAGTGTACGTAGCTCCAGAAAAATTTGATCAGGCGGAGAAGCTTTTAGAAAAAGAGAACTTATAGTCGTCGCATCAATCGAATCAAACTTTTATGAATCGTATTAGACTCGATTTCTGCAAAATCTATTCACAAGCTGAGGTTGAATCAAAGCTAATGATAAATGAACTCAAATTGTTATTTTGATCTGTTAAAGAAAAAGTTTTATTATCGCTTGAAAAGAACGTGGCTTTATTTAAATCACCAGAGCTTAATACATTCACACCAATTTCGAAGTTAGTTCCTTTGAAAGGACCAATAACTCCACCATCTGTATTACTCCAATAGTGAAAACGACCTTGGTAATAATTAGTTTGAGCGACGGAGTCATGAGACTTGAGGGCTAATTCTTTTCCAACTTTAGGGTCGTTTGGGTCATCGGTAACTATAACAGAATCTAAAATGGAGTTCCTTTTAGAGATAAGATCCCAACTGACTTGATTGTCGATAGAGCCCCCGTTATCAATATTAAAATAAAAGAATAAGTAGATGCCATCGGAGTCATTGGGTTGGTACATAAACACACGACTTTCGAAACCCGTAGGAGTTGGGCCATTGATGATATGAGCTGAGGCACTGTAGTAATTATAATTTTCAACAGCAGATTCTTTCCCTCTATAAGAAGAAATATAACCTAATGGGAGTAGGCTATCGGCAAAACCATCTTTATTGTGATCAGGCCATATTGCTAAATTGACCTTTGTACAGCTACTTACAATCACTTGCGTATGGACTATTGAAATTGGGTAAAATTTATCGCCAACTTGAAATAATAAATAAAAATCAAAAGTATCATTACCAACGAAATCAATGTCGGGCATATAAACAACGACATCGTTAGTGCTAATGTCTTTATCAAATTTGGTATTACCTTTGGGTGATTTGAGATCATTAACAATCGATGATTGGGAAAAACTAAATACTAATGTGCCTTTATTGATTGCTGTACCTAGAGCCGTTACAGCTTCTTGCCTAATTGAATTCAAATTCTTTTTAGTCTCATAGTTCATCTTTGTTGTTAATTCTAAATTCAATTCCACTGGTGGAGGAGGTTTAAAATCAGGATCTATGCCAATAGCTTCTCCATTATCCGAAGAGAATGATTTTGTATTGTTGTCATCAAGTGAGATGCCATATTTAGATGAGCAATTTTGAAATGTTAAAAGCAAGATTGCAATAAAAATAACAATGAGAGAAATAGGTTGTTTCAATTTTAGTTTTTGCAGCATTGAATTCATAATGTCCCCTATAGCTCTTATATTACCTTTTTTTTAGAATCATATGACTTTAAAAATATATAATTTATTTAATTACAGGTGTGATTAAAATATTTACGGTTGAGATATCACTAAAACACATTTAACCCAAAAATAGAGTAGATATTATGGTCAAAAAAAAGTGCTTTCTCAATTTGAGAAAGCACTCTAAGATTTTTAAGGGTTTTGCAGAAAACAAAAATAGGTTTTATTACTGCATAAGAGCACCTTAGATTGATTAAATTAGGTTATTTTTTTTCAAGAGCTTTAAATAACTCATTTAAGTAAAATTTTTGATATCCTTTAAATTCATACATAAAGTCATCACGGGTTGGTACGTAAACAACATCGGGTTGTACACCATTATTTTCTACAGGGATGCCGTCGGGTCGGTAAAAAAGTGACTTGGTCATTCGTAAGGTAAGCCCAGAGTTATAAAGCCCTGGAACTTCTTGAACGTGTCCTCCAAGTCCCATGGTTCTAGTTCCTATCACCGTAGCTCGTCCGTTTCCTTGAATTAAACCAGGGAAGGCATCTCCGCCAGATCCTGACATTTCATCAGCAAGTAATACGATGGGCTTAGTGTATCGATAGGGAGATGGCATGACTCCAACACTTCCGTGCATGGTTGTTTTTGGTGTTAAATAAAGACCCTTTTTCCAAGAATCCAATACAATTGAAACAGTCTCTTCAGTTCCAACTCGGTCGAATGTATTTTCAGGAGTCTCATCAGTCCATTTTTTAATACTCAAATATTCTGTCTTGCTCGCAAGAAGTTGAAATTCCAATCCAGGATAAGTTTTTGGAATAAAGAGTGCCGCCATGGATTCCACTAATTCAACACTGCCTCCGCAGTTATGATCTTGGTCAATAACTAAACCAACGGTGTTTTTCTCAAGCTGAGAAATCACGTACACATATTGAGCGTAAACTTTATCATTAGTAAGTCCATTATTACCATCCCAAGAATAGTGAGGGATTCTTAGGTAACCGATATTTCCTTTTTCGGTGGGGTGATAGTAAGAAACAAAAGGAGTTTTTGTTAAGATGGTGGCGTCTTTAGGAATCGCAATGCGAGATTCTCCAGAACAGCGAAAGGATTTTAGATTTGGATATTCAACCTCTGACATAATATCTTTGATTGAAATCTGCGAAAAATCAGTTCCCATGCGGCCTAAGCTGATGTTCATTAGTTTGGGGAAAAAGTCTTCATTTTCGTCGAGCCCATTTCCTGTTTGCTTCCACTCAAGTGTGAGGGTGTCGATGATGTCAGAAGTTCCATGTCGAATTCCCAACTCGACGGTTCCGTGTGGAGCTGGCATGCGAGCGCCTCTTCGAAAGGGGAGGGAGATTGCTGCCAGCCGAGTGACAGAAGAGTCATTACCGTTTGAGATAAAAGGTTTAATTAAATTAATTTCAACTTCAACAGGGAGTTTATTAAATAGAACGATTTCATCGCCCCTTTGAAAATTAAAATTGGGAAGAACTTTTGCATCCACTTCATCGATCAACACTTTCCCATTGATATAGTCTGTCGTGAAACCAAGGCTTGAAACTTTGTCTGTTGGTACAGAGATGCTAAAGTGACCATCTTTAAACGCAGCTACAAACTGAACTATAGTGTAATAAAACTCACCATTGGTTTTTGTTTGAATCACTTTTTCTCGATAGGCTTCGGATAATTTTTGTAGATCGATTCCCATGTGCTCTTTTTTATAAAGCTTTGGTCCGTATTGAGCATCGATGAGGCTGACAAGTTGATTAAAGTCAGCGAGCTTTTGTGCTTCAGTTAATGCATAAGCGCCGGAGAGGTAACTGACTGTAAGTGATATAACTAATAATAATTTTTTAAACATGAATCCCCCTTTTATTAAAAACACCGTGGCTGAATAACAAAAGCTTATAAAATTAGCAATCGATTTACGGTACGACTACTTTTTTTAGTAAAAATGGCGGCGCTCCCTATTCAATAACCGCTTATTGCTTGTAGATTTAGTTTGTGTACTTTGCACTAAACGGTATTTTTTCCATTTGGTGCAAAATGAATTTTATAGGTCGTAAGAAGAGCTTCATGAATTGGAACAATTAACCCTTAAAAAAACCGCCGAAGTTGATTGCGACATCTTGTTTGATTGCAGGCGCTAAGTCATAAGCGTGCAAGATCAAGTTCGCCACTTTTTTCTAAATGATATCGTGAATAATTTATTTTGAACCGTTCTTTAGAAATGTATTTGATTAGTAGAAGATCAAAACTCTAAGCAGCTTCTGCTAGTGCCTTACAAACCTTCGCGAGACTTTCTAAGGTTGGATTAGCATTTGGTTCCATCAACTTAAATAAAGCTCGCCTTGAGATGCCAGCCTCTTTATAAAAGTTATCCTTATGGACTTGCTCAAGGTGAGCTAGGAGAATTTCTCGAACTGCATCGGCGTCACCATCAAGTAAGGCATCGGCAATAGCATCAGAAATGAATTTACGATTGGCTAATTCAGAAGCTGCAGAATAATCATAGGCTTGACTACCTACTTTCAAACGAGGCTTGGGCTTGACCTTAGTCTTCGATATATTTTTTGAGGATTTTTTTCGCTTTTTTGATATCTGAGTTTTGCCCATTTTTATTTCCTCCAAGGATCAAAGGATCAGTAGTGTTAAGTCGCCATTTTCATCTTCCATGATTGAGTAATAAACCCTTCGACCATTAACCCATTTAAGTTCTGATAAGAAATCACCCAAATCTCTAATAGTTCCAAAATGTCCGTGTTCTTCTATATTCGTTAGTCTTTTAGCGATTTGCGCTTTTTCTTTAGGTCTTTGAG
>CAZTDX010000038.1:0-34366 GCA_964612425.1 uncultured Pseudobdellovibrionaceae bacterium
TTTTTAATTGTAATCCTTAGTTTTATAAATCCCATGACTATGGCTAAAAACCCTATTGATAAAGTGAAACCTCAAAGTACTCTTGAGCAGGAGAATAATAGAAAACAATATGTTGGTCGTTGGTTAGGAGAAGAGAAAACCAAAGAGCAATCGATCCTGAAATGGTTAATGATTCGTCGAATAGATGGAGGTTACACTGTAAACTTTAAGGAATTTAAAAATTCCAAAGTGATCTTTGAACAAACAGAAGCTGGCTACTGGGGAGTTGTTGGAGATATTTACTTTACTATGACTCGTGAAGTATTAGTCGGCGAAAACTTTGTTCCATTGGATGTGACAAAGCCAGAATTTTATGATGCATACAAAATTCTAAAATTTGATGGTAAAATTATGCGTTACAAATCTTTTGAACCAGCTAATGAGTTTCAAGTAGAAAAAATGTCTGATACATTTAAATTATAACTATTATGTAATGATCCTATTTCAAAAAGAGAGCCTCCTTCATGATTTAGACCCTCACCTTAAATATTACAGTGTGCTTTATCTTAATGAGACGTGGATCAAAATTGTTCATTGAGCCACGCTTTAAAATTTAAATTATCTTCTCAAAGATAAATCTTCATCACTGTCGTGTCCGTAAAAAATGTCAGACTGTATAGAACAATTTACCTCTGAACCATTGATTTTTGAATAAACAGTACAAAGTTCTTGTGAATGTGAACATTGATAGTCTGCACAAACTTCTTTTGAGCGTGAACATACATATTCTGAAAGGCTAATCGCTGATAAATTTAAATTGGAGTGATTTTGAAAGCTAAATTCCACGGAGTAATCTTTATCACCCAATATTGGTTTTTCATATTTTTGCACAGAGGCTGGGTCAACAGTAGGAAGATAAGCAATAAACACATCATCTTGAGACCAATCTCTCATTAAAATTGCTGCACTCTTTGTTTTAGGATGTTTAAAATCGGCATTGTATAGAGTTATTTGTTTTTCAATCGTTTTTTCTTTATTATCTTTTTGTTTTGTTTTTACAATTAATTTCATTTTCATACTTTTTTCATCTATTTCTGAAAACTGAATGTCACAGACTCCTTTATTTTTCCAGTGAATGGGTTGATATTCTTTCTGACTTTTGCTTTTAATCAGTAACTTTGATAAAGTTTGCAGGTCAAAATAATAACGAGGCAAGTTTTGAGTTAATTGAGCGCTTTTTATAGCGCTAACTATATCAACATAATTAATCTCTCTATATTTCTTTTTGTCGTAGGGAAATGAGAACTGAGGGAGAGTAAAATGGTTTTGAATTAAAAGTTGTGCTATCTCATCAACGGATAAGTTTTCCCAGTCTTTTAATAATTTATTAGTAAGATCTCTCACCTCAGCATAATCTTGTTGCAAAATAAGATCACTCAAAGGTTTTTCAGGGTAAGGTCTAAGACTACTTAAATGGTCGCAATATTTTGAAAAAATTAAACATTGAACTTTCAAATCGTAAAATTTTTATTCCTATTAAAAGCTCATGCATAAGCACAATTGCTTCTTTTTTTATATCCATTTCAGGGCCATTGAGAAGTTTTTTGTCGACCCACACATCCTGATAATTCTGAAGGACTCCCTCTTGAGTCTCAATAGGAGCACCAACAGTTCCTTTGGGAAGAGGTTCAAAAGGCCCCTCAAGAAAATACCATGGTTTTGCTAAGATAAATTCGAATATATTTTTTAACCCGTAAGAAGAAGGATTTGAATTTTCCGCACCCATTTTTTCTAAAATAGGTTTTATAATCTGCTGATAGGCTGGAAATTCTGTCCTAGGATCTTTGAGAGAACTTTCTAATGGTTCCCCTTTATAGTAACTGCTTGCGCCACCACTATCTCTTGATTGTGAATAAGAAAAACGACAAACAATCGTCAAGTAAATGGACATTAATATACTTGTACATCTAAATAAATTTAGTTTCATTTTCAGATCCTTTGTAAATTGTTAAGAGTGCATGAATTGTGCCTTCACGTTCTATTTACTTGAATTTAATGCTATGCGCTATTTCTATTTAGTAAAAAGTATACTGTTTTATTAATCAAATGGTAGAATATCTTTCTAAGATATTAATAATATGAATATATTTGAATTTACAAATTTTAGAGATTTTTTAAGATTTACCATCCAGTCCTTTCCCAAAAAAGGCTATGGACAACTTTCAAAGTTAGCAAAGTATATGAAAGTTAATAGCGCCTATCTCAGCCAAGTGCTTCAAGAATCAAAGTCTTTATCCCAAGAGCAGGGCCTTATTGTTGCGAATTACTTCCAACTAGGAACTAGAGAAACAGATTATTTTCTTTTGCTCATCAATTACGATCGTGCAGGCACTCAAACTCTTAAAATTTATTTTCAAAACAAAATAAAACTAATGCAGGCACAGAATGAGGAGATTACAAATAGAGTTAAAGTTGATACAAAACTCAGCGAAGAAACAAAAGCCATTTTTTATACGGATTGGACTTACTCAGCGGTTCGCCAATGTACAGCGATTTCGCACCTCTCATCCATTGAAAAGATTGCGGAGTATTTATCTGTTCCAGCAAAAAGAGTTTCTGAAATTCTGGAATTTTTGCTCGACTCAGGACTTTGTATTTCTGAAAATGGTCTTATCAAAATTGGCCATCGTAGAACACACCTGGAAGAATCTTCTCCCTATAAAAAAAACCACATTCAAAACTGGCGAGTTCGTGCGATAGATCAAGTCTATGATTCATGGGAAAATAAGCTTCATTATAGTTCTCCCATGACAATTTCAAAAAAAGACGCTAAAGAAATAAGAAAAATTATACTTCACATGATTGATAACATTAATGAAGTCGCTGATAATTCTCAATCAGAAGAACTGACTTGTTTTAATGTTGATTGGTTTAAACTTCACAAATCATGAAAAAAAATCTCGTAACTATTGCTGCTAATGGGCGAGAGCGATTAAATCGATTCTTAACCCGATATCATGATTTCTTTACACAATTCGCTTTGTCAGCAAAATCTAAGAGTCGGAGCACTAGATTACTTCAAGCTCACCAGAGGTTAAAACTTGGGTGAGCTTAACTCGCAACTTTTGAACTGCCTGAGCATGTAGTTGCGAAACTCGACTTTCTGTCACGCGTAACACCTGTCCAATTTCTTTTAAGCTCAATTCTTCATAGTAATACAATGAAAGAACCATTTTTTGACGTTCTGGAAGTTCGTCAATGGATTTTGCCACCACATCTTTAACTAATTTAATATTGAGTTGATTGAAGGGACTTGATAGTTTGCATCCTTCAAGAAGGTTCAGGATTGATTTCTTATCGTAGTCACTAAAGGTGGGAGTCTCGTCAATTGAAAGTAAGCTTACAGGCTTTGTCTGGTTAATTAAATCGTGATACTGCTCTACAGATACACCAAGAGCCGTTGCCATTTCTTCTTCAGTAACCTCACGACCAAACTCAGCAGACAACTGAATTTGTTTACGGTCAATAAGCTTGGCTTTGTCTCGCACTGAGCGTGGAATCCAGTCTTGAGATCGCAATTCATCAAGAATTGATCCTCTTATTCTAAACTCGGCGTAAGTCTTGAATTTGTTATCGCGCGAAGGATCGTATTTTTCAATAGCGTCCATTAACCCAATCACACCTGCTGAAATTAAGTCATCCAACTCAATGTTTGACGGCAACCGGACTGCGATCTTTTGAGCAATGAATCGAATTAAAGGAGAGTACTCCATGATGAGACGATCTTTTTGCTGAGGCGTTAAACGTGAAGGATCTTCTTTATACTTCTTCAAAAGTGCCGAGTGCTTCGACATTTAAACTCCCCCATATAACTAAACATTTATTATTTGAAGATACCATTATGAGACCAGAACTGAAAGTCCAAATAAATTCATGCCAAACCTACAACCTGGGACCAAATAAACTGTAACCCTTTAGATTGATTGGCAGCTGTACGTTCGTCTAAAATTCTATCAGTGATGACTCGAATTTTTTCTGCTACCTGGTGATGACTTTGGTCGCTCATAATGAGACGTCGATGCAAACCATTCTTTCTGAGAACTGCTTCGAAGGGAACGGACCCCATATAATCAATACTAACATTTAAGAATCGATGGACTACATCTGAAAAGCGTTTAAAGAGAAGCAATCCTTCAGTGGCGTCTCGAGTAAAATTACACACGATGGAGAATTTTTTTACTTTGTGATAAAGACTAAGAACCTTAATTAAAGCGTAACCGTCTGCAAAACTAGAGGGGTCCGAGGTGATCAAAATAATAGATTGATCAACAGCTGCATTCAAATACAAAACATGATCGGCAATTCCAGGAGCTGTATCAACGAGTAAATAATCATATCTCTGAGAAAGTCCATCAATCACATCCAGTAAATTTCTTTTTTCATAAGCGTTTAAGTGATTTATTTCAATGAGTCCACTACCACCAGGTATTAAGTCAACTCCTGGCATAACTGGTGTAACTGCTTCTTCAGGTGAAAGTTCTCCACGAATCACATCAACAATATTTTTACTTGTGTTAATACCAAATAAAACATGAAGATTGCCTAATCCAATATCTCCATCAAACAATAATACTCGTTTTCCTTTTAGAGAGAGGTCCTGTGCTATATTAGAAATAAGTGTGGATTTACCAACGCCACCTTTTCCCGAAGTGATACTTATACTTTTCGCATTCCGCATTAAAGTTCCTTTCATTTACAATTCCAAGTTGGAAGTTAGAGTGGGATCGGAATATAACCCTACCAGTAAATCAATGACTCGCTCCTTCGTTGCTAACTCATAATCTTCTGGAATCTGAGGACCTATTCCAAAGGAGTGAAATGGTTTGCCCATGTAGGATTGAAAATTTAATAGTACACCATGTTGCGAGGATTCATCTAACGCCGTAAAAATAATGTCATCAAATCCAATGATAGAAAATCGCTTACCTAATTCAAGTGCATCTTGATCTTTGGCCGTTGCGGAAATAACTAAATGAACATTCACGCCAAGATAAGACGGTGGTAGCAATTTTTTTAGCTCTTGCATTTCATCAGTGACTCGAAAACGAACCCCTGGAGAATCTACTAAAATTGTATCAAAGGAATTCATCTCTTGTGCAACCACATCCCAATCAGCAATGGAATTGATTTCCATAAAAGGAATATTTAAAATTTGACTGTAGATTTTCAGCTGCTCATTAGCACCCAGCTTGTGGTTATCTGTTGAGAGTATTGCAATTCGCTTTTGCTCTTGAAGTGCGAGTTGAGACGCTCGCTTTACCAATGTCGTTGTTTTGCCATGACCACCTGCGCCTATAAATACTTCTAGTTTAGATACTGTTGAATGTTGGCAAATAATTACATTCGACGCCAAGAACTGCGCCACCAATCCTTTTATTATCGATTTATTTTTAATTGGTTTTTGATTACCGAGTTGCTCTTGTACCGATTTTAAAATTTCCACAATCAAGGACTCGCTAACTCCAGCTTGCTTTAATTTTTCAAAGGAATCGGACAACTCATATCGAAGGCCATATTCAGCACCCGGGTGTCCCTGAATCGGATTTTGCGAGATCATGGTCTGAGGAACAGGTTGAAAATTTTGAAAAATTTGTTTTATACTATCAAGTTCCTTTTGTATCGTCGTCATCGCTAAATCATTGGTCGAAGCTGTTGCTGAGTTTGATTGCTGAATCGCTTTCCAAGCTTTCTGTGCAGCAATTTTAAGTTTATCGTTAGCTCCATTGGGTGCTGCCACTGGCTCTACATCATCATGCATATCAATATATTTTTGGGCGCGTGGGGCCACTCCAGTTGTCGCTTTATTGGAGACTTTTGGTGCTGTCGCCCTTTCAATTAACTCTTTATGTGCCCTTGATGAGCCTTTATGAATTTTCTCCAACAATTCAGCAGGGAGTTTTGATTCTGCCATTTGCTTTTTCTTCAAGTTTAGCTCTTGAATAGCGGCCGTTATCTCTACACTGCCTTCGCCAACCAAACCATAATTTTTACTGTTGTCACGTGCAGCGACAATAATAGCTTCTGGTCCCATCTCTCGCTTAATCATTTCAAGCGCTTCTTTCATCGAACGAGCTTCAAATTTTTTAACGACCATTTCTTATCTCCACAATTGAAATTGATTTAACATTAACATCACTGGTGAGTTCGCTATGAGAAAGAACAACCAACTGAGGTATAAACCGATGTGTTAGTTTAAAAATATGACGACGTGCTGTCGGACTCGTAAGAAGGATCGGTTGTCCGGCAATTTCTGGGTGCATTTCCACGGATTGCGCAATGGATGAAATCATTTTTGAGGCCGTCTGCGGGTCCATAACTAACTGCACACCCTGTTCTGTTTGCAGAAGAGAATTCGCAATCAACTCTTCTAAGGAAGGATGGAGAGATAACACAGGAATGGTATTTTCTTCATTCCGGTATTTTGAAGTAATCGCTCGTGCTAAATTTTTTCTTACAGATTCAGTAAGCAGCTCTGTGTCTTTAGTTCTAGGGGCTTCGTCAGCTAATGTTTCAAAGATAGTCAATAGATCACGAACTGAAACTTGCTCTTTCAATAAATTTTGTAGAATTCGAACGACTGAGCCTAGTGGTAAAATATCAGGAATTAATTCTTCAACCACTTTCGGATGAGTTTTCTTAAAGTTTTCAACTAACTGTGACGTCTCTTGTCTACCCAATAACTCATGAGAGTGAGTTCGAATCATTTCAGTAATATGCGTGGCCATCACTGTTGGTAGATCAACAACCGTATAGCCAGAATTTTCAGCTTCATCTTTAAGTTGTGGTGAAATCCAAAGAGCATCCAATCCAAAGGCAGGCTCTTTAGTTTTAATACCAGCAATCGGCGAGCTTACCGTACCAGGGTCCATGGCTAATAAAGCATCCGGTCTTAATTCACCACCTGCAATTTTATTTCCCTTAATGAGGAGTCGATACTCGCCGGCTCCTAATTGTAAATTGTCTCTAATGTGAATACTGGGTACAACAATTCCTAAATCCAATGCAAATTGCTTTCGGATGGAAACAATTCTTTCAAGTAAATCCCCCGATTGATCGGAATCAACGATACTAATTAGGCCGTACCCGACTTCTAACTCTATCAAATCGAGAGGGAGCATGTTTTCAATATTTTCTTTCACCGGTGCTTTAGCCACTTCAGCTTCGGCTTGTCGTTTAACATCGGCTTGCTCTTTTTGATAACGATCAATAAGCCACGCAGTTCCACCCATAAATCCGCCCATAAGAAAAAACGGAAACTTTGGGAGACCCGGAACTAAAGCAAGTAAAAATAAAACAAATCCAGTGATGGCAATGGCTCTGGGATTTAACAAAAGTTGTTTAGCCATCTCGGTACCCATGTTTTCACCAGAGCGGGTGCTACGAGTGACAACAGTACCTGCGGCCGTTGAAATAATTAGTGCTGGAATTTGTGCTAATAAGCCTTCCCCGATGGTGAGCATGGTGTAGTTCTTAGCAGCCATAGCAATATCGAGATTTTTTTGTAAAACACCAATAAGTAAACCACCAACGATATTGACTAATGTAATAATAATACCCGCAATCGCATCACCTCTCACAAACTTGCTGGCACCATCCATGGCCCCGTAAAAATCAGCTTCAGCTTCGATTTCTCTACGACGTTTGCGCGCCTCTGTCTCGTTGATCATTCCCGCATTCAAGTCAGCATCAATCGACATTTGTTTACCTGGCATTGCATCTAAGGTGAATCGAGCAGCAACTTCCGCAACGCGCCCAGCACCTTTTGTAATAACAACAAAGTTTATCACCACAAGAATGATAAATACAATAAAACCAATAACGTAGTTATTACCGATAACAAAGTTACCAAACGCATGAATCACTGAACCTGCGGCATTTGCTCCTTCATGTCCTCTTGATAAAATCACCCGAGTGGTGGCCACGTTAAGTGCTAAACGAAATAGAGTTGTTATTAATAAGAGCGAAGGAAACACACTAAAATCAAGAGCTTTTGTAACATAAATTGAAATCAGTAAAATTAAAATGCTCGAAGCTAGTGAAAACGTTAGGGCAACGTCAATTAAAAACGATGGCATTGGAATGATCATCACAGCCATTATCGCTAAGAGACCGAATGCGATAAGTAGATCCAAATTCTTAGAATACTTTTCAAAGCGTTTGAGGAATTGGAAAATTTGCTCCATTATCTCAAAACCTTTCTTTTTAATTTGTAAACATAAGAGAGCACTTCAGCCACTGCGACATATAATTCTTTTGGAATAATCTGCCCAATTTTCATTGTTTTATAGATTGTACGAGCTAGAGGTTTGTTCTCAACGATAGGAATATTGTGTTCGCGCGCGAGGTTACGAATTTTTTCGGCAATCAAATCGACTCCGATAGCAATAACTTTGGGAGCAGGAGTACTCTCATCATACTTGAGTGCCACAGCTATGTGAGTTGGGTTGGTAACAATGACATCTGCTTTAGGCACGTCTTGCATCATTCGGCGATTAGCAATGTCTCTTTGTATCCGACGAATACGTGACTTAATCAAAGGGTCCCCTTCACGACTTTTGGTTTCCTCTTTGATCTCTTGCTTGCTCATCATCATTTGCTTTTCAAGTTCCCATCTTTGATAAAAATAATCAGCAGCACCTAACACAAAAAATAGAGCGGAAATTGAACCCAGCAAAAGTCCCACTTTACTCCCAAGATAGGACAAAACACCCTCACTCGTTTGATACATCAGATTGGGTAATTTAATAATTTCTGATTTATAGATAAGATAAACAATAAAACCTACGACCATAATTTTAATAAGAGCCTTCAGCGCCTCAACAGCACTTTTTAAACTGAACATTCTTTTTAAACCATTAAGAGGATCAATTTTATCCAAGTTTGGAACTAGGGCGTCTTCAACTTGTAAGAAACCGATTTGAATTACGATGGAAAAAATGGCCACAAAGGCAACGGTTAATCCAATGGGTAAAAATAATTTTAAAAGTGAAATACCGGCCAAAACAGACATCCCTTTGATGTCTTCGTGTTCAACCGCTTTAATTAATCCTTCACCAAAAAATAAATTGAATAAGGCTACTGTCTGACCCAAAAAATATCGTCCAGTAAAATAAATCATAAGAAAGGCCAGTAACAAAACAATGGCAGAAGAAAGTTCTCGCGATTGAGCGACTTGCCCTCGCTTGCGAAACTCTTCTCTTCGAGCTTGCGTCGCTTCTTCCGTCCGCTCGCCTGCCTCATCAGCCACTTATAACTCCTTCATAATTTTAAATAGGGTCATTCCCATTTCGTTTTGGACTTCATGAACGCCTTCTAGAAAAAAAGGCAGCGTCATAAAAATGACAAAAAGACCAATTACAATAGTTAAATGCAAACTTGTGACCAAGACATTAATTTGCGGAACAACTCGACCAATGACTCCCATACTCACCTGAGAAAGAAAGAGGGCTACAACAATAGGAACGCAAAGTCTTAGACCTAAGGAGAGAATTTCAGATCCCATGATCGCTGCACTTTTGACACCCTCCCATTTGATCATGTCAAAAGACATAGGGATGATCTTAAAACTTTCATTCATAGCAATGAGTAGAAAGTGGTGTCCGTTAAAGCTTAAAAAAAGCATCATTGCTAATGTAAACTGAAATTGTTCAATCGCATTGGACTGTGATCCCATCATGGGGTTAAAAATTTGTGCAGTAGAGAGTCCGAGAGAAGTACTCATAATTTGACCTGCGATATTGATCGACATGAAATAAAGTCTAGCTACAGTTCCTATGATAAGACCGACTAATGCTTCTCGAAATGCGAGCCAAAGAAATCCCGTTCCGAATCCAGTTCCTATAAATTCTTTCGTAAAATGGGGCTGATGAATTTTAACTGATGGAAACAAAACTATTCCAATAACGAGTGCCAAAAGTACTTTGGTAGAGTTCGGAATAGTTTGAACACCAAAAATGGGAAAACTTGTAATAAGGGCAGTGATTCTAATAAAGGCTAAACAAAAAAGTAAAATTTCTACTTCTGACCATTGATATATTGAAGGCATAAGTTACCTTTAGGTTATTTTATTCTCGTACAATTTCAGTGATATTTTCAAAAAGTTGCGTTGTATAGTTTGAAAGTAAATCCAACATCCAAGGCCCTGCCAGCACAATCACAATTCCAACAACAATCATTTTAGGAATAAACGTTAGCGTAGCTTCATTAATTTGCGTCAGAGCTTGAAAAATACTAACCACAAGACCAATAACGAGTGTGCTAATAAGAATCGGAGCTGCAACAAAGGCCGTGGTCTTAATCGCTTCTTGCGCTAATCGCAAAACAAGATCTTCTGTCATATAAACTCCTTTTAGCCGAAGCTTTTAACCATTGAACCAATTAACAAACCCCAACCATCAACAACAATAAACAACATAACTTTAAGCGGAAGGGATATCACCGTCGGAGGTAACATCATCATCCCCATGGCCATCAAACTACTGGCCGCCACCATATCGATAATCAAGAATGGTAAAAATATAACAAAACCAATTAAAAACGCTGTTTTTAATTCGCTGATAATAAACGATGGGATTAAAACCATAGTTGGCACATCCGCGCGAGTTTTTGGTGCCTCTAACTGTGCAAATTTTAAAAATAAGCTTAAATCACCATCTCGAGTTTGATTAAACATAAAACGTCGGAGCGGCGATAAGGCAATGTCAAACGCGGCTTCTTGACTAATGCTACCTTTTAAATATGGCTGTAAACTTTTTTCATTGATCTCATTGAATGCTGGTCGCATAACAAAAAAAGTTAAAAATAACGCTAACCCAATCATGAGTTGGTTGGGGGGCATTTGCTGCAAGCCAAGTGCTTGTCGTAAAAAAGAAAGCACGATGATGATTCTTGTAAAACCCGTCATCATAATAAGTATTGCGGGTGCTAATGTTAAAACGGTCAGAATCATAAGAATACGGATGGCATTGACCATTTCATTGGGATTATCAACGCTTTTAAAACCTAAATTTAATGTTGGCAATGTGACTTGAGCTTGAGCCCATGTACTACAAAATAATAGTAACACCCCAATGACTATAAATTGAATTTTAGGTTTTAATTTTAACATTTAAATGATTTTCCTTAGCATGGGAATTTTTTGTTTTATATTCATTTTAACAGCAGGTCCGAAGGAGAATTCCTCTTCGTTTATATTTTTGTTATGCTCCACGTGAGGTTTTATTTTAGAGTCCGCTGTGTTCTGTTGTGCTAGAGTCTCATTAAAACTGTCTGGCAGAATTTCTGGTAAATCTTCATCGAGTAATGCCAAAGTTTTTATGAGTCTGATATCGTTATCAGTGATTCCTAGAAGAAGCGACTCTCCAGCCACGCGAACCACCGCGAGGGACTTCTTTGGGCCCAAATGAAATTGCGTAATCATTTTAATTTTCATTAAAGACTCTGGGCCATTAATCATTTTACTTTTCTTTTTTAAATGCCAAATCAAATAACCACCTAATGCTAAGATTGAAAGTACGGTAAAAATAATTTTTCCAACTTCAGAAGACTCCTTAGCAGCACCCGATTTTTTATCAAATAGTAAAACTTTAGATTCATCGGTGGGAGTTTTTTCTGATTTAGCCTTAGGTAACTTATCGTTTGAAGTCGTTGTTGCTTCCTCTAAATTCGAATTTTCGGAATTTGCGTTCACTCCAACGGAAAGTGCTTCAAAATTTTTTTGCGGCAAATTCTGTTTTGGTAAAGCCTCTGAAGGTGAGTTGAGGTCTGCACCGGAATTAACGTGGTTACTTTGTGAACTTACTGAATTTCCTTTGCTCCACAGAGGTGGGAGAATTTCTATTATGAGCGTCTTTCCCAGGCCTTCAATAGATACATTCTCTTTCATTTGAACTGAGTTAATCTCGCTAAATTCAAATTCGATATTGAATGATTTTTGTTTACTATTTGCGATCTTCACCGCAGAGATATAATTAACCTTACTTTCAACATTTGAAAGAGGCTTTTTAATTTCGAATTCAGGGACGTTTAGAATCAAATTTTTTCCCTGAAATTGAAATCCAATTTTATTAGTATCAACTAATTGATTTAGCTGTAGTTCAAGTCTGTATACGTCTTGTTCTCCAGAAGCTTGGAGGCTTAGCAATTGTCCCGTTGCTAAAACGGTTGTCGACCAAGTAAAAAATGCCAACAAACCAAAAAATAAATTCATTTTACTCATTTTTTTATCAACCAAAATACGACTCAACATATAACTCCCTCAAACATTTTTTACCGTGAATTAAACACTTAACTAAGCTGTTCCACTCTTTCCGATTGCGAAATAATATCTGTAAGTCTCACACCGAATTTTTCGTTAACCACCACGGCTTCTCCTCTAGCAATAAGTTTATCATTGACATAAACTTCGAGAGGTTCACCCGCTAATTTATTTAATTCCACCACACTTCCTTGAGCCAAATTAATAAGTTCTTTAACTGGCATTCGTGTGCGACCTAATTCCACTGATACCTTAAGAGGAATATCTAAAATCATTTGTAAGTTTCGATCTTTTTTTTCATCACCAAAAGGCGCTACTGGATCTGACCCACCAGATTTTGATTCGCTCGTGGCCCGCTCTGCTGATAACTTTTCTGCCAAATTGTCTAAACTATCACCCATTTCTTCCTCCGCTTTTTATAAAAATCGTGTAAGCTGCACAGCCACAGAACCATGATGAATTCCGTATAAACCTTTAAACTTAGGAACCCCTTCGACATTAACATCAAACTCGCCCGTTGCATCTTGATCTAAAGGTATTACATCACCAATATTTAATTCCATGAGTTCAGATAAATTAATTTCTGATTCACCTAAATTGACTTTCATTTCAATATTAGTGTTCATCAACTGGTCTTTAATTGTTTCATACCAAAGTTTTCTATCTGTTTGATCTGACTCAACCTGAAAACCTGTCGATAGTTTTTGTTTAATTGGTTCAATAGTCGCATAAGGTATCACTAGTGTGATTGTTCCATTGGCGTTTTCTAACTCCACATCAAACGTCGTTGCAATAACGACGTCTGTTGGAGGCACAATACCAACGAATTGGGGATTAACTTCTGTACGTTGAAAACTACAATCAATTTTTTCGATCGGGGCCCAAGCCGCCTCAAGATCATCGATCGCTAGATCAACAATCTTTCTTACTATCGCCAATTCTATTTGGGTAAAATCTTTTCCCTCAATTTTTGTATAGGGGCGATCTGCTCCTCCAAAAAAACTGTCTACCAATGCATAGGCCAATTTACTTTCGATTACAAAAAGACAAGACCCTCTCAACGCATTAAAACGTAACACACTCATACAAGTGGGCATTGGTAAAGTATTAACAAATTCTCCAAATTTTAAAAAGTCGGTACTCGCTAAATTTAAAGTTGCGATTTTTCGGAGAGCGGACGAAAGGCTAATGCGAAACGATCTCATAAATTTTTCGTAAATAACTTCTAGCTGAGGGAGTCTGCCTCTAATAATTCTATCTTGACTGGTTAAATCATAAACAACTACAACTTTTTCTTCTGCCGATGGTGCGTCTTTAGAAGAGCTCGATTTTCCAGAGCCACCGCCTCCAGAGCTAGAGGAAGAATTACTACTAAAATCGCCTTCTGAAACTGCCGCTAAGAGCGCATCAACTTCACTTTGGCTTAGAACCTGATTCATCTAATTTCTCCTAGTTGTACATAAATTCAGTGAAGTAAACTTTTTTTATTTTGCCTTTGGTTAAAAAGCCGCTAACGGTGTCACGAATCTCATCCCGAAGTAAATCCCTACCTTCTTTATTAGATACACTCTCATAGTTTTTTGCAGATAATATAATAATAATGATGTCTCTGATTTGAGCTGATCGGGCTTCAATTTCATCTTTTACTTTTTCATTATCAACTTCTAATTCCATAGTGACACGAGCAAGCCTACGCCCCCTAGATCCTGCCAAGTTTACAACAAAGGGTTCGAGACGAATCATCTCTTTAACAAAATTCATGGATTCTTTAACATCTTCTGCTTGTGCTTCGTGTTCTCCCTTTATCACATGCTCAATTTTAGGCTCTGCTGCTTCTTTCTTTTTTCCCATATAAAGCATAAAGCCAACGACACCAACAACAGCCATATTAACAATAGACAAAATTATAAATAATGTTGGTTTAGATCCACTTGAAGGTTGGCTGCTCTTTGCCACCTCTGCTTTTTCTTCTGCCACACATCCCCCTAATCTAGGTTCAACATATAATTACCACAGCAACTTAGATGCCAACTAAACTAAAGTCTTAATAGTTCCCTAATCTTTGCGGTATATAAGTACATTTTTAAATTTCGCTTTACCAAAGTTGATAACATCTCTGTCATCAATTTGACTCAGTCCTATTAAAATTGGACATTTTTAAATCGCAATTTTGACAATACCTAAGTTTTTTCGTAAGCATTAATTGCGCTGACTAAGCCAGAAATCCCCTAGACTAAAGTGCTTAGATCTTTATAATCTTAAAATTCAACTTGGGGAGATTAAGAAACCGCGTTATTCTAGGATTGGATTTTTGAATGAGATATAGGGGGAAAAATGGCAGATCATAAATCATCAGGAACAGATACCGTTGTTAAAGTAGTTTTAGTTTTTTTTATAAGCTTGCTTTCTTTTTCCATTGGTACTTTTGTCGGAAAAAAGTTTAGCGACAAGCAACACAGAATGGCCTCAATGGAGCCTAGTAAGCCCACGAAGGACGGAATGAATGAAGACGAGGGTGAAAATACCCAAGCCTCGCACGCACCATCAAATGAAGAGACCATCACGAAAAATACTGACGAACATGATTCCTCAATGAGTGAAGACGAAGCCTCCACGATGAGTGAAGAAATGGAAAACACCGATGAAGCTAATAATACTTCTCCCAATAAGGAAAATGGAAAAACTGTTGCGGATAAATCCAAGTTAACAAAAGTCTTAGCAAGAGAAATTGCCTCACAAGGTACTGCTAAGTACACTATTCAAGTGGCCTCTTATCCCACTCAAGAAGAAGCAGAAAAGCGAGTTAATGAGCTTAAGTCGCAAAAATTAGAGTCTTTCTCTACAGAGACCAGCATTAAAGGACATCAATGGTATCGAGTGAATGTTGGAGTTTATTCTACAATTAAAGAGGCTCAAACCAAAAAAACACAGTTGGCGGATCAATCAAAAATTACCACTGCCATTATTCAAAAACTGAAGAAATAATTTCTTCTTACATATAAACCAGCTATTCATGAAAGCAAAAAAGCAAAGCTCTCCGCAGGATCAAACAAAAAGCAACAAAAATGGTTTAGCTGGAATCTTAGAGTCCATATTAAGAAAATTTAAAACTATTACTCATATCATTATGGTTATACCTCTTTATGGTATAGTTTCATTTATTTTAGGCGGCTCACTTGTGCCAGGGATTTTACTTATTCGATGGACCCATTTTTGGGCTATAAAATTTTCTGCGTTAACCCATGCATTTTTACTGGGAGCTTCTATTGTTGCCTCCTTTTTTATTTGTGGGTTTTCCGCAATGATCATTCTGCCCATCTTAAACAAAGCGCTTGTTGGACGACTCAAGTCCTGGAAGGGACCATACTATTCACTTGAGGCTGTTAAATGGTACATCCATAATGGAATTCTTTATATGCTACGCTACTCTTTCTTAGAATTTGTAACACCATCACCTTTTAGTTTTTGGTTTTACAAAGCCATGGGAATGCAAATTGGAGAGGGCACAGTCATTAACTCCACTCACATTTCAGACCCATCACTCATTAAACTTGGAAATAAAG
Source organism: uncultured Pseudobdellovibrionaceae bacterium (assembly GCA_964612425.1). Classification (GTDB taxonomy): domain Bacteria; phylum Bdellovibrionota; class Bdellovibrionia; order Bdellovibrionales; family Bdellovibrionaceae; genus CAUJGP01. The sequence goes on from CAZTDX010000038.1 coordinate 15,859, forward strand.
TAACCATTGGAGGTTCTGCCACTATTGTTGCACACTATGGTCAGTCTGGATATTTAGTTTTGGCGCCAGTGATAATAGAAGACAATGTTACTATTGGTCTCAGAGCGACCATTATGGGAGGAGCCAAAATTGGCCGAGGTGCAAAAATTCTACCTAACTCTGTTGTTATGCCAAAAACTGAAGTGCCCCCTGGGGAAGTCTGGGGTGGCGTCCCCGCTCATAAATTAGATTTGAAAAAACTCGCTCAATCTGAAGCTCAATAATATAATTATTAATTAAACAAATACTATAGAGCACTGCCGGGATAAACTCTGCCCTCTGGGAGAGGATCTTCCCAGTCTGCGAAGTCGGCTTTGTCGTAATCATCACTTCCACTTCCGGGAAAATCTTCAGAGCCACTTTCATCATCTTCATCATTTACCGGTTCAGTCTTTTTTTCTAGATTAGCATACGTATTCCACTCTCGAATTTGCAGCTGAATACGCGCATACACTTCACGATTAGCATCGGCACAAATAACTGTAAAATACCTTGGGTCGTGAAAGCTTAAATCAACACGCCCAAATGATTCCGAACCGCCCGTATACCCACCATAAAGTAATGTACTACTGGATGTTAAAATATTAAATGCTGGTGGTTCAGTTTTGAAATAATTGGCTAAGTAACGTGAACTATAAAAATCCTCAAGGATCCCTTTCATTTCAAACTTTCCAAATGCAGGATCTGCTGGTGATGTTTCAGCAAATGGACCAAGTTCACTCATTAATTCAATCGGATTTTGAAATGATTTTTTTTGCAAAAGTAAATTCGTAAAACCTTGTTCTTCTTTTCTCCAATAGTATGCCGCTGGAAAGCCAGTATCAATATCAACTTTTTGAAGTGTTGTTGCTGGGCCAGAGAGGCAAGCACCTGGCTTCCCGCCCCAGTTAGCAGAGCTTCTGTTTATGGTTACTGTACTATCAGACGCCGTCGTTTTAGTAATGAGAGTATAATCGCCAGCGCAACAGTTAACGCCACCTCTTATGCCCGTGTAATCAAACTTACAACGATAACCATTGGCCCCATCAGAGCTGGTCACAATAATATTAGTATTTGCTACTGGAGAAACTGAGCTAGGATCATTATAAAAACCAGATACAGAATAAGTGCCTGCGATTTCATTAATCTCTTGATAGACAAAACGAGGTGGTATTGATTGCGCGACAGACCCATCAGTTATATAAGGTGACGTCAAATGTGGAGGTTCAAATCGCATAAAATACGGAGACATCGTGATCGCATAGGGACATTTGACGTGCTCTGGAACATTAAATTCCAACGTCATCCCAACATGCATCAGATCCAACTCTGCGGTTTCGGTAATACATTTTATATCTCTATCGGCTGGATTGGTTGCATCTAAATCAACTTTACATTGATCAGGCCACGAGCCCGACGTAACAGCTTTATGAGTAATTCTTAATGCTCCATGAACACCTTTGTGATGAAGCCATAAATAACTTTTATCTGGAGGCACATCGTTGGTTCCGTTATCTGTTGTTGAGGGAGCGTCATTGCTATCACCACTGGACTGAGATTTAGAACAAGCCGTTAAAGTTAAAAAGCATACAATGACTACGTTTATAAATATCTTTAGTTTATCTTCTGCAAAGGCTTTGTTTTTAATCATAAGCATTGTCTCTTACTCCAAATTACATCATTATAAATGGGCTAGACCAGAATCTAGCCTGAATAATTAGACTACCACCAACTCCTCGGTAGTTTTATCTTATAGATATGCAAAAATCTGCACAAATGATTTTAAGTCTAGTCTTTATTTCAATTCTGCTTATTCAATGCGGAGAAAATATTTTTGAGCCTCTCTCTCCTAAAGATACAGATCAAGCGTATCTTTATGCAGCTAGAAAAAAAATTGATCGCGGTGAATATATCGATGCCATTGATGATCTTTCTCAAATCAGCACCGACTATGCTTCTCAAAACAACGTTCGAGTCACTTTTGCCAGTGCCTATGCTGGAGCTTGTGGGATGGAGTTTATACCTTTCTTTAATTCTATTTCTCAAGCCAACATTTCACCTCCAAATACCCTTTTTAAATATTTAAGAAGTTCATTTACTGATAAGGCTACTGCTCCAAATTACTGTGTTTTATCAGAGGCCAAACTAAAAGAAATTGGCAGCACAGAGGCATTACGATTGGCGGCCATGAACGGCAGCAAAGAAGTAAATATGCTCATGGCCATTCTTTCAATGGCAAAAATCGGATCAATACTAAGAACAAAGTCTGATATTGATGGCGTGAATTCTTTAGGAGATGGCACGACTGATGCTACTTTCGATTCTTGCACCAATAACGATGCAAATTTAACTGACGATGACGTTCTAGAAGTGGCTACAGGCTTTGGTTTACTATTAGAAAATTTAACTTCAATATTGGGTGCTGGAAGCCAAACAGAAACTATTTTAAATGGTCTTAAAGTTATTATCAATGGTGATGGCAATCTTATTCCTGGAATCTGCCATCCTCCGAATGGCTCAAGTTGCTTGTTATTAGATAAAAATAATTTGGACCCAGTAGACGTACCCACAATTGTAAACATTTACAGAGATTTACTAAAATCAGAATCAGCAGGAATTGAGTCCTGTAATAACCCTGACGTGACTCAGTGTTGCCCATGACGAAATTTGTTATTGCAACTTTATTTTTTATTCCATGGTTTGAGGTTAATGCTGCCGAATTATTTGAATATGGCCAATCAATTCGTGCTCTCGGAATGGGTAACGCTTACACGGCAGTAGTGAGTGATGGCGACGCCCTTTTTTACAATCCTGCAGCACTTGGCAGAGTTAAAGGAATTAATCTAACTCTCTTTAATTTAGGTCTCGGAATTAATGGTGAAAACGCTTATAATTCCGTACAATCCATCCAAAATTCCAACGCCGCTGGTATTGATCGATTCGCTGATTTTTTTGGTCAGCGTATTTGGCTCGGCCTTGGTGGAAGAATGAATTTGAGTATGCCCAACTTTGGAATTGCGATGTACGATTCAGGTCACTTTGGTTTTGAATTAAAAGACCCAATTCTACCTTATTTTAATGTCGATTATCTCAATGATTATGGTTTAGTTGTCGGTGGCGCTTTTGCCGTTGGACCCACAGCACATGTCGGATTTACCGCTAAAAAAATCACACGCACTGGGGCTCAAGATCAAATTGGAGTATCAAGTTTTCTCGATGGTCAAACAGACCAAATTCAGTCGAATTTAAATCGTCGAGGCAATGGCTATGGAGCTGACTTAGGATTTGTCTGGGAAATTCCAGCACCCTTCAACCCAGTGGTTTCTGGCGTTTGGAAAGATGCCGGCACAACCACTTTTCTAAAAGAAACTGGTGTATCAAAACCTCCACGCATTCTTGATGAACGAATTATTGGAGTCTCTGCTGGGTTTGATTTAACAGTTTTTGGAATGGTCGCCGCCATTGATTATAAGCACATCAATTCACTCGGTGAAAATGTTGGAAAAAAGATCCACATGGGATTAGAGCTTGATCTTCCACTCATCGATATTCGTGGCGGTTTTAGCCAAGGATATTACTCGTTGGGGGCCTCTGTTGATTTATTTTTATTTCAATTGGATTTTGCCTATTATGGAGTAGAACTCGGTGAGTATCCAGGTCAAGATCAAGACCGACGATTTCAGATTGCCTTAACCACTGAACTCGGCTTTGACCCTAGTTTTAAATTTATGGACTTCAATAAAGTCAAAGGTCGAAAGCTTAAGCAGCGCCGTTAAAACGCACCATGCTGTAATTTTATCGAATCTACATCCTTCACTTTACGTAGTTCATTTGCTCAAGTAAAACATTTGAATGATTAAGCATTAATTCTGCGTAAATTTTTAATTAAAATGGACCTCTATGAAATGTAAATTAACTTTCAAAAATAATTCAGGAACACAGTCCCTTACTGGTTATGCTCAAGAAGTGAATGGAAAACTGTGGACCCATTTTAGAGGTCAAACAATTGTAACAGAAACAAAAAAAACAAGTAAACGTCGAAAATCTTCAGAGGGAAAATCCTCTGCCCTACAAATTCATGCTCCAATGCCAGGAAAAATTACCAAACTTCTTGTCGCCGAAAACCAATCCCTCGATGTTGGTCAGTCTGTTGTAGTTATGGAAGCCATGAAAATGGAGTACACCCTTAAGTGCGAAGCAACTACGAAAGTTGAGAAAATTTTGGTCCAAGTGGGCGATCAAGTTCAACTAGGCCAACTTTTAGTATCACTTGCTGAAAGTTAATACTTGATTGATGATGGAGTTATGATGAATCAGGTTCGCATCTTCGAAGTTGGACTCCGTGACGGGCTTCAAAATGAAAAGCAAAATCTATCCATTGAAGTAAGACAAAACTTACTACAAAAACTTATTGAAGCAGGTCTTACTCACTTAGAAATTGGTTCTTTTGTAAGTCCTAAGTGGGTTCCTGCCATGGCCTGCTCAGAAGAACTTGTTGCACTCTCCCTAAAAAAACAATCGGAAAATAAACTTCCTCCAACTACTTTATTTTCTGTTCTTGTACCAAATGAAAAAGGTTTAGAAACAGCTTTACGTTTAGGAGTTCAAGAAATTGCTATTTTTGCATCATGCTCTGAAACATTTTCGCAGAAAAATACCAATTGTTCCATCGAAGAAAGTTTTCAGAGATTAGCTCCCGTGACCCAATTAGCACTCGCTCACAAAATAAAAGTTCGCGGTTACTTGAGTACCTGCTTTGGTTGTCCCTTTGAGGGGGCCGTGAGTATGAATAAAATCATCGAAAATGTTAACCGCATGAAAGACCTTGGTGTTTATGAAGTTTCACTCGGTGACACCATTGGATTAGCGAGTGCTGGCGATGTTGAGGCCTTATTATCTCAACTCTTAAAATCACACCATCCGAATTTTTTAGCGGGACACTTTCACGATACGCGCGGGCAAGCTCTTGTGAATATTTTAAAGGCCTATGAGCTTGGGCTAAGAGTCTTTGACTCAAGTATTGGTGGATTGGGTGGTTGCCCCTATGCTCCAGGTGCCACTGGAAATATTGCCACTGAAGATGTTGTTTACCTTTTTAATAGTCTTGGAGTTAAAACAGGAGTTGATTTGCAAAAACTCATTGAATCAAATCAATGGCTTTCGCAATTAATGGGGAAACCTCTCCCCTCTCGAGTTAGCATTGCTAGCCATTCAACACAATCTAACAAACCGACATCGACTGGAAGCTGTTTTACATGATCTTTAATAAACTAAAAAAGTTTAAACCATCGAGTCAATCACTCATGACTTTTTTAATTTTACTTTTGGTCGTTGATCTTATTTTATTAGTTTTTCTTAATCGCAAACCAATTTGCATCGAAAGTTCTCTCGTTGACCATATAGAATGGATCTCCGACGATTCAAAAAAGGCAACCATTTACAAATGTGATCTTCAAAAATCAGCAATAAATACAGAGTCTATTATCGAAAAAAGAGAAGATCTTCAAAAGCGAATTAACGTTCTTGAGAATTTACTTAAAACAAATTTTACTCCAAAGCGACCAATAAAAATTTTAATTCATGATTCTAAATCTGAACTGATCCAATCATCTTCAGATACTATCATTATGGATGAGAACAATTTTTTTGTTAAAAACTTAGCTCTCGAAAGAGCTTACATCAAGTCGTGGCTACAGCAATTTCAAAAAATTAAAAGCCAGGGACTAGGTCTCATGAGACTCGATATCCTCACACATTTTCTTTTGTGGAACTTAGGGGTGAATAATCACTATGAACCTTCGTGGCAAAACATACTTAGTCATTGGCCACAGACTGCAACCACTTGGAGTGGCTACTGTCAATCCCCAATCAAAGATGATATTTATAATTCCTTATGTATTAATCCAACCATCTCGCAAAAGGATGAACTCTTTATTCCTCTTTCTACCTCATTTTGGCTTTCGCAAAAATTATGGCACGCCTTTCAGCTTTTGCCATTGAGCGATCAAATTCAATTTTTTAAATCTATCGGCCAATTTGTAGAAATTCTCTCCGAATCGGATTCCCTTGATATTAATGAAATGACTTTAAGAGAGCTTCAAGAGTTTATAAAATCCGAAGTTCAAACTTGGAAACAGTATCTAATAAAATTCGGCTTTCGTGATTGGGCAAATAATTTTGAAATCAAAGTAAACCTCGACTTAGAATCTAATTCAAGAAACCTCGGTCGAGCGGACTTATTAATTAAAAAATCTGGCTCATGGACATTAAAAGAATTAAATCAGTACCAGCGGCTCAGCTTTGATGAGTTAAGTTACCGAATTTTGGCTCTCAATCAAGAAGGCTTGTGGGGACTTCCCTGGCTGGCTCCAATAAAACCTTCGGCGCTACCCTCAGTTAAATCAACAAGCTTTATTTGGATAACTTGTGAATGGCCTTCTGTTTTAGACTTGCTGGATACACAAGAGCATGCCGACAAAGTATTAATTGTTAATCAATGTGAGGAAAGTAAAGAACCACTTATTTTTTCAGGTCTTTTACACCGTGGCTTGCAATTTTTTTCTCTTGATAATCGGGACGTAAACTTTGTTCAAATTAACCTTGAAGCGCTTCGGTACTTACTTAAAAAAGATGGGGACTTAAAGGAAAAGCGTTTAGGTGCCTTTCAACAAGTTGAAGGCCGAACTCATTACTTGGCCTCTAAAGCTAATTGGTCCAGCGCTCTTTGGAACCCTCAGTATAGAGCTTACGAAGTTCAGGCCTCTATTGATGTTGTTGAATGGTTTAAACTGCCAGATAATACCTGGCCCGATTTTAATTAGATTTTACTGCCTCTAGCACGATTTCGCTTGGACCAATAAAAATTAAAATGTTAAAGTAAAATTATGGATCGAGCTTCACTAAAAAAAGTTGTACCTGAAATTGTTAGACGACTCATCGCAGAAGATGGCGTAGATAAATTAATTTTATTCGGCTCAGTGGCTACCGGAAACTATGGCCCCAATTCAGATATAGATTTACTCGTAATTAAAGACCATGTGACTAATAAATATAAAGATACAATCTATCTACGCTCTTTACTTAAGGGATTAAAAATTCCGATTGATCTTTTGGTTATCAGTCATGATGATTTTGATCTCAAGTTGAAGTCACAATCAAATATTTATTTTTGGGCTAATCGGTCTGGTAAGGTCATTTATGATAGCATCTGATGCGAAAATTTACTTAAAAAAAGCTCACGAAGATCTCGTTGTCATTATCAAACTCGAAGCGGATAAAGATGTAGCCGATGCGTCTTGGGGATTCCATGCTCATCAAACCGTAGAAAAGCTACTAAAATGTATCCTTTCTAAAAACAAAATTGAATTTTCTAAAACTCATGATTTAGTTTATCTTTATGAACTTCTACCTACAAATAGCATTCATTTATTTCAATCTTTAGCGGATGATTATGAAAACTTAAATCCTTTTGCTGTTGCGCTTAGATACGATGATTTTTTTGATGACATTGCAATTGATAGATCAACTCTATTAAAAAAGATAAAGTCTTTATTTGAATTGATCGATAAGGAACTAAACTAAATCCCCCATCACACATAAACGATGGAGGATCGGATTTTAAAGTTCAGAAATGCTATTTTCATTAAATTTTACTTATAAATGATCAATAACGATATCGCGAGCCATAACGGTTTTTCTACCGTCAGCTTTGGCTGATTCAATGCCACGAATACAAAGTTGCTCAATGGCTTTGCTTAAAACATCAACCGTCTCTGCCGATGTATTCATGGTACTTTTTTCTTTTATGAACTTTTTAACTTTGCTTGTTACAACCAATACTTCAGACATTCATCCTCCCATGGATAACATTTTGAAACTGCGTATCCGTAAATTGAAATACAAAGCTCCCTTATTTTCAATATAAGATTTCACTAGATAGCAAAATTTATTCATAATTTCTGAAAAAAACGGGTTTTTAGCTCTTAAAATCCAATATTAACCACTTGAATATAATCATTATCTGGTCGAATAATTCGCGCCGCCTCCCGGTGTGCTTCCTGAGAGATGATTATAATGTTAGCTAAATCTTCATCGATATTGAATGCAATAAAACCACCACCTGCAATGCCCTTGGGCACAATAAATCCTTGTGGATCAAAGTAAACTATTCTTGTTTCGCTTCCTTTGTTTGGAATATCTACTGTGAAATCATCACCTTGAACGAAGCCTAAGACAGCTCCAGCTCTAGGAGCATAATTCACCTTATAGGTACCCTTAATATTATCAATCCACTCTTTGGTAACCAGAGGAATGTGAATGTAGTCTAAAATATTTGTATAGGATAAACGCAATTTTTCATAAGGAGCGTCTGGATTTACTAATACATAAGATAAAGTGTTTGTCCGAGGCACTTCTAACTCCACTGAGCCGCTCATTCCCGTGTCAAAAATTTCACCCATTTGTTGAATTTCAGCCTGCACTCGCACTGGTTCTCCCGAAAACGCATCAAAGGAGCGAAGTGTCAGGGGTATTGCCTCACTCGGAATTTCTGCTAACACTTGTGTGATTTTTCCTGGGTAAGCCAAGGTGTTTACATACACTCCGCGACCATTTTCAATGCCTAAATAAATTTCATTCCATGTTGGATGAACCGTGTTATTAAATGAGGTAACAAAAATTCCGTTCTCTGAAGTTTTACTACGACCCGGTTCAGGTAAGTACAAACTTCCGAAGTAACCAGTTTGACCTTGCCCACTAATAACAGAGACTCCTTCTGCAGGTCTTCCCTTGTAAAGGACTTGACCATAGATCATCGAATCACCTCGACTTAAGTCTAGGACAACTCCCATTTCATAAAAAATATCAATGAGACCCTTAACCATTTTATCCGGAAGCAAAAACAAATCCGATTTACCGCCAACATAGTTAATAGCCGCAACTGAGTGCCTATGATTTTTAGCATTAGCATCAATTATAAATTCAGAGCCCGGATCGAGATTCATTTTAGAAATTTGGTTTTCAGAACTTCCACCAGCTAGCAGCATACTTGGATCAAGTTGACCGCCATAAACTGACGTTGGATTTATGGTGGAGCCCGAAAAGGACTTTTCTTTTAAAATCAATTTCGCTTTTTGCGATCCAATTAAATCTGATATAGCTACAGTACCTTCACCTTCAACCCGTCCTTGTGAATTAATTAATCTCCCCAACAAATAACCTTTAGTATTTTTTACTTCGACTGAAAATGTCCCATTGGCTAAATCTACCCTAGCAATTTCTTTAGGTGTGCCCTCTTCATAGCGACGAACATCAATGGTGTGATTGTTAAAATACAATCTTCCCTCTTTAGAAAATTCAATATCTCCTCGAATCGAAATGCTGTTATTGGATAAAGATTCTTTTTGATATGGTGTTGAAGCTGTATTGTCGTTTTTATTAACTGCGGTTGAATTATTACTTGGATTAGTTCCGTTGTTTGGTTTTGCGCCATAGCTTGGATTAGCGCCGTAGTTTGGCTTTGCCTCTTTATTCAAGGGCTCGCTTGCCAAATTATTTTCCTCGGGAAGATTTAAATTTTCGCGTCTAATTATATCCTGAATACGATCTTTAAAGGATTTCTCTGGGGCCGGCGCAAAATCCTTTAGATTAATATTTCTATCGAGGCCTGAAATTCGAAGCCGCATTTTTTCTTCTTCTGTAAAGTCATTTGAATCGGCTAGGTTGGTTTCGCTGTTTTCAACACTAGAATAACTCTCAACACTTAGCGGGGACGAACTTGGAAGTTTAGGATACAATGATTTCACTTTTGGCTCACCAAAGGTCATAACATCTAACTGAACTGGTTTTATATCAGGCTGCCCAACGCTTAAATAAACAGTTTTTATTGTTTCGTTTTTGTTACTACTAGTAGTATTTTCTATTGGTTTTTCTTCAAATGAGTCTACGATTTCAAGAGCGATAGCTGGAGGAAATTTTTGAGCCAATTTTAACTCTAAAACTTGAGCGCGAAAGCCTAGGTCAGAATGACCAGAATAGGTTGAATAAAAAGCAAGGCTTAACAAAAGCATTACAGCTTTTAAAACGACTAACCTTGTCTCTTTCAACGCCACTATATAATGAAACACTAAAATCCTTTTTATTATATTTAAAAATATATAAATTAACTATTATGATTCTGCTGAAAAAGAAACTCATTCGTGACTCTTTTTTAGCAGAATCTATTAACTCTTTATTAGTCTGGAAGATCTAGTCTCGATGGTAAATATATTTTCAACAATGTTTAGACCTAAGGCCACTATTTCTATTCATTGGGCGAGAGGATAAAAGCCTTGGTGATCACTGACTTTCCTTGGCCAAAAAACTCCATATGACTAACATCCCGTTCGGCCAACAATCGATCTAGATTTAAATCAAGTACGGGATGTCGATATCCGCGCCACACTTCACAGCAGCAATAAAGCCACGAAGTATGGTCTAGCATTTGTGGATGGGGCAGAGTTACACCAGGAGAAAGACTTACTTGATGATCAAAAACCAACAAAAAGCATCGTAAGGATTCTATGACGGTGATTTTACTTTCAAATTCATACTCGATGCTCAGTAATTCTTGGACGATTTGCTCCGGTGGGATTGTTAAACTCACTTTTAAAACTATTTTTAAAAGAGGATTATCGACAACAGTATTACATTGAACAACACTTGATACGGCTGTCACTTCACTAAATCTCTGTAAAGACTCGCAAGCCCAACGTAGGGTTTCAAGTCCCCGCAGAAGACTCACTTCAATGCCAATAAGAGCTGTTGACGTGGAAGTTGAATTTAATGTGGATGAGGATGGAGAACTCATTTGTTCATTTTAATAAGAACGAAGAGCCTTCGTCAGCAACTATCCGTTTAAAATGTCACTCATCGAATAAGAACCAGGCTTTTGTTTTATAATCCAACGAGCCGCCGTTAAAGCACCACGGGCAAAGACCGTTCGATTAATGGCCGTGTGTTCAAATTGTATAATTTCTTCATCAGAGGTGGCATAAATTTTGTGAACACCATAAATTCCGCCCGCCCTCATTACCATTGTTGGTGGGGTCGATTTTTCGATTATTTTCTCTAACTCTGTTTTCAACATCACGGCCGTACCACTAGGGCTATCTTTTTTATGTCTGTGGTGCCATTCTTCAACTTGAAAATCAAAGTGCGAAATGGTTTTAAAAACATTTAGGGCTTTTTTTAAAACTGCCACTCCCAAACTCATATTGGGAGCCCACAAAACAGGTATTGTTTTCGCTGCGGTCTCAAGCTTACTGAGTTGATCTGAAGATAACCCTGTCGTTCCGCTGACCAAAGGTACTTTTTGTTTTAAACAAAATTCAATTGTTTTTTCTAGCAACTCTGGCGTTGAAAAATCAATCACCACATGCAGTTCTTTGGCTGTCGAATCTGAAAAGTGGTGTCGATTTTCTTTAAACCCAAGTGATCGATGACCAATTCCCAATGTGGGTTCTAAATCTGTAGAATCTTTGATAAGCTTTTCAAGCTCAAGGCCCACTCTTCCGCCTGCTCCGACAACTCCAACTTTGATTACGGAATTCACATAATCCCCATGGCTTCAAGTTCAAGCGATAGATCTCGGGTGAGGTGGTCTTCCAGCTCGCACAATGGAAGACGTAGTTCAGCCGATTCAAAGATTCTCATTAGCTGAAGCGCTTTTTTAAGTGGAATGGGGTTCGCCTCTGCGAATAATAAATTAATAAGGCGTTGGTATTTATTAAAGTTTTCTGAGTTTACTTTAAATTCAACAGAATTTGTTTGTGCTTGCGTTAGCTTTGCAAATATTTCTGGTATAATGTGGCTTGCGACAGAAATAACTCCATGACCACCTGAGGCTAAAAATTCAGGATATGTTCCATCATCACCAGATAATAAAATAAAATCAGAACCACATCGCTTATTGATTTCTTTTGCTAGCTCCATGTTGCCAGAAGCTTCTTTGATTCCAATAATTTTTTCATGACGAGAAAGCGCCTCAATGCTTTCAATGGAGAGAGCTGTAATCGTCCGCGAGGGAACATTGTACAAAATCGAAGGTATTTTCACAGACTCCGCCACTTGAGTAAAATGTGCGACTAAACCTCTTTGAGGTGGTTTGTTATAGTATGGCACAACAACCAATAGCGCATCCGCTCCCAAATCTTCAGCTCTTTGACTCATCTCAATTGTTTTTTTTGTGGAGTTTGAACCAGTGCCAACAATCAGTGGTATATGAGGAGGAACTATGCTTTTTACTTTTTTAAAAATCTCTACGATCTCAACCCACTCAAGTGTTGGACTCTCACCCGTGGTTCCATTAATTACAAACCCACCAATTTGATTTTTTAACTGAAAATCTACCAGTCTCTCAAGCGAAGCAAAATCGACTTTGCCTTTCAAAAAAGGAGTCGCAAGTGCCGTGATCGTTGTTTTTAAATTTTTCATATTAACTCCATCCCTCAACTACTTCTATCAATTCTGCCGGCCCGGTCAACCAACAAAAATTATTGGAGGAGTCTAAACTCACTTTTAGCAATCCACCCGGAGTTTTAATTTCCACTTGTCTTAAGTTCTTTTCTTGAAAACGCCGAAACAAGGCAACCGCCATTGCAACAACACCCGTACCACAAGAGGCCGTAAAATTTTCTACGCCACGTTCAAAAGTAACGCCCTGAAAATCCTGTTCACTACCACTGTCGTTGCCGCTTTTTATAAAGCTCACGTTGGCACCTGCTGGTCCGAACTCATTTTTGTGTCTCAGTATTTTAGTGAAAGGTAGTAATTTTTCCTTATTTAAATCCTCCACAAAAACAACCGCATGAGGAACTCCTGTATTAATGAGTGAAAATTTTATCTCAGCTTCCTCATTAGCCTTTTTAACTCCTTCGTTCCAAATTAATGTTTTGTGTTCTGGCATATGAACACTAAATAATTTTTGATCTAAATATTTTACCTCGATAATTCCAGCCAATGATTTAAATTTGACTGTAGGCTTTGAAAACCCTAACTTTTCTTTTACAAAAAATGCCATGCAGCGAGACGCGTTTCCACACATATCTGCGGAAGAACCATCTTTGTTATAAAATTCCCACTCGAAATCACAATCACTCAAATTGCCGTTGCGTACAACAACAAAGCCATCAGCTCCATTTGAACCGTAGTGGTGACAAAGTACTTTTGCCAGTTCGGAATAACTAAGGTTTCTTAATTGAGTCGGACGCGGTTGGCTTTGAAGTTCACTTTCTGAAATAAAAAAAAAGGTGTTTTGAGTCGCGCTACATAAATAAAACTTCATTACTTAGCACCAGGAGTCTTTTTTTTTGGTACGTTATTTGGATCTTCATTGGCTGGCGAGGTCTCTGGAAGCTTCTGGGAATCAGGAGAGCCAAGTAATCCATTTCCAATATAAGGTGGCGTGTCAGGCGGCTGTGGATTACCTTTAACGCCACAACCGAAACTACAAAAAACTATACTTACCACACCTATTAATAAATAATATTTATTTGTTTGCACTGAATCCTCAAAATTAGTCTGAAATTTCCTTTATATGTTCGCAAACCCAAGGATCTGCATAGCTGTATGCTTTATCATAAGTTACAGGGGTTTGACAGAGTTGTTTATATTTATCTGCTAAAATTGATTTGGCCTTAAGTGCCTTTTCTTGCATCCATAAAACGTAAATTAGTTCTGGATAATCCTGTGGGTACTTAAGTGTGGTATTAATAAAATCGTTTATTATTAATTGTAGCCGGTACTTATTAACAATCCAAAAGGGCGAATTTAAATTTTCAGGGTCCATTTTAGCAATGACAGAAAGTGCTTCTGCTTTATTTTTAAAGCAAACAAGGTTTAATATCTGTAATTTTTCAATATCTTCATCATATTCGCCCATGGGTTTCAATTCACTGAGATAAGACTTTGCACTATTACAGTCTTTCAAACTTAAGTAAGTAAAGACTAAACCCTTTAGAATTAAAATATTTTTAGGTTCTAATTTAAGTGACTCTAAGAGCTTCTCTTTTGTTTGATTTTTATCCGTTTGATATACAGCAATGGCTAACTCGTAGTTTTGCTGGGCTTTCTCTGAAAAAAATAATTCAGACGTTTTCTTTAGAGTGTTTATGAGCTCTTTATAATTTTTCGAATGAGGTTTTTCAATTTTTAATTGCGAAATTACCAATTGAATGGCTTGTTCGCGATTTTGCGACAAGAGCAAGGTTTGCACTTGGTTTATAATATTTTTAGTGGATTCCCTGGGGGGAGTTGGAACACTCGACGGAGCTCCAAACGTAAGTAATGTATAAGTCGCAGCCAATAAAAAAAGAGTCGCCTTAAGAGCGACTCTTTTTAAAAATAAATTCATTTATTTTTTCTCAAAAGAAAGTAGCTCAGTAGTAGCTGCTCCCATTTGAGTTTGAGCAACAGACTTAATAGCTCCAGTGATTGGAACTAACTTTGGGTTAACCCACTGCTCTGAATCTTGATTTTGCTTTTTGTCGTGAATTTTCATGTAAACAGCTTCAAAAGTTCCTGCTGGAACAGTTACGCTGCTTTCTTTAACTTCAACAACTTCCATATCGCTTTGATCTGGAATTTGTTGTTCTTGACCGTTAACTAAAATTTTCTTGATCGCACCAGTGTTAGGATCAACAAGGATAGATGCAGTTTGTTTACCCATAAATCCTAAATCCATATTTTGATCCAACCAGAAACCTTCAGCATTTTTTTCACGAACAACCATGTCCATTTTACCGTTGATAAATCCACCAACTGTAAGACTGTAGTGACAAGCATCGCCAACAACCCAGTTGAATGCAAGCGTGTGAGCTTGATCCATTAAACCTTGGTTAACATTACGAACCAAATCAACAGCTGAAAAATCTGCTGCCATCGAGAATGATGCAGTAAACATTCCCAATACTAAAAGTAATTTTTTAAACATAATACCCTCCTGTTAGTTAGTAGAATTGGCCTTATACCAATACACTTGCTTATTAATTTAAGCACATGCTAGTGAAGTAAACGAACGCGGTAGAGTCAAGTTAAAATCAACCAAGTATTGTTGAGTTTGCGTTATAAAGGTCGAATGTTCATGAAGAATTCTTCGGATTGCATCATTCTTAAAAGAGTTCTTTCTATTTTTTGATCACGCACCGTATCTTAGATTCTACTGAAAAAGGATTTAGTTTTCTTTTGTCTCTTTTGTGAACGTAATCGTCTCGGCTGGAATTGCCACAAGAACTGGCTCTGTTGGCTTTATAGTAAATTCAATTTCTTGATACTCTGATGCTGTAAATCCGGCCGCAATGGCTTTTAATCTTAATTTGTAGCGCCCAGGCACATACGTGTGATCAAATAAAATTTCTTTATCCTTTAAGGCTTGATAACTTCTCACCTTACTCCATAGAGTTCCTTCAAGCCCCCTGTAGTATAAATCTCCTTCGAATTGGGCTACCGACAATTCACTGCTAAATAAAACTTGATGAGTTTTTTCTTTTGTTTTATCAGTCATTATCATTTTGTGTTGAATGACTGGCTTTTGAATTTTAGCACCCAACACAGAAATCGCACTCGTTGTCTCGCTCTTATCACCGATGGTCCCATCCGATAAAATGGCTTTAACAAAAAATTGATGCTGCCCCGGCGGCACCTTCAACAATGCCGATGATCCTTTAACTGTAATTTCATTTTCTACTTTACCATCAGGTGATTGGGTCACCACGCGATACTCCGTCACACCCGGTAAAGCATCCCAATTTAATGAAAAATCTAAAAGACCTGTTAATTTATTTGCAAATAAGTGAGGGTCTTCAGGAATTTTCGTTGTAATTTTTGTTGGTGGAGGTGCAATAAGAAGTTCTGCCAGCTCCGTCCATTCTGATGACCTTTCAAACTTATCTAATATTCTTGATCGAAAATAATACTTACCCATTTTAACATTCAGTTTAAAAATATTAGTTTTAGAGGTAAAAGTCTTAATAAACTTTTTGTTTTTCCCATCGTAAATTTCAAGATCGTATTGGGTGGCTCCCGGAACCTCTTCCCATTCGATTTCTACAGTCCTCTTCGTTAAAAACTGTGAAGTGTTGACCGGGGCAATTGAATTGGTATTCGCACTGGGCTGAGTTTGAGTTTGAGTTTGAGTTTGAGCGATACCAAAATTGCTCAAACTAGAAAGCAGAAAATAAACTATCCATAGAAAAAAACAAAATTTCATTTTTCTCTTTCTCTTTTAGTTTCTTCCTCTTTGGTCTTCTTTGGACCATCGTTTCGATACTCACTTGGTATGACAAATCCATCGTTTATCATTCGATTCGGCAAAGGATACTTGGGCGGCGTATAAATTGGTGGTGGCCAAGATTTCACAGAATTTTTGGCCATAGTCACCGCAAATTTTACTGCGGCCATTCCCCCCGATGACAACCCAGATGGATCAATCGCAAATTCATAGGATTTTAAAAAGGTTTGTGTCGCTAACGGTCCATAAGGTAAAACTTCTTTTATGATTCTCATCGCCGTTAAAATATTAACTCCAAACCGGCGATCCTCGCGAAGGGCTTTATAAAGTTTAAAAAAATCACTTCTAATTCCATCAGGGTAATATTGACTTAATCGCGTCAAAGCTACCGCCAAATCAGCACAATAAGTCACTGGCAAATTTAAACCTTCTTTGTTTAGACAATATTTTGACAGCTCTAAAAAATCCTCACGAGCTTGCCGTCGATTTCCTTTATATTTTTTACTTAATTCAAAACTTAATTTTAATGCTGAAGTATAATCTAAATCAAAATACTCTCCTAAATAAGTCTTTTTAAATAATTCAAAAAAACTTTCAACCGTGTCATCATCGGTGCCTGCAAACTCAAGTCCGTACAAAACAGCGCGAGCTTGATCAACCCCTGATTTTTTTAATAATAAAAATACTTTTACAAACCGTTTTGCCGCGCCAGTACAACCTTTTGATATTTTTAAAGACCACTCGCGAGCCCTGGCCTCACTGGGACTAATTTCTGTTTTATTTGTTCTAAAAAATTGGATGGCCTCTTTATATTCTTTAAATGGATCACAGTGATCAGGATGCTGTTTGTTTTGCCAAAGCACATTCCTTTCTTTCTCTTCCAATGACAGTCGTTCCCAGGCCTGCGTATCGAACTCAGGAGAAATTAACACGTTCTTTTTTTCTGCTTCATCAGAAGCAAAACAAAAAGTGGTTAAAAGGAATATAAATAACCCTTGTTTTAAAATTGCCATCGCATTCCTAATAAGGGGGTTAGCCGTTGAGTCGTGGGGTCAACAGTAAAATCAATTCGAGTGATGGGAGCGTAAATCTTGCGCTTATACTCTTGATGCTTTTCCCAATTTTCCACAATATGATTTTCAATAAACATTGGTAAAAAGGCTAAACCCATCGCCCATCCAGCATAGCTGGGTCGAGTTTGCTTTGAGTGCGACGCAATGTAGAGTGCTAAAACAAAATTTGTACTAATTGATAGATTGGTTAGTGTTCTCGCCACTTTTGCTGGGCGCTCTAGAGCCTCTTCAGATAATCGTTCTTTGAGAAGTAAACTCTTTTTGTCTTTCCCATTAATTTTTTTAATTTCCGGCAAGGCTTTGCTATAGGAGAGAGTGTGATTGAGGTAATAAGTTCCGCCAAGCCACATGGCACCAACTAATACACCCATTTGAGAGGCAAACTGATTTTCACTTTTTTGAGAATCACTCGGATTTTCTTGGGCGTATTTTCCTGACGAGTTCGCACCCGCCACCATTAAGGCTATTGCTGAAATTTGTATTGGCCAATAGCTCCCTACCAAAGAATTTTTTTCATCAAGAGCCTCCATTTGCAAACGTTCACTCGCCCTTGGCACAACCTGTAACTCCGGATAATCAAGTCCGGCTAAAAATCCTTTCTCATCTTCAAATAAACTAGAAGGGGCGTTCGCTGGAGCATTATTAGAATCATTCAAACTGCTTCCGCGTTTTTTCACACCCTTCACACTTGGTGCCTCTTCAGCTACGGAGAGTGTTTCACCTTTTTCTGTTTCCTCCACCCTTAAATCTTCTACCGTGCTCGAAGAGCTTCCTTTTGCTGAAGTAGTATTAGCACTTGTCGCTGGGGCAGTGGATGCGGCCGCCGGCGTGCGATTACTATTTATTTGTTTGTTAGTATTCATCACACCATTAGAATGTGTTAAGGACTTTTTTTCATTAGACTTTTCACCATTCTCAGCAGCCACTCCAAGAATACTGATCAGCATTAAGATTGAAAATATAAATCCAATTTGCGTTAGCCTCATAAAAATCCCCTTATAATAAACAACCTAAAGCATAATTCACCACTCCTTTTCGGTGATAAACATTGTTTATTTTGCTCTCCAAGAGGCTAGATTTTGATGCTCTTTTACTGTTCGTGTTGCCCGACAAATAGTGTTACCCAAGCCCCAGACCACAATTATGAGTTTAG
>CAZTDX010000039.1:0-34183 GCA_964612425.1 uncultured Pseudobdellovibrionaceae bacterium
TTAACTAAAATCAGAAAATTACTTTTAAGCGCGGGTTACTTTTGTGTTTACAAGAGAATGGAGTAGAGTGATGGCTTGCGTTCGATGCTGTTGTTCCAACAAAACAGTACAGCTCATCCCAGACATCCACATTCGAATGGGTTTTATTTGGTGTTTTTCCAATTGATCAAAAACCATCGCGGCAATTTCTGGAGTTGAAGCGCCGGAGCATGTGGCTGTGACTGTGCACCAAGTATGATCAATTTTATAAAAGGATGAGTTTTCTTTTTTGATGGCATTTAACGTTTCACTGGGACCAGTAATATATAAAGTTGTAATTGTAGATGAGGGAAGAGAAGAGTTAGTTTCACTTTTAGATTTTGCTATATTTTCTGAACATAAAAGTTGGGGAAAAGAGATTTCCTTTTTTAAAAGTTCACTTTTTAATTTTTGTAATCCCTCCGTGAGGGATAATGTATCCCAGCTCAGTTCTAAAACTTCTGAATGTGAATTTAAAGATAAAATTTGAATTGATTCAAAAATAGTAGAGCTAGCTAAATTGGTTGTTTGAATGATGGTCATGTTTTCCTCCTGAGGACGGACCCAAGTGCCCTGTTCGTTGTGGCGAGCTGGGCCAATGTATATAGGAACATTTCGGTGGATAGCGAGTTCAACAGATCGATAGTGTAAAACCTTTGCTCCCCAAAAAGTCATTTCAAGCATTTGCTGATAACTGAGTTGATGAATTGGTTTTGCGTTCACACATAAATTAGGGTCAGCAGTGAAAACTCCAGGAACTTCTTTGAGAATTTCACAACTATCTGCACTGAGTGCTGCGGCAATGGCAACGGCTGTTGTGTCTGTGCCTCCTCGACCAAGAGTGGTTATTTCTTTGGTCTTGGGAGAGACGCCTTGAAAGCCTGCAATGATGACAATTTGCTTTTTATCAAGTGCTTCGCGAACTCGAGTTGGATTTAACTCTGTAATAAAGGCATTGAGATGGGAATCATCAGTTAAGATTCCAGCTTGAGAACCTGTAAAACTAATAGCCGGGCAGTTTAAATCATTGAGTGCCATGCTAAGAAGCGACATGCTTATGCGTTCTCCGGTGGTTAATAACATATCTAGTTCGCGGCGTTTGGGTTTTGTACTGACTTGGTGAGCGAGGTTGATGAGTTCATTGGTGGTTTGTCCCATAGCACTTACGACGGCTACAATATTTTCACCACGGCGATGGCACTCCGATAGAATCGAAGCGACTTGTTTAATTTGTTCTGGAGTGGCTAAGGTTGCCCCCCCAAATTTTTTAACAACTGTTTTCATTGTTATTTGTTTGCCATACTTTTATTGAGTTGGGAATAGTAAAAAGGGATTTTTAATTCAGAATCTTAGGCTTGTGTCGAGTCTAGATAGAGTGAATAAAAGATAAAACTCTTACCCTCTTGTTAGCATTATGTCTAACATAGAATCATAAATCAGGAGGATTTATGATTCGCTGGCTCATTTACCACAATGATGTTAATCAAACTTCTTCTACTCACTTACATCCGTTTTTTAAAAATATGATGCTACTAAATAAAAGAGGTTTGGATCAGCCGTTCTGGCTAGGTATCAGTCATGAAGCCTTTGTGACATTTTTAGCGCAAGCGAATATATCTCTCTCTAATATAACCTCTGCAACGTTGAAAACCACGTTTAGAGAAATGCAGCGAGCTGTAGTACCTGCTGAACTAAAAATTCAATTACGTCGAACATTAGAGGCAGAAGGAATATTAGATTCCAAATTGGAATTAGATTTACTTATTTCGATTCCCGGAGAATCTTCTGTGCAATTATCCTGGGATTCCTACTGTCATATTTCAACGAAAGGAATTGATGGGATACTTCAAAGTATAAAAGCTTGTTGGAGTACAATATTTCGTTCTGCGATTTTTAAAAAAATAATGTCTTACGAGTCCGATCTTTCTAAAATAAATATTTCAATTGTTGTGCGTGAATGCCAAAATGAAATTTTACGGGGTAAGGCCTTTAGTTATTCACCACGCAGTCCCTGGGATTTAAGAAATTCCGTAGTTCTTTATGAAAGGGGCGGAGAACAGTATTCATTTTTAGTGGAGAGAAGTGGTTTTCGATCAACATTTAATGGTAAAAAAAATGATATTGTTGATGAACTTAAGAGCGAAAACACGGAATTGAAAGAAGAAGCCAAGCCTTCATCTAAGACTTCGTTGAGGTTAACTGAAATCCACCAAAACTTCCCCCATGATAAAATTAAGAAAGTGGCTGAATATTTGCAGCATATTGAAAAAATATTACACCAACCCATCCAGTATGAATGGGTTATGACCGCAGATCAAAGAATCACTATTCAGCGAATTCAATTTTTTGAAAGAACACCGTCTCCTAATATGAACTCACCAACTTTTAACACGCAAACGAGAAATCTGTGGGATCAATCTCTTTTAGGTTGGGATGCCTCGGCTCTCTTGAAGCCTTTATGGTTTTCATTGATTCCTAGAAACTTTAGAGTTCTTTCGATCCATTATATGCGCGCACTTGGAATTAAAAATAAAATTTCTCCAGATTATGAAAAAGTATTTCGTGGATTTTGGGGACTCTTGCGAGGGCGTCTTTATGTTAACCTGGGGGCACTCCATCGTTATCTAGGATTAGGATTGCAAGACGAGCTTTTAGAAGAAATCGAAGTTTTAGCTTCTGTATGGATGAAATGCTATGATCGAGAAATGAGAGAGGGTTGGGATTTGAAATGGCCAGCTCTTCCTCTTTTTTCTAAAGGGGAAATGAAAGGTATTGATAAGACAAAACAAAAAATGCTTTCTAATTGGACGGATAAAGTTTTTATTTGGGTTGATAAAATGCACACTTTGCGTGAGTCCTTAGTAAGCTCACAGTGGAAAGAAAAGAATATTTCGACTATGTTGGAAAATTTTCAACAATGGGAACGACAGTATATACCGAGTCTTGTGCCGATTCTCCTTGCGGAGCTTCAATACCGTAATTTGATGAGTTGGTATTATGAAGGGGCCGATAAGCCTTCTGCCATACCATCGTGGTCCAGTCATTCCGATCGAAAACCGATTCCATTAAGTGGGGGGTGGTTAGAGCGTCGACGACAAGAAAAGCGATTTCAAGAATTAGAGATTTTATCGCAGTTGAGACCAAAATATTTATCTCTACTTGAAGATATTTATTCTAAATTACGTAAATTTTTTGAATTAATGGGTCAGAAATATCGTGAGCTTGGGCAACTCGAAAGAGCTGACGATATCTTTTATCTAACTCTAGAGGAGCTTTTAGCTTTTGAAGAAGGGCGAGCGAGCACTGTATCTTGGGCCAAGCTCGTTGAAATTCGCCATGAAGAATATAAAAAATACGCGCATGATCTTAAAGTGTCTGAGGTATGGATGACAACAGGTTTAGTCGGTTTAGCCTCGAAGTTTCCTGATGTTATTGCTATTAGTGAGAGAAAAAATCCTCTCTTTCAACAACACCAAGTTATGACTGAAACATCAATTGCAGTGAATAAGAAGACGACTAAACAAATTAATAAACAAGTAGAGAATCAAAATACAGAGTTTGAAGAAACTCTAATTAAGACTCCTGATGCAATAGAAAAGATTGTTGCTTCATCACAAAATTTAGCAACCCTTGATTTTATTGAGGAAGCTGATAAGGACAAGATTAAGTCAGCAAATACTTCTAGTTTAGAGCCCCAAGTTGCAACTGAGAGTACTTCAACTCAAGGCAGTGAGTCTAATTTATAATTAATCGGTGTCGCGAGATTGAAAAAACTCATCGTTGCCTCGCTTTTTTCAATTTGGCGACACCGAAAAGAGTTGCGCGACAGCGACCAATTAATTTTTATTTTAAACAGATTTTATTTTTTATCAACTTTTGTTGATTTAAAGAGATCGTTATAAATATCAGAAATTATGATTGTCACACGACGAATAAACAGCACAGTTCCTTCGGGGTGAAAAGCTCCACCAAAGATTTGCAGTGGGGTTGTTCCATCAAGGGCGGATCTACTATGTTTAATCTTAAACTCAAGATCTTCGGGAGGCTTGCCTATGAGATTGAGCGAGCCTTTGATAATATCTCCGGCTTTAATGGGTGGATCATCACTTCGTAAAACAATTGCAATTCCTCCCTGGCTGATATCTTTTACTTTTCCGAAAGATCGAGTGAAACGATTATTGATGTGAGTAAATTTAAAAAGCGCGTAAAAATCTTCTGGTATAAGTAAACGGTCATTAGCTCTTCTTTGAATGGTGTAAATTCGACTTAGTGGTCGAATGCTTGCAGTTTTATTTGGGTAAATAATGAGTTCAGAATTAAATAAATACTTCTTTTCGTCTACGACAAAGCTGAAGATGGCATTTTGAGGTGTTTTAATGCGACTTGAACTTTTGAGTATACCATTGATTTGACCAAGAGAAGAGTTTTCTCTTTGAGGCTTAATAAGTACAAGACTCTCATCGTCGCATTTGCCAATAAGTAAAATTCCGTGCTCAATGGATAAATTGAGTGCTACTTCTATCTCAGAGTTCGATAGTGCTTCAAAAAGTTCGCCGTCACGTAATTTATTTTCGCCCATAATCCTATTTCATCAAAGCTCTTTGGGGACTTCAAGACAAGAATCCTTGCTAGAGTATTGTCTAGTCGAAGTCATAAACTTATATGATGCCTTCGTTCTCGACATTCACTGTGTAGTTCTACATAACAATTTTATCGACAAACAATTTAATATGAACTTTGTTGTTTATGTGCTATTTTGGTGTTGTTTTTAGTTTTAATTTTCCCTTTTCCTGTGGAGGAAGTTCCTTGTGGCAGTTTTAACTTCTGCGTTTCAAATTTCAAAAACATTCGGTGCTCATAAATTATTTACTAAAATTAGTTTTGCGATTGAAGAAAATCAGCGCATTGCTTTAACTGGACCCAACGGAGCTGGTAAATCAACGTTATTAAAAATTTTAGCGGGGATTAATAATTATGCACCAGATTCAGGGCAAGTTACTCATTCGCAATCACTTCGTCTAGGGTATTTAGAGCAAAGTCATGCGTTTTCACCCAATGAAACTCTCTATGATGCTTTGATTAATGTGACGAGTGACCCAGACGATCCTACACAAATATCTTTTGTTTGGGAGCTTATTTCTAAATTTCATTTTGAAGAGGCCAATATTTTTTCAGACACGCTGGTTAAGACGCTTTCGGGAGGTTGGCAGAAAAAGGTAGCCATCGCTAGAGAGATGGCGAAAAGACCCAATCTACTTTTACTTGATGAACCAACGAATCATTTAGATGTGGAAAGTATCATGTGGTTAGAGGAGTGGTTGGAGCGTGAGAATAATCTCGCTTGTTTGATTGTAACGCACGATCGACTTTTTTTGCAAAATACGTGCGATAATATTTTTGATTTAGACTCTAAAAATCCTGAAGGGATTATCAAGTATGAGGGAACTTATGCTGACTTTTTGGCGGTGAAAGACTCTTTACTTTCTGCTCAAGCACAGTTGGAAGAATCTCAAAGAAATGTTTTACGGAGAGAAACCGCTTGGCTTCGTCGAGGCGCCAAGGCTCGTCAAACTAAGCAAAAAGCTCGAATTGAGAGGGCCTTTGAGCTTGCTGATGAAGTAAAATATTTAGCAGACAAGAGGCGTGAACGATTATCCAAATTTGATTTTGGAGCCTTGGGACGATCGCCAAAAGTTTTGATTTCAGCGGAAGGAATAACCAAAAAATATAATGAAAAAGTTTTATTTAAAAATTTTAATTTTAAATTATTCGCAAAAGCGCGAATTGGTCTCCTGGGGCCCAATGGTTGTGGAAAATCAACTCTCATTCGTTCTTTAGTGGGGCAATTGCCAATTGATGAGGGAGTTTTAAAAATAACGGAGGGAGTAAAGTATTCTTATTTTGATCAGAGAAAAGAGACTCTTGAACTCGATAAGACTGTTTTAAGAAATTTGTGTCCGGAGGGTGATTATGTTCATTTGCAAGGGCAACCCATTTACGCGCGCTCTTATTTGTCTCGATTTCATTTTCGTCCAGAACAAATGGATATGCCTGCGTCTCGATTATCGGGAGGTGAGCAGAGTCGATTAATTTTAATTAGAATGATGCTGCAGGCGGAACAAGTATTAATTCTTGATGAACCCACTAATGATCTTGATATTGAGACGCTAGATACTTTTCAAGAGGCCTTAGAAGAATTTCCAGGAGCGATTATTTTGGTAACTCATGATCGATATTTTTTAGATCAAGTGGCAACGGAGATTTTAGCTTTCAGTGGAAATGGTGAAATTGAAAAGTTTGCTGATTTTTTTCAATGGGAAGAATGGCATAAAACACAATCCAATTCAGCAAAAAAGAAGGATTCTGCAAAAGCTCAAAATGCCTCAACGTCACCAGTTAAGACTAATGCAATAAAATTAAGTTATAAAGAGCGTCTTGAACTAGAGTCCATGGAAATCAAAATAATGAAAGAGGAAGAGGCGTTGAGCGCCTTACAAAGTCAGTTGCAAGATCCAATGATCTTAGCGTCTCACGATAAACTAAGCGCAGTTTCTCAGTCGATTAATAGTCAACAGCATAAAGTTGAAACGCTCTACGCTCGTTGGCAGGAGTTGAGTGGTAGAGACGGTGACACAAAGTAGAATAAGTTTAGAAATAATTAAATTATAAATGTTTATTATAAAATCTATTTCCAAACATTATTCTAATGCTATCTATTAGTATCATTGGCAATGGCAGCCAGTGTCGCTCTCAATAAAGCTTTGCGAGGAAATGGCTCAACCGAAGTATTAAAGTTGGGGTCAACTTTTTTTGCTTCTGTGTTGTCATCCCGTACTTTAGTCACTGCCATCAAGGTAAGTCCCCAGTGATGCGTGTGAAATAAACCTAGAGATTCTGCTTGATAGGGTTGTTGTTTGCGGTTTAACTGAGTCGCGATTTGAGGAAAAAAGCTTGATTTAAGAATCGTGACTTGACTGTCATTAATATAGAAATCTCCAATTTTTAAAAATGTTTCAAAGCCGTCTTTCAAACCTTGAAAATCGGGAGTTTTTGAATTGTAGGAGTAAAACGCAGCATTATTTGTGTCTTCAGAAATATTAATATTATCAGTTTCTTTCATTGTTGCAGAAACGCTATAGTATTTTATTCCTTCAGTTGGAATTGTATTATTCTTCCACCATTCAAAGCGAGATTTTGAGGTTAGATCTTTGGCCGCGTCGATAGTTTCTTTTGCTAAAGTGGCAAATTGGAGAATATTATTATTATAATTGACATCTCCGAAGGCAGATTTCAGTAAATTAATTCCCTGGACAACAGCTTCATTCAAATTAATTCTTCTATTAATTTGGTAAGTTACTAAGAGTTTTTCTTGTTGCTCTTTAATTTTAGCAAATTGTGTTTTAAGCGCATCGTAATTAAAGGGATGCTTTTTAATTTCATTTAATATTTTGGTTAAGTTTTTAGAAATATCAGGGGCTTGAATTTCGGCCATAGTAATTAAAAATTCCAGCCACTTTTTGGTATTGCTATATGCAACATAACTCACCATTGCGTTATATAAAGGTGAAGATAAGCTTTTAAATTTGGGCATTAATAGAATTCCACTATCATCTATCGTTTTAAAAAAATTGCCAAATACATTTTTAATCGTACTAAAATCCTTTTGAATAAATTGATCTAAGTAATTAGATGCTTGACTGAAATTATTACTCTCAGTGTCTAAAATAGTTGGATCTATAAAACCATTACGTCCAATAAGTGATCCAACTTGACTAATATTAACTAACTTTTTCAAAGCTTGAACCTGTTTATAGACTTTAGAGTCTTCTGAGTTATTTGATGCTACGATCTCCGCTTTTGGGTCACTCTTTACTGGAACTCCAAACCCTTGGTCGGCAATTTCAGAGCCATAAATTACGCCGGCAACAGAGAGAAAACTTTTAACATTTTTTGTCCAATTTGAAATTTTACCATCTAAACTCAAACACCCATGCTCCAAAAAAGTATCGCTGGCTTTTTCATCAATATCACTGCATTCATTTTCCGAGCCAAGGGCAAGCATATCTAATGCCACTGGAGTTCCTCTTGAGTAGCCTTCTAGAATAATATTTTTAGGTATGTGTCCCATAATTTTAAAAAACTTTGAAAGACGACGATTAAACATTTTTGCATTGGATCTAAGAGCTCCCAATGATTCAAGTGAAAGTGCTTTAGTATCTAAAGTAAGAGTGTTAGCAACTATTTTTCCATCTTCATTTTTTAATGCACCAACTAGAACTAACTCATCTAATTTAGTTGGTATGCGCCCTAAATTATAAAGAGCATTTTCTGATCCTTGTTGTTTAGCATTCAGATAACCACCAAAAGTTGTTTTGCTGAGTTCAAGTCTCAAGTCTGTGGAATACATCTTTAAGTCATTATCATTATTTGCCCCTTGAAGTTTAACTAAAAAATCTTTCTTATAAGTTGATGGTCCGCCTTTTTTTTCAGTGTTGTCGTCTAATACATCTTGAAAGGGATGGGCTACAATAAATTCACCAAAAATACCTGGAGCTAAAATAATGAGAGGAAGTTCATTTTCATTTCTTGTAGGATTAATAATTTGATTTGTTATTTCTGAATCAGTCCATTCACTATATTTAAGCTCATAACTTTTATCAGAAAAAACATTAGGAGTGGGCACACTGGCTCTCAGTCTATCGAAAAAAGAGACTTCACTCTCTCCATCCTTAATGTTACTTCTTAGGGTCGGAATTGCAGGTGTAATGGGATAAAGAAGATCCAATCTTTGTGCCTCGTTTGCTTGTTTTGGCATCCCATCGATAAAGGCATTTCTAAAGGCCGTCTGAGCAGAAGTCATCTTATTTTCTGTAGCTAAAGCTGGAGTGAGAATTAAGTTAGAAATTAAAGCGGTGCTTGTTAAAGTATTACAGCTCAATTTCTTTAGAGTATGTTTAGTTATTCTTTTCATTGGGTTTATTCCTTTTTAATTTCTAAAGCTCAATTATCTCATTGAATTACCTTCAATAAATATGCCAAAAGTAAACTTAACTAGTTTAGCTTTTGAGGTGATAAAAAAATCCTGATCACTTTCGGTGTAAAATTGTTTTACAGTTGTAGATTCTGTTCCGATTTCAGGAGCTCCGGAGTTCCAGAGCTCCTGAATCAAGAAATTCTGAGACAGAAACTGATTCCTGACCCTGACCCTGATCCAGAACCATGAAACGCGAAACAGGATAACCCGTTAACGTGCAGGCTTGTTTGCGCGAAGGTTTTACTTTTCACTCAAAGTCACCCTCTTCAAGATGACTTTGAGCTTTATTATAAAGACTATTTATTTAGTTATTTTAAACTTTTGAGTAAATTCCATAAATAAGCTCCTAATTGATCAGCCTTTTTTTGAAGATCGGAGTTATCAACAATTTCAAGTAAAGCTTGCGATTCACGAAGGCTACCCATTGCAATTTCAAAGAACTTGCGCCGATCAGCGGTTTTGGTTTTACCACTTCCCTCTGCAAGATTGCAGACGATACTCAACGACGCTCTTTCGAGCTGATCTCGAACTTCGCCCTTAAGTCCCAGAGCTTTAACGGCTTTGTATAATTCTACCGCTAACCGATAAGTTAAAAATTTGTTTAGCATTTTATTTTCTCCTTTTTGTTTGGGGTTGTTTAAGAAGGCTCCTTGTGAAAAAGAAAATAAAAAGCAAGGGCGAAGTCTTCGATGCGCAGCACCCTTGCTTTTTATTTTCCTTTTTCACTAAAGGGCCTTCAACAACCCCAATAAAAAGGAGAAAATAAAATGCAACACTTAAAAACATATCGATTAGCGGTGGAATTATACAAAGCCGTCAAAGCCTTCTCGGGCGACATCACCTACAACGAGAAAGATCAACTCGAAAGAGCGTCATTGAGTATCGTTCTCAATATTGCAGAGGCTTGTGGTAAACCAACACGCAAAGATCGCACTCGATTTCTTAATATCGCAATGGGCAGCCTTCGCGAGACTCAAGCACTACTCGAAATTCTAGAAGATTCAGCACTTATTAAATTATCCGATCATCTGGGAGCCTTACTTTATAAATTCACCCTTAACTCTGGTGGTAGCTAATCAATTAGTGTTTACCTCATAATATTAACAAGGCTCTGTTCGACATTTTTGAGCAGAACCTTGTTAGACTCTGCTGAAAAAGGGCAACTACTTCATTGATAAAAATTAAATCTTACTTAACTTAGCGGAATTCCTGCTCGTTCGCTTTAATTCTTTTTCGCCTCGAATGAGACACTTTTTCAACAGAATTTAGTTACTTAATTTCATTTTAAGTAATATCGATTGTGACATTTTCCTTTTTGTGGTAGTCAACCTTCTATTCCGATAGTTTATCTTGAACTTAACTTAAACTATCAATAAAGATGAGATGAGGATTAGAATGAATAAAGTTATCAGTTTAATAGTCTTAATAGTCATTTGTACCTCTTTCATATCCAAGGGTGAAATCACAAAAGTTCAATTTTCAGAGGTTACCCTTTCTTTACAAAAAACATTTCCGAAATTAAATATTATTGTAAATAACCCTGCGGCAGGTGCAGATTTTTGGTGGAATTTAGACAATAAATCAGCTTCATACTCTGCTGGTAAAGATGCTTCCGGAAATCCCATTCATTATATTTTCTATTTTGGGGGGCTGGCTCGAATGTCAGAAATGACTCAAGAGGGAGCAGCATTAATTCTTTGTCATGAGCTAGGTCATGGGATTGCCGGAGCACCCTTTAAAAAGGACTCATCAAGCTCTGTGGAAGGACAAGCGGATTATTATGCAACTAATTTTTGTTTATCCTCTGTAATTGAAAAACTAGCTTTATCGAATGAATCACTGCCCCAAGATCCACTCAATGTTTGTGACTCTGATCTCTGTCGACATCTATTTGTAGGGATTAATTCTGAGTTAGCAGTGATTAATGCAACAAATCCCAATCAAACGGCACAATTTCATCAGGCGGACTCTACAATTGTAGAAAGTGTTAACACTTCACCTATGTTTTACCCTTCAAATCAATGTCGATTGGACACATTAATTGCAGGAGCTCTGGGTAAGGATCGCCCTCGATGTTGGTGGGCTCCAAATTCCTTTATATCACAAGTGATAGATTTCAATCAGTCAATCCTCAATTAATTGATTGATGAGGTTCATTCTCTATATTATCATCTTCTTAAAGATCAAAGAATAAAAAATTGTATTTGTTTTCTCATGGAGGATTGTTATGATAAATAAATTTACATTATTAATAGTTTTTGTTTTGTTCTCGTACTTTAATTCTTCGCTCAGCTACCACGAGCAAGTTTTCGCCTCTGAAACCTTGAAGGGGGCAGAAAAGGATTACGAATCATTTAAAGAAGAGATGTCAAAAAAGTATGAAAGTCTCAGTAAAGACTTTGATCAGTTAAAAGTTAAAGCAAAAGAGAAGGGCTCCACAGTAAAAGGCGAAACGATTCAAGAACTCGATGAGTCTCGAGAGAAAATTAAAAAGAAAATGTCTGAGATTAAGAAAGACTCTAAGGATCAATGGAAATCCATGAAAAAGAGCCTTTCTGAATCCATTGATTCTTTACACAGCAAGATTCAGCATTCGTTAAAAGATTAACTTTTTCAGCGAAGAAGTAACGCCCGTTTTCAACAAAATCTAAATTGGCTTAAAGATGGCCATGTATGGAGCAATCATCGCCATGGCTAAAATGATGATAAGTAAAGTCCATGAGGGCATTCTTTTGGCGAGCCCGATAGCAAATCCTAGAGCGAGCCAAACCGCCAACTTCACATGAACCCATGGAGGAATTCCACCGATTTGTAAGCGTGCGAGCATGCCAAATCCTCCGACGAGCATAAATAACATTCCAAGTCCGTGGAGAATAAAAGTAGCGACCCTAGGTTTTCCCTGTAGTTTTAATCCTGCTATAGCTGGAATTAAAATTCCACCAATTCCAAAAAAGAGAAGCATAAAACCTAGGTAGTGCATCATTTTGTAAGTTTGGTAGCTAAGCATTGGAGACTCCCTCTTATATTGTGTAATTAAGAATATTGTTAGTATTAATGAATCAATCAATCACTAAACTGAAATTTTAATATTAGCAACGAAATTGAATCTCATAATGAATTGTCCAAATTGAGGTGTTTTAAAATTTTTTGAAGACTTTTTCTCATCTCTGGTAATTTATGAATCATCACACGTGTTCGTAAGTATTCTTGCATGGGTTGAATGGGATTGCCGCCGTAACTTCCGGATTTTTCAATATTACCAGTGACGACACTGGCTCCAGCCAACGTGACTTTTTCAGTGATATGAACGTGATCACCGACAGCAGTGGTACCACCTGTCATAAAATAATCGCCGATCACTGATGAGCCAGCAATGGCAAATCCAGCCGTTAAAAAACAATAGCGACCGATATCGCAATTATGTGCAATATGCACTAAATTATCAAGCTTCGATCCTTTACCGATCCGAGTTTGCGTGAGAGTAGCTCGATCAATGCAAGTTCCCGATCCAATATCAACAAAATCCTCTAACAAAACATTTCCTATTTGAGGAATTTTAAGTGCCCCGTTTGGCGTTGGTGCGTAACCATAACCATCGCTGCCAATGGACGCGAACGGTTTGATGCGGCAGTGGTTTCCAATTTGGGTTTGCCGTCCTATAAAAACGTGTGATTCGAAATAACAATCATTTCCAATGGTGGATTCTCCTTCAATCGAGCAATGGGGACCAATAATGGTATTATCTCCAATGTGCACACTGGGACCTATGGTGCAAAAAGGTGCAATTGTCGCTGTGGTGGAAATTTTAGCGCTGGGATGAATCCAAGCTTGTGGAGAAATCCCCTTTGGAAAAGATAATAAAGAGAGTCGGCGATCAAAATAAGAAAGAACATTCGCCATTGCTATTTGAAGATTTCTACAAATCAACACTGAATGTGATTTTGATTTAGCCAACGCAAGGATCAATGACTCCTGTGTAGTCCAAAACTCTTGAAGTACAATCCAGACAGAGCAAGAGTTAGATTCTAAGTTTGTGAGATGCGATTTTTGAGATAAGAAACAAAGCGAATGAGGCCGATGGAATTCTGGCGTGCTCACTCCGGAAATGATGATATCATCTGCCCCATGGACTAATGTGAAGATTTCTGCGTGGTCATTAATAATTGTTTTTAAACTGATGCTATTTATTTCTAACGGATCTTTGTTAAACATGAATTCGTGCCTCTCTTTTGAAATACAAAGTGAGAAATTAATTTGAGCTAATCAACGCAGTACTTCAAAATTTAAAAGAACAAGAACAAATTAATTAAAATCAATTTGATAGCTTGACTGCGTTGAAATAAAAGTAAACTTATTGAATAGGACTAGGGAACTCAAATTAAGTTTTCTGACAGACTGCAGTGAGGAGCAAGTAAATAGTTGTTTCACTCATAGCCATTGCTTGGCGGTGGCGTCACTTAGTAATGAAAGGTTAGTTTATGTCTAAAAAAGTCGTTAAAGCTAAACAAGAAAAACCGGCTAAAAAAGCTGATAAAAAATCGAGTCCGTCTAAAGAAAAGGCAAAAATAACCTCTTCTAAATCTTCCACGACAAAAAAAAATGAAGCTAAACCTACTGCTACTAAGACTTCCACAGCGAAGTCCACGTCGGCAAAGCCTGCGACAGCAAAACCGACATCTACAAAGCCTCCATCCACAAAAATAACAGTTTCTAAATCTGCAGATGTTAAAGTAGAAAAAGTAAGCACAACAAAAGTTGCCGATAAATCACCATCAGTCACTCAAGCTTCAAAAAAAGCGACAAGTAAGGTTAAAAAAGCAACAGAATCTACGAATAAAACAAGTTCTGCCACAGTTACTCCTATCCAAACTCCATCAGAAAAAAAATCAGAAGTAAAAGTGAGTTTGGGAAAGTCCGAAGGAACTAAAGTCGAAGTTGAAAGTTCTGAAGACAATGTTGTATCTACTAAAAAGGGCAAAAAATACGAAGCAGCTACAGAAGAAGAAGCTCGTTGGCTAGAATTAAGAGATAAACATAGAAATGTTAAGGCTCTACCTTATAAAATGTCTGAAGTTTACGCAGAAAAGACGCCCCTTGAGCACAAAGTATTAGGTTGGGGGTTTGTTTTATCTGCTGTTAATGATCGACTGGAAGTTTTATTTCAATCTGGAATTAAATATTTGATTAGTAACTATAAATCAAATACCTAGTAGTTAAGTGTAATTGAAAGAGATTTAATAAAGGATAGTCATGGCAAAAGATGATTTAGCGCAGTTTGAAGGTAAAGTAACAGATGCTCTCGCGGGAGGGCTTTACAAAGTGGAGTTGGATAATAAAATTGAAATCACTGCAAAACTTTGTGGTAAAATGCGCCGATTTAATATTAGAGTAGTAGTGGGGGATCGCGTGACGGTAGGGGTTTCTCCCTATGATCCAACCCA
Organism: uncultured Pseudobdellovibrionaceae bacterium; assembly: GCA_964612425.1. Lineage (GTDB taxonomy): Bacteria > Bdellovibrionota > Bdellovibrionia > Bdellovibrionales > Bdellovibrionaceae > CAUJGP01. The sequence goes on from CAZTDX010000039.1 coordinate 14,494, forward strand.
TGGGTTAATCATGTTTCGTCACAAATAATCATAAAAGTAACAGGGCCACTAGGAGTCAACTTAGTTTCAACATATCTAAAAATAAACTTGAGGTTTTTTTGTTATGGAAATGTCCTTTCAAAATTATTTAGCAAAAACTTTACCAACTGTTCCCTTCAAATCGGCACAGGCTGTAATTGAATTAAGTAAAGAGGGTGCAACTGTCCCTTTTATTGCTCGATATCGAAAAGAGAAAACCGGCAATCTGGATGAAGTCCAAATTCGTTCAGTTATTGAAGGCAATGAAACTTTCAGTGAAATTATCAAGCGAAAAGCATTTTTGATTAAAGAAATTGGAGAGCAAGGTAACCTTACCGACGAAATTCGAAAGCGTATTGAGCTGTCCTATGATTTGGGCGAATTGGAAGAGATTTATCGTCCGTTCAAAAAGAAAAAGAAAACCAAAGCGACCATTGCTCGAGATGCTGGTTTAGAGCCACTCTCTCAATGGATTTGGGATTTAGGCCATGGATTATTGGTTGAGGATACAACTCTTGAAGTTAAAGCTAAGAATTTTATCAACCCTTCAGCCAATGTTGCCACATATGAAGCAGCCCTCAATGGTGCTAAAGATATTATTATAGAGCGATTATCAAATGCTCCAGAGTTACGAGCCTTGGTTTTAGATGATTATCAAAAACAAGGAAAAGTATTTTCTAAGAAAACTAAAAATTTCAAAGAGCACTCTAAATACGAAATGTACGCGGAGTTTGAAGAGCCAGTTAAAAATTTGTTAGACCCTAAGGCCAGCCATCGTTATTTAGCGATGAGACGAGGATGGCAAGAAGAAGAATTATCATTAGAAATTAAAGGGAACGATGAACAGCTGCTTGCGGCATTTAATAAATCAGCGACAACAGTTCCTCATTCTGCTGTTGGTGAGTTTTTGTGCCAAGCTGCTAAAATGGCTCTGACCGTTTATGTGATTCCATCGGTTGTGAATGAAATTCACCGTATTCTCAAGCAGCATGCCGATGAACATGCGATTACTGTTTTTGCTGAAAATGTTCGACGAGTCTTATTGGGCTCTCCTTATGGACCTAAAGTTGTTCTTGGGGTTGATCCAGGATTGCGTACAGGTTGTAAAGTGGCCCTCGTGGATAAGGGTGGAAACTTTATTTCACATACAGTTATACATATCCAAGGTGAAAAGGCCTTAGAAAATGTTAAAAAGCTTTTTGAAGAGGTGCTAAAGAATTTAAAAATTGAAGCCATTGCTGTTGGTAATGGAACAGCTGGAAGAGAGACAGAAACATTCTTTAGAAAACTCATGAAGGAAATGAATCAAGAAATTCCAGTGATTATGGTGAATGAATCTGGAGCGAGTGTTTATTCAGCATCTGATGTTGCACGAGCGGAGTTTCCAGATTTAGATATTACTGTTCGAGGAGCTATCTCCATTGCAAGACGGCTTCAAGATCCGTTGTCAGAGCTTGTAAAAGTAGACCCTAAGTCGATTGGTGTAGGGCAATATCAACATGATGTCAGTCAAACAGCTTTAAAGAAGGGGCTAGAAGCCGTTGTTGAATCCTGCGTGAATAATGTGGGAGTTGATTTAAATACGGCTTCAGCGCCATTACTGTCGTTTGTTTCGGGTATTGGTCCAGCGTTGGCTCAAAATATTGTGGAACATCGAAAAACAAAGGGATTATTTCAGGATCGATCTGAATTAATGAATGTAACAAAATTTTCCACAAAAGTTTTTGAACAAGCCGCGGGTTTCTTACGAATTCGTGGTGGCAAGGTTACATTAGATAATACAGGAATTCACCCCGAGCGATATCCAGCAGTTAAAGATATGGCTCAAGAATTAGGGGTTGTAGTCACTGATCTTATTGGTGCTGGGGCTAAGAAAATTTTAGATATACGCACTAAGTGGGCAGGTATTATCGGTGAGTTCACTTTTGAAGATATTGTTAAGGAGTTGGAAAAACCAGGGCGTGACCCTCGTGATCCCTTTAAAGTATTTTCGTTTAGAGAAGATATTTTTGAAGTCAAAGATTTAAAAGAAGGCATGATTTGTCCAGGAGTTGTGACAAACGTTACTAACTTTGGAGCTTTTGTGGATATAGGTGTTCACCAGGATGGTTTGGTGCATATTTCTCAACTTTCACATCAGTTCGTTGATGATCCTCGAAAAGTTGTTAATCCTGGGGATCAGGTCAAGGTGCGAGTGTTGGCGGTTGATTTAGCTAAAAATCAAATTAGCTTTTCAATGCTGCTAGATGATTCCCCAGCCCAACGAGCACGAAGCGCAGAAGGTATGATGCGTGGAGAGAAACCAGAGGGATCTCGTCAGGACCATCCACGAGGTGGTGGAGAAAGAGACAATAAAAATCGTTTTGCTGGTCAAAGTGGACAAGGTTCAAAAGCTGCTTCTGCAGCAAACAGTAGTGGCAAACGGCATCACGGTGGCGCGGGAAGTGGATCAGGGGGTCGGGATCATCGAAATAGCGGTAAATCGCATCGTGGTGAAGAAGCACCTCGTCGCCCTCAGCAATCACCATTTAACAATCCATTCGCGGCACTCCAAGGTGTTGTAAATAAAAAGTAGGGAGCTTCACCAGCTCCCTCATCGAATCCATTTAAAAAATAATTACTTTGTTTTTCGACGGTAAGATTTTTTCTTTTTTGAAATTCGTCGAGCGTGATGTTTATTTGCGTATCTTTTCTTTTTCATGGGATTCATTTTCATAAAATCGTTTCTCCTCTTTAAGGTGTGATTGATTATTGAACTTTCGTTTCTAAACATTATTACCTGGTTGGGACTTTTTCAACCTAAAACCAGGTATAATTTATCAACTGAGATAAAAGTAATTGACCCAAAATTGATTCGGTAGAAAGTGGAGGGAAATTCAAAAAATAGAGTAAGAGAGGTTCTTGTGGAACAAAGAGTGAGTTTTAAACTTTTATTAATTGGCTTAATTTATACTTTAATTAATATTCAGATTGCCGGAGCTACTGAGGGTGGTTCGAATGAAGTCCCTGCCTATTTATCAAGATTCAAATCAAACCCTGAATCGGCGTCTAATGAAATTCCTGAAAAAGTGGGGTTATCGAAAAGCCCACTCTTTGGAAAAGAAACAGTTCAAGCAAAAAAATTCATAACTATCAAAGATCAATTTCGACAAAAATCTCTTTGCAAAAACAGTGCGGTTGGCAAGCCTTGTGAAGCACATCCTCATGATTTTGTAATTTTTGAGCACTTAAGTGATCAAGATATGATTAAGAATTTTATAGGAATGAATTACGAATCTAATATCTATAAATTACAAAATTTCAATGAAGGAACAATGGAGTATGTTCCCTGGACCGGATACTACTGGCCTTATTATGAAGGTGGGATCGGAAACCGCTATGCAGATCCAAAGTTTCCAAGATCTCAAACATTTAAAGTAAATTTAGAGTATTATAAACAAAATTATTTAAAGTCTCCGAGTACCGATTCAAATTCACTGGCAACGCTGTCACCTGCTGAAAAGTATGATTATATGTTGGGTGATTCTCAGTGGTCTCTTACGCAAGCTATTTGGAATGAGAGCGAATCTTTTATGGATTCTAAAGGTAAAGTAGAAACCTGGATGGGGATTTGTCATGGTTGGGCCCCTGCAGCTATTGTGATCCCAGAACCGAAGAAGTCTTTTGATGTCAATTTAGATGGCGGTAGAGGTCAAATGCGCTTGTATCCACATGATGTAAAGGGTTTGATCTCTCAACTGTGGGCTGAAGCGAACATGGAATATAAGTTTTTAGGTGGGCGTTGTAATCAAAAAAATCCCAAAACAGATTCTGCCGGAAGAATCATTAGCTCTGAATGTTTTGACGTCAATCCTTCTGCTTGGCACATTGTTTTGACCCATATGTTAGGAAAGCAGAAAGAAGGTTTTGTTTTAGATGCAACCTATGATTATGAAGTGTGGAATCAGCCCATCTATAATTATAAACTCAAGTACTTCAATCCTGAAACCAAGGAGTCCGGAACTTTAGAGAAGAGCCTCATTCGCTATTCTGATATCAGCTCTGACCCTTATAAAAATTATCGTTCCTCTAATGTTAAATACTTAGTGGGAGTCATTTCAGAAATTAAATATGTTGTTGAAGTAAATCCAAGCCATACTTTAAATGAGCGTGAATCTTTGAGTCGGCTTGTGACGGTGACTTATTATTATGACTTAGAGCTTGATGAGGATCATAATATCATTGGTGGTGAGTGGTATCAAAAGGCCCATCCTGATTTATTATGGAAACCATTAAAGGGCGCAAAAGCTTATTTTAGAGGTGAGGAGCGTTTGTCAGAGTGGGAAGGAAATTTCCCACTTCCAAGCGATTATATAAGATTAGCAAACTATTCATCGAACGTTAAAATGCCCTTGGGTAAAGTACTAGAACAATTAATTGATTGGTCCACTTTATCAGGGCACTAAATAGATTCTACTGAAAAAGAGTATAGTCTAAAAATTTAAGAAGCTCGCGTGTTCTTTTCTCCATTAATGACATCTTCCATTCGAGAAATCATAATGAGGAGCGCGCGAGACTTTTCTGAAAGCATACCACTTGAACTTGAAGTTATTTCCGCATTTTTAGAGGTTTGATCGGCAACATGACTTAATTGCCCCACGGCTTCCGTAATCTGTGAGACTTGTTCTGCTTGATCACGACTAGCTAAAGCGATTTGATTTATCGAAGAAATAACTTCCTGTACTCTATTAAGAACTATATGGAGTTGTTCTCGAGAGCTGGTCGCAATAGCATCTCCCTTCTTAACGCGATCGCGATTATCAGTTGCAACTGCCGCCGACTCTCGAATACTTTGCTTAACAATATTGGCAATTTCAGTGGCGGCCTTTCCGCTGATTTGAGCGAGGTTTCCCACCTCTTGAGCAACGACGGCAAACCCTCTCCCATTTTCTCCAGCACGTTCAGCCTCCACAGACGCATTAAACGATAAAAGTTGAGTTTTAAAAACAATATCATCAATAATTTCTGTTTTTGTGCCGATCTCTTCAATGATTTTAACTACATTATCAATTTTTTGATTGGCCTTTAATATATCATTCATAGCAAGAGATAAATCATTCATTGAATTTTGTGCGGTTTGACTGAGTTTTAAAAGGTTTTCTGACGATTGATTAGCAAGGTTTGCAAATTGAGTATTGTCTTGCACTTTAGTAGAGACCGCTTCGATAGCTGCAGAAGTCTCAGTAAAGTTTGAGGCCTGACGGTTGGCCGAGTCTTTAAGATCGTTGGAAGTGTGAGAAAGAGCTTCGCTAATTTGAAAAATATCTTTTGTCGCTTGAGATAACTCTCTTGTCGTTGTTTTAATAGGTTGGATGACAAATTGTAATACAAAAATCAATAAAATGATGAGAGAGACGCCTGTCAGTGAGGTAAGTCCCCACGTTGTCGCTGAAACCTTGGCATTGGCTTGTAAAACGTCTTCAATATTGGTTTCAACTTCTAATACTCCACGGACATCGCCAATATTCCAATTTTTATAGGGAGATTTGGGGTGGGAATTATGACAATTAACGCAAGACTGTGCCGACATTTTATCTGCAATGGCCACTCGTATTCGGCGAGGAGTGGATTCTAGATCCTCCTTTATATACATTCCATCTTTATCCTTCTTAAAATAGGCAATGGCGTCTCGTTGAAACTGATCTAAAACTCTACTGCTGCGGTTAGGAAACGGGAGTTCACTATAAAGTTTAATTTGAGTTCCAGTGTGATTTTGCTTAAGGGTTTCGCTCAAATCTAAGATCATGGTTGCAGGGAGAGGAATTTGATTTTCAACATTTTTATGCTCATATCCTACTTCCATAGTGCCACTTTTTTTAACTTTAGAGATAACGTTCTCAGAGTAGTAGGAGCGAAGTAAACGATATTGTTCAATAATATTTTTAGCAGAATTGACAGTAGTTTCGAGTGTATTTTTATTGAGTATCGAAGATAATACATTGGCTTGAAATAAAATGCCAGTGACTGCAACAAGAACTAACGGAATTGATACTCTCAGCAGTAGATTCATTTTTTTATAGAAATTTAAAATATTCATAGATACCACCTTTATTACCCCTCCCATCTCGGTTAAGGGAATTTAAAGTAAAGAGTTGTTAAGAATTCTTTATATTGGCTCTCCATTGGTCTGGTGGTGTACTTCTTGGCTACGGGTTGTCATAAATATCTATTTGAATCACTTAATGGGATTGAAATTCTGGTTAAGTACTTTAAATGAATTTAAAAACCAATAAAGTATTGTGATGAAAATGAATAAACGTTATTGATATAAATATGAATAATTTAGAAGATTTTAACGAATGTGATCCCCTTGATATTTCTACCAAAGCCTTTTTTTTGGGACCTCAAGCAGAAAATAAAGATTGGTTGAATCATGCCGTTCAGTATTTATTTCAACACTGGTTTCGATGGCGCGAAAATTATTATCCCGAAGATGGCATTGTCATAAGCAAAGAGAACCGCAAACACCCAGAGTTTTTAATAAAGCAAAATCATTTAATGGATTTATTAAAAACTCTGGTACGACGCTTTGAAGAAGAAGTCCCAAAGTTTTCTCCTCGCTACGTTGGCCACATGATGTCTGAGCAGAGCTTACCAGCTCTCCTAGGTCACATCCTCACGTTACTTCATAATCCAAATAATATTTCTGGTGAGGCTTCACGAGTAGGAATTCAAATCGAAAAAGAAGCCATAGATGATTTAGAAAAAATGGTAGGCTGGAATCCAGAGCTAGAAGGACACGGACACTTTACTTCAGGCGGGACGGTCGCCAATTTTGAAGGATTATTGAGAGCAAAATCAAGACTAAATCAGTGGCTTGCCTTGGGGACTTTTTTAAAAGAAAAAAATTTAACAAAGAAAAATTTATTTGAGCTAGCTCATATGGGTTGGGATGACTTTGATCAATCAATAAAAACAATTTCACCCGATGAGTATGCCGAGTGGAAGGATAAATGGGTTTCCAATCCCATCCGATTTGCGAATCATGTCAGTCGAATTTTTAAAACTGATTTTGAAGGCCCCGTCATTTTAGTTTCTCAAAGTAAACATTATTCTTGGCCCAAGGGTGCGCAGCTTTTAGGAATGGGTTCTGATCGACTTTTATCCATCAATTTGGATGCGGGCGGAAGAATGGACCCTCAGCATTTAAAAGCAATGATGGATCAATGTTCAAGGGCGCAATTACCCATTAGTGCTATTATTTCCGTGGCAGGGACAACGGAGCTAGGAACCGTAGATCCTTTAGACGAAATTCAAAAAATTATTTCTACAAATGAACAAGAGCATCACTATTTTTGGCATCATGTGGATGCTGCCTACGGTGGTTTTTTGTGTTCCATGCTGGGGCAGAAGGACGATTCTGAAATGGGTGCACTATTGCAAAAACTAAATGCGATGCAATTTGCTAATAGTATTACGATTGACCCTCATAAGTTGGGTTATGTTCCTTATGCGAGTGGAGTGATTTTAATTAAAAATCGTCGCGAGTATCAGTATCAAGATATTCAAGCTCCATATATTCAGTTTGATCAAAGGCAAGACGTTGGCTTGCAAACACTAGAGGGGTCAAGGTCAGCTGGTGGTGCCGTTGCTACGTGGCTAACGGAGAGAAGCATTGGTCTCAACAGTGCTGGCTATGGACGCATATTAGCCAGATCGATATCGAGCAAACGATTAGTGGAAAAAATGCTTCAAGAGTCAGTTCCTTTTTTTATTTCTGCACCGGGTTTAGATACCAATGTTATTGGATTTACGATAATGAAATCAGGTGAGTTATTATCTGTTGCCAATGAGCGTATTAAACGTATTTATAAAAATATGTCACCCAACGCAAAAGCACAGTTCATAATTTCTAAAACTCAATTACATTTTAAAAATTATGATAAGCCACTTCAAGAAATGATCACTAAAGCTCAAGTGCAAAAGGATGTGGACGAGGTTTATTTGCTGAGACTTTGCATTATGAACCCATTTATGGTGACTAAAGAATCACAGGTCTTTTATCCAAAGGCGTTAGCGCAGTACTTGGCCTCTATCAGTACAACGACCTAAAAACGATTTTTCAAGCAGCGTCAAATAGATTCTCTAAGTCATTGATATAAAATTTCATTATTCTATGATCCTAATCATAAAAAATATTTACACTTTATGATCTACTTAGAGCATGAATAAGTTTCTTTCTGAACCGTATCGTTTATTTTTTCCATTAGGTTTTTTATTAGGCTTTTGGGGCGTGTTGCTCTGGCTTCTCTTTGTTTTTGCTGGCATTCCGTATCCTAGTGTTTCCCATTCTTATTTGATGATCGGTGGATTCTTGACTGCATTCACCTCTGGATTTTTAATGACGGCGATTCCACGATTTACGGGAACATTTCATGCAGAAATGTATGAAGTGATAATATCCTTTACTGCTTTACTCGTTTTATTTTTATTGAGCAGTTCATCGATACCTATTAAATCTCTTTGTCTTATTGTGAGTCATGCCAATTTAGTTCTCTTTTTTTTTCGTCGGTATTTTAAAAAGAAAGCCGCCTTACCGCTGTTATTTTTATTTGTACCATTGAGTTTGTTTTTTTCCATTCTTGGTAATGGTATTGTTTTTTTTAATGCCGTCTGGAGTTGGGGAAGTTTTGAAGCTTTAATGCTGGGGAGGACCCTGGCTTTTTCAGCGATGATGCTGGGTTTAGTTTTAGGAATAGGGAGTCGTTTGATACCTATGTTTTTAGGTGCAGGCGTGCCGAGTCATTTTAAAAATCACTGGGTTGTTTTATTAATTATTAATTTTTATGCTTCATTTTTTGTTCAAAGTTACTTTAACCCTCAACTCGGTTTATTGATGAGATTGATAGCCGTGGGAGTGATTGCTTTGGGCGTTTGGCGCATTTATAAAAAACCGCTGAATCCCTCAAAATTAAGCCTTGGGTTATGGTTATCATGTTGGGGACTATTGCTCGGAACTGCCGGTGGATTTATCATGCCTAGTTATTTAGTTCATTGGATGCATTTGGTATATATTGCCGGTTTTGGATTGATGACACTAATGATTGGAAGTCGAGTTGTGTTATCGCATGGTGGTTTTGATGTCTTTAAAGAGGTGGAGCATTTTCACTTCACCTTCATTTTATTTTCACTCTTTATTGCCGCTGCCGCTCGAGTGAGCCTTTTTTACTACGGGGAGTGGTACAATCCGATTTTAATTTTAAGCGCATCGTTTTGGCTTATTTCGCTTATTTTTTGGTGGATACGGGTGGGGATGAAGTTACTTTAATTGGTGACACGAGTGTGAGTGTTTGATAATTTCTCCTCATGAATTTAACTGAGAATGATTATCAAACAATTTCGCGCTATCCGTTATTTGAGGGCCTCGCTTTTGGTGAGGTAAAAAAACTTTTGACTGAAAGTCAGATCGTCAGTCATTCGCACCGAAAAATATTATATGAGATGGGAGATCGAGCTTCTAGTTTTGCTGTTGTTTTTGAAGGCGCTTATAAACTGGTAAAGCCCACTCCCAACGGTGATGACTTCATTATGTATTTTGCTACTCCGGGAGAGGCTATTGCAGCTCTTGTGATGGGCCAAGAGCGTGAAGCTCAGTATCCGATACGTGTTAAGTCTATTGGAACTTCTAAAGTTTGTGTGATCCCGAGATCCACATTTAACAACTTTTGGAAAGTAAATCCTCAAATCTTGTTACGATTAAACTCATTGCTCTTTACTCGCATGGGTTTTTTACAAGATGAAAAATCTCTGATTCGCGCACCTCTGGCTCAGAGAATTTCTTGGTTTTTATTAAAAATGTTAGAAAAAAATAATGATGAGGGCGGTGAACATATTCTTCCTCTCCCTCTGACAAGGCAGGAAATAGCGGATCATCTTGGAGTCACTGTAGAGTCTGTGATTCGGATTATGAGCCAATGGTCTCAAGAGGGGATCATTAGATCAGCGGATCGACAGATCGAAATTGTAAGAGTGGATTATTTAGTTGAATTGCTCAAAGAAATTACCTAAGCTTTTCTTAAAATTTTTATACTGTGAATGTTTAGGGAATGAAAAACCGCTCTGGTTCTTACAAAAAGCAATTGATTTCAGAAGAGACTTTGAGTGTAAATTATAATTATTTACAAAATAATGTGACTTTAATAACATCAAATAAAGAGTTACTTCCCTATGAATCAGCCACTCTGTACTTCATTTTATTCTTAAGAGTTTTTCATCAAAAAAATTGGTTTCAGAAAAAAAGTCATTTAAAAAACAAAGTCACGCAACAAAATAAATTCCTCTTAGACCTCATCCCATCGAGTTTTGAGTTTAGTGATCAAGAAAAAGAAAAACTATCTTTGGTGACGTTAAAGGATTTTTATTTAAATTTTAATTTTCGAGGCATTCCTCTAGCTGTCAACCGCACTTATCTCCATTGGATCGAAGGCCTTTGGAAAATCGAGTTGTTGTTTTATATTCCCACGACGGAAGAACTATTATCTCTCCAGGTGCAAAATAAACGTTGTTTAACTCTATTACTCTTGAAAGAAGACATCTCATCACTTTATTTTCACCATCGTGATCCTTTGAGTTTTCTTGTACATGACTTAGTTCATGCCGACCACTTTTTTGGACATCCAGACATTATTAATGGGCAGTTGGGCTTTTATCATTTACTCAAGAAGTCCTATGAATTTCCGTTAGTTCAAGAGGCCCTTCAGAGGGATTCAACTTTTAAAAAAGAATTTGAATACATCGCAGCCGACATGAACGGCTACGTCATTCATTTACTGAAATGCCTTAAATCTGTTTTTAATCAGTGGGATAGAAATAGACAGAATTCAGAAAACTCTTCTTTCTTAGCTCTTTTAGAATTTTGGCAGGCGCCTCAGGATGTTTTTGCTGCCGCACAAAAGTTAAATAGTCCTAATTATACCGGCCAAGATGAAGATTCTTTGATCCGTTTTTTTGAATCGAAATCAAATAGGGATCAAAGAATTGATAGAGCTTTAAATGTCTAAAATCTTTGCTTGTTGAATAAAATCTCGTTATGACTGGGGCGGGAGAAATTTATGGCAGTCATACAAGTTTCATGGGATCAATTGCAATTTAAACCTTTTATTGAAAAGGGATCTTTTTTAAGTACGGCGCCCTTAGAGGATTTGACCGAGCCCATTGGACAAGCCAGAGCCATTGAGTCGCTCCGTTTCGCAACGGAATTACAGTCAACGGGTTATAATATTTATGCTCTTGGACACGCCGGAATTGGAAAGCATCAAATCATTGAGCAATTTCTTAATAGTAAAATTTCAAAAAGCAGTATTCCGGTAGAGTGGGTTTATTTAAATAATTTCACTGATCCCGTAAAGCCGATTGCCGTGTCTTTCTCTGTGGGGCAGGCCAGAGTTTTTCAAAATGAAATTCATCAGTTGATTGAAGATTTGCGCTCAACCATCCCCTCATTATATGACAGTGATCGTTACCGCACCAAGCGTGATCAAATCATCAAGGAATTTAAGGACAGGCAAGATAACGCTATCCTTGAGTTAGAGTCTCGAGCAAAAAAAGAAAATGCTTTTTTACTGAATGTTCATGGTGGACTGCTTTTTGCCGCTGGAGATAAAGATGGTAATATTTTGGAAGATGAAGCTGTTCTAAAACTTTCGAAAGAAGAACAGGATGATCTCGCCAATCGGATTTCAAAATTTAACGATGAGCTTGTGTTAGTGGTGAATCAATTTCCCATTCAAGAGCGGCAGATGCGATTAAAAATTAAGGAACTCAATCGTGAGATGGTTTTTGCAACCGTGGAAGCCAGCGTGAAGGAGCTACTAGTAAAGTATGCCAATCATGATCGCGTAAGAAGTTACTTAGAAGATATGATTCGCGATATTGTGGATAATGCTCGCGATTTCAGGCGACGTCTTGAAGAGTCTCCGGAGTTAAAGGAGGCCCCCTCTCCTCTAAAAAGGTATGAGGTTAATGTGATTGTTGATCATACGACTTCTGTAGGGGCCCCCATAGTCTACGAAGATAACCCTACCTTTATGAATCTAGTAGGAGAAATTGAACACTTGCCCATCTTGGGAGCCTTGATCACTGATTTTACCCTGATTAGACCAGGAGCTCTCCATCGAGCCAATGGCGGGTATTTAGTGTTAGATGCCATAAAGCTTTTAACATCCCCCTATGCCTGGGAAGGTTTAAAGCGCGCCTTGAAATCCCAATTTATAAAAATTGAATCGTTGGGCCAAGTATACAGTTTAGTGTCAACGGTGACTCTAAAGCCAGAGCCCATCCCCTTATCCTGTAAGGTGATTCTTATTGGGGATTTAGAGATCTATCAGGCGCTGATTGATCTTGATCCTGACTTTTCCGATCTATTTCGCGTTACGGCGGATTTTGAGAGTGAAATAGAAAGAAATGAAACTAATGAAAAATTATTTATCCAATTACTTTCATCTCTCGTTCGAAAAAATCAATTACGTCATTTAGATTGGAGTGCTGTTGTCAGAATTTTAGAGCATAGCACTCGGTTAGTAAGTGATCGCGAGCGATTATCATTAGACTTGAATTTGCTTTCTAATTTATTACGAGAGTCAGACCATTTTGCAGCAGAAAATAATCAGGAGCTTATAACAGAGCCTAATGTTCAGCGTGCTATTGATTTTCAATTTCACCGAGTGAGTCGTATCTATGAAAAACAAATTCAGGAGATAAAAAGAGGAACACAACTTATCGAAGTGGAAGGTCAGTCCATTGGTCAAATTAATGCACTTTCAGTCTACGAATTTGCGAATACTTATTTCGGTCATCCCAATCGAATATCAGCCGTTGTTAGAATGGGAGAGGGGCAAGTCGTTGATATCGAGCGTGAAGTAAAAATGGGTGGTCCCATTCACTCTAAAGGGGTCATGATCTTGTCTGGATATTTGAAATCAAAGTTTGCTGAAAAATATCCTTTATCCATTTCAGCGAGTTTAGTTTTTGAACAGTCGTATTCTATGGTGGAAGGGGATAGTGCTTCTATGGCGGAGTTGGCAGCCTTACTCTCTGTGTTGGCACAAATTCCATTAAAGCAAAACTTTGCTATGACGGGCTCCGTGAACCAAAATGGACAGGCTCAAGCCATTGGTGGTGTGAATGAAAAAGTGGAAGGTTTTTTCGATCTCTGTCGATCTAAGGGTTTAAAGCCTGGACAAGGGGTTATAATTCCGAATGCTAATCTAAAGCATCTCTCTTTGCGGAAAGATGTGCAATTGGCCATTAAAGAGGGGAAGTTTTCAATTTACTCCGTGGACTCAGTAGAGGATGCAATGACCATATTGACTGGAGTTTCTGTGTCACTCCTTTTTGAAAAAATCGAAGAGAGGCTGAAATACTTTTTTGAATCCAACAAAAAGGGAAAATAGATTTTATTAAAGAAATACGGTTATTTGAATCTACTAAAGTGAGAACGGAAATTAAATATTTAATTCAGTTGAGCATTAGTTTGATAGATTGAAGTTTACAGCTTTAATTTTTGGGTACACAGAAAAGACTCTTGCTTTATGATGGTGAGTTGCCTTGGCGATTTCATATGGAGTGGCAAGTGTATTTCGTAGTAAGTAGCTTGCTATATCAGCATTGACTATAGAGCCAAATAAATAGCGAAATCGAATCTCAGGACAGTTGTTTAATATAAAAGATTCAGATTTTAAAAATTTTGAAACTTCCAATTTAAAGTTTGGTGCTAAAACTCCGTATTTTTTAAAATAGGGACTTGGCGTAATTGGTGTTGGGCCATCAATAAGAAGAATTGGATTTCTTTTTTTGTGAATAAACGGAGCTAGTATTTTCCATTGTGAACTTTGAATTTTATGTTCTATCATTAATTTTATAAATGCACCTAGGATTGCTGATTCGAATTGAGTTCCATCTATAATAAGTCGTCTTAGTTTGGAAGGACTTAAGAGTGTTCCGTACTGAAGAAGCCAACATAGAATTCCTTCTGCCATTCTTGAGGTCTTTAAATTATAGGTCGCAGACAGAATAAACATTTCTAAATCAGTATAGGATTTCTGCTCTTCGATATTTTGTGGTGAACCTAAAATTGCTCCAGTGTTAATAGAAATACCTAGATATTGAGCCGTTTTGGTAAATTGTTCGTAGGAGATTTTACTTTGAAGTTTTTTTAAGATCATTTAATGTCTCCTCAAATTCTTTGATTATTTTTTTAGGTGAACCAATTGGGGGACAATTAATTTTCTTTACAAAATCGATGGCAGCGTCAATTTCCGATTTTGTAGGCTTGAGTAATAATAAATCTTCCCAATCTTTATTGGTATGATCCCTTCGAATTGAAAAAGCTGAAGCTTTCATTTTGATAAGATCTTCTCTGGTAATAAGAAAAGCTTTAATGGCGTTCCATCTTGGAATTGGTGAGGCTCTTTCAATAGCGCCTGGTGGAATTGGTACCGATGCAGCTTGATCATTGAGCCAACGAGAGTTAATTGATAATTCGTTTCCTATTTCTTCTATAGTTTTCAGTATATCGGGTGAAGTGACTTCAATGAGTGAATCTATATCTAACGTATGTTCGCTTCTTGCAATACCTAATAGGTGAATCGCGTAGGCTCCGCAAATAACTATCTCAATATGAAGTCGTTTCTCCATTAATTTGTTTTCGAGTAAATCTAAGGCTTTATCTAAAAGATCTTCCAAATATATCCTCCTTATAAGGTACTATTATAATACCATAAAAAAGCGTGAAAATATAAATATTTATAATTGATTATGTTAAAAATAAATAGCAATACTTAAGTATTGAAGAGTATTGGGAAATTGAAATAACAAAATGAGGCAAGTTAGATAATTACACGTCAAGTTTAAGGGTCATTACAGGCAATAATCATGTATCCCTTTTTTGAGTCCATCAAAAGGGAAAGTCGATTGTACTGAAATGAATTTCTTCTAATCTAAGAAAAAAGGAAATTAACTATGTTAACATTATATGCCATGGTTGGGCCAATGGGATCGGGTAAGACAACCTTGGCTTTAAAAATTTCGAAAGAAAAAAATGCAAACTACTATTCTTTAGATAAAACGATTAAGGAATTTAATATTCCAATTCGAAATATTAACGACTATGAAGCTCATATGGTCAAGGCTCTTGAAATGATCAGTGATGGAGCCATTCAAGCTTTAAGGAACGGAAATTCAGTCGTACTAGATTTTGGTGGAGGCTTGGGACATTGGGAGTGGCTCAAGAACATTGCTGATTTAACTAATGCACATATAGAGATTTATCATTTTGATGTCCCACTCGAAGTTAGACTCGCTCGAGTTAAAAAGCGAAATGAAGAGAAACCCGAAGATATTTTCCATTTTGAGATGAGTGAAGAGGAAGTCATTGCCAGTAAACCAATTCGTGAAACGCCTCCGCCCAGTGATAAAGTAAAAATCATAAAAATAGGAAGCAATGAGTACTAATTAAATAAAATATATTTATTCAGGCGTCACTCAAAATTTCTATCTGTTTATTGAAACAGAGCAGCTTTACTGTTTGCGATATAATTCATATGATTTGCAAATGCCTAAACCAATAACTCCACTTGTTGGATGTGATGTCTTTGTACTCAATGAAAAGTCTGAGGTTCTTTTAATTCAAAGAGCTGATAATGGCCTATGGGCATTGCCAGGTGGTTGCCATGATCTTGGTGAAACTCCTCGAGAATGCGCAGTAAGAGAATGCCGAGAAGAATCTGGATACGAAGTTGAGGTAACGGATCTTCTCGGGGTTTACAGTTCTAATTGTTATGAGTATGTGAATTATCCATGGAAAGAGAATGAGTTTTGCCATATTCTATTTCGTGCTAAATTGACGGGTGGTAAACCAAAAACTTCCAGTGAGTCTATCAAAGTGGGTTGGTTTAATAAGCTCAATCTTCCCCTATTTTCTGATGGTCATGAAGTGCGAGTTCGTTATGGGTTTACTATGGCATCAAATAATAAATTGAAACCCTACTTCGAATAAATAAGTTTGGGGATTGACCAAAATAAAATAATGGTATCCAATTCTTAAATAAGAATTTAAAGGAGACTCTGTCATGATTAAAAAGTTTATTGTAATACTTAGTTTATTATATGTAGGTAATGCATTTGCTTGTGAGTCTTCAGGTTATACTGTTAATAATATTGCACCTGGCAGTAACTATGAAAATCTTGGTCTTCAGGCTGGTGATGTAATTTTATCATACGATGGGAAGCAAGTTGATTCTCCAAAGGATTCAATGGACCTTTATAACGAAATGAAAAAAGGATCTGTAGCGACAGTTTCCATAAAGCGCGATGGAAAAAAGAAAACATTAAATATAAAGTAGATTGTATTAAAGAAATCCGGTTGTTCGAATCTATTAAAGTGAGAACGTAAGCTAAATGTTTAATTTAGTTGAGCACTAGTTTGAGTTGGTCTTTGGAATTTCGACTAGAACCGAAGTTCCTCGCTGATCTCTAAGGGGACTAGTAATAATAATTTTTCCTCGATGTAACTCTATAACCTCTTTTACAAAGCTCAATCCAAGTCCAGAGCTTTTTCTTTTGGTATCGGGTCTTTCGAGGGAGTAAAATTTTTCAAAGATTCTCTCTTTCGCAAAATCAGGAATCCCGGACCCCTGGTCAGTAATTTCAATTTGAATACTCGTTAGTGTTTCCACCATTTTCATGTAAATATGAGCGTTTGCGGATGAAAATTCGATCGCATTTTGTAGAATATTTCTAAATGCTTGAAAAAGGAGAAATCGATCACCATTAATAATGCTACTGATTTTACCCTCAAGGATGATCGTTATGTTTTTTAGCTTCCAAAGTCCCATTAAAGCCTCTTTTGTTTCATTTAGAATTTCAACTAAATCAATAGAAGTTGTTTGCTCTAATTGAGATTTTGATTCTAGCGCTGCAATTTTTAGTAATTGATCGAGAAGAAGATGTGATCTGTTAGCTTCTTCAATGATGTTATTTAAGAACTGCTGCCGTTGGCTTTGATCCATTTCCTCAAGACACAGTTCTGCTGCGCCCTTAATTGCCGTGAGAGGGCTTTTTAACTCATGAGTTAGTGTTTGTGTGTATTTCTCGACAGTTTTTTTACCCTCTAGAGAAATTCGCATTTTTTCAAAGGCTTCCCCAAGATGCTTAACTTCTTTAATTTTTGAATGTGGCAGGATACCACGTTGGCCCTCGGAAATTTCAAGTGCATATTTTCGAAGTTTTTCCAAGGGAATCAATCATAATGGGGGCAGCGACAAAATACACAGATGTTCTGGTATCTTTGGGGTCGAGACGTGTGGATCTGGCGCCGTACTCTCCTTTCAGAGTTTTGTAGACATCATTCCATTTTGAAAAGTCGTGGCCGATTTCTTCTTTTTTAGTTGAGAAGACAACGAGTCCTTTATTATCTGTGACGTACATTTCAAGATTTGAATTTGTTTTAATAAAATCAAAAATCTTGGCATTGATTATATGGTTTTTGGAATTAGCAAACATCGCTTGCAGAGAATCAAAGCTTTGCTTCGACATTCGATTATTTTCTATATGCGCTGAAATCAAATGAGCATAATCAATTAAAATTTCTTCAACAACTTGAGCATAGCTGTTTCTCAGTTCGCCGCGGATCCACCTTGCGATGCTAAAAAAGCCAATAAGAAACACAATGCAAAGAGTGATAAAGAGTCTGCGGCGGAGGCTCAAGGTTCATCCTTAATAGAATATCCCAAGCCCCGATGAGTTTGGATGATCTCATCATCAGAAATATTTTTGAGTTTTGCACGAATGACTTTTATATGTGTGTCAATAGTTCTCTCTAAACTCATATCGGGTTCTTGCCAAACGCGATCCATAATTTGTGATCTGGAAAAAACTCTTCCTGGATGTTCGAGCAGAAACTTAAGTATACCGAACTCGTATCGTCTTAACTCTAGATCCACATTTTGAAATTTAATCTGGAAGCGATCTTCAAAAATGAGAAAATCTTTAACCTTCTTGGCTTCTGTTGCCTGATTGGAGTTGCTATATCTTCTAAAAAAAGCACGAATTCGCGCCGTGACCTCCCTGGGACTGAAGGGCTTTGTAATATAATCGTCTGCACCCAATTCAAGCCCGAGAATTTTGTCAATTTCATCAGCCCGTGCCGTTAAGAAAAAAATAGGTATTTTGCTCCGAACTCGAATTTCTTTGCAAACATCAAATCCACTTTTATCAGGCAAGCCGACATCCAAGATAATAAGATCAAAATGGTCGTTCTGGAATCTTTGTAAACCATCATGGGCGGTGGATGAGTGCTCGCAAAGTATTCCTTCAGTCTTGAGTGCATACTTCAAGTTCTCAGCAATATTATTTTCATCTTCAAATAAAAGAATTTTAGGTATCATAGTAGGTGATATTGTATTATTGCGAACAGATTTATTCAAGATAAGCCTCCTATGCTAATTGATTTTATTCCATTCTGCCACAACGAGCCCCATAATTATTAATTTTTGGCACTAGCTTTATTGTAATAACTCTGCCGCCGATGTTGACTTTCTCAGATGGAAGATTCGTCCATCTGGCTTCGAGATATTTAATTAATAGAATATTGTCTGATTCCCATTCTAGGTCTACTCCAGAGGCGCAAGTGCTTCGATAAGCGTCATTGAGGTTTGCGACCTCTTTGGTAAAACTGAATATTTGATTCTTGTTCTGTACTTTAATAATATATCCGAGTGATGCTGTTGCCCCAGCATCAGTTTCAGTCACAGTGGCTACGATGCTTTTATCTGGTGACCAAACGGAGCTGACCTCAACTTTGCTAATCATAAATGACGTTAATGCATAAATTCCAAGACCCAAAAGTAAAACAATGAGACCTGCAATGATTAATAAAATCTTAATTAATTTTTTCATGAGTGCACCTATACTATTTTGTTGGTTTGGATTTTGAAGGAACCTGTGTACCAATCAAATTTTCGAGTGATAGTCATAAATACACTGAGTGCGACAAACAGGCCAATCGAACCGATCAAAAATGCTTTTTCTTCCAGGGCTAAGAGGATATAAAAAAATGTGCTTAAAATAATTTGTTCAATAAGCACCATTTTTACAAATTTCTTTTGATTTAAAAATCCTCGAACATAAAAAACAATGAGGCCAGTTACTGCTAGCGATGATAGAAGATATGCTATATCAAAGCCGAGAGATTCAGAAATTGCCAAGAGCAGAAGGTAAAATATGCTAATTGACAAACCAATCAACCCATACTGGAGCGGATGAATTTTTGCTTTGCTCATGAATTCCACGATGAAAATGAGAATAAAGGTTAGGGCAATAAAAAGAATCCCATATTTAACAGCTTTTTCGATCATTGAGTAGTCTGTACTAATCCATAGATGATTTAGTCCAATGGATTTAACTTCTCTTGATCCATTTTCCCATTTGGGAAGAGCATTTAAAGTCCAAGTGGCTTCAAAGCCTTTAGATGAAGTGATGGTGTCTGTTGGCAGAATTTCATCAATAAACTTTGGTTTTGTCCAATTGCCAACCATTTTGACTTTGTCTTGATCGGAATTAGATTCGTAAGTGATTGGTCCTGTGATCTGGCCCCGATTTGATGGAGTCGAAAATTTGTGATATAAGGCGGTCTACG
>CAZTDX010000040.1:0-32701 GCA_964612425.1 uncultured Pseudobdellovibrionaceae bacterium
TAGAATCTATGATCGAAATGGTGATCATCGTTGGTACAAAAACAGTTTTAAATATATTAAAGATGAAAACAATCTCACCCTATGGATTGCTGGATTTCTGCTTGACGTTACCTCAGAAATTAATCAAAAAAATGCATTGAATGAACAAAGAAATTTTTTAAATACACTTTTAAGTTCTATGACAGAGGGTCTTTGTGGGCTGGATCTTGATGGAAATATTATTTTCATGAACCCCTCTGGGTGTAGTCTTTTAGGATATACAGAATCTGAACTGATTGGGAAAAATTTTCTAACCCTAGGCTTTCATTTAAAAGAAAATGGCGAAATGCGTTTATTCAAAGAAAGTATTCTGCATCCTACCCTCTACGAAGGAAGAGTTTCACCGTCAGACCCCAGTGTATTTTGGAAAAAAGATCGCAGTGAACTGCATGTGGAGTTCACTATTTCTCCACTGGTAAAGGAAAATCACCGTATTGGTGCCGTTGTTTCTTTTACCGATATCACAGAAAAAAGAAAGGCAACCTCCATTATCGAAGCTCAGAGAGCATCGATAGTCAATTCCTCTAAACTATCAGCCTTAGGTGAAATGGCTGGAGGAATTGCCCATGAAATTAATAACCCTCTCGCGGGAATACAGGGGAAAGTACACCAACTGCTCCGTATGGTAGAGTCTGGCAAATTAGATACTGAAAAAATTAAAATTGAACTAAAAAAAATATATGAAACCTCTGATCGAATAGCTAACATTATTAAGGGCTTAAAATCTTTCTCACGTAATGCCGACAAAGATCCCTTTGAGTACACGACAGCGCAACCACTCATTGAACAAGCACTTACTTTTACTAAAGAAAAATTTAAAAGTTATGGTGTAAAACTGGATATAGTAAATCAAATCTCTGATCATCCGATTTCCTGTCGCTCCACACAACTCGTCCAAGTCCTATTAGGTTTAATCAACAATTCTTTTGATGCTATCGCCTCACTTGAAGAAAAATGGATCACCATTGAAACTCAAGTGGTTGAAGATAAATTTCTACAAATTTTAGTTACTGATAGTGGTAAAGGAATTAAACCAGAGATCGCCCAAAAAATCATGCAGCCCTTTTTCACTACAAAAGGAGTTGGAAAGGGTGTCGGACTTGGATTAAGTGTCGCTATGGGGATTATCAGCGATCACGGTGGCAAACTCTTTCTCGATGATAAACATCAAAATACTCGTTTTATTATTGAACTTCCTTTGAGTCTTAAAACCAATCCGGGGAAGAAATGATGAGCTCCCTTAAAAACAAACATATTTTATTAGTAGAAGATGATGAAATTTTAAGAGAAGTTTTACAAGAGGAATTTTTATCCAACGAAGCCCTTGTTGAGACGGTGCTCAGTGGTAATCAAGCTATTAAAAAGATCAAAGAATGCCCAGAGCCTTTTGATCTTATTGTCACCGATGTGCAAATGCCGGATGGTGACGGACCTTTTATTTTAGATAAAGTTCAAGAGATGAAGCTCGATAAAAAACCAGCGATTCTCATGATTAGTGGATATTCCGACTTACCAACCGAAGAGCTTATCAAAAAGGGTGCTAACTATGTATTAACGAAGCCCTTTGAACTCGAAGAATTAATTTCTAAGTCAATAATTCTTATTGAGGAAAATGAGTCGAAAGCGAATCAAAAGAAATAGTTTCTTGCACGCCGGTTTTTAAATTCTTTAAAGTCAGCTTATTTTCATTCACTTCGCTAGAGCCAATCACAATGGCCCATTGGCATTCCAATTTATCAGCCCGTTTAAATTTTTTTCCAAGATTTCCAGAAAGTGGAATATCGACTTGATAGTTTCTATTTCTGAGCCATTGCGCTACTTGTAGAGCTTTAGCTTCTGCCATCTCTTCGGCTATCACAACTGCCACTTTGGTCCTAGGAACGATGGGAAGATTCTCTTGAGACAAAAGAAGCTCCAATCGTTCCACACCAGAGGCCCACCCAACTCCAGGCGTTGGAACTCCGCCCATGGATTGAATTAAACCATCATAACGTCCACCTGATAAAACAGCGCTCTGTGCTCCTAAATGTTGAGTGGTCCATTCAAAAACTGTATGACAATAGTAATCCAGGCCTCGAACAAGCTTTGGATTTTTTATAAACTTAATTTGTAGAGCAGATAATCCCATTTCTACTTTTTCAATAAATATTTTAGCCTCATCAGAAAGACACTTTTCTAATAAAGGAGCGTCTTTGAGAATAAGTTGATCTTTTTCATCTTTTGAATCGAGGATTCGGAGCGGATTTTTAGAGAGTCTCTCTTGAGAATCAGAAGATAGATCGGAGCGATATTTCTCTAAATACTGAACCAACTGCTCACGGTATTGAAGTCGTGATTCAGTATCCCCTAATGTGTTAATTTCTAGTTGTACTTTATCCGCTAAACCTAACGCCTTCAAAATATCGGCGCTTAAAGATAAACATTCCACATCAGCGAGTGGTGAGGTTACTCCTAAACACTCAACTCCAATTTGATGAAACTGACGGTAACGTCCCTTTTGTGGGCGCTCGTAGCGAAACATGGGGCCTGAATAAAAAAAGCGAACGGGAATACTTTGTGCGAGTCCCTCAGAAATAAAGGCGCGAGCAATGCTTGCAGTCCCCTCTGGACGAAGCGTGAGGGAATCTCCCCCGCGATCGATAAACGTATACATTTCTTTGTTAACAATATCCGTTGTATCTCCTAAAGTCCGTTTAAAAACTTCTGTGAACTCAAAAATGGGAGTTGCAATTTCACCGTAACCATAGCGCTTCGCAATGTCGTAAGACGTAGAGTTAATAAAGCGAAAACGCTCACATTCTTCGGGGAGAAGGTCACGAGTTCCGCGCACGGCCTGTAATCGTTGGGTCGAAGTTAAATTTTGTGTCATAGCTCAATCTAATTTTTTTTTAATTAAAATACAAGACTTGAGTTAACTGATCATCCACTCGTTGACAAACTCCTTTTGCCAGGACTAACTTGCTGGTCCTTATGACAACATTTAAGAAAACAGCAGCTATAATTTTCGGTCTCGTGATAGGGGTGGCAACGTTAGCATACCTCATACCAAAATTTTTCTCTAATACTCATTCTCAGGCAAAAATTGAGGTCGACTGGAAACTTTTAGGGGATCTTGATTACGTCACAGGTGCGGTTTCTCCCACTTTGAAAAAATACGATGGAGAGTTTGTTAAAGTTCCTGGATTTATGGTTCCCCTTGAGGATAATCAAAAAAAAGTGACTCAGTTTTTACTCGTCCCAACACCACAAGCCTGCATTCACGTACCTCCTCCTCCTCCCAACCAAATGCTGCTCGTTGATATAAAAGAAGGCACTGAAGTTTCCTATGGCCCCATCTGGGTTCATGGTACACTTAAAATTAAAACCCAACGAACCATGTACGGTGATGTCTCCTTTGCTTTTGACGCCCTATATATTGAACCGTATCAATAGACTTTATTTATCCCCTCCTTTAGCATGAGCTGATGCAAGCTCTCGCGAATCCTCTCATTGAACTTAAAAATATCCAAAAATCTTATTGGTTGGGCGAAACTCAAGTTCATGCCTTAAAAGGGATCAATTTAACTCTTAAACAAGGTGAGTTTGCAGCACTCATCGGCACATCGGGTTCAGGCAAGAGCACTCTTTTGCATATTTTAGGAACTATCGATCAGCCCGACTCCGGGCACTACCATCTTGAAGATCAGGATATTCTCACTTTAACGGAAGATCAAAAAAGTCACTTAAGAAATGAAAAAATTGGATTTATTTTTCAAAGTTTTCACTTAGTGCCAGTTCTCAATGTTTTTGAAAATGTAGAGATTCCACTCCTTATACAAACTCAACTATCTCCTGAGGAACGAAAAGCCCGCGTCTTTGAAGCCATTAAAAATGTTGAACTACACGATTTTATTCATCACCCTCCCAACAAGCTTTCCGGAGGCCAAAGGCAACGTGTTGCCATTGCAAGAGCTTTAGTTACTAAGCCCTCTATTGTACTTGCGGATGAGCCTACGGCCAATCTTGATTCTGTTACAACCAATAAAATTGTCGATCTTCTTCTGGAACTCAATGATAAAATGAAAGTGACATTTTTGTTTTGCACTCACGATGAAAAATTAATGAATCGTGTTCAGCGCAGAATCCGAATTCAAGACGGACTTATTGTGATGGATCAATGAGAGTGACTAATTAAGAATGGATACTTGAAAATGGCTTTTTGGATTTTAGCATTAAAAAATCTTTGGAGGAACCCCCGTCGCACCTTAGTCACCGGGATTGCTATGGCAACCGGCTTTGCTGGCCTTTGTTTATTTAATGGTTTTGTCTATCGAATTGAAAGAGCTTTAGCTATTGGAACCATTTATATTAATCATGTAGGACATTTTTCGATTATTAAAAAAGGATGGCTAGAAAAAGGTCTCTCAAAACCAAAAGCTTTTTCTATCAATGAAAAAACTCAAAATGAAATAAAAGATTTTTTTCGACCCTATCAAGCAGACTTACGCTTTCAGATTCCAATGCTCATCGGTACAGGTCTGATAAGCAATGGATGTCGTAATACACCTTTTTACTTGAAAGGTCTTCCACGCTCCTTTCGCCAAGAGGTTTTAAAGAGTCCCGAATTTTTAAAATGGGTTTCCTTTGTCGGTAAAAAATTTGCTGGCCAAGACTACACCCACTTCACAGATCCGGAAAATCCCTTGTTAATCACCGAAAGTCTGGCTCGATTATTAAATAAACAAAATCTCTATACAACTCCCCAGTCGCTTCCCGAAGCACAACTCATTGATTGCCAATCACCAGATAAATTACAACGGATTAGCCGAGATCCCTCTGTTCAACTTATTACAAAAAATTTTGATCAAGGATTTTCTGCCATGGATGCTAATCTCGTAGGGCATTTTATGGTTGGATTTTCTTTTTTGGAAGATTTAAGTTTAGAGGCCCCTCTCGAAGTCACGCAAAAACTTTACGACACAACAGCTATCTCTCGATGGATTTTATATTTAAATGATCCCGATCAATTACTTTTTTGGAAAAACCATATTGTTCCACTCTTTCATGCGCAATTTCCCCAATTAGAAATGCTCTCCTACGATGACAACAAGATAAGTCCATTTTATTCTGGGACATCACAGTTTTTAAATAGCCTCACTTTTATATTTCTTTCGATTGCAGGGCTTGCTATTTCTCTTGCGATCATTAACTCACTGACTATTTCTATTCTCGAACGATCAAAAGAAATCGGAACGCTTCGTGCACTTGGTTACAAAGAATCCCGAATTGCTTGGCTTCTTAGTCAAGAAATGATTTTACTCACACTCACCAGTCTTATGGCAGGCTGGGGATTATCTTTTCTTATTGCCTCCGTCATTAATACTCTTAACTTTAAATTTAGTCCACCAGGCGCCTCAGAGCCGATTAAATTGCAAATTGCTTTAAATCTCCCCTTTCAACTGACAACTTTTCTTTTACTTACAATCATTGTTTGTCTTGTGAGTTATCTTATTTCCAAACGAAGAATTAAAATTTCCATTGCTCAACTACTCATTGACCAATCATAAAAAAAGGAGATTACGCAAATGAAATACATTTTTATTTTTTTAAATTTACTCGGACTTTGTATAATGCCACGAAAAAGCTTTTCAGCCGAATCGATCAATATTCCCAAAATTTTGGAATATGCTGATCGCACCCGTGGTGGCATCCCCGAGGGCTTAGAATGGACTGTTAAATTGAACTCTGTCGAAGAAGAGGAAAAAACAGAGCGAGAGTTTTTTATCAAATTTAAAAATAACGATTCCTACGTCGAAAGCACGGCTCCTCAAAAATACAAAGGTGAAGTTTTTCTCTTCAAGGGGCGATCGATGTGGTATTTTAAACCTGGCCTTAGAGCACCGATCTCTATTTCTTCGCGCCAAAAACTCAGTGGCACTGCTTCTAATGGCGATATTGCCTCCACGAATTACAACCGAGATTACAATGCGACTTTTATCAAAATGGATTCTCTTCAAAATGAACCTTGCTACCAGTTTTTACTTAAAGCTAAATCCAATGACACCACTTATGATCAAATTAATTATTGGATTTCTAAAAAAACCGGACTCGCTGTCAAGGCGGAGTTTCTTTCCTTGAGCGGCGGCAAGGTTTTAAAAACAGCTACCTTTAAGTATGAAAGCCAAATCACCTATCAGGGACATAAATTTCCCTTTATCACCGAAATGACCATAACAAATGAAAAAAACAAAAATAATAAAAGTACTTTAGTTTACTCTGTCCCCCAGGTGAAATCACTTCCTGATTCTTTATTTAACGTGAATAATTTAAAGAGGTAGTTTTTTGTTACTCTTTCGACTTTTTTTAAAAATGTCTTTTCAAAACATACGTGCTTACTGGAGGCAAAGTATTGCTGCCATCATTTCTGTGATTGCGGGATTTAGCACTTTTGTTATTTTCGAGGGTTATCTCAATAACATCTATACTGTTTATAAACAATTTAACACGAACTTAGAAATGTATGGAGATTTAATCATCGAAAAAAAAGGAGCTTCAACATCTGAAGGTCGAGCAGATCCTTGGAACTACTCTCTCACACAAAATGAACAGGAAAAAATCCAGCAATTTTTTAAATCCCACACCAGCCAAATTGAAACTTATTCTCGCTTTTTACAAGTTACAGGAAGTATCGACACCTCAAATTCCTCTTCTGTCTTTCAAGGTTTAGCCATGGATGTGATTGAGGCGACGGCGTTAAGGGGACCTTGGAAGTGGGACACCTACTGGGGACAACCACTGCAAAATTCTGCTTCCACAGATCTACAAATGGTTGTTGGATTGCGTCTCGCACAAAAGTTAGGTTGTTTATCTGATGAGCTTCCCGACTTAAAAAAATATGCCATAGACGTTAAAAAAAATCCCCATTCACGTCCCTTTCTTTGTGAAAACGAAAGCTTTCAATTATCAGCGATGACCGAAACTGGCCCAATCAATGCAACGGAATTATCAGTCAGCGGTATTTTAGATAAAGGTTTTATTGAGCGTGATTCACGCTATGTTGCTTTCTCACTTCCGACAGCACAAAAATTGTTTAACACAGAAAAAATTAGTTATTATGCTGTCAAATTAAATCCCTCTGCTAACGTTCAAGATTTTATTCAAGAATTTAAAAGTACCGTCGACTCTCGTATTGCAATTACTTCCTGGACTGATCACGAGTTTGGTGTCCTTTATCAAAAAACCTTATCTCTCCTCAATGTGATTCGATTTTTTCTTATAAGCATCATTGTTTTTATTGGCTCCATGTCGGTCTTTAATACTCTGGTCAAATTAGTCAAAGAACGAACAAAAGAAATTGGCATGTTGAGAAGCTTGGGTTTTTTACCGAGCCATATCCGAAAATTATTCCTTACGGAGTCCATTTTATTGAGTTGGACCGGCTGTCTGATTGGAACTTTAATTTCACTACTCTTTTCACTAATTATTAATCAGATGGAAATCACCTATCCCTCTGGGCAGTTTTCAACTGAAACGGAGTTTATCATCGAAATTTCTTTTTGGCCTTATTTTTATGGATTTCTACTGATGTCTATCATTTCAACCTTTGCTTGCTGGATTGCCGTAAGAAAAATTAGCGTATCGAATATTGCAGAATCGCTCCTTCATTATTAGCACAGATCGATACATTATTTTTATTTATCCTATGCCAAAATATTAAACTTTTATAGGCCTTAGTTCAAAAACTAAGGTAAAACTAAGTTTTTATTTAAATAAATAGTGTTTATATTACGCCTACATTAAAACGCAGGTTCATTTTTAAATAATACTTAAAATTGAATTTGTTTAACCAAAAAAGGAGTTATTATGAAAAAGTTTATTGCTACAACATTGATTTTATTAATCATTAACGTAAGGGCAAATGCGGGTTTGTCTGGACTTATTGCAGGGAATGTAACATCCGAGGGACTTCCTAAACTTAGTTTGGGTAGCACATTTACACTTGTACCATTTTTATTTATGGCAAATAATGGGGAGTTTGAAAAATTTGTAATGGATCTAACTCCTGAAGAAAAAATCACTCTTGTTGCAACAAAAGATGAAGCTTTATATCAATCATCTAATGAATACGATGAAATGAATCCATCCGGAAGCCTACTTAAAATATTTGCTATTTTAGAAGAGCGCTTACAAGGAAAAGCTAAAAGCAATTATACTCACTTTTCGATTCAACAAAAATCAGAAGTTGCTTTTGAAGTTGCTAGTTATTTAGAAGCTCTTTAGTCGCAACATTTTCTCTTTAGTTCATGTCGCGAAGTGAGCTTCGCGACAACAGCTCATGGAATTAATCCGTAAATATTAATTATTTTCAACAAAGGAATACTTATGTCGTGGCCTTTGAGGTTTAGTCTAATTTTTGGAACCATTTTTTTTACCCTTATGAACGCGAGTGCAGCATTTAACTTTGTTCCTCAAACATCAATGTCTCAAAGGGAAATTGATGTTTTGCAAACCATAAATAAACAAATCGATCAGATTTTGCCAGAAAGTATAAAAAATCAGCTCTTACAAGATGAAGTTGAATTTAAAGTTTTTACTATTGAAAATACAAGTAAGAATGGAGTTCCTCCAGTACTCATAAGAAAAAACGTCAAATCTAATGAATTAAAAGAAGAACTCACTTTAAATGTTTTTTATATAAATTTATTATCAAAATTCGCTAACTTAGGTGAAGAGATTAGTGTCAATGATATTTTTAAATCTAACAAAGAAAATCTTCTTTATAGAAGATCACTTTTAAAATATGTTCTAGGTCAAATAATTCATCATATAGCATTTATTTATGAGGATTCTCTAGAAATAGAAAAAAGATTTTCGCATTCAGTTGCTTTTTTAAATAATGCTGGATTTCCGGAGAGGGGCTTTTTCTGGGAGCAAAACACCAGAGTTAAAAGCAATCAACTTCAAGATTTAAGTAAAGAATTTTCTGAGTTAAATAATCCAAGAGATGCATTTGCTGCAAACTTAGAATATTTTTTACTAGATAAAGATTATAAGTGCAGAAAGTCTTCTTTATATTCTTTGTTTGTCGAAAAATTCTCGAAGAGACCCTTCGAAGATGACTCCTGTGTAAGCACTAGAAAAATTTTATTAACATTAAATCCATATTCAAAATTCTATTCATCCTTATTAAAAGAAATTGATTTTTCTAAATTATACTCAATTCATTATCTTTTAGCAGGAAGTGGCGGCGGGCTTGAGAGTCGATTTGGTCACTCCATGTTACGCTTGGTATTTTGCTCACCACAAAGAACCATTATTGATCAAAATTGTATGGAAGATACTGATTTTCATTATGTAGTGAGCTTTCGCGGAGTAGTAACAAACGAAAAAAATCGACTTTTAGATGGAATAACGGGGAAGTATCCCATGGTCGCTGCTATGCTACCCTTGAGGTCAGTAATTGATGAGTACACAAAATCAGAGCTGAGATCGATAAAAAGTTTGCCTTTAAAGTTAAACAAAGATGAGCTTAATTCTCTGCTAAGAACAATTTTAGAAGTTCATTGGTCTTATGAAAGTATTTATAAGTTTTTCACAAACAACTGCTCCGATGAAGTTCTACAATTGTTAAAAAAAGGGCTTCCTTATAATAAATTAATTGAATCTATACGAGCTTCAAGACCAGACACTCTTTACAAAAAACTAATCAACTCTGGATTAGGATTAGATGAGTATTTAGAAAATCAAAGTTTAGCTGTAGAGAGAGGGTATTTGTTTTTACCTCACAATAGTTATCTTCAGAGAAGTATCGAGACTTTAAAACGATATCAAGTAATTCCAGAAAGTATCAGCTTAGAAAAGTATTTAGAAACAAAAGTTAATTTAAGATCTTCTTGGGCTTATCATGAAAAGGTAAGATCTTTAACAGTAAAGCAACAAATCGAAGTTGTTAGTTCGTTAATTCAATTAGAAGAGCTTATTATAAAACGAAATGATTCAAATCGATTTTCTCAGGGTCTCAGAGAATTTAAAAATCATATGACTTCTAAAGATGCAGAAAGTCTAGAGGACTCAAGCACTAGTGAAGGCTCAAACGCTTATCGCATTTCTCAATTCACCGAAATACTAATGAATTTAAGTCTATCTCCTTTTCATTTACTAAGAGCTTCAAACTCCGAAACAATGGAAACCTATGGTTTACCTTTAGAAAGAGAAGTGAATCATTTAGAAGAGTATTTAGTCAAAAATAAAGAAGTACAGGAAATTATAAAAAGGAAGCCTATTGATGATTCAAGGGTAGGAATATTAAGTGAAGTCGATGAAATTCTTTCAAAGTATGTAGATTCTTCACTGATTGAAGAAATCAATCGATCAACCTTATTATATCAATACTTAAAACACGAGTTTAATTATTTAAGGTTACAAAGAAATAAAACTTTGATGCGAGAATAAAACATAATTTGTTTTGACAGCATGAACTCCGTTGCCTTTTGAGTAAAAATTTATTAGATTCTTCAAGAATGAAATCAAAGACGTTGGAAGTAGAAATTATACGAGGATCTCAAGTTGAAAGCCGCCACCAAGTGGTCGCCTCCATTTACTCACGAGAACCAAAGAATCATGAAACTTTTGGAGATGATAATATATTGGTTTTTCCACGATCCTCATTAAAGCCGATACAAGCGCTACCTCTTATTTTAACAAAAGCCGCTGATCGTTTTAGCTTAAGCAACCAAGAGCTGGCGTTAGCGTGCGCCTCCCATCGTGGAGAGACGTTTCACATAACTCTACTTCGAGATTGGATGCAGAAGATTGGAGTTACTGAAGCAGATCTAGAATGTGGTGCTCATCCACCAGCGCACATTGAAAGTCATCTCGCTCTTATAAGTCATCATGAACGTCCTAGCGCTATTCATAATAATTGCTCAGGAAAACACATTGGAATGCTCACTACGGCAATTCACTTGCAAGAACCAATTAAAAATTATGTTTCACAGAAACACCCAGTTCAAACTCGAATTTTAAAATCCATTGAAAAGCTTTGCCAAGTAAACCTTAATCAAAATACTCTAGGCATTGATGGGTGCTCGATTCCAGCCCCTTCCATGCCCTTAAAAAAATTAGCTCAAGGGTTTTGTGAATTCATTGATCCCATTCACCTCGCTTCAGCCGAAGCTGATGCTGCTCAAAAAATTCTCTTAACTTGTACTTCTAACCCTTTTCTCGCTGCTGGCACTGGCCACTACTGCTCTGAAATAATGAAACAACTGCAACAAGATCAAGTTCTTCTCAAAGGTGGAGCAGAAGGAGTTATGACTGGAGCTATTCCTAAACTTAAATTAGGATTTGCATTAAAAGCTCTTGACGGCAATTCTAGAGCAACTGAATTTTGCACAAGCATGATCTTAAATAAATTTGGATTACTTCCAGACTCAAGCCCCTATCTAAAACCAATCATCAGCAATTGGAACAATATTGAAACCGGTTATATACGCCTTGCTACATCTACGGCTCTTGATAATTAATTGATAAAATGAGGAAGTTCCTCACATATTGAACTCTCATATGACACACTATCGGCAATACTAGAGCCAGTGTTTTATATCCTTACTTTGGTCAAGTCTTTTGATTTTAAATAACGGGACTACTAGAAAATTTAATTTATGCGCATAATTATTTTATTATGTTTAAGAGCGCCCTTCACTTTGTTCAAACCCATTGGAATAAACAGCTTCAAAAACTTCAGTCGTATTCTCTCCCAGTTGTTTTATTTTTCTTTTCTACCATATGGGTTATTATTTCATATTTAGTCTATATTGTTGAATACCATGTCGAAGGTGCCAACATCAAATCCTTCGAAGATGGAATATGGTGGGGAGTTGTAACGTTTTTAACCGTTGGGTATGGTGATCGCTTTCCCATTACGATCACAGGTCGATTTCTGGCAATTTTACTCATGTTTTCTGGCGTATTGGTTATCAGCCTTTTAACTGCTAGAATTTCCAGTGCATTTTTTGAAGCAGCGTTAAAAAAAAGGAGAGGTACAGTGAACACAGATCAACTCATAGATCATTTTGTGATTTGCGGCTGGACTGAAGACATGGAGCAATTGTTACTTCATATTTTAGATTTCAATCAACATCTAGACTCAAGTCAGATTGTTATCATCGCTAACATTGATGAATCTACACGAGATAGCGTACGCGCGCACCAGAAACTGCAACATATTGGAATTATCGTGGGAGAATATTACACCGAAGCTCAATTGCGGAGAGCGGCGCCAGAACGTGCGCGAAAAGTTCTTATACTAGCTGATCGTACAGCAGGCCCCTCTGGCCAAGCTCCCACTCCCGTTGAAATTGATGCACGCACGATTATGACGGCCATGAGTCTTTCAAACATCGCTCGCGGCACTATGGTGGCCGCCGAAGTTCTTGATCCAAAAATGACTCAATACTTAAAAATTGCAGGAGTCTCGGAAGTTATTTACTCTCGAGAGTACTCCCGACTTCTGATAGGAAATGCCAGCGGAGGAACGGGAGTTGTTAATATTCTCTATGACTTGCTCGATCCATCAACCCCATCAAAAATTTCCACAATTCCAATACCTCTCGCTTTTATCGGAAAAACTTATGGAGCAGTAAAAGAATTTATAGAAAAAAATTATAAACATATTTTAATTATAGGAATTTTAGAAAACTTCGGAAATCAGCACTCAATCAAAGAGTACGCTTTGCGCAAAGCTCAACAAACACCTGACATCCACCAGTTAGTCAACAATCTTCAAGCCGTTCGAGAAATTAAATGCAATTACCCACATTTTAATCCAGAAATAAATTATACAATAAACGAAAGTTCTTTACTTATTGGTATTGAAAATCGAAAACAAGGTGATCTCCATGCTTCCATCCATCACGCGATTTAGTATTTTTGAAGATTTTAAAAATGATCCAAAAATTCTGGAAAAATTTGAAAAAATTCTGAAATTGTGTGAATTTAGTCCCAACACCATGATCATCGAAGAGGGCATCTCTGGCTCTGAAATGTATTTACTCTTACAAGGAAAAGCTGCGGTCTTTAAAAAGACTCCCTCCGGAGATGAATATAAAGTCGCTAATCTCGATGAATCGATGCATGCAATTTTTGGAGAAGGGGCTATTTTGGATGTAGACACTCGATCAGCCACGATAAAAACAATCACCCATTGCCAATGCTATTCCATTAATCGCACTGATTTTGAAGCTTTTAGTAAAAATCACCCAGAGTTAGCCTTGCCCGTTTTCAAACGAATTGCTCGTGCCGTGATGGCTCGTTTTAGAAAAACAAACCATGACTTTTTACTTGTCTACAATGCCCTCGTTGCCGAAATTCGTGGTCGATGATGAAAAATCAAATCCTTAACTTCTGAGTACATCCAACCAAAGTCGTTTCTCTGGTGGAACATCCTCTATAGCCATAAATAAACTTGATTTAAGTCCACCCAGAGGAGCCTTTGATTCGAGCCACATATCAATGGGATGAGTCACCATTTTTTTAAGAAGATCAAAAGCTTTGGCATTATTACCCTTCATCACTTTCACAACTTCTTCCACGGTGACGTGTGGAATACTATCATCCCAGCAATCATAATCCGTAACAAAACAGCAAGGTAAATAAGGAAGTCCCGCCTCACGGGCTAAAGCGTACTCAGGAAAATTGCTCATCCCAATAATGTCCGCACCCATTTGACGATAACTCAAACTTTCAGCCTTCGTTGAAAAATAAGGACCTTCTATACAAACATACGTTTTACTAAAATGAACTGCAAAATCCACAGGAATTTCTCGCAATCGAGTCTCCATCACTTCACAGGTTGGATGAGCTAAAGAGACGTGCCCGATGAGCCCTTCTCCTAAAAAAGTATGTTGGCGGAGACCTTTCGTGCGATCAATATATTGATGAGGAACGACTAAGTCCCCTGGAGCTAATTTTTTATCTAAGGAGCCAACAGCACTCACTGAGATAATGCCTTTGGCACCATATTTTTTAAGTGCAAAGATATTGGCTCGGTAATTGATTTCTGAGGGTAAATGCTCGTGTTGAGCACCATGTCTTGATATAAATAATAATTCTTTACCTTGAACTTTAACCTTTTTAAATCCACTGGAGGCTAAACCAAATGGAGTTTCTCGATCCAATAACTCAATAACTTCAAAACCTTCAAATTTTTCAAAACCTGATCCACCAATTACAGCATACATGATTCTACTCTCCCGCTTTCAAAATCTGATTTTTTAAAAAGTCCACAATTTAAAATCCATCCCGAGACATACTTGGCCGGAGTCACATCAAAAGACGGATTATAAACTGGCGCCTGATGAGGAGCCCACTCCCAGTCTCCCATAGCTCCATTGAGTCCACGAACTTCTTTGGCGTCACGTTGCTCAATGGGAATTTGTCCACCCGTCAAACACTTTACATCCATTGTTGTATAGGGACCAACAACATAAAATGGAATTCGATGATGGTGCGCAAGCACTGCCAGCGAATAAGTACCAATTTTATTAGCAAAATCACCATTTTTAGCAATGCGATCACAGCCCACTAAAATTTTATTTATTTTTCCTAAACTCATTAAGTGACCAGCCATGGAGTCCGTAATTAAAGTGTAGGGAATTTTGTATTTTTCTAACTCCCAAGTGGTCAGTCGCCCACCTTGCAACAGGGGACGTGTTTCATCCACATAAACATGAATTGTTTTTCCCTGATCAAAAGCTTTTTTAATCACACCCAGAGCTGTTCCACAGCCCGCCGTTGCTAAGCCCCCCGTATTGCAATGAGTGAGAATAGAATCACCACTCATGATTAAATCCGAGCCAACATTGGAAATTTGATCACATAAAGTGACATCTTCTTGAAAGTGTCGAACCGCTTCATTCAATAAAAGCACTGTTGCCTGAGTCTTCGAGTTCAGGGAGCTAAGCACATCCTTCATTCTATTAATACAAATCATTAAATTCACTGCTGTAGGGCGGGCCTCATAAAGGGCTTGAGCTTCGCTTTCAAGTTGGCCTATCGTGGCGCCATCAAGGGCCGATTTGGCTAAACTAAGTGAAGCCACAACGCCAATGAGTGGGGCACCACGAACTTGTAATTTTTTTATCGCATGAATACAGGCTTCAACATTTTTTAATTCAACCCACTCTTCCTTCCAAGGAAGTAAGGTTTGATCTAATATTTTTAACTCAGTGCCACTAGATAATGTTTCAATACTCAATTGAGGATCATATGGCGTACTGAATTTTAAAGATAAAGAAGATAAACTAATTGTCATAATAACCGACGCCCCATCTTGCTCCTCATCTCTCTTAATATGCTTATTTCTTCGGATGGCAGAGACGTGAGTCCTCCCAACAATTGGGCCCTATAAAGTATTTCTGCTGAATGCTCTACGCGCTCCATACCTCGCCAGGCTTCCTCTAAACTTTCCCCCCAGGTCAATGCTCCATGACGACTTAAAATCATGGCTCGATATTCTGGTAAAAAATCTTTGAGATTATCACCCATATTTTGAGTTCCCGGCCGAGCGTATGGAACAAAGGGAATATCACCACACGCCAGAATAACTTCACTTAAACAATTTGAAGGTAAATATTTTAATTCAGGTTCGGCAATGGACCATGCAATGGACGTTGGAGGATGAGCATGAATAACCGCTTTCGCTTCGGGGCAACTTTTGTAAACTTGTAAGTGCATCAATCGCTCAGAAGAGGCATCGCCCACTAAAACTTCATTATCCAGCGTAATGAGGGCCATTTTATCATAGCTCATAAAGGCTTTTGAAACGCCTGAAGGAGTGATAAGAATTTCACGATCACTAACACGGAATGAGATATTTCCGTCGGCTGCCGCTAACATATTTCTCTGATAAAGCCGCTGAGCCATTTGTACGATGTGTTGGCAGCTCTCTTGATATTTATTAATATTAAAACTTGATAGAGTCATGAAATTAAAGCCCTTTTCTAACAAAGGAGAGCTTTAGTAAAGGGCTTTAATTTCGTCAAGTCTAATTCAAAGAAACCTCACAGGAATCCTTACCAGGATCTTGATTTGCCCATTGATTGTCAGAATCAAAAGCGTAATTTAAATCACGCTTTAAGGCTCCACTTTCACAGTTTTTCTTTAATTCCGTAACAACTTTCGTTAGATTATCCATAAAGCTCTTTCTTGAAGTCATATAATCATTTTGTCGATATAAAAGAGTATTCATAAAAAAATCTTTAACCGCAGCACTATTTTCCTGTGTGAACTTATAAAAACGCATTACATTTTCATAAGTGCTCATGGAGATATGTCGTAAACCTTCAATAGCACTAATTCGGCGCATATTATTAGATCTTTTGTCAACATCAACCCCGCAATCGTTGTCCTTTAAAACCATTTCTCTCACAAGAAAACCATTGGGAGTAAGAGAGTGCTTTGGATTGTCTGTTTTATTTTTATATAATTCGAATAGAGATTTTGAAAGACTTGTAAAATCTGCCTCTGTCCAACGAGACGGCGGCTTTGGCAACTTGCTATGACTTTTATTATATAAATTCTGCAAATCTGATAATTGATCTTTACTTAATTTTTTTAATTTTAATTTTCCATCTTTAATATGACCCCAAGAAATATAAAAATGAATATTTCCAATTCGATCATCTTGCGCTAACAAGGTATCTAAAATTACCATATTAGTTACATCTTCCATTTGCTTTATTTTTGGTGCCAACGTTTCTGGTTTATTAAGCTCTGAAGCAAACATAGCACTCAAGTTATCACTGTTACTAACTCTAACAAACGGTGTCTGTGTTTTAAAGCGCTCGTAACGAGTGTCATAGGGACCAACACCACTAACTTCAGTATAAATATTTTCTTTTTTTACGTTTTCAGACAAAGCACCATAGAGAAATTGTCCTTTATCCACAAAGAGTTTTTCTTCAGATCTATTTTTAGTCACATGATTTTCATCAAAATTTTTCCATGACTTATAAATAATTTCGTTGGTTCGGTTACTTAAAATACTTTTTGCTTGATCAACAATTTGCTTATGATGATCTGATTTCATTGTTTTCACTACTGAAACAGGTGTATTTAAATTAATGTTCAATATTCGCGTGAGATGGTACGCTGCAAGTGCCGAGCTGGAGTAAGAACAAGTAATAGATTGCTTAAACTTTGCTTGGACAGAGAAATCTTTTTTAGAACAATTCAAAGTATTTTTAGAGTCAAACTTTTCCTTATCAACAACAAGAGTGCCAGGATTGGTGCTATTTAGTTTAGGGCAAAGAGGATTACTATCAAAGTCTATGGAACAAAGTTCCTTCTCCATTTCACTATCACTCTTACTGTATTTAGCATCTAGACCAAAACTATATTTATTTGGGATCACACAAGTTTCTTGATTACCTCCCGATGAAGAATCATTGGTTTGGCGAACCCCGCCTTTTAAAAGGTCTTGTGAGGTTTTCATAGCTGTAAGACCTATAGAGGAAAATGATGAAGCAATAACTGTAGTTAAAACCAATATCAACTGAGGTTTTTTATAGACATGATTCATAAACTCTCGTTTCATTTTTTTAATTTAATTAACTTCGTTCTTATAATCACATTTACTATGCAAAAGGTATTCCCATATTGAAACATCCCAGAAAAAGAATTAGCTGAATAAAATTATGCTTGTGATTATTAAAGGCTGATCTCAAAATAATATGGTACTTATTTTTGTTAAGCACTTGTCAATGAAAGTGATTCATTACGAGAATAAATCATGATTAGAAGTTTTACACAGTATTTAGTTAGAACCACTTATTAGAAGGATTTAATTGTAAATTGAACTTTTATTCTTAATTTAAAATGAAAATACTGAGTATTTATGTTTCATAATGAAATAAATAGTTCTTATTCTAAGGATATTCCTAATACGAAACACTAAAATAATGAAAATCTTTTTATCAAGTATCGAAAGATAGACATTAAATATATTTATAAACAAATTTGAATTACTTTAACACTGGTATATCGATTGCAGTTCATATAAAATCATATAGGGGGGGGTCTATGAATTCTAAACTTTATAATATGGTTCGTGGCTTCATTATTCTTTTTTTCGGCGCAGCCATTCTTTTATTTTTTCAAAACTGTCAAAACTATTCAGGACAGATATCCTCTGCCAGCTTAGATAAAAATAAAATAAGCCCAACTCAAGATCCGAGCATCAGTACACCTGACTCACAAATTCCCGTCAGTACCGATCCCGGAACTGGCTCCAATCCCTCTGGAGGAATTACTGACAACAACGATCCAGTAAATAACACTGGTAATCCCATTATTCGTATCGATGATCACGTCACTCCATGTACTCCTGGCGTAACATGCCCTGATGGAGTTAAAATTTGTGATCCTAACTCTTTAGGTTTAAATAATTTAAAGGAAAATAAAATTTTAAATTTAACTATGGAAACTAATAACAATTTTGACTTAACTATTCCTAACGGTATCAAATTAGTTCGCTACCAAGGAGCTGAGCCGCTCCACATTAAAAATGTAGCACACCAGTCTGATACCCAAATCTGCGGGAATATTATTATAGATCAGTTACAAGCGAGCGGTGGATTTATTATTACAAATGTACAAATTGCTAAGTTAAATATTTCTGGAAATATCACAAGCCAGAAGTTTGATGGTGATTTTTTAGTACCCGTGGGCTCAAAAGTCAGCGGCAATAAAAAATGTCAGGTTAATGAAAATTACGAAATTGTGAATTGCGAAGATTTGCCTTAACCAAACAAATAAACCTTTCATAGCATTAAAACGGAAAGCGGCCACCAGCTCCGCCGCCGCCTCCTTTTCCCATACCCATTTTCATAAATTGACTCATCATTTTTTTAGCGTCTTCAAATTGCTTAATAAAACG
This sequence comes from uncultured Pseudobdellovibrionaceae bacterium, assembly GCA_964612425.1. GTDB lineage: Bacteria > Bdellovibrionota > Bdellovibrionia > Bdellovibrionales > Bdellovibrionaceae > CAUJGP01. Next base: position 18,956 of record CAZTDX010000040.1, read on the forward strand.
ATTAACGTCTTTAACTTCTGTACCACTACCTTTGGCAATTCGCATTCGCCGTGAGCCATTTAATATACGATGATTACGACGCTCCCCTGGAGTCATTGATCGAATGATCGCTTCAATCTTTCTAATTTCTTGATCCGGTGGTGCCATTTCTTTCATTTGCTTACTGAGTTGCCCCATTCCTGGGATAAACTTCATTACACCCTCAAACCCACCTAATTTCTTTAGTTGCTGAATTTGCTTTAAAAAATCCTCTACCGTAAACTCATTCTTCATCATTTTTCGTGTGGATTCTTCGGCCTCTTTAGCATCAATAACTTCTTGCGCCTTCTCTACTAAAGTTAACACATCACCCATATCTAAAATACGAGAGGCTAATCGATCAGGATGAAACACTTCAAGAGCCGCAACCTTTTCGCCTACCCCTAAAAATTTAATGGGGATCCCTGTCACTTCACGAATACTTAGGGCCGCTCCACCACGGGCATCACCATCCACTTTTGTTAAAACTAAGCCAGTGAGTTCAAGGCGCTTATGAAAGCCTTCTGCAACATTGACGGATTGCTGTCCAAGCATAGCATCTGCCACGAGTAATATTTCATGAGGTTTCCAAATCCCTTTGATTCGTTCCAATTCTCCCATAAGCTCGTCATCAACTTGCAATCGTCCTGCCGTGTCCACAATCACAACATCTAATTCTTCTTTTTGCGCCCAGGATTTTGCACCCTCTACAATCGCTTCTGGCTTTTGATCAACTTGCGAAGGATACACAGGAAAATTATTTTGCCGTCCCAGGGTTTGCAATTGATCAATCGCTGCTGGTCTGTAAATATCCGCAGGCACAAGACCAACTTTTTTATTAAACTTTTTTCTTATAAATAAAGCTAATTTAGCACAAGACGTTGTCTTCCCTGCCCCCTGCAATCCCACCATAAATAAAACAGAGGGCTTCTCACGTAACTGGATATCAACAGCCTCTGTGCCTAACACCTTAACCAACTCATCATGAACAATTTTAACAAATTGCTGACCAGGGTTCACTCCTTGAAGGACCTCAGCTCCCAAGGCCTGAGCCTTCACGCGATCAATAAAGCTTTTTACGACTTTAAAATTCACATCCGCTTCGAGCAAACTCATGCGAATTTCTTTAATGGCCTCTTCCACATTGGATTCGGTGATTTTACTCTGGCCTTTTAATTTCTTAAAACTTCCCAAAATTTTATCAGACAATTGATTGAACATAAAATATACTCCTCATCCAATATAACATTAACTTACCAACGACCAAAACAGCCAGGCTTCAAACTACTCAATGCGCGCCAGTAAAAAACAAATAACCCAACGAGTGAAACAATAACAGCTCTTTCAATCGCAATCTCACTATGATCAAAAAACGAATAGCGAAATCCCTCAATGAAGTACAATAACGGATTCCATTGAGCGACTGACTTCCAAAAAGGAGATAAGCGATCGAGTGAAATAAAAACACCTCCTAGATAAATTAAAGGAAGTAAAATAAAAGACGAAAAGGCACTCAATTGATCCATCGTTTTAGCCCAAAATGCTATGGCAATACCTATATGACCAAAAGACAATCCACCCACAAAGCTAAAAAAGAAAAAAGCCCAAGGGTGAGCAATAGGAAGGAGTTCCCCTTGCAAGGAATATAAAAAAATATTTCCTACAATCCAAGTCACTCCAGCAACAAGCATCCCTCGCACCCAAGAGGCTAAGGCCATAGCCCAAACAATAGTTTGATTGTCGAGAGGCACCACGCGCAAGTCTTCCAAATCTCCTGTGAATTTCATGGTCACAATGGAGCTTGATGAATTCTGATAGGCATTATTAATAAGCCCCATCATCATTAAGCCAGGAATTAAATACGCTAAATAAGAAATATTTTCTCCAAATTTAACATGCTGTCCAAGAGAAACGCCAAAGACCAGCAAGTACAAAAAAGAGCTAATTAATGGGGCCACAATGGTTTGCACTAAGACCCTTATAAATCGTGCCACTTCACGACGAAACAGTGTTTCAAAGGCAACCCAGTTCATACGACACTCCCCTTTTTTAAAACAAATTTCATAGCCTCTTCCAAACCACCTTCTTTTACTTGTAAATCTAAAATATTTTCTGAGGCAATTTGGAGTGAACTCAAAAGCTCTCCTATTTGAACCTGGGCTGGAACAAGAAAGCGGAATTGTGTTTCCTCTTTAGTGACTAAATAATTTTTGATAAATTGATTTTGCTCCAAAAATTGTTTTTCAAATCGATGCTCTTTTTTTAATGATATAAATATCTCCCGGCGACTCAATTCAGCAATTAATTCTTTCGTGGGTTTTAAACAGTGAATTTCACCTTTGTTAATCACAGCCACTCGATCGCACAGATTTTCTGCTTCTTGCAAATAATGAGTTGTGAGTAAAATCGTCATGCCCTCATTTCGTAGTTCGCGCACAAAAAACCAGAGTTGTTCACGGAGTTCGATATCAACACCCGCTGTCGGTTCATCCAGTAACAACAATTTTGGTTTATGAACGAGGGCTTTGGCAATCATCAATCGACGTTTCATGCCGCCTGAAAGCTGCTTCACTCGCTTTTCACGATGATCCCAGAGACTGAGTTTTTTGAGCAAATACTCAATATGGGCTTTATTATCTCGAATTCCATAATAACCAGACTGAAATTTCAAAACCTCCACAATATCAAAAAAACCATGAGAAACAATTTCTTGAGGAACAACACCCAGGATGGGCTTGGTTCGAGCGGATTCAGTTTGCACATTGTATCCAAATATTTTTGCACTTCCTGAAGTAGGCTCCTCTAAGGTGGTTAAAATTGAAATTAATGATGTTTTTCCTGCACCATTGGGACCAAGTAAACCAAATATTTCTCCTGACTCAATTTGTAAACTCAATTTATTGAGTGCTAGTACGGAGCCATATTGCTTTGCTAAATTTACAACATCAAGAGCTTTGACCTTTGAAGTTTCAACTGGATTCATAAATCTATCTCGCTCGACTGATTGAAGTATGAAATTCAACATCAGGATTTTCACGTTTAGCCCAATTTAAATCCCACTCTTGATTAAGTAAAATAACAGGCTGGTCAATGGCATCGCGGTAAATGGTAAGACTTCCTTTGAGTTGTTCAACAGGAAGTCCCTCTTTTGTCCGAGGCCAACGAGCCACGGTAAAGGGCGCACGATTCAAACGTACTTCTAAATTATATTCATCTTGCATTCTATGAACGAGCACTTCAAATTGTAGTTCTCCAACCACTCCTATCAAGGGATCTTGAGGTCCTACCACAGGATCAATAAAAAGTTGAATGGCACCCTCTTCAGAGAGATGTTTGAGAGCTTCTTGCATTTTAGCGCGCTTCAGGGCATCTCTCACCGACATTCGCGAAAAGAGCTCTGGAGCAAATTTAGGTATATCTTCAAAGAAAACCTCTCCTGAAGATGCTACCGAATCCCCAATTTGAAAATGCCCAGTATCATTCACACCAACAATATCACCAGCATAGGCCACATCCACGGTTGCACGATCGCCTGCAATAAATTGATTGGAGTAAGCAAGTCTTAACTCTCGTTCGAGCCTCATATGTTTCACCTTCATACCACGCTCAAACTTTCCCGAACAAATTCTAATAAACGCCACGCGATCCCGATGGCGCTTATCCATATTGGCTTGAATTTTAAAAACAAAACCTGAAAAGTTTTCATCCAGAGGGTCCATCAAACGAGTTGCACTCACTTGAGTCTCTGTTTTTGACGCTAATTTTTTTGAGTGTATGTGGCGAGGTTGCGCGCCAGGGGCGTACTGACAAAAAAATCTCAAAAAAGTATCCACACCAAAGTTTTGTTTAGCACTACCAAAAGTGACAGGACTGATTTTTCCCTCTAGAAATTCTTGAGGATTAAATTCTGGCAAAACACCTTCAACCAACTCGAGTTCTTCTCTTGCTTGCGCTAAGATTTCTGCATCGATCAAGCCATCCAACTTGGAATCTATAATTCCACTCGTTTCAATCAAAGTGACTTCACGGTCATCTTCACGCCTTTGATCATAGAGCATCACTTCTTTTGTCCAGCGGTTGTAAATTCCACGAAAACGGGAGCCAATTCCTATCGGCCAAGTTACCGGATGACAACTCATTCCTAAGGTTGATTCGATTTCATCGATGAGATCTAGGGGAGATTTTCCTTCTCGATCTAATTTGTTTACAAAGGTAAATATTGGAATATGTCTGTAACGACATACATCGTATAACTTTCGAGTTCTCTCCTCGACCCCTTTGGCGACGTCGATAAGCATCGTCGCACTATCCACAGCCATTAGAACGCGGTACGTGTCTTCGGAAAAGTCTTTATGGCCTGGGGTATCGAGTAAGTTGATACATAAATCCTGATATTTGAATGTCATCACAGAAGAGGTGATCGAAATTCCTTTTTGTTTTTCTAACTCCATCCAGTCCGAAGTCGCGGCCTTAGTTCCAGCTTTACCTTTTACTTCACCGGCTTCGTGAATAACTCCACCATGGTAAAGTAGTTTTTCAGTGAGCGTTGTTTTCCCTGCATCTGGATGCGAGATAATGGCAAAGGTGCGTCGTTTTAAAATTTCTTGCCGGTCAGGCCCTGTCAAAAGCATTTACAATTCTCCTCGCATCAATTCATTTTAAAAAATGAGGCCATATTACCATTGAGTGCCACACATGTTTATCTTAATTATTCATGGTTTTACAAAAACACTCTCGACTAACAACAAGTTGATGCGCAAAATCATTAGTCTATGTCTTAATATTAAGCAGTAAATTTTTATTGGTAAAATCTTAACAAAATCACCAAATCACCGATAGATACGATATGGTTATGTCCCGATTTTTGAATTTTATTAAAATAAATATTTATCCTATTTTTGGGATAACGGTAAATGATCTTGAAAGTGATCTTTCTAAAAAACTTTTTTTCTTCACTACAACGGCGTTGGCGATTATTTTTGGAATCTTTTTTTTACATTCCTTAAGCATTGGTGTCTATGACTTATCACTTATTCAATTTTTAACTGCAGCAACAGCTATCGGTGCCTGGATTGTTTTTATCAAGACAGGTTCGCTCAATATAGCGGCTTCGATTATATTATCATTGTCATTGATTTACTCTATCCTCTCCATCTACTGGATGGGGGGGTTCAATGCTCCCGTTTTTTTTACACTAGCAACAGTTCCACTTTTTACTGCTGCAATTATGCCAATATCTTTTTCATTATTTTGGACAACAATTTATTGTTTAATCATGGTTGGCTTTTACCTTTTAAAAGTCTATGGGATTCAAATAAATTCAAATGTGAGTCCTGAATCCATAGATAAAATTCGAATCTTTGCAATGATTATTACCCAATTTGTCATTCTCCTGGTGATAAACTACATTCGTTCAGTCAATAAAAAATATAGAGAAATCATGGATCGAGAAAAAAACCAAAAGACCAATCTAGTTCGAGTTCTTTCCCATGATATTGCAACCCCAGTGACAGTCTTAAAAACCTGCCTCCGGCGCATTGAAAAACAAATTCCAGCCGATTCCACCGACTATAAACGCATGGTTCATTCTATCAAAGTCATCACAAATATTTTAGAACACGTTCGAGAGCTCGAAGCTGTAAGCTCAGGAAAAAAAGAAATCGTTCTGCAAAAAGTCAATATGTTAGAAATTTTTGACGAGCTGAAGCAGCTCCACCAACAATCTATTGAAGCCAAAGGAATCACTTTCAAAGTAGAATATCGCGACTTAGGAGGACACTTTCTAGTCCTTGCCGACCGAAGAGGGCTTAGTTATCAAGTTCTCAATAATTTAATTTCCAACGCCATCAAATTTACTGAATTTAGTGGTACAATTTTAGTGTTGCTGGAATCAACCCCCTCTCACACCACTTGCACAATTAAAGATTCAGGGGTGGGTATGCCTAAAGAACTTGTAGAGCAAATATTTAGTGAAACGGCAACAACCACACGCCCTGGAACTCACGGAGAAAAGGGCACTGGCTTTGGAATGCCCATTGTTAAAAATTACATAGAGCGTTTTCAAGGGAAAATTGAAATTCAATCTTCTCTCAAAGAAGTTAACATCGAAGATCACGGAACAACCGTTACCATCACATTACCAAATGCATCTTAGATTCTTTAGGCTCTGGTAAAATGTTCTGCTGCTTGTCTTTAAAATTTTATCCTATCACCAACAAGATATAAGGTTTGATCGAATTTCTGGAGGCGGTTCACTGGCCCATAAACTTAAAACATAGCCTCCACCACCGGAGCCCGTGGGCTTTGCCGCCAAAGCTCCTAATTTTAAAACGCGATGAATCTCACGCTCAAGACCACCTTCAATTAAACCCCATTCTTGAAAACACTGCCTGGCTTGATTGAGAGCTTCAACAAATTCTCCCATGGCTCTGTCTAAATTTGAAGGCGCTGAAGTCATCAGTTTTTTAAGTTTTTCTACGGAGACAGCCATTTGTTCGTCCATTTGTTGTCCCCAAACAGGATTTGTTTGTATTAAATCTTTTACTTTTTGTACACAAGCATGAGTCAGACCCTTTTCACCAGAGGAACTCAAATACAAGTGAGGCTTCCAGGGGATAGACAAAAATTCTGAAGTCGCATAACGCGAAAAATAAAGAGGCTTTCCCGACAAAACAACGGCCACATCAACTCCGCTGCTTTCGCCGTGAAAAAGATTTTCTAGCTCACGACAAAATGAATCTAGTTTAGTTCGATCCACCCATCCTAAATCAGAAAACCAAAGACCCACCACAGAACAGAGTGCCGCGGAAGCTCCTAATCCATTCCCCAGCGGAAGAGAACTCTCTAAACGGACAGAACCTTTTATACTACCTCGTTGGCGGCCTAAAATATCGAGAGCTTTATCAACCAGTCCATAAAAAAGAAGTTGGTAATTTTCGCCCGTAGAACCAGAGAATTGAGCGACGAGATCCGTTGATGTTTCTTCAAAGATCAACTTCATTCCAAGGGATGGCAATGGAAAAACCAGCGCATGACACCCTCTTAATACGGAATGTTCTCCAGCTAAAATCCATTTACCCGTACTACTATAAGTTTTAATCATTACGATCTTCCGAAAGAGTTAATAAATCTAATGATCGCAAATGCGCTCTTTGTTTATTACGTAATTCACGTTGATCTGACCGATACAACAAATGAACATTAGGTCCCGCATCCATCGTGATAAGCGGACCATCACCACTCTTTTCCCATTCTTCTTGGAGATAACGAAGAGTCACTAAACTTTTTGGAGTTAGATAATAAAATGGAGGAGAACTCGTCTCAAATAAAGCATGCATATCCCAAAATTCACTCCACGCAATTTCAAAAATTCGATTCCAGATCCTTTGAAGAGAAAAATCACCATCAATCGTGATGGATTTCTTTAAAAGATTTTCTAAATGACTAGCTCGCAGTTCAGCTCTGGCCACTCGCCCCTCAAATAAGGCACTCGTCAAAACACGTTGATGTGCTTCGCTCGAAGATACTTTTTTCTTTTTCTCATCCACAATCACCACGGTGTGAAGCAATTGACCCCACTCGCTGGATGGACATTCAATGCGCCGAACTTCATTTCCTGACCAAAACACCCAAGGCTCAAAAAAAGAGCGACAGCTACTCCCCGACCCTTCACGACTCAATTGTGCGAGTTCTGTTAAAGTCCATTCTCGGTCTAAAACCTCAAGAGCTTGAAACATTTTATGAGCCGCCAGGGTTAATGCTGCAAAACTCGAAGCCGATGAGGCAAGTCCACAATCAGAGGGAAAGTTATTTCCAGAGGTGATCAAAACCCCTTTATGAAGATTTGAAAATTGAAGATTATCAAAGCGAGGCGCTAACCTCTGACAGCACCGCTCCCAATGGCGTAAAAATTTTTTCTGCCCCGATTCACTTAATTGTATCGGTGTGGAGAAACTTAAATCCGGTTGCCACTGCACATCTTTTGAATCTGTTACGGTGAGACTGACTTGCGTGATCAGATGAGGAAGAGTGTAAGAAATCGAAGCGTTCGTCGCTTGATTTACCTCTCCTGGATTTTTTCCCATATATTTGATGAGCGCTATATTTGACGGAGCCGTCGCAACAAAAGTTTTACCGCGCATCATGTTGGTATCCATTGTGCTTGGAAGCCATCGGTTCTTTGATCTAAATTTCCGATATATTTTAACCCTATCGCCTCACCTTTGGCTTTAACCAACTCTTGATCTTTATTCAAAACTAAAACAGCAATCACATCGTTGCCCATGGCCCCACAACCCTTGGCGGCCAGAACTCCATCCATTGATCCAAGTTCATTGAGACTCTTTTGAGTGGCGTCTGATAACCACCCCTTTTGCTTGAGACCCATTTGATATTGATTTAAGGACTCTGCAAAATGAATGATGTTTTGTTGATTGAAGGACTCAAACGTTTGATTATAAAGAGTCTCTAAATCCTCCATATTGAGATCACTAGAAAGCGCTGATAAATGAGTATGCGTTGCAAGCTTATTTCCTGTTGCAAAAAATAAGAACTGATGGCTTGTAAATGGCCACGAATGCCGTTGCACTTTTCCTGATTTAAAATCAACTTCCACTAACCCGCCCTGCACTTGAGCTAAAATATCAGCGCCACTGGGTTGAACTCCTGATTGCAAAAAAGCTGCAGATAAATAATCTTGATGGAGTTTTCGTAAATCCATTCTCACTTCGGCTTGAGTATTAATACTCGAATGCGCTTCTTTAAAGCCATGCACCAAAGCAAATTGAGCTGTTGATGCGCCAAAACCACCAGCTCCCAAGTGCGGATCGATAAAAACCAAATCCCATGCACTAAAAAATAAGGATTCCTTTTTAAGAAAACGATCGGCAGGACTCCCCTCTGGAATACCTTGAACCTTGCCCGAACCCCTATTAAATTGCAGCTGCTTAATTTGCAGTTTAAATCGTGGTTCTAATGTAGTTAAGAATGCTTTTCCCGTTTTTAGAACCTGGTACTCACCAAACAAAAAAACTTTAGATCCAACCGAAAGCTCATACATGATGAGGAACCTCTGGATCATTTTTAGAATTTTGATGTCGAAGTTCTTTTAAAACATCGATGGCATTGGTGAGCGAAATTCGTTTTCTGAGCGCCAGAATTTCTTCTAATCTCTTTTGCACGTAGGGAATTTCTTTTTCTTCCGCCCCCGCACCAAGAGTTAAATTTTTAATGTGTAACTTCATATGACCTTCGATAATTCCCACTGTAGTCAATGCTTTAAGCGCTCCTAAATTTTGCACTAAACCGACCGCAGCTAGCACGCGTGAAAGCTCATTGGAGGTTACCACATTTAAAACCTTCATGGCCATTCGAGCGGTTGGATGCAAATGAGTTACACCGCCAACAGTACCAACAATGAGGGGCGCTTCAAAATTTCCAATCAATCGACCACCCTCTTGGCGCCAGCGCGTGATAGAACTGTAGCTCCCACTTCGGGCAGCATAGGCATGAACTCCGGCCTCAACGGCGCGCCAATCGTTTCCGGTTGCAATCAATATGGGATCAATGCCGTTCATCACACCCTTGTTACTGGTCGCCGCACGATAGGGATCAAGTTCCGCGAACAAAGAAGCCTCTTCAATTTTTTCTGCCAGCTCCGGTTCAATTTTTTCTAGCACCACTTCTGCTTTAGTTAATTTTGTGGTGACGAGGTTTGATAAAATACACATTGAAACTTTTTCATTAGTGAGTTCTTCGATTGGATTTTTTAAAAACTCGCAAACTTGATTAATAATATTCGCACCCATGGCATCACAAGGATTTGCCATCACGTGCACAACTCCCATCGTGCCACCATCGGGGCGAGGGATGAGGCGGACTTTTATTTCGGTGACACCACCTCCGCGCTTAACGAGTCCAAAGGCTACTTCTTGATTGGCAATGTCGATAAAAGATTCTGCTTTTTCTAAAATTTTCTTTTCAAAAACTTCTGGATTTTTTAGCTTTGCAATTTGAATTTGACCAATGATCTCATGTCCATCAACTCTTGTTTGAATAAAACCAGACTCACGCACCCACTTTGCAGTCTTACTGGCAGCAGCAACAATCGAGGTTTCCTCTACCGCCATGGGAATCAAGACATCTCGACCATCGATTCTAAAATTTGTCGCTAAGCCCACAGGTAATTGAAAATATCCAATCACATTTTCTATGAACTTCTCCCCTAAACTTAAATCCTTTAGTCCGCCTTGCTCCAGATACTCTACTTCTTCTTTAGATAAAATGCCTGCACTGATCAGCTTTTGATAACGATCACTTCGAGTGAGTTTTGAAAATCCATGAAACAGTTCTGTTATTCCATCTCCCATAACCAAACCTTTCGACCCGCGGGAGGGTCTTTTAATTCAGCAATATTTTTCATTCCTGTGCAGAATAAACTTACCTTTAACTCATATTCAAGCAAAGTCATTAATTCTTTAACAGAATCAACCCCTTTCAGAGCAGCTTCTAAGAAGGGCTTTGCAAGCCCCACTCGTTGTGCACCCAAGGCGATTGCTTTTGCAGCTTGTAAACCATTTCTAATACCACCAGAGGCCCATAGCTCCATTTTATGATCGATTCGATGTTCGTAATGATGCCATTGATAAAGCGCCCGAGGTGTTGATAATCCCCAATCTTGAAATGTTTGCGCAGCCTTGGCTTGTAAACTTTCCGTTGGTGCTCTCAGTCCTTCCACTCGTCCCCAATGCGTTCCCCCTCGACCACTTAAATCTACAGCCGAAACTCCGATCTCTTTGAGTCTTTGTATAGTTTTGGGTGCAATACCACTACCTACTTCTTTAACCACAACGGGGATCGACAGTTTTTGAGTGAGCTTTTCAAGGGCTTCTAACCCTCCTCGAAATTGAGGTGTTCCCTCTCGTTGCAAACATTCTTGTAAGGGATTTGTGTGAACAAATAATAATGCAGCTTCTGTGCTCTCGATGAGTTTTTGAATATCAGAAATAGAAGATTGAATAAGCTGCGATAAACCAATATTGGAGGCTAACATAACCTTGGGATGGGCGCGACGAATGTCCTTCCATTCTTGACTTGCGCTTTCAACACTTAACTCTTTTCTTTGAGACCCCACGCCCATGAGCCACCCTTCATGGGCACAAGCTTCAGCGAGAATAGAATTAATTTTGTGAGATTCTGAAACTCCCGCCGTCATAGAGCTAATAAAATAGGGGTTTTTCCAACGTCGACCTAAGGATTCTACTTCAATCGAACATTCACTCAAATCCATTTCTGGGAGCGCCTCAGGAATTAAAAAAATCCGGTCCCAATCTTCTTGAGCCAACGATTCGGCATCTTGTTTTAAAGAGTGTTGTATATGCTCTTTCTTTCGCTGTTCAAAATGAGAGTCCGTCGTCATGAGCACTCCAAGAAAAAAAAAGGCCTCATATTTGATGAGGCCTTTTTAAATTATTTTTTCATTGTTTTCATTAACTTACGCTAGTGCCTGCTTAACAATAGCTGCAAAACCATTAGCATCAGTTACAGCTAAATCAGCCAAAACTTTTCTATCGATCATAAGACCTTTTTTAGTCATAGCTCCAATCAATACAGAATACGTTGTTCCGTTGATACGAGCCGCAGCATTAATTCTCTGAGTCCACAAGCGACGGAATGTTCGTTTTTTTGCTTTACGATCGCGGTATGCATAACTAAGGGCGCGATCCACTTTTTCAACAGCATGAGTATAACAACGGCTGTTGGCTGAATAAAAGCCAGAGGCTCTTTTTAAAACTTTTTTATGTCTTCTACGATTGGTAAAACCACCTTTTACACGTGCCATCTTCTACTCCCTTAAAATACCAAACAACGTTGGATTTGTAACATATTGGCATCATGAACATAGGCCGTTTGACCTAAATGACGCTTTGTTTTTGACTTCATATGGGAGTTTAAGTGACGAAGGCGAGTTTGCTTTCTTTTCACTTTTCCACTCTTTAACATTTGGAGGCGCTTTTTAGCTCCAGAGTGCGTTTTCATTGGTTTCTCCTACTAAATCACCCATTTTATGGGCAATTCGACTCTAAAAGGGCGGAAACACACCATGCATTTCTCTTTTTATTTGCCACTTTTAACGTTTAGTTGCGCAGAATAATCCGACTCTGTCTTTGATGGCAAGATTTTTTTTAGCTGATTTTCAAGGCCATTCAAAAAACTCTCCCAATATAAGCACAAATAGAGTAGCCATCCGCAAAGTGATGATCTTCAAATTAGGGTAAACTTTATGAAAATCAACCAACTACTTTCCGATTTTGACACTCACATACTCCTTTTTATTCAAAAGTGCCGCTAGGAAAAGCTGTGGATCTTTCCTTCGGGACATGTGGCCTCGGCCCTAGCCTTTTTCTTTTCGTTGTTATTTTTAAATCATCCCCTCAGTTTTTTGATCTCAGCTTTTTAAAACCTTCGGCTCTATATGAGAAAATTATTCGTAAATATCTTTGCGATGACCAATTTTAATCACTGTAATTTTGATAACTTCATTTTCAAGAAAATAAATAACACGGTAGTCTTGAACTCGGATTCTATATAGAGAATCAGCGCCCTTCAGTTTTTTAATTTGAAGTAACTCCGTATACGGATTTAAAGAAAGAAGTCGAACTGCATCCAAAATTTTTTGTTGGACTTTTTGTGGCAAACTTTGGAGCTCCTTGACTGCACTCTTTTTAAAAACTACTTCATAAGTCTTTACATTCATTTTTTTAGCTTTTTGAGAATCAACTCAAGAGAAACTTCTTCCTCATTTTTTCTCTCTTGATAACTAGCAAGATCAATCTCATCTTCTATTTGCTCACGAATGGCATTTTCGACTACACTTTGAATTTTCAAACCCTTTTTCTTACAAAAAGCGGCAAGTGCTTTTTTTAAATCTAAGTCAATAACTGTAGATAATGTTACTTGTTTAGACATTCAGAAAACCTAGCCTTTCCTTCAGGAATTAAAAACACACCTTTGATTATTATCTGTGAAATTTCTTTAAAAAACAAGATTTTTAAAGAATTACTATTATATTTCCTTATAATCACTGATATTACTTAGTTTTTCTTATCTATGTCAGATTGAAAATCCCATTGTGGTACTGACAACGCCCAAGACTCTAAAATAAAGAGTTCTCTGGCTATCACATTTTGATTTACAACTCTGAACTCTTTAACTATTCTTCTCATACTATGTCTCAATTAAAATATATTACCAAAGATGGCATCGACATTTCACCACTCTTAATGGCATTCGATCAATTTCACCATGCTCTAAAAATTGCAACCTCCGACTTAGAAAAAGCTGGCACAATTCAATATTTTGAATTTACCTATGAACTTGCCTGGAAGACGTTAAAAAGAATTTTGAAATCTAGAGGAAAAGACATTAATAGTCCTAAACCTATTTTTCGAGAGTCAGCACTAGAGGGATTAATTGAAAGTCCTGAATTGTGGTTTGACTTTATGGAAGACCGAAATGAAACGGTACACACCTATAATAAGGCCGTTGCCAATAACATATTTAATGATCTCACTCTCTTTGATTCAGAAATGATCAAGCTTATTTCAAAGTTAAAAACTTTATGAATCCAAAAATACAGATGGATGAACCACACTACAAAATAGCAAAAAATATCCTAAACAATTACAATGTGAAAGCCATGGTCTTTGGATCAAGATCCAAGAATACAGC
>CAZTDX010000041.1:0-32467 GCA_964612425.1 uncultured Pseudobdellovibrionaceae bacterium
CCATTTCGGTGAGGCCATGGATGGCCGTCCCGAAGTTGCCTCTTCAACTCACTTCCCTACGCCTATCGAGAAGCCCCTGATTCAAGCACAGACTTATGTGTAAAAAATGTAATATAGGGTTAGAGTTCCTCTATGTTGAGAGAGAATTAAACTTTTCCAACGAAGAAGTAGACCTTTTTCAGCAAAATCTACTTATTCGTTTAGGATATAGTTTATAGGATCAATTGGAATATTATTGAGTCTCACTTCATAGTGACTGTGGGGGCCGGTTGATCGACCAGTACTTCCCACAGCAGCTATAACATCCCAGCGATTTACGTGTTGACCCACTTGAACATAAATTTGCGAGTTATGTCCAAAGCGAGTCATAATTCCGTAGCCGTGATCAATAGTAACGAGCTTTCCATAAGTTTCATCAAAGGCTGCGTAGGTGACAACTCCATCGGCCGTGGCATAAACAGGAGTTCCTGGGGCGGCAGCAAAATCAATTCCATTATGCATAGTTGCTTTTCCAGAGAATGGAGAAATGCGGTATCCAAATTTTGAGGTGAGCCAACCGCGAGTCGGTCGAATGCTAGGAGTGGAGTTTAGCAAGCTTTGTCTTTCGGATAAATTTTCCCAGAGGTCAATCACGCTTTGTTCACGAAGATGACTCTGCTTAACGGCGCGATCGATACGAATGGCCAAGCTTGTGTATTCGTTTGGAGTCTCAACGGCAAGTTCTCCTTGAGATTCATTGATGGGGGTTTCCTCCGAAAAATCACCTTCATTGTTGGCTAAGGCTTGAAGAGGAGGGCGATGTTCAGGCTGGCCTTCAGCGAAATCGTCAATAGCTTGGCCCGGTTTTGGTTCAGGGCCGATGGAAAGTTTTAAACTTCGATTTTCATCTTCCACATTGGTAATTAATTTTAGTTTACTGGAAAAAGTTTTTACTCTTTCCAGTGCGCTTTCAAGGGCGCTCACCTTAGTTTCGACTACTTGAAATTGTTTTTTTAGTTGTAAGTTTTCAAGTTTGAGTTTTTTAATTTCTCGAGACTCTAGAAGAAGTCCAAAATAATCAAGAACAAAAGCCAGTAAAATAATGATCACGGCTACTGAAGCTATGATAGATAATTTTAATAGTTTTTTAGATACCACTAACTTTTTAGTTGCCTTTTGCTCATCGCCAACAATAAAAAAAGTGATTTGTTTTGCTTCCAAGAAAAACCTTTCTGTTTTACTCAACAATTTTTAAAATTAGTACGGTGATATTATCATCACCACCATTAACTTTGGCTTCTTCAATGAGAATGTGAGCGACCAATTCTGGAGAATTTTTGTTTATAATTTCACAAATTCTCTTATCGCTGACTAAGCCATGAAGTCCATCAGAACAAAACAAATAAGTTTCGCCTACACTGATGGGACGTTCTAAAACATCGCATGCCACGTCTCTTTCAAATCCCACGCTTCGTGTAATTACATTTTTGGCGACCATTTTATGTGCTTGTTCAGGTGTTAAAATTCCGGCTCTGATTTGTTCATTAATAAGTGAATGATCCTCAGTGAGTTGCCACATCATGTTGTTTCGAATAAGATAACATCGAGAGTCTCCAACATTGGCTATATATAAAGTATTTTTATTTATATGTGACATCACCATCGTCGTGCCCATGCCATTTAAATCGGGATTTTCTTTGGCATGTTCAAAAATTCGATTGCTCGCTTCTCCGTAAGAAAAACGTAAAAGCTCACGAGGTGAAAGATGTTGGTTATTGGGGTTATTAAAGACATCTTTTACTGAAGCGCAAGCCATGGCTGAGGCGATTTCGCCGCCCTTATGCCCCCCCATACCATCAGCAACAATAAAGATACCAAGATTTTTTTCAAGGAGAAAGGAATCTTGATTATTTGCGCGTTTTAAACCTGGGTCTGTTTTAACCCAACCTAAAGCATTCATAAAATCATCTTAAATCTCGTTTATACTCATTCCAACAAGTAATATAGGATCTCGTTTTAAGACTAGGGTGTTAATATTAAATAATAATTATTTAATCATTGGTTTACACAGACCAGATCGGATAAAAGTATTGTTTTGAGACAAGAATTGCAAAGCTCGTAATCAATCTCTGACAGACTACAGTAAGAACAGGATTTGGCCGATATAAAATTATATGGGTCGAAATGGAATTTTTTTAATAACCATAATGATGACGTTGTTTTTTTGGCAATGGTCGTATTTGGAATTTAAAAATCATTTTAGTGGTTTAAGTGAAGCACAATCTGAAATTAAAAAACTTCAAACTCAATACCAAAGAGCTAATGTTCAAACAGAGTTAGTTCAATATCAATTCGATTTATTTAAACAACAAATTGCAAAAACAATTCCCAATGTAATGAAGGAGTTACCTCCTGAAGCTCAATTACAAAGTCGAGGAATTGCCAGTATTTTAAAGCAACCAGCTCAAGAATTTTTAATCATGGCACAAATAGAATCATCGATTGATGACATGAAAAAAGTTTTTGAAAAAAAACAATATCAACAAGTCATTAGAAAAGGAAAACACATCCTTGATCTCCATCCTGTGAGTGATTCCTTGGTGTCAGTTTATTTTATGATGGCAGAAAGTTATTACCAAACTAATGAGTTTGATCAGTGTTTAGCCATGGCAGATTTTATGACAAGATTATATCCGGAGAATGAAAAAACAGGTTATGTGCTACTGAGAGTGGGTATTTTTCTCAAAGAAAAAAACAGATTGGAAGAAGCCCACAATATGTTTTCTTTAGTTTCACATGCTTTTGCTAAAGAACAAACACTTAAGCAACAATCGGAAAAGTTAATGGCCAGCGTTGGAGGCATTGAATGAAGTGGCTTCGCCTCCTAGGTATTATTCTATCTCTAAGTCTTGAAGTGAGAGTGCGGGCCGCTGAGCAAGATCCTGAGGCTTGTTTAAAAAATAACATCGATAAATGCGCGATTTTTACCAATAGACCTACGACAATTAATAGTCCAAATTTAACCATGAAATTGCGAGCAGGTAGCATTCTCTATAGAGATCGAAAGAGGGAGTGGAATTTTGTTGATGGAACCATGCGTGTTCAAACCGCAACTGACATTAAACTTAAGACAAGAGTGGGAACACTTAATTTAAGTCAGGGTGCATTTTGGGTTCAATGGAAAGATGAAAAAATTTGGGTCTATGCGATGGAAGGTGTAGCTCAAATTGAATTAACATCACCGGAGCTAGGAAAACAAATTGTGACAGAAGGATTTGTTAATTGGTTTGGATTAATTGGTAGCGAAAATAAGAACCTGAGAGGGATACCAAAGATAATCACACTCGATTTTATAAAACAAAAAATTGGTCACTTATCGTCCTCAGAAATTAAAAGTATTAGTAATAAAGAATCAAGGTCTCTTGTGATGGCATCGGACTTTTATCGAGAATTAGTACAAACAATGGAAGATCAAAATAGATCCACCGTTGAAGCGACACAAAAAAGGGAAGCAAGAAAGATCAGAAGAAATAAAGAAATAAGAGATCTCTTTAGAGCTAAATACCTAAGTCCAGTTGATCTCGATAATGTCGAATAGTCCATCTTTATGACTGGCCTCGATAATTAGGACCAGACAATCTTTAAAAAGAATGTAAGACTTAATGCAAGGATTAATCCTTTCTCAGGAGGAGAGAGCGTGTCTAGTGTGAGCAACGAAAGTCGTCGCGATGATGCAGTTCGAAAAGTAAAAGATGAATATTATACGAAAGAGGCAGAGGATACCCGTAAACATAAAACTGAATTACGAAATCTTACGGAGCAATACCAAAAAGAAATCGAAGATTTAAAAAATGAGCATGCTGAAAAAGTGAAGCAACTGGAAGGTTATATGCGTGCTCGCTTAAGTAAGCAAGATCAAGAGCAGCAAAAACAAATTCAGGATATGAGAGATTTATATACACAACAATTAAGGAAAAAACTTGAAGAGAGTCAATCTATGCGCAATGAACAAAAAGATGCGTATGAGTTTCAGATGAATAAGCAAAAAAATGTGTTTGAGAATCAAAAGTCCCGTCTAGAAAATCAATTCAATAATGAACTAAAAAATAAAGATGATGCGTTTCAAAAATACACTCAATACGCTCGTGAGCAGGGAGATAAGACCTGGGAAGATCGTCGAGCTAAAATTCAAAAAAGTACTGAGGAACAATTGCAAAGAGAGCGAGAAAACCACGACAATCAAATGTCTAATATGAGCCGACAATTAACAGAGATGGAAAAATCCAAAAAACTGGAAATTAATCATCTCACTCAACAAAATGAGTTTGAAAAAAATAGATTAGAGCTGGTCAGTCTACAGACTAAAGAAAACCAAGAAAAAATGAATGCTTCGGTTCATGAGTCCATGAACTTAGAACATCAAAGTCAGCAAAAATTAATGAAATCTAAATTTAGAGAAGAGGTTGATAAAAAGATTGCCGATCTAGAATCATCTCAAAAGGATTTTCGAGATACTACGAGCGAAAGGATCAATCGACATCTTAATGCTCTTAAAGCAGACCTGAAAAATGAAAAGAATGAACGAATAGTAGAGAAAAACTCTTTGGAACAATTAGCGGGACTAGAAAAAAAGCACATTCAAGATGATTACGAAAAACGTCTCGCTGATGAACGAAAGCAAAAGCAAATGGCTATTGAAAGTGTGACGGAAGAAGTTAGTACTGAAGTTTCTAAAGCAGTAAAAGGTCGAGATCAAATGTTAAAAGACCTATCAGATTCTCACCTCAGGGAGAGAGAATTAAAACGAAGTCAAACAACCGCGCAAATATCCCAGATGAAAAACGATATGCAAACTATTGAGGATCATGTCACGCAAAGAGCAGATTCAAAAGTAAATCGTGCTAACGAATTAGTTCGACAAAGTAGTGAAAAACTCCAACGTTATTATGACGACAGTTTAGAGATTATTAAAAAAGATTTTATGAAGGAACTTAATAATGAAAGAATCCGCCACACCGAGGAGCGTGCAGAGTTAGAAGGCCGCCTAGAAAAGAAGGTTCGTGATCGTGAGAAAGCGGTATCTCAAGAGTTAGAAAAGAAAGTAACTATATACGAGGATATCATTGAAGGTCAAAAAGAAGGGTTTGCTGAAGAGTTGCGACGAAAAGATGAAGTCTTCAAGGAGCAAATGCAAGGGCGCGAAAGAAACTTTAAAGATGCCATGAGATCCCAGGAAATGAAGTATCAAAATCAGATTCAGCAAATTAAAGATACAGCCAATAATGATATGGATTCTTTGGAGCGACGTCACCGTGAAGAAATGAATCATTTAGCGCAAAAAATTACGGATCGACAAAAACGAGCTTAAATTTTGTAGAACTGTACTCACTATAAAATTGAGGAAGGATACGTTCAAATGTTAGCAGATCGTCGAGTTAAAATTGTAGCGACCATTGGACCATCAACATCTACAGAAGAAGCTTTAGAAAAAGCCATTCGTGCAGGAATGAATGTGGCGCGTTTGAACTTTAGTCATGGTAAGCATGAAGATCATTTGAAGGTTATCCAAATTATTAGAAAACTCTCCAAAACCCTTCAAGCACCTGTAACAATACTGCAAGATTTGCAGGGACCTAAAATTCGAGTGGGGCGTTTTAAAGAAGGTAAAATTACCATCACCCCCGGCGAAAATGTAAAAATTACGACTCGTGATGTGGTTGGCGATGTGGGACTGATTCCTTCGGACTTTAAAAATTTACATTTAAGTTGTAAGCCAGGAACACGAATTTTATTAGACGATGGTCTCTTAGAATTAAGAGTCGACCGTGTGGATGGTCAGGAAATAGATGCGACGGTGATCTATGGTGGAATTCTCAAGGATCGAAAAGGAATGAATGTTCCCGGCGCGTTTTTAGCCGTAGAGTGTATGTCAGAAAAAGATTTACAAGATTTAGAATTTGGAATTGCCAACGACGTTGATTACATCGCCTTAAGTTTCGTGCGACAGGGAAAAGATATTCGTAAATTACGTGAGCTCATACAGGCTAAAAAGAGTGAAGCAAAGATAGTTGCAAAAATTGAAATGATTGAAGCTCTAGAAAACTTAGAAGAAATTGTGCGTTTGAGCGATGCTGTTATGGTGGCTCGAGGAGATCTAGCCATAGAAGTGGGGCAGAGTGTTCTTCCCGGTAAACAAAAAGAAATTATATCCATTTCAAATAAATTGGGAAAGCCTGTCATCACGGCCACTCAAATGTTGGACAGCATGATCGAAAACCCAAGGCCAACGCGCGCTGAAATTACGGATGTGGCCAATGCAGTCTTAGATGGATCTGATGCCCTGATGCTTTCCGCAGAAACCGCGAGCGGCAAACATCCCTTTAAGTGTATACGAACAATGCATGAAATTATTTGTGAAGTGGAACGTGCGGATCGAAATTATTATCATTTATCCTTAGAAAGCGACATTTTATCGACGTCAGCTTCCTTGGCGGCAAGCGCATGCGTGTGCGCCTTGAAATTAAATGCGGCAGCAATTGTGTGTTTAACCACCTCTGGGAAAACGGCGAATATAATTTCAGGGTTTAGGCCCAAGGCACGACTCATTGCGGTTACGCATGAATTGAATGTTTTAAATAGGTTAGAGTTGATTTGGGGGCTTCAAACGCTTCCCATAGATGCCTACCACAGCATCGAAGATGTTATTAAACAAGTTGAAAAAACCCTCATTCAATACGGATTGGCTAAAACAGGGGATAAAATTATTCTTACTTATGGGTATCCTGTTCGAACTGGTGTAAAAACAAACACTTTGCACGTTCATACATTGCATGGTGAAGCTTTAAACCGAGAGGGCGATGAAAATATTCCATTGCGATGCCGGAAAGAGTCACTTTTTTAAAGAAAATACTAGCAAATTGGGTCTTGACAGTTTAGAAACGTTCAAATTTTGAAGGTTTCCACAAGGATTTAATGAATTTATGTCACAGCCTGAACGAAATGCTATTATAGTTTTTTTGATATTCTTAGGCCTCATGCTTTCAATGTATTAAGAGTACAACCTTAATTTTTTTCATCTTGCTATTAACTTGAGAATAACTCATGATGATCTCGTTTTCAATGAGATGAATTCTGTTTAGTAAATAAATAAATTTATTTGATTGAGAACATAACATCAAACTTTTTCAGAGAGTGATTTTGTTTATAAATTCTTTCTGGAAGAATAAAGGAGTGATCTATGTCTCAAGACACTAGTACGGTGCTACCTGTATCTGAATATTTTGGCGAATTGACTTTTGGTCTTCGTCAGATGCGCGAAAAACTTCCCAAAGATGCCTTTAGTAATTTAATGCGCACCCTAGAAAAAGGCGAAAAACTCACCAAAGAAACTGCTGAAGTTATATCTCAGGTCATAAAGGACTGGGCCGTTGCAAAAGGAGCTACGCACTTTTGCCATTGGTTTCAACCCATGACTGGTTTAACTGCTGAAAAGCATGATGCCTTTATCACCATCCAGCATTCCCATCACTCTGAGTTAAGAGTAATCGAACGATTTAGTGGCTCACAACTTATTCAAGGAGAGCCTGATGCCTCTTCATTTCCTAGCGGTGGAATGCGCTCGACCTTTGAAGCGAGAGGTTACACAGCTTGGGATCCAACCTCTCCTATTTTTATTGTGACTGGAGAGAAGGGACACACTCTTTGTATACCTTCGGTGTTTTTCGGCTATCACGGCCATGCTCTTGATAACAAAACGCCGCTTCTTCGCTCAATGACATCAATTTCAAAAGAAGCCTCTGAGTTTTTAAAGCTTTTAGGAGATGTTGACTGCAAATCAGTACAAACTACTTTGGGTGTCGAACAAGAATATTTTTTGATTGAAAGAGATTTTGCTTTTCTTCGACCTGACATCATTATGGCTGGTAGAACTTTGTTAGGTGCGGCGGCTCCTCGAGGTCAACAGCTTGAAGATCACTACTTTGGCTCCATTCCTGCTCGAGTAAAATCTTTTATGGAAGATGCTGAAATGGAGCTCTTTAAGTTAGGTGTACCTGTTAAAACTCGTCACAACGAGGTAGCTCCGAGCCAATATGAAATTGCACCCATATTTGAAAGTGCCAATATTGCAGCTGACCATAATGCTCTCACAATGGAAACACTGAAGCGTATAGCTATTCGCCACGGTTTAGTTTGTTTGTTTCATGAAAAACCATTTAAGGGGCTCAATGGAAGTGGAAAGCATTGTAATTGGAGTTTGAGTAATGACAAAGGCGAAAATTTATTAGAACCCGGAACGACTCCTCATCAAAATTTACGATTTTTAGCTGTATGTTCCATTGTTCTAAATGCAGTTCATCTTCACGCTGATGTTTTAAGAGCAGCCATTGCATCTCCCGGCAATGATCACAGACTTGGTGGAAACGAAGCTCCTCCTGCAATTATCAGCGCATTTATGGGTTCTTTCTTGGAGAAGATTTTTGATAGCATAGAGCAAGGTCAGGCGGCGCAAGCGACTGACGCTTCAATTATTGATTTAGGAGTCAATCATCTTCCAAAAATTTCAAAAGACTACACTGACCGTAACAGAACCTCTCCGTTTGCTTTTACGGGTAATAAGTTTGAGTTTCGTGCAGTGGGGGCGTCAGCAAACGTTTCAGTTCCGGTTTCAATTTTAAATGCAGCAGTTGCTGAAGCATTCAAGTCTGCAACTCAACGTTTGCGTGAAATTCTCTCGCAAAAAGTTCCTAGAGATGAAGCCGTTATGCAATTGACTCGAGCATTGTTAAAAGAGTCGAAAGCTATTCGCTTTGACGGGAATAACTATTCAGCAGAGTGGCGCGAAGAGGCGCGACGCCGTGGCCTTCCCATTCTTGAAAATAGTTATGCGGCTTTGAAAGCTTTGAAAGATCATAAATCGGTTCAGTTTTTAATGGATTCTAAAGTGTTAACAGATGAAGAAATTCATGCCCGTTATCACATCCTTGTGGAAAGGCACGTAAAGACATTATTAATTGAAATCAACACATTGACTGAGCTTACTCGCTCACATGTATTGCCGGCCATTGAAGAACAAATTATGTCGACCGCTCAAGTTGGTGCGAGCATGACTTTATCAACCGCTAAAAAATTACATGCACAGCGCTTAACTGAAATGGAAGAGTCTTACAGTGCAATTATTGAAAACTTAGGAGAGGTTGAAAAGTTGTTTGCAAGTATTGATGCTATGGATGATGTTGAAAAGCAAATGCAAGCATTAGTTGAAAAAGCAACTCCTGCCGTCAATCGATTGAGAGAGGCCTGTGATCGTGCAGAAACTCTTGTTGGATCAGATTTGTGGAAGCTTCCTAAGTATAGAGAAATGTTATTTAGTAATACGTTGTCGTAAATTGAATTAAGGATGGTGAGCAATGGGTATCAGTATATCATCCGAGGAGTTTAACATTCCATCGGAACCATTGCTCACTAAATAATCTTTATAGAGAGTCTGTTTTACGTTATAGGCTTGTCCCCAAGAATTTAGATGTTTTGCTTTGGAATTCCCATCCATATTTTTGCCATTTAAACTATTTAATCAAATCAATGTATCTTTTTGAGTTATTGTTCATTTCATTCCTAGATTCATGCCAAAAAAATAAATAAATATGATTTACAATTAGACACTTTAGTAATGATTGCTAGGGCTCCTAGCTGCTTCGGGTTAAAATAAGGAGAGGAGGTAAAGTACTCGGAATTAATAGTTTCAAATCGGTACGTTATAGGAGGAACAATGAAATTAATACGATTAATTAATGACGATAAAATTTTAAATAAAATTATTTACATCACAGTATTATCTTCAGTTTTACTTACCTCTTCAAAGTCTCAAAATGAAATATTTGTTCAAAGCTCTTCAGATCAAATAACTTCTATTTTAAATTCAACATGCTATACAAATGATAAAATTGAATTTATAACAGGAAAAAAGCGCTCGCTTATTTCTCCAAAAGTGGTGAAGGCTTGGAAGCAAGGAAATTTAAATTTTACCTATAACCATTCCTGTGATTTAGCGAGATTAAGATCTAGCCTGAAACATCGAGCCTATAGCAACGAAATCATATCAAATAAAAAGTCATTATATAAAAAAATTCAAATTACTTTACGGGAAAAATTGAGTGAAGATGGGGATGGTAAAGGTACGAGTAAAAGTTGGGAAATGTTCAATAAAGAAAATGACCCAGTTTTATCGAGAGAGTCCACCGCAGCAAATGTATTCTCAGAGATTGCTGAGAGAATGCACTACGCTTCACGATGTGAGCATCACTTTATAGCAAAAGCAAAACAAGAGTTTGGTTCTTTAGGAAAAACAGTTAAGACAACACTGTCATCTCAAGCAGTTAAAGATTTGTTGAATCATAATATAACGTTTGGTGGCGCTTGCCCTGGTTATATCGATATGAATAGCGAACAACGAAAAAACCTTTGGGTTTTTGTTATGATGTCTATGTCACATTATGAAAGTAGTTGTAAAGAAACGGCCCTCAATCAAGGCCCCTATGGACTTGCTGCTGGGTTATTGCAACTCCATCAAGAAAACGAAGACTTATATTCAAAATGGGACCCTGATTTAAATTGTGAACGTGGAGTTTCAAAAAGTGCTAAAAAAAGTTTAAAGTGTGCGCTGACGATGATTGGAAATCAAATTTACAAAGGAGTTGCGTTCTTTGATGACAATTCACATTGGCAAGTTTTGAGAAAATCGACTATCCCTGGCAGTCAAGCATACCATATCAAATACGCCATTTCTCAGATACCAGACTGCAAATCAAATCCATTTTATTTTGATCTTGGAAGTTTAAATTATAATAGCAAACAACGGGAAGTTTATAAAACATCTCGAACCAATTTTATGAAAATTGCGCTCAATAATCCCAATAAATTTGTTGAAAAATCAAACTAATGAGAATTGAATTTTAAAAAAATGCATTGCTTTTCATTTCACATTTTTTGTGATAGTGACTAAGTTATGAATTACGAATGGCTAGGAACTAAAGATTATAGCGAAGTGTATCAATGGCAAAAGGGCTCTTTAACTTGGCCAGAGGATAAAGAGGTGGTTTGGGGAGTGGAGCATCCAACCATCATCACCTTAGGTAAAAGATCAAAGCTAGAAGAAGAATTACGATTTAATACCAACGAAAAAATTCCCGTAACAATTGTGGATAGGGGAGGGCAGGCGACTCTTCATAGTCCCGGTCAGCTCGTGATTTACCCTATGATTTCGATGAGGAGCCGAGGATGGCTTGCGAAAGAGTACGTTTGTTTACTTTTAAAGATCACCAAACAATCTTTAGAGCAACTGGGGTGCTCGGTAAAAATAGATTCAAATCAATCTGGTTTATTTTTAGGTGAAAAAAAAATTTGTTTTGTAGGGCTGCGACTTACTGAGGGGAGAGCTTATCATGGGCTTTCCATTAATGTTCAAAATGATCTCAGTCTTTTTGATAAAATTCGATCGTGTGGAGTTGTGAGCCGTCCAATGACGAGTCTCTACCAGGAAAATTTTACTCAGTACAAACCTCAAGATGTCTTTGAAGTGTGGGTTCAAAATGCTAAAAGCACTCAGTTAGATCTGTTATAGAGGATGTGACATAATCTCCAACATACAACTTGACCTTTTCTCTGTGGCAGTGCATGGTACAGCGCTCTGTTCACCATTTAATAAAAGGATCTATTGTGTCATCATTTAGTCAATTTAATATTTCTCCAGAAGTAATTTCTACTCTGGAAAAAATGGGTTTTACGACTCCAACTGAAATTCAAGAAAAAACACTTCCGGTACTACTTCGGGAAAAAAATCAAGATTTGGTCGCTCTCGCATCGACTGGAACTGGGAAGACTGCGGCCTTTGGAATTCCGCTCATTGAAAAAATAGATGCTAAAGCTAATTACCCCCAAGCACTCGTGCTTTCGCCTACTCGTGAATTGGCTTCTCAAGTTGCTGAACAATTAAAAAAGATTGGAGCTGCTAAGCAAATTCAAGTGGCGGTCATTTATGGTGGTTCAAGTTATCGAACTCAAATTATGCAGTTAAAAAAGGGCGCTCAAATTGTTGTCGCTACTCCGGGGCGATTAGTTGATTTGCTAGAACAAGATTTGTTGAGTTTAACTAAAGTTAAGATGATGGTCCTTGATGAAGCTGATGAAATGTTATCAATGGGATTTCAGGAAAGTCTCACTTTTATATTGTCGGCAACTCATCCTGAAGATGTTGAGGATAAAACGGTTAGAGCATCATGCCAAACCTGGCTGTTTAGTGCTACTATGAGCTCTTCAGTTCGACAGCTTACTAAGAATTATTTAGAAAAGCCTTTTTTTATTGAAGTGAGCACTGGGAAGGGGTTATCTCCCACAATCCGTCACTCTTACTTTACAGTGAGACCTGAATTGAAAACTGAGGGTTTACTTCGTTTATTGCGTTCGTTTCCTCAGTTTTATGGATTTATATTTTGCCAAACTAAGTTAGAAGTAGCGGAGTTAGAGCAAGCCTTACTTAAGAATAATCTTTTGGTGGAATCCCTACACGGAGATAAAAATCAAAAAGATCGCGAATTTATTTTAAAACGATTTCGCTCTGGCGAAACTCGTATTGTGGTTGCAACGGATGTCGCTGCTCGTGGCCTTGATATCCAAAATTTAACTCATGTTGTGAATTATTCATTGCCTTGGGATATTGAAGCTTACATTCATCGAGTTGGTAGAACGGGTCGAAATGGGAACGATGGTCATGCCTTTACGTTGGTTGGACCAAACGAGTTGAGATCATTGGTGAGATTGCAAAAAATGTTGGGTATTGAGCTGCACAAAGGAGTATTCCCAAAGGCGATTGATCATGCCGTTTCAGAAATTAAAAAAATTCTAGATTTAATGGGGCAAGACTTTCAGGGATCAGGTTATCGTTTGGCTCAACAAGCGGTACAAGAGATTGTAAAAGAGCGCCCACAACTTCAAAGCTTTGATGTGGAAGACTTTTTACCTAAACTATTTATGTTGGTTAAAAAGGAATTATTTAATCAAACCGAAAAAAATCTCGACTTCCTTGATGGTAAAATTCCTAGAGAATTCGATGAGCGCTCTCGTAGAGATGATGGTGGTGGTCGTCCCCGAAGCCGCAGCGGTGGTGAAAGCTTTCGTGCTCGTCGTTCTGGTGGTAGTGGTGCTTCACGTGGTGGTGGAGCTACAATGAGCCATGATCGTAAAGAAGGTGGTCGTGGCGGAAAGTTTGAAGAACGAGGTTCAAGAGGCGGTGGACGTAGTGCTGGCGGTTCTTCGCGATCAGAGTCTTCTGGTAGTGGCGGTTCAAGTCGAGGACGCAGTTTTGGTGGCCGCAATTATGAAGGAAAAAGATCTTCTAAATAGTGGGTTCGTTTTCAGAACGTGCTGATACATAGGATCGTATTTTTCTCTTTTCAGCAATTGTTAGGGGAAGAAGTTGTACTCCAATAATAAAACTTTTGCTTTGGGCAGAACTATTATCAGGTCTACCGTTACGAACTTCTCCACGGCGTGAAATCATACTCTCACCTGGTATTTTAAAGCTAATAACAATTTCAGTACCAACTACTATTGCTTGATCCCATTTAAAAGATAAGCCGCCTTCTCCAATGGTCGTTGCAGAAGAAATATAATAATTTCCTTTTAATAACAGACCAATTGCGCCAAAGAAAATTCGACGGGGATATTTTCTCTTAAATTTAGTAGTTGAAGCTGAATTTTGCATCATCAACAGTCTCATCGGATTTTCTTTTAAAGAAATTAGGATTTCTCGACAGTTATAGAGATTTTGATGTTAGGTAATTTAAAAAATAAAACCTAGGTCCCATCTCCATAAAGTATACGATTCGGAGGCTAGGTTATTGCTCCAGTCTTGTTGAGAGTAGGAAAGTGCAGTGGTAATTGTTTTAAAGTTTAAACCTAGACCAACTTGCTGTTCAATTTCACTAAAAGTACAGTACAGTTCAAGGTGTGAAACTTGATAGGAGCCGCCGATACTTGAAAATAATTTTTGTTTTTGATTTATATTCATCCATTGTGTTGAAACACCAACGTCTAAATGACCCCAGTTTAGGTCATTAGAAGCCGAAGCACTGGCTCGAAGATTAGGGTGAAGTTTATAGGGCTCTATATCGTTGTCTGAATGACCGACTTGGTCGAGCATCACATTAAAAGATGGATTCCAATCCACTCCCTCAGGTGCATAAAGAATACTGGGTTCAAAAAAATAAGCCTGTTGAGTTTTTATTTTATATAAGTCGTTAGAGCCATCGACCAAGTGGTCGCTGAAGTAGGCATCACTGTAAGAGAATCGACGTTGTAGACCTCGAGCTTGAAAACCCCAAGACCATTCGGAGTTAAAAAAACTTCCCATTTGAAATTGTACTTCAGCTTCCTTGGAGGCCAGCAAAGTAATTCGAGGAAGGGCCGGGTTTCTGATTTTAGTAAATAAAATAAGTTTTGAAGGTACTAAATTAAATCCCCAGTTATCGGTTTTGTAACCAATGGAACTCCCTGCGATAAAATGCTCATTGGAGTTGTGATCAATTATTTCTAACAGTTTTTCTGGATTTATGGGGCCATTGATGATGTCTGCAACGTCTTGAAAATATCCTAAATTATTGTTGCCATAACCATAGATCCATACTTTGGACTGCTGTCTTATTCCTAAAAAGGCTGGATTACAAGGTAACCCGGGTGTTGAATCATTATAAGCATAACATAATTGATGATTTCGTCGGTGTTCAATTTGGCTTTGATTTAAAAAAATCTCAAGTTCACTCATTGACTCAGCTCTAGCAAAATTAGAGATAGTAAAACTTAAAATTATTAAAAACGTAGAAGTGTGGTAACCTCTAAGCTTTCTAAGGTAATTTATAAGTAAAATTAAAGATCCAATTAATTTGCAGAACATAAGCCGGTATCCAACAATGTGAGCAAATTAGTAACGACGCCGTGGTAGTTTTTGAATTGATTTTCAAACGGTGCGATTTCTGGCAGTTTGCTTGGATAAGCTACTTTGATGTCAAGAATTAAGTCGGAAATAAGATTGAGAGGTAATTCAAGATTTGAAATCCAACTCTTCAATTGTATAGGGCAGGGTTTATCTAAAGTAATTGTTTTGATGCTATTTTGAAATTCTTCTGAGGAGGAATTAATTTGAAAGCGTAAAAGTATAAGCGTGAGGAGACTTCTGTAAAGATGTGTGCCCTTGGCGGGAATATCTTTTATGATAGATCGAGCCATCATAATATCTCCAACTTGATCGAGTGAATTTAATAAAGGAATTTGATTAAAGCGTAACTTTAACTCTTCTAATTGGTTATTAGCTTTAATGATGTCTTCAGTTTTTTTACTTAGGCGTTCCTTTAAATCAATGGGAAGTGATTCGAGTAACTTTTCCCATTGGGCTTTAATTTTTTGACTTGATTCTGTCGTAACCGTCGTTTGATTTTTTACAAGCGGTAAAACTAGTTCCCAATAACTATGAACTTGAATACCAGCTCGAGCAGCATAGGCGGAGGCTAAGCCTATTCGAATTGTGGGAGTATCTTCTTCGTGCAGTAAATTCCAAAAAAGATTTATGGCTTCAGTGTATTGACCTTCATCAATGAGCTGATAGGCCCACTCGACCTGAGATTCGGAGGTACGATGGCTATCGGTTCTATTACAACCAAAAGACGCTAAAATGATAAGCCCAATGGCAACGCCTAAAAACTTCATCGAAAGCTTTATCTCAAAGAGATTGAATAAGGTCTACAAGAGATTAAACATTTCTTGTTTTTTCATACTGTGAACAAAAATTGTCACGATATAAATTAAATAAATAATTTATATTTAACTAAATTTATGTATTTTTTTCATCTTCTGAATCATTTTTTGGCTCTTCAATGTGTTGACCATACTTAGCTTTGGCTTGATTCATGAGTATGGTGTGGGTTCCCTGTGGCGTGCCATGTCGCTGAGTGTATTCTCCCGTTGATTTCATTTCCCAAGCTTGTCTTTGGTCATTCAGCAAGACTTGCAGGATCTCCCAGCATTTTTCTTTTAGAGATCGATCTTCAATGGGAACTACCGCTTCGACTCTGGAGTGGAGATTCCGGTGCATCCAATCGGCTGAGCCAATGTAAAACTCTCCATCTATGGGATCAGCAGCACCGGCTCTGAAATAATAAATTCGAGAATGTTCAAGAAAACGTCCAATGATAGAAATCACTCTAATATTATCACTCAGACCAGGCACTTGGGGTCTCAGACAGCAAAAACCACGTACGATCAAATCGATTTTAACATTATTTTGTGAGGCTTTATAAAGTGATTGTGAAAGCTGGCGCTCCTCTAAACTATTACATTTAGCAATGATGTGCGCGGGTCCTCCTTGGGCAGCAATGGACTTTTCTCGCTCAATCATCTCTAAAAATCGCTGGTACATATTTACCGGTGCGACGAGGAGTTTTTGATAATGAGAACGTAAAGAGCGACCCGTTAGATAATTAAATAATTCAATAACCTCTGAAGTGATATTGTCTTTTGCGGTAAGAAGGCCTAAGTCTGTATAGTAGCGAGCTGTTGCAACATTATAATTTCCGGTTCCTATATGGCAATAGCACTTGAGGCCTTCTGGTTCTTGTCTTACGATGAGTGTTGTTTTGGCATGAGTTTTTAATCCCACAATTCCATAAACAACATGAACACCCGCTTTTTCTAATTCTTGCGCCCAAAAGATATTTCTCTCTTCATCAAATCGCGCTTTAAGTTCAACTAAACACACAACTTGTTTTCCAGATTCGGCAGCGCGAATGAGAGCTTTAATGAATGGGCTATTATCTCCAGTACGATAGAGTGTCATTTTAATGGCAAGGACTTTTGGATCGAGAGCAGCATCACTGATGAGGCGCTCGATCGTAGCTCCAAAACTTTCATAAGGATTATGTATAAGGTAATCGTGGGATTTAATAAGGTTGAAAATACTAACGGATTCATCCAAAAACGGAGAGGGAATCCGGGGCACCCAAGGATCAAATTTGAGAGGCGCTAAATTTAAATTTACAACGGTCTCAAAATTAAAGAAGTCTAGGGGCATGGGACTTTCATAAAAATCACCTTCAGAGAGTTCCAACTCTGCTTGGAGAAATTTTAAAATCCAAGCTTCAGAAGTTTTTGGTTCGCTGAGTTTTAAATACTCCACCCTAACAATAGAAGCAAAGCGACGTTGCTTTAATTCTTCCTCGATCATTTCTAATAAGTCTTCGACGTCTTCTTCGTCTCGTTCGATATCAACATCACGAGTGACTCTAAAAGGCATTACTGAGAGTATTTTCATTGAGGGAAATAATTCTTGTGTATGGGCTCGGATGAGTTCTAATAAGCTAATAAACCGATGAGGACTTTTAGAGGTCTTTACCCACTGTGGAAGTACGTGTGGAATTTTGACACGGGCAAAAAACTTTTCATCTCGATCGGGATAAGTTAAGGCAATCCCAAGAGAAGTGGAGAGATTTGAAATAAACGGAAAGGGATGCCCAGAATCAACTGAAAGTGGAGTGAGAACAGGGAAAACCTGCTTCATAAAATACTGATGAAGTTCGGATTTTTCATCTTCTTTTAAGTCATCCCATTTTAAAAATTCGATACCTTGATTTTTTAATTGTCGACGAATGTCCTTTTCAAAAATGTCATGTGCTTCTTTTACTAGAAGTGCCACTTTATCGCGGACATCTTTGAGCATCTTATCCCAAGGTAATCCTTCGCGGTTTCGTTGGGATATACCAATAGTCACATGGCGCTTTAAATTCCCTACGCGCTTCATGAAAAATTCATCAAGGTTTGAATAAAAAATGGAAAGAAATTTTAATCTTTCTAAAAGTGGAGTACGATCATCTTTGGCTTCGTGTAAAACACGACTATTGAAATTGAGCCAACTTAGGTCTCTTAAAACAAAATCAGGAGAAGGGTCTAATAACATCTCCTCCGTCGATTTTCTCTTGGTTGATTTACGAGTTTTTTTTGTGGTCATCTCAATATTGGATCACACATAAAACTCTTTGGGCACTGGACTTAGAACTTAACTTAAGAGAACCTCTTTATAGAAAACGGCTTGGGCGTCCTTGCCGATTTTCCAAACGGCTTGTTGGAATTTCACTTTATTTAAAATATGTCCTAATGAACCTTTTTTTTTCGAATTCAAACTTATCATTTGCTGGATCAAAGTTTTTATTAGTTTTTGGTCCAGTCTCGTCATAAGATATACGATTTGTTAAGTCGGTTTTTGCAATTAGAAGTTGTCCTAGAATGAGGAACATATTTGCAGACCTTTTCTCATTGATATTTTGTAAAATGTACTAGTGAACAGGAGATCTTTAACGACGGTCCTTGACTCCTAATTTTGATTGCGTTCTAAGAGGGGCTTTGAGGACGTTGGATGGATAAATTTTACCCCCTGCAAGCACATTATTATCTAGAGATGGAGTTTAAGAAGCGAATAGGGCGACGGCCGAGATACTCTATGCGTGCCTTTGCGAGAGACCTTGAAATAGGAGTCTCAACATTATCTGAAGTATTAAGTGGAAAAGCTTCACTTTCTAAGGATCGAATACAAATATTAGGAGCAAAAATAGGTTTGACTCCAGAGCAAATCAACCATTGGGTCGATCTTGTCATTATTTCACATTCCAAAAATCAATCTAAAGTGAAAGAAGCTAGGCAAAGATTAAATAAAAAAAAGTTAGATCTGGAGCTATTTAAGCTGATCTCTGATTGGTATTATTTGGCTATTCTAGAGCTACTTGAAATTGCACCACAATTAAAACCTATACAAATGGCAAAGCGACTTGGAATAGGGTTGAATGAAGTAACTCAGGCCATAGATCGAATGCTGAAGCTCGGATTTCTCTATGAAGAGGGTGGTGAGTATTGCATTGCACTGGGGGATATTTCAATTGGAAATGAAATGGCTTCTGAGGCCATAAAGAAATTTCACAATCAAATGTTAAAAAAAGCTCAAGAGGCCCTTGTGACTCAAGACTTGCGAGAGCGAGATTTTCAATCATGGATTTTTTCGATACGAAAGCAAGATCTGTCTGGGTTTAAAAAGGAGATTCAAGAAGCGCTATTGCCCATTATTTATAAATATGAAGGAAAATCAGACAAGGATTCTGTGTATAACTTATCTTATCAGCTGTTTGACATTGCTCATTTAAAAGAATAAAAACAAGCTATGAAAACTTTTTTCTTATATTTCTTAATAATTGGAATTAACGTACCTCAAACATTAACTTTTGCCGGAGTTCGAGGTGTTGGAAACGGTGGCGGTTTTGGCGAAATGATAGCTGTTTCAACCTTTGAAAAAATGGAACGGTATCTAACACCATGTTTGCGTGATTTAAATCCGTGCAAACTAACTAATGGTGAACAAATCTTAATTGAAAAAGTAATAAACTCCATGAGTTCTGAGCGGAATTCTTATCAATTGGGGTTTTTTGATTCTGAAAACATTAGTCAAACTGTTTTAACGGACTCTAGAGTTGGATCACCAATCAAAATCAACTCAATGTTATTAGCAGATGATAAAGGCATCCCATACTCTCTTAATATTATTGGGTCATGGGTATTGTATGCACTTCTTCGTCATCAAAATGTGGATGATCATGGAATAGCTAAAAAAGTTTTTGAAAAATTAGTGGAAACTCGTCGATCACTTGCCATAAAGGATTATTCCCTACATTGGTTAAAAATAATTGAATCTGACCGGCAATCAACATTGGATGAATTAATTTTAGAGGAAAATGAAAAATCAATCAATCTAAGTTATCTATTTAATAATATTCAGCTTTGTATAAATAAAAAGTATTTAAATTTATTGGTCAAAGATTGGGAGCAGGATAACCCATTTTCTTCTATTGTTATATTAGACGTAAATTGGGATTGCGGTGACAAAAAGTTCGGCAAGGCTAAAATTAAATTAGACTTAATTTTTGATAGCAACAACCATTTTGATCAGGTAAAATCACGCGCCAGCGCCTTTGGAATTATAAAACCAAAGATATAAATATAAGTTCTTTAAATTCTAGGCTTAATTTTTAAGGTATCAACGACCAATCCGCGAATGGCATTGATGTTGCATCTTCTTCATGTGTGGAGAGTGCCGATGCCTTTAATCTTATTAACGTTATTGATTATTTTTGGTAAGAATGTTTTGGCCGAAGTCGGTAAACATGGAATCAGTTCTAATCAAAGTCAAATGATAGATCGGAGAGCCCTCTATGAGGGTATTTATGAGCGATTTAGTTTACTGATGATGGATTCATTAAAAATCTATATATCAAATTACAAAAGTAGGCATGGGACTGACATCGATAATGAGACATGGGGTTATTTGAAGTACATTTTAGAGACTTCAAAAAAATATAATCGTGAAATGAATGTTAAACTCAATTTTTCTAACGATGTAGATAGTTTTCGTTTGGCTAAAGGACAGCCACCTCGAATCTTTAAATTCGGAGCTATTAACGGACAACCACCAAACTGGGGAGATCCCATAAGTGTAAATCTTAAAGCGATAAATGATCCTGGATTGATCATGAGTATTTCTGAAATATTTCAACTTTTAGTTCATGAGTTTGCACATTTTATTCCAAATAAGAATCAAGCTAAAGTAAATAGTATTGCTTCAGAGTTGGCCTCTTATGCTAAAATTTTAGATTTAGAAACTGTTACTCAAGACGGTACCAAACTTCAACTTCATAATGCGAGCGAAATAATTAATCTGATCAGGAGTGAAGTAAAATACAGTATGAATTACATAGATTATCTTGATATAAATCCATTTTTCTTTTTTGCTGAAATCGATGGTCGCATTCATGACCTTTCAGAAGAATTAATATCTTTGTTAGAAGCACGCAGTAGAGTTACGTTGACAGAGCAAGGTGATGGTTATTTTAGAAACTTTTTTTGGAACTTTGAAAAGATTGAACCTGTTAATGAAAATGATCAAAGAAGATCGTGGTTTAAAATTCGGACGGTTCAGATTGATTTTGTCTCAGAAATCTCAAAGGGTGAAATTGACCAAACATTTTTTCATAATCATTTAGAAGCGCCAGAAAAAGTATTTGAATTAAACGAGTTCGTAATTGGAATTAATAGAAATAATGGAAAAATTGATAAAATTTATGATGTAGAGCGATATTCAAAAACAGAAGAGGTTATAAGCGGGGATTTAAAAATAATTTCTGAAGAGAATCGAAAAATTACCATTCAAATTCAAATTGATGAATCTAAAAACAATCTTTCAAGAGATAGCAAGTTGATACTTTTGCTAACCGGAGATAATAAAACAATTCATCACCCCATTCGACGAGTTAGTGCAAATACATTCGAAGCAATTATAGATCGACCTACTTCGAACATTGACTTGGAAATTTCTTCTGTTCTGGTCACTGGCGCGAGACAGTTGTTCTTTCGAGAGGGGCTACAAATTCTAAGTAATCAGACTGAATTTGATTTAAATAATATTAAAAATCAAAATATAAAATCAAATATTTTAATAGAAAAAATTGGAATTAATATAGGAGATAAATTTTATCCACTTAAAAAAATGCTTACAATTCCTAGAGGTGAAGGGTATTTTGAATTTTTGGTCAGATCAGAAGTTCCGATTGAGGAGTTGCGAATTGTAGAATCAAGAACTTATGGGATTTTAAATTCCGAAGCTAACAAACACTTTATAACACTTCCTTTAGAAGAAGAAAAATTTAAGCATCCAGCCAAAAGAACTAACTTTCAAATTTATGTTTTTAATAAAGATAAATTCGTTCAGCAAGAAATTAGAAAAGGAGTTTTTAAAATTAAAATACCAATGGAGTTTACATTAAGTCCATTATCTAATTCTGGTGAAATGGAAAGAAGGATTCAAGAAAGAATACGTCAAAATCCATTTGAATTATTGATGGGAATGGGTGATTTAATAAATGAATTTTTAGAAAAATCTATCCAGGGTAATGATTTAGGTTTGAGAGTGATTCATCAGGTGCAAATCACAAATCGAAATTTTCAAAAATTACAAATCTTACCACCTCAACCATTTACGATTAATTTAATGAATTCCCTTCCTGAAGTGCCAACAATGAGCCAACAGTGTAAAAATTTATTTAATAAATAATATTGATTATAATTTTTTCTAAGTTTAATTTATTACATTTAGTATTAATAAGCTCAAAATAATGAGGAATTAAAATGTCTATTAGTTTTATTGATGAGACCGGTAAACTGTTACAATTTAGTAAGCCCTTAGTTTTCGTATCGAAAGACCGTGCCCAATTTAGTGAAATGGACCCCTATGGTCATATGAATACCCAATTTTATGTCTATCACTATTTAGCTCATCGAATGACGTGCATGAGAACTTATCTGAATTGGGATTTAAAATTTCTGACGGAATGTCCAATGGCATTTGTTGTGAAAGATTTGAATATTCAGTTTCTTAGTTCAGTCGTAGGTGATCGCGAATTTGAAATCCAATCTTATATTTCTGAAGTAAAAGAAAAAACCTGTATGGTGGAAATTGTGATGAGAGATGTTCAATCCACTAAGTTATTGAGCACTTGTAAAATGAATGTGGCCTGCCTTGATAAAAAGACTGGTAGGACTATTCCTTGGCCTGAAGATATTATCCAGCAATTATTTGTTAAGTAACTTACTTTCACATGAAGGCGATTTCGTCGATATCAAGGTAAATTGGTCCATGGTAGAGCCAAGTTTTACTAGAAGTATTAAATTCAATTTTGTAAAGAGCACAGTTTGGTATTGGGATCGGTTGAGTAGGGGAGTTATCGCAATAGTGAACCAAGCGGCGTAAGCTTCCGCCATGAGTAGAAACTGCTAGTTTAGTAAGATTAGAATTTTCTAACATAAATGTTTCAAGAAAATTTAATTGGCGTTGGAGATGTTCACGTTTTGACTCTCCGTTGGGAAATGAAAAATCTTGATCGGACTTGTGTATTGAATTCCATTTTTTCCAAGCATCTTTTCCGTATTTTTTGTCAATTTCACTGCGTAGCATTCCTTCGGGATCTCCCAATCGACATTCTCTGAGCATGGGGGTTTCTATCATTTTAGTCTGAATATTTTTATTTACGATTAATGCAGTATTCTTTGCTCGACTTAAGTCTGAAGTTAAAATGATTTGCGGTTGAATTTCCTCAACATAACTTGATAATTTTACTGCTTGATCTATGCCGTTTTCATTAAGTGGGATATCGGTGTGGCCTTGAAATCGATGGACTCTATTCCAGTCGGTTTCCCCGTGCCTAAAGACATAAAGTTCAACTTTCGAATTCACTACTTCTCCTATAAATAGAGCAAGTTTAAAGAGTAATCATGTTTAATTAATCATAAATTAGTTTAATAAACAAAGGCAATTGCATGTAGCTTTTATAATATAACTCTTACAAACTTGAGTAGTTACGACTTGGGTTTAATAAAGTCGAGCTAGACTCAATTAAGTAGCGTGAGAAAAAAAAGTTGAGTTCTTTGGTTCCTGTGAGAAAATGAAACGAAAATTTAAAAAGGTTGCTTATGGTATTAAAGTTCAGATTTCGGAATTTTGTTTTATCAAAAGGTTTTTCAGTCATGGAATTGATCATGGCCACAGGAATTTTATCTATCATCGCTCTCACGTTTCTTCAGCTCCAATCGTCGTGGCAAAAGAGTTTACTCAACAATAGGCAAATGGCCTCGAGGGACTCAATTAAAGCTCTTGCTGACCGCTATATTTTAGATATGAATGTCATTCAAAAAAGCACAGACAAGACCAACTACTCCGCCCTTAGTTCTAATTTTGATGGCAACGAAGCCTTAGATTATTGCATAAACGGTGATCCCGCGGCGCCAACAGTTCAATGCCCTACTGGTATTAAATGTTGTAAAGCTGTTACCAATCAGCCCTTTCATATTTTAGACCCGGCAGACCCTACTCATGCAAAGAGATTTTCGGGGACTGAAGCTGCCTCAGGAGGCTCCTTTGCAACAACTACATTTTCCCCTGTGCGATACGATATTAATGGACTAGTCTGCACAAACCCTACTCCTGATTGCGCACTGGAACTTGTTACAACCTACAATGCTAACTGCTCCGCTGGCGCAGCAAACTGTAGTGGTGCTAATGAAGTGTTTCTTAGCTACAAGTTGCAAAATGCTCCAGGAGTTACCCCGTCAGGTGGAGTTAATTTTAAATTAGCGACCCTAAGCACACCAGTTCTTTTATCTGCACCCAGCACTGTCGATGTCCAGTCGTTTAAGTCAAGCGGAAGCTGGAAAAAACCACGCAACGGTGTGCGAACCCAGATTCAGTGCTGGGGCGGCGGCGGCGGCGGAGGAGGAGGAGGCGGAGGCCCTGGAGCTGGAGGAGGAGGTGGTGGTGCATACACCGAAAAATGGATCAACACAGCTTCTTTGAGTGCAACCGTCTCAGTCACCATTGGAGCAGGCGGTGCAGGCGGTGTCTCTTCGCCAGGCGGAGTAGGAGGAGATTCGAGTTTCGGTACTTATCTCAAGGCATTTGGAGGAGGGGGCGGTACAAACGTTGTCGTTAATGGCTATACCGCTGGCGGAGGTGGCGGAGGGCCATTGTCAGCGGGAAAAAACTCTACACCCGGGAAACCCCATCACATAGCCTCAGCGAACTTCACGTCAAATACGAGCACCAAAATAGGTCAGGGCTGCACTGATCTTGATAGTGATTCTGGTGATTATGTTGGAAAGAACGAGGCCGGATTTTATCATGGCGGTGGAGGTGGTTGTGGCGATTCCTCAGGAGCCGATTCAGTTTACGGAGGCGGAGGTGGTGGTGGATCACTCAGTTCATGTTCAGGAGGAGTTTCTCTGTATGGTGGCGCTGGCGGAAGTGGATCATCACGCAATGGCACACAACCAGGAGGTGGTGGAGGAGGAGGGGGCGGCAAAGGTGGAGATGGAATGTGCGTAGTGACCACGTTTTAACCCAAGGCTCTTTCGAATCCCTGCCTATCAGCATGATGTTCGATAACTTCTTTTTTAATCCATGAACCAAAGCGTTTTATCAATTCACGATAATCTTTAGGATACTCCACTCGAATATATCAGATATAGAGAGTTACCGGCGTAAAGTGCATAGGCAGGAATATGAATTGTAAACCTCAAAAGCCCTTGAAAGTGTATTTTTTTGAGAAAACTCCAGACTTGAGATTAGATATTTTAAAATAATCTAATGTTTATTTTACCTGGTGCCGAGGAGGTGCCGTGGAGTTTTCTTTAAGAAACCCCAATTTAAAAGGAGATGATTATGTCAAAGTTAGTTACAGAATTAAAAGCTGACCATGCAAAATTAGCTGGAGTTTTAACTGAAGCAAAAACAAAAGGTCTTACTAAGGAAGGGTTACAGTTATTGACTGCTTCAAAAGCAGCGTTGTTAGCTCATTTAAAAAAGGAAGATACTTTTTTATATCCTGAGCTTAAAAAAAACGCTGAACAAAATCCTGCGTTAAAAACTTTACTGAGTACATTTGCTTCTGACATGGATAAAATTTCAAAAGCAGCCATCGATTTTTTTAATAAATGGGAAAAAGGTGGTGATGGAGCTGAATTTATGAAAGATTTATCCAATTTATTGGCGACTCTTTCAAACAGAATTCATCGCGAAGAGACTTTACTTTATCCTGAATTCGATAAAATCGCTGATAAAAAAGCAGCTTAAAAAATGCAATTCTACAGATGGCGCCGTTTGCGGCGTTGTCTGTTGAAAACTGTGATTTTAATAAAATATAACTGTTTTATTTTTATATACTAAAATTATTTTATCTAAGTGCCATCGCACAGCTCTCGACAGAACGAATCGTTCTAAATCTCTTTCTTTTTGAATCAAATCTGGAACCTCATCTCGACATGAAATTCGTGAAACATCTTATTCAATGATTGAGCCATCATCTAAAATTTCAGTTACATAATGACTGGTAGCACCTATAAAAGCGGGAAGAAACGAGTGATGGAAATTTAAATTTAACTCAAAAATCACCTTTCTAAAGCAAAAAGTAGTTTGTAATCATTACGATATCTATATCAATAGTCTAGCTTATATTATTTTCATTATGTTTTAATCAAAATTACCGAATATAGATTTGTAAAATTGGGGGTTTTAATATGAATCGTTTAGATAAAGCTATACGTAATAGAAGGTATAATGTTAAACCTGAAGAAAATGTTGAAGTAACTATTGATCTTCCAATGGGAGATCAAGTTGTTGGAGTACTCGTAGATTGCTCTGTACAGGGTTTTAGAGCAAAATTTAAATTAAGTGAACCATTTGATGAATGGTGTAATGTTGGTGATATTTGGCCCGCGGCTAAAATTAAAACGGATAAGGGTGAATATTACATTGGAAGAGTAGTGCTAAGAAGGTTGAATGAAACTGAAGGGTATCATGAACTTTCTTTTTCAACTGTTGACTCTAAAGTTCCTGTAAACTCACATTTGAGTCACTACATAGTTCAAAAGTTTGATGAGAGTGAGCACGTTTTTGAAAAAGAACTAAGTCCTGATCGATTTACATTAGCTCATTTTTTAGAAAATGAAAATCCTCATGTTGATTTATTTGATCGAATAAAGGAGTTTTCTGTTTTTCAAAAAGAATGGGAGAAAACTGACAAATATGGTTACAAAATGATTAGAGAATCCTCTTTCGGTCAAAGAGTAAATTTAGCTAGAAAGAGAAAAGATGGAAGAAATGATTACATTGTAATGGGATCAAATGACTACTTAGGACTTGGTCATCACCCAGAAGTTGTAATGGCCGCTAAAAAAGCTTTGGAGCAATATGGGTTTGGCTCTACTGGCTCTCCAGCAACAACTGGAACAACTCGGTTACATATAGATTTATGTGAAAAAATTGCAAGAATGTTAAATAAAGAATCTGCATTATTATTTAATTCTGGATACGCCGCAAATGTAGGAATTATTACTGCTGTTACATCTGCAAGTGATCTGATTGTTGCTGATCAGTACAGTCATGCATCTATTCAGGATGGCATGAGGATGTCAAAAGCCACATCAAGATTTTTTAAACACAATGATGTGTCACATTTGAGAGCAATTTTAGATAAGGAAAGAAGCTCATATAATGGAGCATTGATAATTACTGAAGGTGTTTTTTCAATGGATGGCGATACAGCAAGGTTAGATGAAATTTACAGGCTAGCGCGTGAATTTAATTGCAGAATAATGGTAGATCAAGCTCATTGTTTTGGAGTAGTTGGACCAAACGGGTTGGGTATCATAGATAAATATAATTTATTTAAAGAAGTTGATATAGTAATGGGTACATTTTCAAAAATAGCTGGTGGTATTGGTGGATTTGTTACTGGCAGTAAAGAACTAATTGAATGGATAAGGTTTTTTGGCAGATCTCAACTGTTTTCAATTTCACTACCACCATCTAATGTAGCAGCAGTAATAGCAGCGTTAGAAGTATTTATGTCTGATCGTAGTTTATTACATAATCTTCAGTCAAATATCAGACATTTTACTTCTGGGTTAGAATCAATAGGGTATAAGTTTAATTCTGCACATGAGTCATCTATTGTGCCTGTAATTATTGGCGAGGAATCAAAAATGGGAACAATGTATCAATCTTTGCTAAATGATGGAGTTTGGTGTGTACCTATTATTTTTCCAGCTGTTAGTAAGAAGAATTGCAGATTTAGGTTTACGGTTATGGCTAATCACTCAATCTCAGAATTGGATTTTGCAGTTTCTGCTATTGAAAAAGCAATGATAAAATCAAACTTTACGTTTCATAACCATACTGACAAAGATTTGAAAGTTTCATGACAGAGTTGGTAACTTCATTTTTATTATCGATTTCAAGCTTTCTAGGAGTATCCAGTTACCCCGGACAAGATTCAAATTGGAATATTACGAAGTTTTGGATTCAAGATAGTGAAAATAGATTACTCTTTGAGGCAAATTCAAATACATTAGCAAGAAAATGTAACGAAAATTTAAGTGGTATTGTTAAGTTACCACAAGTAATTCATGGTGTACACGAACTATTTTTAGATGGTAAGTTGATTCTCCAATCAGGAGATCCTACCTTTAACACTGCTTCGTCTTTTTATGATCATCCTAAAATAAATTGTTCACTATTAGCCAACGGTAAAACTGTAATATGGAAAATATATTCATACTCTAAGTATTTCTCAAGATTTTCTGTATATCCAAAAATTACAAACAATCCAGATTACTCAGTTATCTTTGATATTTATTTTAATATGATTGCTTTTGGCTCGTTATTTTTAATGTCTTTATTTTCTTACTATTTGTTTATAAAGCGAATTGACAAAAGTCTTGTTCGGAGTATGATTTTAGGCGCTTCTTTTTTCTCATTTTATTTTCTTATGTGTATTTCGCCATTGTTTTCAATAAAATTTTCAATGCTTAACGCTCATAAATTTGCAGATATTTCATTATTTATAAGTGTATATTTTTATTTTAAAATAATAAACAAACTTGGTTTTTTAAGTAAATCAAGCCTTAATGTATTCAAATATATAACTATAATAAATTGCTTAGTAATTACTTTTGGAAATACTGGTGATGTAATTCAATTTGGGACATCTTCAAATTTACCGTTTGTAATGCTCTCTATGATACAGTGTTTTTATCTTTCTGTTAAATTAATTTATAAAGATAAAACAAATAAAGTTGCATGGTTGGCATCTTCATCAATTCTTATTTTTGTTTTTACTTCTTCCTCTGATATAATTCACATATTTGGACTATCAAATGCATATATGGTAGGTCCAATTGGTGCAATTTCATGCTTTTTTCTTTTATTTATTTCGGCAAACGAGCAGATTGAAAACACATACAAAGAGCGAGATGCTCTACTTGTGAGTTTAGAATCAAAAGTACAAGAAAAAACAAAAGATTTAAATCAGGCGCTGGAGAGTTTGAAAAGTTCTCAAGCCGAACTAGTTCAATCAGCAAAATTGGCTTCCCTTGGAACTTTGTCTGCTGGTATTGCTCATGAAATTAATAACTCAATAAATTTTGTGAACGGAGCAATTGTACCATTGGAGAAAAAAGTCATTAAACACATACCTGAGGGAGAAAAAGAATCAATTAGCAAATTGTTTAATGTAATAAAACAAGGTACAGATTTAACTGTGCAAATTGTTAGGAGCTTGAGAAACTTTACAGGGCTCAATCAAGCTTCTTTTCGAGATATTAAAGTTGAAGAAGTGATTAGTTCTGTACTCACAATTTTAAGAAGTAAGCTCGTTCCTGTTAAGTTATCAGTTCAGATTGAAAATGACTTGTCATTTGAAGGTTCACAAGTGGGAGTGAGTCAAGCCATTATGAATATTATTTCAAATGCTATAGATTCATTACCCAACAATAATCCAGAAATTATAATTACTGCAAAACTAATAGATGAATTTGTTGAAATCAGCATAACAGATAATGGCTCTGGAATACCAGAAAATATAAAGACGAGAATATTTGATCCATTCTTTACTACAAAACAAGTAGGTAAAGGCACTGGCCTTGGTTTGTTTATTGTTAAAAAAGAAATGGATCGTCATAATGGTACCATTGTCATTAAGAGCGAAGCTGGTAGAGGTTCTACATTCATTCTTGTTTTTAAAAAGAAAAATAAATCACTTGAATCTTCAATGAGTTTGGAGGCTGCATGAAGCCACTAATCATTTACGTTGATGATGAACCACATAATTTAACAGTGTTTGAAGCTGCAATGCCTTCGGAGTGGGAAATATTAACATTTGATAGCCCACTGAGTGCTCTTGAGAAAATTAACAAAGTACAACCGTGGGTTGTATTATCTGATCAAAGAATGCCTAATATGAATGGAGTCAATTTTTTAGAAATTGTCCGCAAAGTAAATAATACGAGTATTAGAGCCATCGTTACCGGATTCTCAGAAGAAGACTTGGTTGTTGAGTCAATTCGAAAAGCCCAAATATTTGATTATATAAGAAAGCCTTGGGACGTGGATGATTTAGTTCATCGAATTGCAATTATGATTGATACATATAAACTAGAACAAGAACTAATTAAGAAAAATAGCGAACTTACGATACGAAATAATGAGCTAGAAGAACTTAATAAAAAAATTGCAGCAGCCAAAGATCGGGAAGAAAAATTAAGAAGAGAGTTAGAGGCATGGGCACCCCCTTTCATTATTAATACGATCAATAATGATACAGCAATGCAATTTCCAAAGAAAAAAGATTTAGCTGTAATGACATTTGATATTGTTAACTCATCTCAACTTCATGGAGTTAATTTTCAAAATAGATCTATCAGAGCGCAAATTCTGGAGGGATACACTCAGTGCATTATAAAAAACGGAGGATGGAGGGAATCTTCATCGGGTGACTCAGCTTATGCTCATTTTGGAATGATCAAGGAGTTGGATCGACCGGCTGATTGTGCCTATGCAGCGGCTTCAGAATTTAGAGTTTTTTTAAGAAGTTTATCTCAGGTTTCCGGAGTAAGTTTTGAGTGCGGAGTTGCAATTCATTATGCTCCAAATTGTATCGTGGATGTTCATGAAATTAAAACCCAAGCGTTTACTCAAGAAGTAATTCATAAATCGTTGCAAAGTTCTTCGGTGGATATAGACTTAGTTCATAGAATGGAAAAATTAATGCATGAACTACAAGGTTCAAATATTGCGATGTCTAAAGAGTTCTATGAGAAATTAAGTGTTAAGCCACCCGGTGTTTTTGAAGTAGGATTTTTTAAATTTAAAGGACAAAGTGAAATAG
Organism: uncultured Pseudobdellovibrionaceae bacterium; assembly: GCA_964612425.1. Lineage (GTDB taxonomy): Bacteria > Bdellovibrionota > Bdellovibrionia > Bdellovibrionales > Bdellovibrionaceae > CAUJGP01. The sequence continues at coordinate 30,828 of CAZTDX010000041.1, forward strand.
TCGAGATTGTAGTAAAACCAAGTGATAAAGTACGAGCTAGTGACTTGGAAATCTTAAAAAAATCTAACCATTTTGCAGAAGAAAATAAGGATAAAATTGATTTATTACCATTAAAGTTAACTGCTTAACAAACATAATATATTTATTGATCTGGCCCCGAATTGATGGAGCCCCCACAAATGGTTCTCTTTTTAACTTCAGAAGCCGAGCAGGCAGAATATACAATCTGATTATTCATTTGTTCAAACATATAGGTGAAGTCTTTTGCATTAAATTTGATGTTCCGATGATAGAACGCTTCATGGAAGCCAAGAAAAAGGATGTTAAATTCACAGATGAGGAAGTCGCAAAATCTAAAAACCTAAATTTCAGTCGCTATATTCCAGTCAAAGTAAGGCAGAACTTGTATCAGAGATCTCAGAGGTGTTGCGAGTATGTTAATGATAGAGGTGAAATCGAGCACTCTCACACTAGAAAATTGTAAAGTGCATTATTCAACTCATAATTCTTATCGGGCAAGTGTTGTTGGGATTGGCCATGAAAATACAACAAAGTCTATTTATCCCAAGGAACGATGATAATTTATTGGTGAGGAGGATGGTGACGAAAAAAGCGTGGCGATTGTAAACTGTGCAAAAATGAAGTCTTTAAATTAAAGTTATTTGCAATGTAGGTAGGTATCATATTTGCTATATTTCGGCGTCTATGGTAAAAATTGATAAAAGCCAATTAAGAATTATTTTTGATCACCAAATAAACTCGAGAAAGATTTTAAGTGATTTTGTCAATTTAACTATTATGAATTATGAGAATATTATTATTCATAATAAACTGCTCAGAAGAAACTATTGCTGAAGTAAGTTTCACTGAATTATCCAATAATATTTCACTAGGCATAAAAATTAAAAAAAATCTTGGGATTGATGAATTTTTAATGCCTACTATTCTGAAAACTGCAATTTTAGAAATTGAGCAACAATTCGAAAGCAATTACCTTAGTATATTTCCAGTCAAGAACCAATCAATGATGTTTCAAAATTTACTTGAGCTACTTGACTTTGAAAAAGTTAAAGAAGGTTCGGAATATATTCGTCCAGTTAAGTGGCAAGATGGGCAATCAGTTGGTAAATTAAAAAATAAATTGAAACAAATAACACAAACAGCTCTATTAGAAGGGCGTGGGTATGTAATCGATGCTTCAAATTTTGATCATAAAGAATTAAGTAATTTATCAGATGAATATAATCAAGTTGCATGGGGATTAACTAATTGGGCCAAACATGATGATTTAGCCGATGATGAAATTCGTATTGTTGAAAAATTTATAAAAGGTAAAGTTGGTCTTGAAGTTGGTGCTGGCAGTGGAAGAGTAACAAGGCATATTTCTCGTTATCTTGAAAAGTTATATCCGATTGACTATCTTGAAGAAATTGTCTCTAAGCACATCCTATGTATGTAAAGACTTATCAAATGTTCACCCATTAAAAGATGATATCACCAAAAGTAATTTAAAGTCTAATATGTTCGATGTTGTGATGTTTTGGGAAAATGGACTTGGATCTATTTTAGATCCTAAGCTTCGAAGGAAAGCGCTACACGAAATGTGCAGAGTAACTGCAAATGGTGGGAGATTAGTCATA
>CAZTDX010000042.1:0-32189 GCA_964612425.1 uncultured Pseudobdellovibrionaceae bacterium
GGGAATGGGTATGCCCGGCATGGGAATGGGTATGCCCGGCATGGGAATGGGTATGGACAGTATGGGTGGATTTGGAATGCAGATGCAGTTACAACAAATGCAGATGCAACAAATGCAAGTTTACTTTGAACAACAACGAAGAATGTCTGAATCAATGATGGTGCGCCAGCGAATGGCTTCAGGAATACAACAAGAAATTTATTCAGCTGTTTTCCGATACAGTCAGCTTATGTCAGGAGCTAATTTGGGCTATGATTTAACAACGCCAATGCCTCCATCCGGAGTGGGATATTATCCTCCTGGAGCAGGAGGATATCCGCAAGGATATGGTCCCGGTTATTACAATATGCCTCCTGGACCCTACGGTCCTCCTGGTCCGTATGGACCAATGGGACCACAAGGCCCAATGTATGGACCCCCTCCAGGTCCCTATGGTCAGCCGGGAAATTACGGAGTTCCACCTTCAGCCTATCCGCCCCCCGGTGGTGTGCTGCCCGGAGGAATGCCTCCAGGTCCTGGCGCTCCTGGATACCAGCAACCGCCGCCATCTTCAGGGCAAGTGATTCCAACACGCTAAGAGCTAGAAACTAATTTGGAAATCGGTAAGTTGAAAATTGAGAAGTGCTAAATCCTAAGAATTGGGTAGCACTTCTAAGCGATAGCCGTGACCATAAATACTTTTTATTTGCACTTGTGATCCAGCTAATTTTTTTCGTAAACAAAAAATATGTTGATCAACGACACGATCGGTTATGTAAATGGATTCATTCCAAACTAAATCAATAATGTTCGTACGAGTGAGTGCTTGATTTTTGTGTTTTATTAAAACACTGAGGAGTCGATACTCCAAGCTTGTTAAATCTAATTTCGTCAATGTACCATCACTCTCTTTGACAAAGGCTCGCAAATCTTTAGAATGAAATTCAAGTTTACCCAAGTAAACAATATCCGTACTTTCATTCGTGTGTCGTTTGATACAATTGAGAATTTTTGCTCTTAAAATTTGGTGATTAAAAGGCTTTGTTATGTAGTCCTCGGCTCCGAGATTGAGAGCCGCTAATTGAGATTCATTGGTATTATCACCAGAGAGGAATAAAAAAGGAGTAGATTCTTTTAGTTTATTAGCTAAATTTAAGCCATTTCCATCAGGTAAATTTAAATCAATAACCACAAGATCATAAGCATTTTTTAAAATAGAAGATTGGGCATCAGCGATTGATTCCACTGTTTTAACATCACAAAAGCCCTTTAATAAGCCTTTAATGATCAACGCAACTTCAGCGCTATCTTCAACAACTAAAATATCTACCATGAGAAGGTGCTAACTCAGCTAGTAAGACTTTACAAATTAAGTTTTCACTACAAAGTTACAGATTCATTAGCTAACAATTAAAAATACTTAAGGTGCTTGCTAAAGTAGCAAAGACTTGATAGCACAATCTCTCACTCAATAAATAATATCTATTGAGAAACCAATTGCAGATGAATTAATCGCTGTTGAAGCTCCATCCGACTCAGTGTTTTATCCCACGAACCAAGAACAAGTAAGTGTTTCATTTGTGAAATAACTTTTGAAGTCATATCGGTGCCACTATAAAATATTACGGGCATTAGATCTTGTGTGCTAATCACCTCATCGGCTGCAGCTAAGGTTTCCGTGCCTGTTAGCTCAGGCATAAACTGATCCATAAAGATGAATCGAAATCGATTTTGGGAGAGCTCTTTGATGGCTTCAATGCCGTCGCTGACATATTTAAAGGGAACTTTTGCCTGCTCCAAAATTTTCATTAAAGGAATTACGGTGGCGTATTGATCATCGACGATGAGGACGCAGTCGTTTGACGCTAAGGTCGTCGATGTGTCTGCGGCAGGGTTGAGAGACAGGTGAGGTTCTGTTTGTGATATATCATTGGATTTAAAGACGAGATAAATGATCCCAACAAAAGGGACGATGAGGGGCGATGCGCCAATCACAAACCATCCTAATAAAACAGAAAACAAAATAACGCTAATAACTCCAATCATAAAGTACTCCATATAAAATCCTTCCATTGATGTTTGTAAACAATCCATGTTTGTTAACAGCTTGAGCATAGAACAGCTTCGTTAAGGAATTATTGGAAAATTATTAAGTTATTATAAAATTTATGCTAAAAATAAAGGCAAAAAAACAAAACACGCTCAGTTTTTAAAGCGTGTTCGTACTTTTACATTTGTCGAGCGCGTTTATCAACGTTGAGAGCAGCTTCGCGTACCACCTCAGAGAGCGTGGGGTGAGCATGAAAACTTCGCGCGAGATCTTCAGCGCTTCCACCAAATTCCATTGCAACGACAGCTTCGCCAATGAGTTCTGAGGCTCTGGGTCCAACAATATGAACTCCCAAAATTTTATCTGTTTCTTGATGGGCTAGCACTTTAGCTTGGCCTTCAGTAAACCCAAGGGCCTTTGCGCGTCCATTGGCAGAAAAGGGAAAAGTTCCTGCTTTGTAAGGAATGCTCTTTTCTTTGAGTTGCTCTTCAGTCATCCCAACAGAAGCGACTTCGGGCCACGTGTAGATAACTCCTGGAACGGTATTGTAGTTCACGTGTCCAGCTTGGCCCGCTAAAATTTCGGCGACGGCAACGCCTTCCTCTTCAGCCTTGTGCGCCAACATTGGGCCTTGAATCAAATCACCGATAGCGTAAATATTTTTAAACCGCGTTGTTTGGAAGTGATCATTAACAATCACGCGTCCGGCCTTATCTGTTTCGATGCCTAACTCAGAGAGTCCGAGTTTATCGCTGTAGGGTTTGCGGCCAACGGCAACTAATACGACATCGGCAGCAATGGATGTTGAAGAATCGCTGAGAGATTCATATTTCACTAAAATTTCTTTAGATGAGATTTCTGCGCCAACCACTTTGGTTTTAAGTAAAAATTTAAATCCTTGCTTTGTAAGAATGCGCTGAAATTGAGTCATGGTCGCACTATCCATAGCGCCTCCAATTTTATCGGCAAACTCGATAAAAGTGACTTCCGCACCGAGACGACTCCAGACGCTTCCCATTTCAAGTCCAATCACTCCGGCGCCGATAATCACAAGCCGACGAGGAACTGAAGGCAGTGAGAGAGCTCCTGTGGATGAAACAATTCGCTTTTCATCAAATTTTAAAAAAGGCAATTCAATTGGAGCACTTCCAGTGGCGAGTACGATATTTTTTGTGGATATCACCGATTTAGAATTATCTTCGGCGGTGACTTCCACTTGAGTCTCGCTCAGCACACGACCCACTCCATAGTAGGTAGTGATTTTATTTTTCTTCATTAAAAAAGCGATACCTTGGGTGAGTTCTTTAACAATTTTTTCTTTGCGCTCTAAGAGTGTGCCGAGATTTAGTTTAACTGATCCCACTTCAACACCATGTTTTTTTAAATCATGTTGAGCTGAGGCATAGTGTTCTGATGACTCCAAGAGTGCTTTGGAGGGGATACAACCAACATTTAAACAAGTGCCCCCCAGGGTTTTATCTTTTTCAATAATAGCTGTTTTTAAACCTAATTGAGCGGCGCGAATCGCACCCACGTAACCACCAGGACCAGCACCGATAAATACCACATCAAATTGCATGTCAGACATAAGTAACCTCTGTTTATAAATAAAATAAAATTAATTAAATTTCGAGTAAAAGTCTTTCAGGAGCTTCCACGCCTTCTTTGACTTTAACAAGAAATCCCACCGCCTCTTTTCCATCAATAATACGGTGATCGTAAGAAAGCGCCACATACATCATGGGGCGAATCTCCACTTTGCCATTGATGGCCATGGGGCGATCTTCCACCTTATGCATTCCTAAAATCCCCACTTGTGGGTAATTTAAAATAGGAGTGGACATTAACGAACCATAGACACCACCATTTGAAACCGTAAAAGTTCCGCCCGAGAGATCATCAATGGAGATACGACCTTCTCGTGCCTTGAGTGCAAAATATTTTATGGCTTGTTCAATGCCAGCAATACTTAAGAGATCAGCATCACGAATAACGGGGACGATCAAACCTTTTTCGGTTCCTACGGCCACGCCAATGTTAAAGTATTTTTTGTAAATAATATCTGTTCCCTCAATGGAAGCATTAACGGCAGGAAAAGCTTTCAGGGCTTCGATTACGGCTTTGGTGAAAAAACCCATGAAGCCAAGGCTTGTTCCATACTTCTCTTTGAAGGAGTCTTTGTATTTGTTTCGAACCTCAGTCACTCGTGTCATATCAATTTCGTTAAATGTAGTGAGAATCGCCGCTGTGTGCTGCGCTTCTACGAGACGTTCTGCCGTTCGTCGACGAATGTTGTTCATGGGTACACGCTCGATCTCACCCTGTTTGCTTCCGACTCTTGGTGTGGGAGTCGTCAGGGGAGTGATTGTTGCGGAAGGAGCCTTGCTTACAACGGAAGGAGATGATTTGGTTGTTGTAGGAGTGGCCTTGAGGGCGTCTTCTTTAGTAAGGCGACCATCTTTGCCGGTCCCTTTGATTTGTGAAGGATCAAGATTTTTTTCAGTAACAATTTTTTGAACCGCTGGACTTAAATGGCTTTGAGTAGAAAATTCAGTAGCACCACCATGGGATGCAGAAGCTGCCATTGGTGCCGCGACTGTCGCATTGGCGCTCGCTGATGCTGAAGATTTGTTGCTAGAGCTGCTGGCACCAGCAGGAGCCGTGGCGCTAGTATCAATCATACCTACCACAGTTCCAATGGGTACAGTGGCGCCGGCCTCAGAGGTAATAGTGAGCATACCATCTTTTTCGGCAACGACCTCGACGCTCGCCTTGTCTGTTTCGATAAGGAGGAGCAGTTCGTTAGCTTTCACATATTCGCCAGAATTTTTATTCCAAGTGGAAATTGTCGCTTCAGTCACTGATTCTCCGACGGAGGGGATTTTTACTTCTAATTTCACAGGTAGCTCCTTTTAATCATTTAATTCTTTAATCCAATAATTTAAAATCAAAACTCATTAATAAAAATTATTTACTTATTTTCCTATTTGCTTTGAAAAGCCTCTTCCAATAATTTTTGCTGTTCCATTTTATGTTTGTAAGTAGCGCCCACAGCTGGTGAACTTCTATCATCGCGACCAGCATAAGTTAGAGTAACGCCTTTCATGGTGCCAATAAGATCTTGAAGCTTAAAGAAAACATAGCTCCAAGCTCCATTGTTTTTTGGTTCCTCTTGCGCCCAAACTAAAGTTTTTATCTTTTTAAAGTTAGCTAAAATCCCAGCTAGTTTTTTTGCAGGAAAGGGATAAAGTTGCTCCACTCTAATAATAGCAAAGCGTGAAGGATCTTTTTGCTTTGCCTGCTCTTCGATAAGTTCATAATAAACTTTACCAGAGCAAAGAATTACTTGCTCCACTTGAGCGGCCTTGGCTGAAGCATCATCAATAACTTCTTGGAATTGTCCTTTACTTAAGTCATCCAATGTCGAAACTGCTTTTGGATGACGCAAGAGAAGCTTCGGCGACATCACCACCAGAGGTTTTCTAAAAGGTCTTCGCACTTGCCGACGAAGAGCATGAAAAATTTGAGCTGGCGTTGTTAAGTTCATAACTTGAATATTATTTTGTCCGCACAATTGTAAGAAGCGCTCAAGTCGGGCGCTGGAGTGCTCTGGACCTTGTCCCTCAAAACCGTGAGGGAGAAGAAGGGTTAAGCCGCTCATTTGCTGCCACTTTGTTTCTGCCGAAGCAATAAATTGATCGATGATAATTTGTGCGCCATTGGCGAAATCACCAAATTGTGCCTCCCACAAAGTTAAAAAACGAGGATCATAAATAGAGTTTCCATACTCAAAACCAAGCACGCCGTACTCAGAAAGAACGCTGTCATAAACACAGAATTCTACCTTGTCGCCATTAATGGTATCGAGAGCTGAAAAATACTCTCCTGTTTTGTGGTCGCATAAAACAGCGTGACGGTGAGTGAAAGTTCCTCGACAAACATCTTGACCAGTTAGTCGGATTGATGTGCCTTCATGCAGAAGGGAGCCGTAGGCGAGTAGCTCACCCATGCCCCAATCAATGGGTTCTTTTCCTTGAGCCATGTTTTTTCGACTTTCAAGGAGCTTTAAAAGTTTGGGATGAGGGTTGAAGTTTTTTGGATAACTGGAAATCACCTCACCAACAGATTGCAGTACTTTTGCATCGATTTTTGTTTCCCAAGATTTTTCAAAATCTTCTGTTGTGGCACGTCTCAAGCCTGACCAAGGTCCTTCGAAGAGACGAGGGGAATTTTTTGGTGGCGCCTTTTTAACATCATCTAAAATATTTTGCAGACGAGTGATCTCCTCATTTAAGCTTTGCTCGACTTGTGCTGCTGTTAAAAGATTTTCTCGCACTAATTGCTTGCCGTAAATTTCTCGAAGTGTTGGATGCTTTTTTATAATTTCATACATTTGAGGTTGAGTGTAAGCAGGTTCATCCCCTTCGTTATGTCCGAAGCGTCGATAGCAAGTCATGTTGATTACCACATCTTGGCCAAATTGCTGACGGTAGCGAAGAGCGATATCGATGGCTTTCAAACAAGATTCTACATCGTCACCGTTAACATGCAAGACGGGGATTGCTAAAATTTTTGCAATATCTGAGGCGTAGTGGGAGCTACGGCTATTTTCAGGATTTGTTGTAAATCCTACTTGGTTATCAACCACAAGATGAATAGTTCCACCCACACGATAACCACGAACCTGAGACATTTGCAAAGTTTCAGCAACAATGCCTTGTCCAGCAAAAGCGGCGTCACCATGAATTAAAAGAGGAATTACTTTTTTTCGTTTCTCGGTGTCTTTACGAACGCGTTGCGCGGCCCGAGCCATTCCAATCACGACAGGATTGACAGCTTCTAAGTGTGAAGGATTGTAGGCCATGGTAATTTCACAGGGGCCGTGGGGAGTCTTTTTCACGACGTGGGCACCCATATGATATTTTACATCACTATCATAAAATTCTAATTTTTCGGTCATTTCAATGGGACCTGAAAACTCTGTGAGAAGATGGCCCACAGGTTTTTCCATAAAATTCACAAGTACATTGAGTCGTCCGCGGTGGGCCATACCGAACACGATTTCTTCAACACCGGATTTGACGGCCCGAGAAGTCAAAGTTTCAAGCATTGGCAAAAGAGCATCGCCGCCCTCGACAGAAAATCTTTTGGTTCCCACAAAGCGAGTATGAATAAATTTTTCTAAACACTCTGTTTTATTTAAAGTGTTTTGAATAGAAAGTTTTTCGTCAGGAGTTAATTTGAATGTTGAAGGCTGTTCGAATTCTTTAATAAAAAAGTTGCGAATATTGGGAAGGGCCTCTGCCGCTTGAACTGTTAATCTACCACAGTAACATTGTCGTAAGTGTGAAATAATATCCTTGAGCTTGGCCTTTGGCTTTCCTACAATGCTGCCAATTTGAAAAGTTTGTTCTAAATCAGACTCTTTTAAGTTGAAACGAGCAAGGGCTAATTCATCCGAAGGAGTGTGCGAGTTACTCAACGGGTCTACTTGAGCTTCGAAGTGGCCATAGTTCCTGTAGGCCGTAATAAGGTGATAGACATCAAGTTCTTTTGTTGAGAGACCAAAGTTTGTACCTTGGGCAAACTCTACACCATCAAAAAACATTTTCCAGTCAGTGCTGACACTTTGTGGATCTGCTTTGTATTGAGAATAGAGTTGTTCAATGTATTCCAAGTTTGTTCGATCGGCAAATTGCTGGTAAGCCACAATAAATCCTTTTTTGATGATTTCGGTTCTAAGCCATGGTACCGATTTTTTTGTCTCTCGGCAATCATTTGAGATATAAAATTAAGACATTCAGTGAGTCGTTTTTATAGCAACTAAAGTAGGTATGTCGTTGAAGTGGAGTAGGAATAAAATTCTGATTGAAAAGGAGTCAATCTATGAGCAGTAAATTAAATGCAGATGCGAATAGCGATGGAAATCAAACAGGAAAAAAGTCTGAGTTTCAGGTGATTCTGATCAGGCATGGCGAAAGTCTTTGGAATAAAGAAAACCGTTTTACTGGATGGCAAGACATTGATCTTTCAGACGTGGGACTAGCTGAAGCTCGAAAGGCGGGAGCCGCTCTTAAAAAAGAAGGATTTCACTTTGATCGCGCCTATACTTCTGTTTTAAAAAGAGCCTTACGAACGTGTTGGTTGGTTTTGGAAGAAATGGATTTACTTTGGATACCTGTTGAAAAAACGTGGCGACTGAATGAGCGTCATTACGGTGCTCTACAAGGACTCAACAAGGCTGAAACTGCTGCAAAACATGGCGAGGACCAAGTAAAAATTTGGCGTCGAAGTTATGACACCCCTCCTCCGGCGATGGACCTCGCAGATCCTCGGCATCCGAGAAATGATCCCAGATATCATGATGTCGCGCACAACGAACTTCCTAGTTGTGAGTCATTGAAGGACACCGTGAAACGGTTTCTTCCCTTTTGGGAGCAAGACGTTGTGCCTCAAATTTTAAAGGGACAAAAAGTCGTTCTCGTAGCCCATGGTAATAGTTTAAGGGCTTTAGTACAGCATCTAGAAAAACTTACGCCGGAGCAAATTATGGAACTCAATCTACCGACGGGAATTCCACTCGTTTACACTTTGGATGCCAATTTAAATGTGATCAGTAAGCGCTTCGTTGGCGATCCCGATGAAGTCGCTAAAGCCATGGAGTCCGTTGCCAACCAAGGGAAAGTCAAAAAATGAGTGTCACTCTGATTCGCGGTATTGGGGAGCTTCTAACGATGGAAGGGGCTTGGAAAAAATCGGGCCGGCACATTCAGTCCGAAGACTTGGGTGGCATCAAGAGTGCAGCGATGCTTGTTGATCAAGGTCTTATCCAATGGGTCGGTTTAGAAAAGCATCTTTCAAAAGCACTGAAAGATTATTTAGCGACTTCAAATGATAAAACAACACGAAATAAAAAACAAAATGCTAAAACTAAAAAGATAAAACGACAAAATATTCAAGAGTACGATGTGTGCGGCCAAACGGTGTTGCCTGGATGGATCGATGCACACACGCATACAGTGTTTGCGGGACAGCGATGGTCAGAATTTGAAATGCGTTGTCAGGGAGCCAGTTATCAAGAAATTGCAGCCAAAGGGGGTGGCATACTTTCGACCATGAAAGCCACTCGATCCATTTCAAAGAAGCATTTGCTGGAGTTATCACAAGCGAGAGTGAATGAATTTATGAGGCAAGGTGTGAGCACCTTAGAAGTAAAGTCTGGTTACGCTCTTGAAAAAAAAGGCGAGCTCAAACAGCTTGAGGTGGCTCGTCAATTGGTGGGACCGCGGATTGTGACGACCTTTTTGGGAGCCCACGCTAAACCACCTGAGTTTAGTAGTGCCGATGAGTATCTAAACTTTTTAAGTTTAGAGGTCTTGCCAGTGATAAAGAAAAGAAAGCTCGCTTCACGAGTTGACATTTTTGTTGAAAAAAATTTTTTTGAATCAAAGTCCGCAAAGCAATATTTAGAACAAGCCAAATCCCTTGGGTTTGATATTACCGTTCATGCCGATCAATTGAGTTTATCCGGAGGAACACGCCTTGCAGTGGAATTGGGTGCACTGAGCGCCGATCATGTTATTCAGTTAGGGGAGGCAGAGATAAAGCAGATTTCACAGTCGCAGGCAACGGCGGTGCTTTTACCCATGGCGGACCTATATATGAAGTGCGCGTATCCGCCGGCGCGGGCTCTTATTGACCAAGGCGCACGAGTGGCTTTAGCAACAGATTTCAATCCGGGGAGTTGCCCCAGTCAGGATGTGCAATTAGTGGGGCTTCTTGCTCGCCTAGAAATGAAAATGAGTTTGCCTGAAATTATTTCTGCATGGACCATTGGTGGCGCACGGGCTCTAGGCTTTGATAACGTTGGCGCTTTACAAAAAGATTTTAGTGCCGATTTCCAAGTGCTTGATCAAGACTGGCGCGGACTTTTTTATCAGGCGGGCCGTTCTCCTGTAACCAAGCTCTTTACGACTGGAAACTCAGTGTGGAGTCAAATAGAATGCTGAGAAAAAAATTATCGCAGATAACCCTTGGCTTAATATGATTGATGATCGAAACTTAACTGTTCATACTTACGATTCGTTCTGTGTCCATTCTATGGAGAAGTTTTTTACTAAGAGCCCTTTTTGAGCTTACTTTTTTCTCTAAATAAAATACATTTATTTTAATAACCAAAAATGCTGGAATGAGTTTTGCTTTTAAAATTAGGGATTCATTCTATTAGAGCAACATTAACTCTTTGTAATTAAGGTTATAATATGAAAACATCAACATGTCTATTTTTGCTTCTTACACAGTTTAGTAGTTTAAGTTTTTCAATCACTCATCCACCGACTGACTATCTTCAACAGCCCCAAACCCAAGTTCAAAAGAACGATGATATATTTTCACAATTGGAAAACCTTAAATGTAGCGAAGTTAAAGAATTGGATTGTAAAGGTTTATTCAGGGATCGGCCAGCTACGTCTACGCAAGTGGGGCTGCTAACGAATGGTGATATATCACTTGCAGCTAGGTTGATGACACTTAAAAATGCTAAAAAATCTATTCGAATTCAGGCACTAGTATTAAAGGGAGATGAATCAGGACGAAAAATTGCTAATTTATTGATTAAAAAGAAAAAGGAAGGTTTGGTCGTTAAAATTGTCGTCGATGCCTTTTCAAATTTAGATTTAGAAACTCAGTTGCTTTATTATAAACTCAAAATTAATGGTATTGAATTGGAAGGTTATGAGGCTGCTTATTTGCAATGGATCAATGAGGTCTCAATTACAGACTTAGGAAGACCTGATAAGCGATTTCACGATAAAATGTGGATCATTGATGGTGAAGATAAAGACAGTCGAGTTGCCATCGTAGGAGGAATGAATATAGCTAATGAATATTTTAGGGTAGGAGTAAGTGCTGATAAAATTTGGAGAGATCAAGATTTTTTAGTAAAAGGAGACGTTATCGACGATATTACGGTTGCTTTTGACCGAAATTTTGAAGATCAAAAGCAAATTAAAGCGAGTAATATCATAAATACTGATGACACATGGGGGCTTTGGAATAAGTTGATGAGTGAAAAGTTAAAACTTCATCCACTGCAAAAACTCAATAAAACAATATTAGATAAAATAAGAAAAATTGAATCTAAAACGAAGGAGTATAGTTTTGAAACTATGCCAGCAAAAATAAAATTTATTCAAAATCGACCGAGATATGGTGAGACTTATATTGAACAAAGTTATGAAAAAGTTTTTTCATCTGCAACTAAAAGTATTTTTATGGTCAATGCCTACTTCATTCCTTCTGAAAAAGTTATTGAAGCTTTAAAAAAAGCCGTTAGAAACGGTGCAAAAGTAACACTTATTACGAACTCACCAGAAACTAATGACTTACCTCAGATGGCTATTGCCTCTCGGTATTTATATAAAAATCTCTTAAGTGTTAATGATGAGCCTAATGTAATAGGGAAGTTAGAGATTTACGAGTGGATGGGGCACTTGCATAACGAAGGAACGATTCACGCCAAGTTTTCTGTGATCGATGAAAAAATTGTTATTGGTGGTTCTTATAACTTAGATCCTCGAAGTGCCAATTTAAATAGTGAAACAGTAATAGTTTTTCAACAGCCAATACTGGCTACTCAATTGGTTCAATTTATAAAAGAAAATGATTTAAAAAAATCGATTCTTATTACTAAAGAGCAAGCTGAAACATTTAAAAAACCAGAAAAAATTGAAGATAAGTTGCTTTTATATATTTGGAATTTTCTTGCGCCACAGCTTTAGTTACAAATGGAGTGAAATTAATGAAATTTTTAAAATGGTTGAAGTTAACACTCCTATTACAATTTGCCCTTAGTTCTATAAATCTCCCCTAGACTAAGCTCCAGTTTTACGAGTTCATTGAGTCTAGTTTTTAAGACCATCGTTGAGGCTAGTGAGCGAACTGATAAACTATTTTCTAGCCACTGTCACAGACGATAATGAAAAGGGGAATGGTATGGTCAGCAGTCCGATTTTCAATACAATTTTTAAAATGAGAAACGTTCTAAAAAGTTGGTTAATAGTTTGGCTCTTCTCAAGTCAAATTTTGGCGGCCATTCCAAAAGTTAGTTCTACAGTTCTGCCATTAAAAACTTTTTTAGCGGAAGGTTCCTTTCGAGGCGGAGTTTCAGGTGATGGATTTACGTTGATGAGTGTAAAAAGAGTTTACTCTACTACAGGTAAATCAGAACGATTTATATTTGAAATGGGCGATCGATCTGGCAAGCCCTATAGCGGAAAAATTGGATATTATCATGCACAGCTTTTTAAAAATCCATCAGAATTGAGTTTAGATTTTTCACAGCTAGGACGAAGCCGTGTAGGAACTCCGCAGTTTAAGGCGCTCTTTAAAAATTCAAAATTAGTAGAAAATTCAAATCTCGTTCTAGATAAGCAAGATCACTCAACCAACGTTTCTATGAAATTTAAATATCCAGTTAAAATGCGCGTCTATTCATTATCACCTAAAGGAAAATCGCCAAAGCTTGTTGTTGATGTAACGAGGCTATAACATTGAGCGGGCATTATTTTTTTACTCAAGTAATTTTATTTGTTAATATTATTACAATTCCATCAATCCTCTTTGCCAGAGTTTTTGATTTCAACAAAGAAAATGTTGCTGTGTACTTTGGTGGAAGCTATGGTCCGTCTTCTCAATTAAAACAAACCCACTTTGGAGATACGAGTGGAACCGGCACAACTATCGATAAATCCGTTCTAACCAATTATGGAGGGGAGTATGGTGTTTTATTTCGTAGCCCCAAAGTGGGATTGCGGTTTAGTGTTGAACTTATTAAGCCTGCAACATTAACAAAAGCTGTAGGTAGTGATGCAAGTGGTGTTAAACTTTATGATTTTGAAAGTTCCATCACAGCACTGATCCCGAAAGTAACGTTAGAGTTAAGTTTAAAAGCCACTAATTCTTGGAGAAGCTATATTACTTTAGGCGGAGGAACAGCTACTGCTTCTTTTAAAAACTCATACACATTTACTACCGAAGGACAGACAACTTTTCCTAGTCTTTCTGATTTTAGTGAAGAAGGGATGGGGACCGCCTTATTATATGATGGTGGAATCAATTTTGAAACACTAATGAATGATACAACTACTGTGGCATTTTCATTGGGTTATCGTCAGCTTAAAATTCTTCAATATAAATATAAATCGGACGTTTCTAATTTCTCAGGTGCGCATACGGCAGGGGATAAAATGGTGAATGATGATGGCTCAGATAAAACCAGCACCTTTTCAGGTGCTGTGGTTGGTTTACTTTTTCGATTTTACCTAGGTAAGTAAAATTATTTATAAAATGAATTTATTTAGATTTTGCTGAAAAAGAGTCTAATTCGAGGCGGAAAAGTTTAAATCGAACAAGGCGTAGTTCCCCTACGTCGAGTGAGATTTAAACTTTTTCAACGAGGAAGTAGGCCTTTTTCAGCGGAATCTATTTAGTAAATATTTACAGCATTTAACTCCCGGAATGCTTGCTCCAGGCGTTCGATCATTGAGGTCTGACCTGCTCGCAGCCAAACTCTTGGATCGTAGAATTTTTTATTGGGCTTCGTTTCGCCGTCGGGGTTGCCAATCTGTCCCTGTAAATAAGATTGGTTTTTAATATAATATTGTCGAACACCGTTCCAGGTCGCCCACTGAGTATCAGTATCAATATTCATTTTGATAACGCCGTAGCTGATGGATTCTTTAATTTCTTCTTGGCTAGAGCCTGATCCGCCATGGAATACAAAATTCAGGGAGTTTTTAGGTAAATTAAATTTATCGGATACGTATTTTTGTGAATTATCTAAAATTTTTGGCGTTAACTTCACATTTCCTGGAGAGTAGACGCCATGAACATTTCCAAATGATGCGGCAATAGTAAAGCGAGGGCTGATAGCACTTAAAACTTTATAAGCGTAGGCGACATCTTCGGGTTGAGTGTAGAGTGCGGAGTGATCCTTTCCGGTGTTATCAACACCATCTTCTTCTCCTCCTGTGCAACCCAACTCAATTTCTAATGTCATTCCCATTTTGCTCATGCGTTTTAAATATTGACCGCAGATCTCTATATTCTCTTCTAAGCTTTCTTCTGATAAGTCGAGCATATGAGAGCTAAAAAGAGGGCGACCTGTTTTTTCAAAATGCTTTTCACCCGCTGTTAACATGCCATCAATCCAGGGAAGTAGTTCTTTGGCCGCGTGATCAGTGTGAATCATAACGGGAACTCCATAGTGCTCCGCCACCATATGAATATGATGAGCCGCACTCAGTGCTCCTACGACGGGAGCATTTTGGCCGGAAAGTTTTAAACCTTTTCCCGCAAAAAATTGTGCACCCCCATTGGAAAGTTGAATAATCACGGGAGATTTAACTTTAGCAGCAGCTTCGATTACGGCATTGATAGAATCTGTTCCCACTACATTGACAGCTGGAAGAGCACACGCATGGGATTTGCAATAACTAAAAATTGTTTGAACATCATCACCAATAACGACACCAGGTTTTACCAGGGAAGATAATTTTTGTGACATCATTAAACTCCTTTTGATTTTATAGATTTTTAAAATTTTAAACTTTTTTAATTAACGATAGGCCGGTATTCCCGTGATATGCTCACCTAAAATAAGGCGATGAATATCCTCTGTGCCTTCATAAGTATTTACACTTTCTAAGTTCATCATATGCCGACCACATTGATATTCATGAGTGATTCCAGAAGCGCCCAAAATATCACGAGTGACACGAGCGGTTTTAAGTGCATTTGAAACATTATTCATTTTGGCCATAGAAATTTGTTGAGGAATGGCCAGTCCCTGATCTTTCAATCGCCCTAATTGTAAAACCAACAATTGATCTTTTGTAATATTAGTGAACATTTCAACCAGTTTTGCTTGAACCAATTGAAATGAGGCGATGGGCTTATCAAATTGAATTCTTGTTTTTGCATAATTAAGAGCTTCATCATAGCAAGCCATTGCAGCACCTACGGCGCCCCAAGCAATTCCGTAGCGGGCATGATTAAGGCATGAGAATGGCCCCTTTAAGCCAGTCACTTCCAATTTCTGTTTTGCCGGCACTCGACAGGATTGAAAAATAAGTTCAGATGTGACTGAAGCTCTTAAGCTAAATTTTTTATGAATATTTTTAACAGAAAATCCTGGAGTGTCTCGATCAACGATAAAGCCTAGGACTTTGTTGTTTTCTTGAGGACATTTGGCCCAGACAATTGCTAAGTCAGAAATTCCTCCGTTGGTGATCCACATTTTTGAGCCATTGATGATAAAGGAATCTCCATCCTTGTCGGCGCGAGTGAGCATGCCGTTGGGGTTAGAGCCAAAATCAGGTTCTGTTAATCCGAAACACCCAATGAGTTTCCCGCGAGCCATTTCAGGTAAATACTTTTTCTTTTGTTCCTCAGTTCCGAACTGGGCAATGGGATGCATGCAAAGAGCCCCTTGCACGCTGACAAAACTTCTTAGTCCACTGTCTCCGCGCTCTAGCTCCTGCATCATGAGTCCATAACTTGTGTAGTTTAAACCAGCGCAACCATAACCTTGGATTGTGGCTCCGAAAACTCCCAGTTCCCCAAGAAGTGGAATCCAGCTTTTAGGAAACTCATCCTTCATAAAGCAATCGTCAATGATAGGGATCACTTCTTTACTGACAAAGTCACGAATCGTGTCGCGGATCATTTTTTCATCGGTGTCGAGTAAAGTTTCAATCTGGTAAAAATCGGGTGCTGAGAATTTTTTCATTCTCAATAAGTAACATAGGAGTCACAGTGAATCAATCATGGTCGGATTAAGACGCCCAGGGTTGTTGATGGTGAAAAATCTCATCATTGATGATTCTGAGTTGTTCTTGAGCATGATTGAGTTGCTGAATCATATTTGAAGCTTCTTGTAAATTTTGTTTAGTACTATCTTGTACGTCATAAATGGTATTAAGGTAATCTTTAAACTCGCTAGCAACGGATTCCATTTTTTCAAAATTACTCTGCACTTCAGAAAGTGAATTTTGCATATCATTTTGTTTAGAGGTGTCGGAGTTAGAAAGCTGTTGAGTGCCACGGCGGGTTCGTTCCACAATGGCGGCAATTTCTTCAGAAGCTTTTCCGCTAATTTCTGCTAGTCGTTTCATTTCTTGAGCAACTATGGAGAAACCACGCCCGCGAACGCCAGCACGTTCTGCTTCCACTGAGGCATTAAAACTTAAGACTTTTGTTTTGAAAGCAATGTCATGAACGACTTTAGACTTAGAACTGATATCTTCGACAAATCTCACAAGATCACTGATGACGAGGTCGTAACTTGATTGTTTACTGGCATTTATTGAAGTGTTAGAAATTAATCCTTTTTGTGTTTCTATGATTTGCAAGAGGGTCTCCACGGAACTTTTGAGTTCAGAGGACGTAGAATTAATGCTGTTATCAGGGATGATAAAAGACATTTTTTGTTCTAAATTTTGGATTTCTTTTGTTGTGTGTTCTGTTGTTTCGTTGACCTTTTTTAAATACTCAATGGTATGTTGGTATGTTTTTTCATTGGATTCAAAGCGATTCATGATAAGGAGATTTTGATCTCTTAATGTTTGCGCTAACTTGTAATAACGTAAAAAACCAAAAACACTCACAGCTGATAGTAAAGATAAAAAGAGAATGATAACAAAATTGGGATTGAAAAAATTAAAAGAAAAATTACCAAATGTTTTTTCAAGATTAAGTATATCTTCACGGAAAAAATTAATTTGTTCAGGAACTCCTCGTTGAATTTGGTAAAGCTGATCATTGGTAAATGTGGTAGTTGAATTTAAATTCTTCGCTTGCCAGACAAGTGGACTAAGAGCACTGGCAATGTAGGAGACTCTTGATTTGGCTCTTTCGACGGCTTTGAAAAAATCAGATGTTGAATCACTAGTAACGGTAATGGCATTGATTTTTTCAATATCGGATTGAATGGAGTTGAGAGTGTCGTTAAAGGAAGAGGCGGGTTGCTGGGACATTTTAGAAATTTCTTCAAGTTGGATTTTAAATGCATTTTCTAATTTTTTATATAATTCGATTGAGCTTTTTGAAAACTCTTCCGCATGACCGACTCTTGATATAAAAACAGAACTAAAAAAAACGACGAGTGTTCCGAAGAGCCGTCGGGAGAATTGAGATCTTTCAGTCTTTCTGTTCATGAAATCCATCCTTGTGTTTCTTTTCAAATTATGAAAAATTCCCTTTCTTTATCGGGATGAAGCCTATTAAACTGAGTCTAGAAAATGGGGAGAGATTATTGTGCCAAGGTCGAGAGTTTTGTCTTGGACTTAATTATATTTTGAAAAAATAAGACAAGCGTTGGTGCCACCAAATCCAAAACTATTGTTGAGGACATGTTGGAGTTTTGCCGATCTCGCTTCATTGGGAACATAGTCGAGATCACACGCAGGATCTGGATTTTCTAAGTTAATAGTTGGTGCGACCATTTGGTCGCGTAAACTGGCAATACAAAAGGCGGATTCAATCGCGCCAGCGGCACCTAAAGTATGACCTGTCATGCTCTTCGTACTGCTGATCATTAATTTTGTTGCATGATTTTGAAAGGCACCTTTGATGGCTTGAGTTTCCATGAGATCTCCTGCGGGAGTCGAGGTGCCATGGGCATTAATATACTGAATATCCTCTGGACTTAAATGAGCATCTTTGAGTGCACTTATAATAGCGCGCGTAGCTCCCTCGCCACCAGGGGAGGGGTTGGTCATATGGAATGCATCGGACGACGTTCCATAGCCCGTAATTTCACAAAGGATTGGGGCTCCTCGCCGTTGTGCAAACTCTAACTCTTCTAGTACAAGAACAGCTGAGCCTTCGGCGATGACAAAACCATCACGATCTTGGTCGAAGGGACGACTGGCTTTGGTTGGATCTTCATTGCGTGTTGATAGGGCTTTCATAGAGGCAAAGCCACCAAGACCCAATGGGCAAATCGTGCTTTCACTGCCACCCGCTAAAATCACATCGGCCACTCCACGACGAATTAATTCCGTGGACTCTCCAATAGAATGTGCCCCCGAAGCACAAGCGGAAGTGACGGTGTAGCTTGGTCCACGCAAATTCCAACGGATTGAAACGTGTCCTGAGGCCATATTTGTAATTGAGAGGGGGACAAAGAAGGGGCTAATTCGCCCAGGTCCTTTTTCAATAAAAGTGCGCATTTGCTCTTCGATGGAAGGAAGTCCGCCCATTCCAACACCAATGATGGCCCCACATCGTTCACTCCACTCCGGAGCAATTTCTAGCTTTGCGGAGAGTAAGGCCTCTTGAGCACTAACAACAGCGTATTGGCAAAATAAATCGAGTTTACGTTGATCTTTTTTATTGATGAGAGGTTCCGGATTAAACCCTTTTACCTCTCCTGCAAAACGGACGTCAAACTGATCCACTGGAAAGCGAGTGACCGGAGCGATCCCTGACTTTCCAGCAAGAGCATTTTTCCAACTTTCTTCGAATGAGTTCCCCAGTGGGGTTACGGCGCCAAGGCCTGTGACCACCACCCGTCGATTAGGACGAAGGGGGCGAGAGAAAGTGGACGTCATAAAAAATTATTTACCTTTAGAGGCTAGGTAAGAAGCAACATCTTGAACGGTGCGAAGCTTCTCTGCATCTTCATCTGGAATTTCTAAATCAAATTCTTCTTCCATAGCCATAACTAACTCAACGATATCAAGGCTATCTGCGCCAAGATCGTCAATGAAAGAAGCTTCGGCTTTCACCTTCTCAGGATCTACACCAAGTTGTTCAACAATAATGTCTTTTACTTTAGTTGGGATTGACATCAATTTACCTCCAGATTCCAATTCCATGTTTACCACCTTTAATTATATTTTAAATTTCAATATCTCAATTCATAAATAATCCACCGTTCACATTGAGCGTGTGTCCGGTGATATATCTTGAATGATCACTCAAAAGATACGATACCGCGTGCGCAACATCAACAGTTGTTCCTAATAGTTTTAACGGTATCTTTTCCTGAATGTCCATTTTTTGTTGAGGAGAAAGCGCATCAGTCATTTCTGTTGAAATAAAACCTGGTGCGATACAATTAAGCCGAATATTGCGAGAGGCGACTTCTTGAGCAACAGATTTTGAAAAAGCCTCAAGACCGGCTTTGCTAGCGGCATAGTTAGATTGCCCAGCGTTGCCAGTTTGCCCAATAACACTAGTCAGTGTGACGATGGAACCCTTCTGATTTTTAAGCATTGCTTTTACTGCGGCCTTTGTAACGAGCATAGTGCCCCGTAAATTCGTGTTTAGCACTGCGTCGATATCGTCAAGCTTCATCAGTAATAAAATCTGATCTTTGGTGATTCCTGCATTATTAACGAGTCCATCGAGTTTACCTAAAGTTTTTAAAATGATTTTCATGGATTCATCAATTGATGAGGGCTCACTCAAGTTCATTGGCTGAATAAAATGACCTTCGCCAGGAAGCTCTTTCAGCAGAGTTTCTGCCGCTGCTTGATTAGAAGAATAGGTAAAGGCCACTCGTGCCCCAAGTTTGGCCAAGTGGCGAACAAGCTCGGTGCCGATTCCGCGACTTCCTCCGGTCACAATAAGATTCATACCTTCTAAGAGTTTCATCACGAAATTAATTTCCTTTGAGTTGTTTTTCTAAAAGTTTCAGCTCTTCTAGATTTTGACAAGAAACCATTTCAAGATCAGTGCTGATTTTTTTATTAAGTCCACGGATTACCTGTCCATGACCAAGTTCAATGCCACGGGTCCCACCCAGTTGGATGGAGCGTTGAACACTTTCAGTCCAGCGAACAGTGCCTGAGATTTGTTTAATCAAATTTTGTTTTAATTGATTCGCCTCAGTTGTTTCTTTGGCCGTAAAATTCTGAACGATAGGCCATTGAGAATTTTGAAAGGGGATTGATCCAAGGACATTGGACATTTTTTCTTCTGCGGGCTTCATCAGAGAACAGTGAAAAGGCGCTGACACTTTAAGAGGAATCCAGCGCACCTTTTTATCAGAACCAGGTCCTTTGTAGGAACTCCAGTTTTCCTGAGTCCAAGAGAGTGTTGCTTGAATTCCACTGATGACCACCTGTCCGGGTGTATTAAAATTTGCAGCCTCAATAACACCAAGTCCTGATTCCTTCGTGGCCCACTCACACAGAGCTTGCACTTCTTGATCTTCTAAATTGAGAAGTGCGCACATTCCACCTTTTCCAAGGGGAACAGCATTTTGCATCGCAAGGCCTCGTTCACGTACAGCAACAACGGCGCGATCAAAGGGCATTACGCGGGCAGCCACCAAAGCAGCATATTCGCCCACAGAGTGTCCTGCGCTTGTGATGGGTTTTAAATCGATAAGTTCGTTCAGGCAGCGAAAGTAAGCGACAGATGTTGTAACGATTGCTGGTTGAGTGTTTTCTGTTTTTTGAAGTTCATCCTCGGGACCATCAAAACAAAGTTTCTTTAGATCCATATGAAGAGCATCGCTGGCTTCTTCAAAAGTTTTTTTTGCTGTATGAAACTCATCATAAAGCCAGCGCCCCATTCCAGGGGCTTGACTGCCTTGTCCGGGAAAAAACAATGTCCACATAGATTTTAGTACCTCATCAACGCGCTTCCGCTGGTCAAACCAGCGCCAAAAGCGGCAAGAAGTATGAGTTGTCCTTTTTTGATTTTTCCTTCTTTAACAGCTAAGTCAAAGGCAACAGGTATGGACGCTGCGGAAGTATTTCCGGTTTCGTTGAGGCTCACAATCACTTTTTCTTTAGGGATACCAAAATGATCAGCAACACTATCTAAAATACGAACATTGGCTTGATGTGGTACAACCCAATCAACAGCGTCACTTGAAAGATTATTTGTTTTTAAAGCAAGGTGGCAGCAATCAGTTAAAGTTCTCACTGCATGCCGAAAAATTTCTCGGCCCTTCATGATTACATAGTGTTGATTTTTATCGAGAACCTCTTGCGTAAAGGGTATTTTTGAACCCCCTGCAGGAAGTACAAAAAGGTCACCAACCTCTCCATTGGCACGAAGGTGAGTACTAAAAACTCCTTCTTTTGAGTCATAGGGAGTTTGAGATACAATCCAGGCGCCAGCGGCATCACCAAAGAGAATACAAGTTTCTCGATCTTTGTAATTAACCATACGATGGAGAATTTCAGCGCCCACAATCAAGATATTTTTATACATTCCCGTTCTTATAAACTGGTCTGCAACAGAGAGGGCATAAATAAAACCAGAGCAGGCAGCAGAAACATCAAGGCAGGGGACATCGGTAATTCCCAATTTGTATTGTAGAACGGTGGCCGTGTTAGGCATAACCTGGTCAGGTGTTGAAGTTGCCACTAAAATTAAATCAAGATCTGAAGGCTTGAGCTTAGCATCTTCAAGTGCAAACTGGGCTGCCTTAAGACAAAGATCACTGGTGTATTCACCAGGAGCGGCCAAATGACGCCGCTCAATTCCAGTTCTTTCTTTGATCCATTGGTCCGTAGTATCCACAATCTTTTCAAGATCGTGATTACTTAAAACTTTTTCTGGAAGGTAGGAACCAATGCCAGATACTTTTGATCGAAATGGTGTTCTAATGGTTTGATCCATTTGTAACTTGGTTACTCTTGAGTTTTAGCAGCAGCGCTGATTTGTTTTCCTTTGTAGTAGTAAGCACCATCAGCTCCCTTGTGGGCGCGATGGGGACGAACCCATTCTCCTGATTTTGCATCCAATGACATTGCTGGAGCTTCAAGACCATCATGAGAACGGCGCATATCTCGTCTTGAACGGCTGGTTTTCTTTTTGGGTGTTGGCATGATTCACCTCGTAGTGTTTTAAAAGGGTTAATAATGTTTGTAACAAACTTCGTAAAATATCTAAATTTCAGTTTAAATCAACATCTAATTTTGATGTTTAATTCAACTTTATGTTTTTTAAAGCAGCAAAAGGATTATTTTTTTCCACCGGAAGTGGTTCATCGTAGCCAAACTGAGTGGTTTCAATATTGAGCCCACAGTCAGAGCAATCTCCTTTTTCGTTAACTTCACCGACGGGGCGAAGGGGAAATTGTAGAGCAATGAGCTCGTGCAAATAATCACCAGCATTAAAAAGCAAGTTTTCGCACTCAATCACACCAGGTCCTTCTTCTTCATGGAGGTCGGTGTAGTGGTTAACGCGGGAGTAATGCTCCCCGTGGCCAGGATCTTTAATTTTGGGGAGTAATAACTCTTTGAAATTTTTAGTGATTTTAACGTTTATATCGATTCCACAGCGGGAACAAAGATCAGGAATTTTGGTTTTAGCTTGTCCCGATAACTCAAAACCCTGATCAAGGGCTCTGATATGAAAAGTGATTTCATAGTCATTTTCGCCAATAATATCAGCAAAGAGAGTGTTAAGCTCGCCAGTTTGTCTAGTGAGAGAAAAATTTTCACCAGACGCGCCAATTTCGGTCAGGTTTATAATCATAATAAAGGCTCCTGAATCAAAGATTTTGATTTTAATAAAGCTAGAGGGCGCAAATTACTCTAATCAGCAAAAAAAGCAAGATTTGTAAGCAATTATTAACAGAGATGGAAAATTTTATGGTATCATGCGCTAAATATGGAAAATATTTTTTTAGAAAAGCAAAAACAACAAGAGCGGATTCAATTTTTTCAAAACGAAATTGAAAAACTATTGCAGCAACGACCAGAGTTGATCCCTATTCAAAAGGAGTTGAGTCAGCAATTAGATAAAATAGGAGACTTATCGAGTGAAGAGGGGCGACAAAATCGAGCTACTTTTGCTTTTTCCATGATGCGAGAATCTTTTTTGAAAATGAGAGAGAGCTTGCTTGAATTTAAACGGGAATCAGAGAAAGAGCGAGTTTCAAGTTCCTCCCGCCCTTTATTAACTGTTGTGAGAACAGAACCTGCTGATTAAGCTTCGTCTTTTTTCTCGATAATTCTATCAATGAGACCATACTCTTTGGCTTGGATGGCGGTCATCCAGTAATCGCGATCACAATCACGGGTGATTTGATCCATGTTTTTTCCAGTTTCCTTGGATAAAATGGTCAGAAGCTTGGTTTTTGTTTTTGTTAATTCCTTAGAGGCAATCTCGATATCACTAATACGTCCTGTGATGCCTTGGCTGAGAGGCTGGTGAATTAAAAATTCACAGTGAGGAGTGCTGAGTCTATTTTTCTTTGGTACGGCAGTTAAAATAATTGTGGCAATACTGGCACATAAGCCTGTGCAAATAATTTTAACTTCGGGCTTTATCATGCGAATAGCATCGTAAATAGAAAAACCAGCAGTGACTTCTCCTCCAGGGCTATTAAGTAAAATCTTAACGGGCTCTTTGGCGTTATCCGCTTCAAGGAGAAGAAGATTTTGGATAAATTCTTTGGCCACCTTGGCGTCAATGGCATCAAACAAAGTGATGGTTCTGGTTTTGATCATTTTTTCGCTTAAGGAAGTTTCTTTTTTTTCTGCATCAGCATCTTTAGTGCTCTTGGTTTTAGTTATATCTTCCGTAGTTGAACTTTGTAGTTGCGACATTGTCATAGTAATTATTTCCTTTTGTTAAACTAATTCAATTTTTACTTTCAAGTGAGGAGAAGTCAATTTTCAATGTACAGACTAATTTATATGACTTTATGTTGCGTGATTTTTTTCGACTTAAGTTGAGTTGAATTATTGAACTAGACTTTTAGCTGAGGTAAAAAATTGGTAAAAATATTTATTTTAGTCTCAATATAGGTCACTAAAATTAAAATTATTTATAAAAAAATGATGAACATTTACTCAACTAAATCTTCTTTTTTCATTTAATTTGATTTAGCGACACTTGTTTAATAAATAAACAAAAATTATTTTAAAAAAATGATTACAACCCTATAATTAGAACGAAGTTACTGATATCCTAAAAACAATTGAACAATAGATAAATGAACTATGTAGGGGGTAGTATGATTAAGAAGAACGTTAACTTGTCCAATGCAAGTGGTTTCTCACTGGTGGAATTAATGGTGGTCGTGGCGATCATCGGTATTCTCGCGTCTGTTGCGGTACCACAATTCCAAAAATTTACATTCAAAGCTCGAATGACAGAAGCAAAAGGTGGTCTTAGTTCATTGTATCAAGCTGAAAAAGCTTTTTATGGTGAGTGGACACAGTTTGATGCTCGTTTTGGCGTGATTGGTTATGCTCCTGAGGGTAATTATTCGTTTAATATCGGTTTTTCAGCAACCACCGCACTTCCTGCGACAACAAACTGGCAATTGGCTGGGAACTTAGCGCCAGCTGGTATTGGTGCAAACTTTAACGTGAATGCCTTTTGCGCAGCTGATGCCACTCGATGTAAGAATATGGCAACATCGCCCGCTGCTGTAAGTAGACCTGCCGCTGCAAATTTAGCTGGTGGTGATTTTGCTGCCGCAAACTGTACAGTTGATAATACGACCTCTCCAGCAAAATTTACAGCTTGCGCTTCTGGAACAGCAGCTTTAAATCCTGAAAATATTGAGGTGAACTTGGCGATCAATCATTCTAAAGATTTAAGAAGTGACACGCCCTAATTAATATCAGAGTGTATTTTTTTGATACAGGCCTGGAAGCAAGGCTAAAAAAAGATGAGCTGAAAAGCTCATCTTTTTTTTATGCGAAATTTTTCTGAAATGGTTTTGTAATATTGTTTTACGCGTTAAATTTCGTTTGAAATTTTCACCCTCTTTGGCTCTTTAGAGATGCGAATTCTGTGCCGAGAAAGGAGTATGTCTAAAGCTCTTGCTAGAAACCCCATTCAGTATTCGATTTTGATCTCATTATTGATTCATGGAATGGTTACCTTTGTTTTAACTCTGAGCCGCTTAGCCAATCACTCCCCAACACAAAAAACAACCATTCACTTAGAACTTGTTGATGAAGCACCCAAAACGAAAAGAAATCCAGAGAAAGACTCATTCAAGAAAAAAACGATCGTCGATCAAGATAAAATAAACAACGAAGTTGATCCGATGGCCCAATATTTAAGTTCTCATAATCAAAAAGTACTCAAAGAGACTGTGGCTCAAGAGCACGGAAAATTCCAAAACTTAAAACAACAAAAGACCATGATAAAAGGAAGCGAGCAACAAGAGAAAGTAGCTCAAAAAAGAAAGCTTGCAAATCCAAAAATGGCTCCTCTTAAACAAGATTTATTTGGTTCCTATAAGCAATCTCTTGAAAAAGTAATGCAAAAGCAAGCTGAGCGGCAAGCTCAAAAAAAATCCCAGGGCGGCGACTCTTCTAATGCTGACTCCTCTCAAACACGTGATTATTTGCCTGGAAAAGAAGCGGGGCTTGAAACGCTCCTGAGCACCAGAGAATTTGTCTACTATACTTACTACAATCGAATTCGAAACCAACTCAGTGAATACTGGGAGCCTAAAATTAAGGAAAAAATCGTAGCCATGTTCAAGCAAGGTCGACGAATTGCTTCAACCGAAGATCACATCACAAAACTTCAAATAATATTGGATGGCAAAGGGCTACTGGTAAAAGTGCAAGTTTTAGGGGCCTCAGGAGTGCGTGATTTAGATGATGTCGCCGTTGAAGCATTTAAGGCCGCGGCACCCTTTCCAAATCCTCCCAAAGGGATCATCGAATCCGATGGCACCGTTAAAATTCAATGGGATTTTGTCGTAGAATCCTAAACAAGATAAATTTATATTAAGACTCAAGGCTCTATTATTGCATACTGATTCAGCATTATCGATAAGTCCCGTTTTAAGCATTTTTTTGCTAAAATATTGACTGAAAATAGCAAATAAATGCTTAAAACGCGACTTATCGGTTGAATTCAAGAGGTCTGGAGTTCCAGAGGTCAGAATCAAGAGATCTGAGTCTGTATCTGGTAGGTTAGCTTGGCTGAAGGTTGGGCCTCTACAAATCCAGACTGCGCTGACTGGAGTCAGAAGAGAATCTTGAATTAGACCTTCTAGTTGAGGTACGCTTAGTATCAAAGTTTGAATGAAAATGGTGGTTATAATATGTTACAAAACAAAAAGTTAAAAACTCAAGTTCAACAGTCAAAAATTTCTGAATTTACAAATACAGCAAACTTAAAAGTCATCGAAAGGGTAACGCTCCGAGCCCATTACTTAGCGACACAAATGATTTCGCTGGCGAATCATCGTCCAGATAAAGAAAAGGGTGATCCTAAGGTGGGTGGGCATGCTTCGGCCTCAGCGAGTTCTCTTCATATTTTGGGAGCGCTTCATTTAATGGTTAAAACGGGGTTTGATTTTATTGCTAATAAACCCCATGCTTCACCGACAGATCATGCCTATAATTATTTATTGGATTTATTTTTAAAGCCTGATTTTTCAAAACTTACTTTAGAGGAAGCCAATCAAGCAATGACAGGACTTCGAAAGTATCCAACGCACGGAGAACCTGTCTTTCAAAGTTATCACTCAGCACTTGACCCCGATCATCATAATTTTTTTCCATCAGGGACCGTGGGGATTCCACCGGTGCAAGCGGGGTACTTGGCACTCGCGTATCGTTTTGCGAAGGAGCACAATTATCATGTTCCGGAGGCTCACTTTTGGGCGGTGTGCGGAGATTCGGAGTTTCGGGAGGGGTCTATGTATGAGGCCATTCCTGATTTTGCGGAGAGAGAAATTGGAAATTTGACGTGGATTGTGGATTACAATCGTCAAAGTTTAGATGGGCATCGAATCACCAATAAAAAAATTATGAAGGGTACCGATGCCATGCGCATTGAGCGCACGATGCTCGCGAATGGCTGGGAAGTCATTCAAGTTCGTCATGGAAAATTTAGACAAGAATTATTTACTCGTCCTGGTGGTGATTTATTTAAAAAGTTTTTAGAAGATGAATTAGAGGATTATGAATTACAAGCTTTGCTGTTAGTAAAGGATATGAAGGCCCTGAAAGAGGGGATTGCGAAAGAACATTCTCATTTAAAAAAGTTTATGGAAAATCTTTCAGAGAATGAATTGCAGAGAGCACTTCATGATATGGGAGGGCATGATATAATGGCGCTCGCTGAGGCGATGGAGCAATCAAAGCTCAGCGCACGGCAGCCCACGATGATTATTGCTCATACCGTGAAGGGGTGGAATTTAAAGTGTGCGGCTCAGGCTGGAAACCACTCGGCACTTCCTTCCGAAGAAGAAGTGGAAGGGTTGCGAAAAGCACAGGGGATTACGGGAGATGTTTTGTTTGCTCGCTTTGATGAGAATTCGCAAGAAGGTAAATTTTGTAAAACTCGAGGGGAAGAACTCTACCAAGAAATTTTAGAGCAAAAAAATCTCAAAGAGCAAAATATCAGAGACTTTAAATTGGAATTTAATAAGTGGGGAGAAATGCCGCCAAGTCTTGAAATTAATACGCGGATGGCGAGTTATCCTCACACGCAATGGATGTTAGGGCAATTAACGGCAAAATTAACAAGGATTGCAAATACACCTCATGAGGCAGATAAGTTAGCCTCTACTCAAAAACCCCTGGCTGAAAACGAAAAAGTTTGGAAGTTGCCAGGAGAACTTTTGGTATCGATGGCTCCTGATGTGGGGACTAGTACGAATTTAAATCCAGCAATGGATGGAAAAATTTTTGGCGCGGTGGCGATTCATGATTTTGAAAGTGATCTTCATGTAAAAGACGATAAACTTCCAGATTTAATTCCGGGGGAAGAGGTTTCTGACCGTTACTTGCGATTTGAAATTGCGGAGGGCAATGTGATGTCCTGCGTGGGATCATTTGGTCGTTTGCGTGATACTTTAGGCATTCCGATTTTACCATTAATGACGGTTTATGATTTTTTTATTAAGCGCGCCTTGGACCAATATTTTTATAATTTATATTGGAAATCGAGTTTTATTTGTGTTGGGACTCCGTCGGGTGTGACGTTATCGCCTGAAGGGGCGCAGCACGGTTGGAAGTCTGATTTTCAAATTCCCAATCAAATCACTTGGGAGCCCTTCTTTTGTGCGGAGTTGGATTGGATTTTGTGTGATGCTATTAAAAGGCATTTAACTTTTGATAATGTGGGGCGAACGGGAGTTCTTATTCGGGGAGTGACTCGTGGGATTGAGCAAAAGGAGTTTTTAAAATTCTTGAAAAAACAAACTCGATTTAAAGTAGGACTCAGTCATGATCAAATGCTGTGTCGAGAAGAAGCGGTCATGAATAATGCCTTGGTGGAATCGAGTGTTGAATCAATGTCGGAGGAAGAAATTTTTTCTTTAATACGACAGGATGTTTTAAATGGAGCGTATTATCTTATCGATTATCGTGGGTATGCGGGTTATGTGCCTGGTGATAATGTCGTTCACATCTTTGCTATGGGATCGTTGGGAACAGAAGCGATTGCCGCTTCAGAGTCACTTTTAAAAAAAGGAATCTACGCCAATGTTATAATGGTCACGAGTTCTGATTTATTAGTGGGTATTCAAGCTCATGAAAATGATTATCATTATTTGCGTGAAGGTTTGAAAGTGAGCGGAGACTTGCACGTTGTTCCTCGTGATGGTTGTGATGAGGGTAGACTCGATAGTGCGCCAGAATTTTTGACGGTTTCTGGACGTCGTATTCCTATTGTGAGTGTGCATGATGGAGAGTCAGGCCTTTTAGATAATTTGGGCTCGATTGCAGGGGTAAAGCAAATTTGTTGTGCTGTCCGTAAGCACTCTAAATGTGGTCGACCCGATGAGATATATCACTTCCACGGGATTGATGCTGAGTCCGTTGAAAAGGCTGTGGAAAAAGCGCTGACTGATACCGCATTGGAGAATGTGGTTATTTCAAGGAATTGGATTTCATGAGAGAGGGTCCTGATGAGCGAGAGAGATATCTACAATCCCTCTTTGCTCAACCTGAGACTCCATCAGAAATAAAATCAAAAGAGCGCGCCGCTGAGTGGAAAAAAGAGGGAATCTCTATTGGCCAATATGAAGCCCACTTAATTTCTTTTTTTATACGTCAACACTCTTGTTTGAAGTTCGTAGAGTTTGGAGCCTTATCGGGCTATTCAGGACTTAAAATACTCTCTGCGCTGCCTAAGGAAGGTCATCTTTGGACCTTTGAATTAAATCCAGAATATGCCAGTGTTGCTTCTGAGGTTTTTGATGAGGCGGGATTTGCTGGTCGGTACACGATGAGTGTTGGGCGAGCTGAAGAGTTGGCTTCAACGATAGAAGGAGCTGGTCCCTTTGATGGTGCTTTTATTGATGCTAATAAATCCTCTTATCCTTGGTATTTAGAATGGGCTTATCGTAATTTGAAAGTGGGTGGGTTAATTTTAGCGGATAATGTCTTGCTTCGTGGAGTTATCCCTGAAGAGTTCGTTGATGTTGGTGAAAGTGAAAAAAGTAAGGAGCTTCTACCAAATAAAGAAGATTTAATAACCTCTCCTCCCAAAAACACGCCAAAGCTGATACAGCAACTGCGCCTTTTTAATCAAAGAATTACCGAGAGTCATCGTTTTGAATCAATCATTCTTCCAACAAAAGAAGGATTAGCTCTTGCCATAAAAAAATAAAACGATTTATCCTTAGATTCGAGTTAACGATTAAAGAAATGGAGAGATTAATATGTCAGATGATTTAAAAGCAGAAATTGAAAGATTAAAAGCAGAAAATACAGCTCTTAAAAATACCAAAAAATCAGCTTCGGGTGGTTTATCTTTTAAAGTCAGTGAGAAAGGGGCTCTTTCTGTTTATGGAATGGGGCGTTTTCCGGTGACGTTATACAAAGAGCAGTGGCTCAAGTTGTTGGGAGTTTCTGAGGATATAAAGAAATTTATTTCTGAGAACGAAGAAAGTCTAAAGACTAAGGAATAAACTTTAGATGTTGATTCGACTTCTGGAGTTCAAGAGATCTGGAGCTCCGGAGTTCAGAGTCAAGAGATCCTGAGTCTGCGTCTGAACATGATTCTGGAATCTGGCCCTGAATCATGAAACGCGAAACAGGATAACCCGATGACGTGCAGGCTTGTTTGCCTGAAGGTTTTATCTTTCACTCAAAGCCATCTTGAAGAGGATGACTTTGAGGTTATATTATAAATATTATTTAGTTACTTTAAACTTTTGAGTAAATTCCATAAATAAGCTCCCAATTGATCAGCCTTTTTTTGAAGGTCGACGTTATCAACAATTTCAAGTAAAGCTTGTGATTCACGAAGACTACCCATCGCAATTTCAAAGAATTTACGGCGATCAGCAGTTTTGGTTTTACCACTTCCCTCCGCAAGATTGCAGACGATACTCAATGACGCTCTTTCGAGTTGATCTCGTACTTCTCCCTTGAGTCCGAGAGCTTTAACGGCTTTGTATAATTCTACTGCTAACCGATACGTTAAAAATTTGTTTAGCATTTTATTTTCTCCTTTTTGTTGGGGTTGTTGAAGGCCCTTTAGTGAAAAAGGAAAATAAAAAGCAAGGGTGCTGCGCATCGAAGACTTCGCCCTTGCTTTTTATTTTCTTTTTCACAAGGAGCCTTCTTAAACAACCCCAAACAAAAAGGAGAAAATAAAATGCAACACTTAAAAACATATCGGTTAGCGGTAGAATTATACAAAGCCGTCAAAGCCTTCTCGGGCGACATCACCTACAACGAGAAAGATCAACTCGAAAGAGCGTCATTGAGTATCGTTCTCAATATTGCAGAGGCTTGTGGTAAACCAACACGCAAAGATCGCACGCGCTTTCTAAATATCGCGATGGGCAGTCTTCGTGAAACTCAAGCATTATTGGAAATTCTAGAGGATACAGCACTCACAAAATTAGCTGATCATTTGGGTGCCTTACTTTATAAATTCACACTCAATTCCGGAGGCTGCTAATCAAACAATTTCTAACTCAACTGCGGGCAAAGCCCGCAGTTGTTCATTCTTGGCTCTTGATTTTTCGTCAAAACAACTTCGAGTCTCATCTCCGAATGTTGAAGTCATATCTATTAAAGTTCTAATTAGATTAAAAAGTGTCAATAAATATGACATTTTAGCTGATGAAGTGTTTTCAAAAATAAGTGTGTAAAAATTACATTAAAAATTATTAAATAAAATTGCACTATAATATCATATATTTATAGAGTAAAACTTGTATATTTGTACTCAGATAATGTTAATTAAGATAAATTATTGTTTACAATATAAGCAATATATAATATGATGCGTCGCATGATTAATATATTTGAATACAACAGTTTTAAGAAGTTCTTGTCTGATTACTATGAGGTTCATAAGAAAGCGAATAAATCTTTTTCTTATGCCGTCATGGCCAAGAACGCAAATATTTCATCTCGTGGTTTGTTAAAGCTTATCATGGATGGAAAGCGAAAACTGAGTCTCAATAATATTGGTTTATTAACTCAAGGCTTGTCTCTCAACAAATCAGAGTCTGATTACTTCATGACGCTTGTGCAGTTTGAACAAGCAACAAACATTGTTGAGAAAAACAATTATTATTTAAAGCTAATGAGCTTTCCTCAAAAAAGGAAAATTTCAAAATTAGGTAAAGAACAATATAATTTATATGCAAAATGGTATTTTATCGTCCTTTATGAGATGACTTATTTACAAGAAAAAAATCAAACTTATGAGGAGTTCTGTCAGCATGCCGTAAAATTATTAAATGGTCGAGTTAGCTTGAACGAAGTGAAAGAAGCCTATGAGCAGTTGCAGGCTTTGGGATTAATAATCAACAATCAAGGTCGATTGCAACAATCGCTGCACTATTTTGAATCACAAGCAGGTGAGCAAATTAATTTTGCCATGCTTAATTTTCATAAAGAAATGATGTCACAAGCGACTGAGGCATTGAACTTTCCACGAGAAAAAAGAGAGTTTAGCGGGGTCACGCTGGCAGTAAAGAAAAGTGATTTGCCCCGAGCAAAAGAGTTAATTGGTGAGTTTAGTAAAAAATTTAATTTAGAAGTTAGCGCTCTTCAGGGCGCTGAAGCTATCTATCAGCTTAACATTCAATTTTTTGAACTAGTCGATGGAGTTTCGGCTCAAGTAAATCTGGCAACAGATTTGAACTCGACTATAGATAGAGTCAGTTCGGAAATTTAATTAACAGGTTTTTCCCAAATATAGCTTAATAATTTAAGTAATTATTGTTTATTGT
>CAZTDX010000043.1:0-32017 GCA_964612425.1 uncultured Pseudobdellovibrionaceae bacterium
AATGCTTGAGCACAATGAAAAGGGGAGGCGCTTCTCCATAAATCCAACATATTTTGAAGGCTACTCAATATATCCTTAGTCTAATTTTATTAGTCTTGGCTATTTTAGAGAAGCTTCAATCCCTGCATTTAATGTAAGTGGTACGTAAGTGGACTGCGGAACGTTTGCGGATGTTTCTTAGATTTATATCATAAGCTCATTCGAGGATTTCCCTCCCAGTCTTACGGATAGGACTTAAAATCTTAAAGGGTTTAAGTCAAACAGACTTATAAGCTTGAGTTCGGCCAACCCATCTTCTTCAAGCTTATATCACATATTGAATTACACCAAAACTTAGTGAATACTCTTTAGTAACTTTAAAGTGACAAAAAGGTATTCCGATGAAATTTATTAAATTCATTTTTAAAACTATTGATCAATCCATTAGAGGTCATCAAATTTTATTGAGTCAAATACTCTGTGGCTTTTTACTTCTTGGATTGATCACTCAAATTTGCAGTTTTGCGTCCATTCTACAATTCAGAGCTGATCACCGCTCGATTGTTGCTACGGTTGATAATGACTCCGCTAGTGGAATTGAAACCGCAGAAAATACAACACTGATCAATGATAACCAAAGACGCTCTTACGGCCCTGTTTGGTATCGCGTGAATTACTTAATGCGCGTTTGGTCCGACAACCCCATTTTGGATTCTAACCGCACCCCTCAGCAAAATAAAGAAAAGGATATTTATTTTACCCTAATGCTCTTAAGTTTAATCAGCATCTATTTATTAGCAGGAGCTCTCTCTTGCATTTTTTTTGATAAAACTCGCTATCAACTTATGAGCACTTTATTTCTTGCTCCAACTTTTTTAACTGAGCATTTTCAATCGCTCCTAGTCATCATTGCCAAACCAGATCACTTTTTAGCTTTTATTCTTTTCATTGCCTTCATCAGCACGATTCTACTTATTAAAAAGAATTTTGATGATAAACAAATGCGATGGACTGCTTTTTTTTGGGGAGTAACTTTAAGTACCAAGCTGACAGCTCTGCCTTTTATTCCTATTATATTCCTCCTTATTTACATGAACAAAAAGGACGACTGGAAGATAAACTCTAAAAAATTCGCAAAATATTTAGTACTTGCTTACGTTCTTATTGGGTTTCCTCAAAATTTTGATTTTTGGCGAAACCTTGCTTATATAAAAGATCAAAATAGGCAAACTACTTGGGCTGACTGGAATAGTTTTTCTGAATGGATCAAAGTTTACTATGCACAAATAACAAAACCATTTTTATTTTTATCTCTTTTCCTCTTCCTGTTCCCCATAAGAAATCAAATTAAAAACTTCTTTAATAAGAATATCATTACTAGTGCACTTATTCTCTTTTTCGTTCCCTTCGGTTTTATGTTGTCTCGTAAAATCAACGAACCGTTTTTTCGATGGTATACATTTCCTTACATTGCTACCGGCCTCTTTTTATTAGGTTGCTTTGTTCTTTTTGTCTTGAATCCTCTTTTTAGTAACAAAAAACTTGGATCCTGGAAAAGAACATTACTGGATCACCCCTATTCTTTTTTAGTTTTCTTTTTCTGCCTACCTTGGTCGCTTCCTTTAGCTTCAACCACTCTGAGTTCCGTTCAAAAAGAATTCGAAACCTGCAGAGCAGAGGCGCAAAAAACAGAATCCTTTGTTGAAAAAGCTGTGGAAAACAAAGAGTACATACTTGCAGATCCCTACGCTCCCTTTTCTGCAGCCTATGAAGGAAATTGGGTCGACTCAGCCTGGGAAATGCGAACAGATCTCATCGTGCCACAAAAAACAAAATGGATTGTTTTAAAATCGAGTTACTATTTAATGTATTTACCACCTGAAGAGGGTGGGACACCTGGATTTACGGCTCATATTAAAAATATTGAAAACGTTAGAGCCTTTTATCGTCTATTTTGGAAAAAAAGTGAAACCGTTGATCCTCATAACCAGCATTGGAAGAAAGTCTATGGTGACACTTGTGGATTTGAAGTCTGGCACCAAGAATAATCAGTTTACTTGTTAGCAATATCCCTTCTTTTTCAATTCCTCCATCCAAACACCAGGGTGCTTTGTGCAAACTGCATGCAATCCGCATTGCGTGAGTTCTAAAAATTTCAAAATGTCCTCACGATTTCCTCCTTGAAGCTCTGGGGAGACAAGACACGTTTTAAAATTTTTTGCTAATTGTTTTACGTCTTCAGCATTTGGAGGAATTAGATCAAAACAATCTAACCACGCCCAATCGCAAAACCCAATTTGAGCTTCAGTAAAAATCAACGGCTCAATGCTAGAGTGACGGATAAAAAAATTCTTCTGCTTTTTCTCGCGCGTCCATTTTCTTAGTGTTGGAATTGTTGTATCTAAAAAAATAATTTCATTTTTAATACCACAATCTTTCACCAACTCCATCGTTAAAGCTTCTAAACCATCTTCCTTGGTGTTTAATATAATCGGCCCTTGCATTTGAGTTAACTTGAACTGATTCAACCACTTTCTAAAAGACTCTCCTTTATAAAAAACATCGTGGGATAAAATCAAATCTTTTGGATCGCTCACATCTGAGCGCAAATCAATTTCAACTCCCCACGTTTGTTCACATTGGCCGAGATCTTCAACACTATTACACCGGTGTTTAATAAATTGAATCATTTGGTCTCCTCAATTCGCTTGCTTAAAATGGAAAGGAGCATGAGTTGATGCAACCCTTCAAGTCCGCCTTGAAAAACAGGAGGGTTGTTAGCTCTGGTTAAGTGTCTTATTTGCGGAAAGACACTCTTGGCAATGTTTGTTATTTTATTGGCCTCGAGGTATCCCTTTATTGTCACTCTAATTCGATCTAAATTTGTTGGTAAAAATTCTAACTCCACACTTGAGCCTTCTTGCTTGATGGCTTCAACGAGTTCTGCAATGGGTTCATCGTTATTGATTTCGTAAGTTACAAAAAGGGAAAGCTCAGTGCTTTTTTCAAGTAAAAGAGGGTTGAAAGAATTATTTTCAGTACGAACCTCAATAATCCAATCTGATTTCTCTCTCTGCGAACGGATATGCAGCTCGGAGTCTGCCTTTCGTTTGTTTAAGGAATCGAGTACTTTCTCTTTGCTATGACCCCGTTCAAAAACATCTCGCTGAATTTTCCAAAAAGTTCTGACTTCCTCTGAAGGATCAAGAAATATCTTTATATCTAATATATCTCGCAGTGATTTTAAATAAAGTGTGTGGAGTCCTTGAAATATAATGGTTTTAGTTGGGTTGGTGAGTGCTTGCTGCACAAATTTTCCAGTACTGTGGTCATAATGATGGTGATAAATTGATTTACCACTCGAAATTTGCTGAGCATGTTCTTGCATCTTAATAAGATTATTCGCATTAGGATTGAGGTGAGTATGAATATTCCAATTTTTATCACCTCTCTCCCATTTGTGATAATTATCTCCTTCGACAACCAAACAATTTTTTGGATCTAAAATAGATTGAAAGCAAAGGCTAAGATGATTTTTTCCGGCGCCTGAATCGCCGCTAATGCCAATCATCATTGGCTTTAAGCGAA
Organism: uncultured Pseudobdellovibrionaceae bacterium; assembly: GCA_964612425.1. GTDB lineage: Bacteria > Bdellovibrionota > Bdellovibrionia > Bdellovibrionales > Bdellovibrionaceae > CAUJGP01. The sequence continues at coordinate 3,568 of CAZTDX010000043.1, forward strand.
ATCGCAACTGACACTCTCTACGAAGACTCATCCAATATAAAGTGAACAGTTGCACGAGAAATCCCAATTGCATCAATGTAAAACTCATTGACTGATAATTAAAATCAAATTCACTCATCAAAAGAAAATGAATAAAATAAAATATGAGGGTAATAATAAATAGGGACTTGGGGGCCATACTATAATTAGCATAAAATAGCGCTAAAAAGGGGAGTAGCCATAGATACCAACTCGGCTGAGCATTGGTTGTAATCACTAAGCACCCTAATAAGAATCCAGAGCCATAAATCAAACCATTGTATGTAATTTTTGTTGAAAAAACGAGACGCCCCAAAATCAAGATGACAAAGGCAAGTCCTATGATGAATTCAATATTTAATCCAAAATTAATCCTAGCTGCTAGTAACCGCATGGCCTCTGGCGAAGTTAGCGTTGAGTATGAAAAATGCTTAGCTAAAATGACCGGGACAAAACCTAGAATTGAAGTAAGAGCGAGAATGGAAAAATAGGAGAAAATTTCTTTATACGCTTTTTTCTTAAAGTTGTTATTCCAAATGTATGCAGCAACAAAAGGAAGTACCACAGCAATATGAAATTTAGATACAATAGAAAGGCCACCCACAAGACCCGCTGGTTTAAATTTCCCTTTACCAATTAAAAAAAGAGAGGACAGTAATAAGCTCATCGAGATCACATCAAGTTGACAGTAAATAAAACTTATATATATAACCACCGGGTTTAACCAATAAAACCACAACAATCGCTTCTCAGTGATTAAACTTAATCGACTCAAAATCCAAAAGATTAGCGCATCAAAAAATAGTAATGGAAATTTAATCAAAAAATAGTTGAATGAATTAAATCCTAGGGTCGCTTCACCCCAGAAATTAAATGCCATTACCTTTAGTATGCCGGTAACTAATAACGGAAATGCACCGTAGGGAAAGTATTCTGGTGGAAAATGGCTCCACGGATTGAGGTTAGGATTTTGTGCAAAATAATCCAAAAAAGGTATGAAGTAAGTAGAAAAAACCTTTCCACCTGAAGTAAAGAGAAATAGAAATCGAATAACAATTCCAAAAATAAAAAGCTTGGATTTAAATATTCGAAGTCTTTCTTTAATAATAGAACTCACAGCTTACCTTCAGTATGTGCTAAGTATTTCATGTATTGTATGATTCCAATAATTGTTTTATATCGCGAAAAAAAATTGGCCGACCAATTTGAAAGCCCATGAATACGTGGAGGAAATAAAACAGGAACCGATTTAATTTCTAAATTCATTTTTTGAGCATGATAAAGAACATAAAGATCAAACGCAAAAGTCTTGGGTGGCTCTTTTAGCTTGGTCAAAAGAACTCGATCAAAAACTTTTGGTTGTGCATTCATCTCATACACATTGATCCCTAAAAATATTTTTGCTAAAAATTCAAAAACACGACTTACTATTTTATCTTTCCAGTTTCTGCCCTCTCTAACACCTTTGACGATCACTTCTTTATTTAATTTTTTACTTTCCATTAAAATAGAGTAGGCTTTCAAGGCATCGGCAGGATCACACTGTTGATCAGCATGAGACCAACCAATCACTGGTGCTATTGTCGCTTGTAATCCAGAAATAACACCAAAGCCATAACCTTGATTAACCTCAACTGGTACCATTTTAAACCATGGCTGTAATTCTGAATTTTTCTCTAAATCTTCAAATACTTTCTTCGATGAATCTCGACTTCCATTTTCAACCATCACCAAACGAAATTCTCCCTCTTGAAACCCACAAGCGAGTGCTGCGGATTTAGCACGACGAACTAATTTTTCAAGAGATTGTGATTCATTATAACAAGGTAAAACTAATTCAAACTTCATTATGGTGTTACTCCCTCAAGTCGTTGGCGAATAGACAATCGGTGACCAAAAAACACTTCTTTCCAATAGAGAGCCTCTGATAAAGAATCGGGATCTCCCCAATTAACATATCCAGAAAGAGGTATCACTCTCACTTTTAAGCCTTCTTCAATCATAATATTAAATATAGAATCCAAATAGATTTCCTTATTCACGCGTTCGTTTTTCTCGATCAATTTATTTAAATTTGTTTCTAAACATTTTTTATTTTTAAACCAAAAGGTACCGACCAAAAGGTGATCCTCTGATGGGTTTTGTGAGATCGGTACCTTTACAGATACTTTCTTAACCTGAGAAAATTCATTTTGTTCTTTATTTACATCAACATAGGCGAAGGCATTGGGCCGTCGCTGAGCTCCAGGAAAGCCTTTTACTGTAAAAATTGCAGCATCACATTGTGGGTCGTCTCGAAATTGATTCCATTTTTGGGGATCTAAAACAATGCTGTGATCACAGGCGCTAACAATAATATCACCATCATCCGGGATTATCGGCAAAGCTGATTGAACGCTGAATGCTTGACCTGGCGGTGTTTCCTTTAAATAAATTTTATTGTCTGCACAATGATCCATCCATTTTTTTGCAGTCTCAAGCGTTACATACGATGTTGTCTTTCCTTTCGGAAGACTTTCTAAGGCCATTTGATACATGGGAGTACCGTCGATTTTTAAAAATGGCTTTGGTGTATCATAGTAGTTTTTAAAACGGCTACCAAGTCCTGCCATTGGCATATGAACATGATCTACAATCAGAGGGTTGTTTTGAAATTTCAGCCAGCTATCAAAGGTCTTTTCCCAATATTCGAATATTTTTAAATCTTCTGGCGTACCCCACTGATAAAACGCAGGAATTTCATACGCTCTCACATGGGCATCTTTTTTTGTTCTAAGAAGCGCTTCGATCGTGAGACTCGTATAGGTTTCACCATTAAATGAGAGATTTAAATTCATCTGTTCTTTAATCGCTTGGGTCAATGTTTTCACTGAATCAAAATAATAAGCACCCGATGAAGCAAATTCATTTTCCCTATTATCTGTAAAAGAACCCTTTTCTTTAATTTCAACGACTCTATCGCCCACAACACGCGAGTAGGCATAAGTCATTGGAGAAAGATAATGAGCATGAAATCCACGATAGGAAATTAAAGCAGCATGACACTGTGACTTGGTAACAAAATTTAGAAAATCCCAGGGGTCCCACTTAAAACCATAATCACAATAGGATATCAAAACAGGTAGATGAGAATGCAGTTTATCCAAGGCTTGTTCGATAGCAAACCCTGGACCCTTATCATGCACAGGAACATAAAGGAGCTGAGACTCTGGTCTTAATTTTTTTAATACAGCAGGTAATTCAGACTCTCGATGGTTTTCTGCCATCACAAAAGTCACAGGCCATTCCATAGGAAATTTTTCCAGAAGTCTCTCAATCATTGGTCGACCTGAAACTGGAATCAACGGTTTTGGTTGAAGGTATCCCAGTTTTCTATATCTCGTACCTTGACCAGACATAGGGATAAGAACTTGCATCATGATTTCTCCTCGATAATTTTTTTTCTTACTAATTCCGTTGGCAATTGAGGAATGGATTTAGTTAATCCCTCTGATAGCTCAGGTAAGTTGGGCCAAAAATGTATTAATATATTCTGCGCCATCCAATTTTCTAGCGCATCTTGATCGCTTGAGCCCTCTACAATTTTTTCATTACAAAAAGTGTATAAATCTTGGTCCGACTTTTTTAAGTAGTTTTTAATATTAGGATACATTATTGCCATATCAGGAAAATAAAATCTTAATGGACCATGAAGCAGTTCCCTTTTTGTCTCTATTAATTCTAAGTAATTTTTTTGTTTCCACTCAAGATAATAACTATAGGCTGCTGGCTTAAATTGCTTCATTGCTTCTTCTTCAAACTTTAAATAGTCATTGAGAAAACTCTCATCGTTGAAGTTAAGCACAACTCCATGATTTTTTAAAAAATAGATCTTCGTTTCCTCGGGTGATTCTGCAATAGCGCGAGAGAGTTCAAAGCCAGGCAAACAAGGTTCAATGACAGTATATTTTCCAAAATTAGCTTGCCAATTTTTCTCATACCAATCTTTAAATAAATTATTTTTACTTTCTTTTTTTTCCGCAGCTATCTCTGCCATACCTATTGCTATAACGCTATGGAAGTGAAAGACGAATTCTCCCGACAAACAAGCATGAAATCCACATTCCATACTTGGTCTGACTGAATTTTTAATGGTCGCTTCTTCTAAACTTGTTTTATATTGCACTTCAAAGGTGGAGGGCTCTTTGTTATTAAATAATTGAAAAAGTTTTGATTTTAAATCTTCTGTTTTTACTTGTGAAAGATGTCCTTTTTCTTGAATTTCACCAATTCTTTTTCCAGAAGGCTTTATAAATAATATATCTCCACTTTTAATGGATGTATTTCCACCAGCCCCTTGGTTCCAAAGAATTCCCTCAGTAGTCAGTTTTCTATTTAATGAAAAAAATGTTTCAAATCTCACCATGGTTATTTTAACCTAAAATGAATTCATATAACTTTCAATCAGAGAACGCTTGTGGTTACTGTTAATATTAGCTAGTCTTAATTAGTATGGGGTGCGATCTTGAGTAAGATAAATATTAGTGAGCTATTATCCAATATTAAGGTGATTTTATTTGATCTCGATGACACGCTGATTGATTCTGAAAAGCACTATGCTCATGCCTATCAAATGCTAGGTTTAAATATTGATCAACTTACACTAGCAAGAGATCTTGTAAAGACCCAACTTCCATTAAACCATGTTTCTGCCAGAAATAGAGCTTTATACTTTAAAAAATACTTAGAACTCACTAATGATTTTTCAGTTAAAAAATGGAAAACTCTACTGGATGAATATGAAAGTATTTTAAATCAGTCTATTCAAAGCCAATTAGTAAATTGTGATTCCATTCGAATACTATCGAAGTTATCACAAAAGTTCTCCTTAGGCTTAGTTTCTAATGAAAACCTCAGAACTCAGCTCCTTAAATTACAAAATATTGACCCTGATGGACAAATATTTAAAGCTCTTTTTATTTCAGAAGAATTTGGCGTCGAAAAACCTAATGAAAAAATTATACAAGCTTCGATTGATCACTGGAAGCTCATACCGTCTCAAATTCTTATGATCGGTGATTCTGTGAGTAACGACCTTATTCCCTTTTCAAAAGCAGGGTGCCATATCCTCGGAACTTATCAATTTAGGGATGAACGAGACTCAGGTAAACATTTACATTGGATATCTTCTCTCTCAGAACTTTTAACTCCCTAAAGAAATTTAATTCTACTGAAAAGACCTGCTTTTAACGCGAGTTCAGATACTTAATAGATTCTGGTTAAAAAGAGTCTAATTCGAGGCGAAAAAGATTTAAATCGAACGAGGCGTAGTTCCTCTACGTTGAGAGAGATTTAAACTTTTTAACGAAGAAGTAGGCCTTTTTAAGAAGAATCTAAATAAAAAAGCGGAGATTTTCTCCGCTTTTTCTAACAACTAAATATTTCTAACTAATTTATAATTAGATTTTATTGTTGATAAATAATGCAATTAGGAACGCCAAGATCACAAGAGCTTCGATAAGAGCTAGTGCCACGATCATTGGAGTAAAAATCTTATCTTGAGCTGCTGGATTTCTTGCAATCCCTTCAAGAGCTGCTGCTGCTGTTTTTGATTGAGCTTGAGCTCCACCAAACGCTGCAATACCAATTGCTAAACCAGCACCGATTGCTAACATCCCTGAGTTAGAACCAGCTGTTGTAGCTGCTGCTTCTTCTGCAAATGCAGGAAGAGCGCAAATAAATGTTAAAAGGGCAACTGCCATTTTTTCGAATGTATTTCTCATGAAATATTCTCCTTTTTCTTTGTTATCTATTTAAATCGTTTATCTTTATTTGGAGAAGCCCGCGCTACCCCTTAGTGTTCGTGTGCCGTTGCCATTGAGATATACACCATGGATAATAGCGTAAAAACAAAAGCCTGAATAAAACACACAAAAATACCTAATAAATAAAATGGGATTGGAACTGCGATTGGAACTAAATCCAAAAACACTCCTAGAACTGTATGATCTCCCAACATCACATTTGCTAAACGCATTGATAAGCTAAAGGGTCTAATAAAATTAGAAACTAATTCTATCGGAAGCATAATAACGGCCAACGGTAAAAATGGGCCTAGAAAATGCTTTAAATAATGAAGTCCATTCTCTTTCAAGCCATAATAATTATAGGCAGCAAATGAAAATAAACCCATAGCAAATGTTAAATTGATATTCTCTGTTGCTGGGACTACGCCTGGCAATACTCCCATTAAGTTATTCACTAGAATGAACGTAAATAGTGCCGTAAAAAAAGGAACAAATTTTCTACCATGATGGCCTATGATCATATCTGTAAGGCCAACAATAAATTCTGTAAGTAATTCAAAAATACCACGTATTGAGAACTTTCCTGCCGGTATTACAGCCTCTTCGCCTTTTCCTAAGGCAGCTCTGCCAACGAGTGCTGCAACAACTAGTAAAGTCGAAACAACTCCCACTGTTGCTACGTGAGCCAATTCATGGCCAACTCCAGGAACTAAATTTGCCCAAGTAAATGACATTTTAACCTTTTTGAAAAATTACATGATTATGTTTTTTAAAACCGTTTCTTCATACAATGATCAAAATAAAAAGTGCAATCAATTTCTTAATTTGCTTACTCTTTGTTCATTTTCTTTAATAAAAATATGATGTGGGCAAACCAACCCCCAAGGCCAATAAAAGAAAGGAGAATTGTGAAAAGACCTTTCGCTTGAAAAGTTGTATCTAACCATTGACCGAACCAAACAGAAGCTAGAACCACGCCTACTGCCTCGAACCCCATTCCAACAAATACTAAACCTTTACTCTTCATTTTTTTAATCTCTTCTTAGGTTGATTTAAAAGTCTTCCTTTAATTTTTTTTAATCGTAATTCTATAAATTCTTTGGGTTGATAGTAGCTCAATAAAGATTCCAAAACTCGAATGGCCTCTTTGTACACACCTAATTCTTCATAACAAATTGCCAAATTAATTCCAACGTTTTCTCGCTTTGACCTTTCAGGAAATCTCTTCATAATTTCTTCTAAGCTTTTAGCCGCTTCCGTGAAATTCTTTAATGCAAGCTGAACATTGGCTTGCAACAACAATACATCAAAAGCAGTATCTTGCGAGATTCCTGGAACAACTAAAATTTGTTTTGCTTCATTCCATGATTGCTGCATTTGTCCTAAGTGATAGTACGATCTAGCAATCGCTAACTTTATGCGAATTTGTTCTTCCTTAGATAGTTGGCTCGAGAGAAGCTTACTATATTCAATAAGTGCTTTGTCGTACCAGGCTAAATTATCAAAATAAATTTGGGCTATTTGCGACTGCGCCTTCCATCGCTCCTCTGGAATATCAGAGTATAAAATTAAATACTTTAAAGTGTCGATAACACCTTCATAGTTTTTAATTTCGTAGAGTAGAATCTTCGCTCTTTCACGAGCTGCATTTAACGCCACAGAAGTTCCAGGCTGTCGCTTCATCGCTTTTTCAAACTCTACAACAGCCTCACGAAACTCACTATTATTTTGATAGGAAATACCCTTTTGGTAATCCTTTTCCTGTTGAGTGCTACATCCAGAACTAAAAAAAACCAATAATCCAAGAATTAGATTAATGGATATTGTTTTCACCACCAGCTCCACCATTCGTAGAATCTTCAGTAACTCCTGTCGTATCAAGAAGGGTTGCAACACCAGTTACCATCTCTTCTTTATTGATATTAATCAATTTTACTCCTTGAGTATTTCTACCAATAAGTGAAATTTCACCGCATCTTGTGCGAATGACTTGGCCTTTGTCTGTCGTAATAATGACTTCATGCTTATCACTGACAAGTTTTGTAGCCACAACGTTTCCAACTTTATCTGTTGTTTTTTGAGTAATAACACCAACTCCGCCCCGACTTTGAATTCGATATTCGCTGACAGGTGTGCGCTTTCCAAATCCCTGATCTGTCACCATCAATAAATTGTCCGTCGTTTCTTTTTTAACAACTTCCATACTGACGACAACATCACCTTTGCCTAAAGTGATTCCGCGAACTCCACGGGCTGAACGTCCCATAGGTCTTACATCACCTTCATCAAATCGAATGGACATTCCATCTTTCGTTGCAACAAAAATTTCACTCTGACCATCACTAATTTTTGCCTCAATCACGCTATCTTCAAGATCTGTAGTCAGTGCGATGATTCCAGAAGGCCTTGGATTTGAAAAAGCTTCTAAGGAAGTTTTTTTAATCACACCTTGTTGAGTGATCATGACGACGTATTTCGATTCAGTAAACTCTTCTACTGGTAATACAGCCTTTACTTTTTCATTAGGACTTAATGTTACTACGTTAGCAATCGATTTTCCCTTTGAAACTCTACTTCCAAGTGGTAATCGATGTACTTTTACCCAATACAACTTACCTTTATCGGTAAAAATAAGTAGTGTCGTTTTTGTGCTCGCTATAAAAATATCAACGACAAAGTCTTCTTCTCTTGTTTCAATACCTTTTAAACCTTTACCACCACGCTTTTGCAAACGATACTCATCCGGAGACATTCGCTTAATATAGCCAGTATTGGTGTAAGTGACGATCATGCTTTCTTGAGCAATTAAATCTTCATCTTCAATATCTTCTGAATTGCCTTCTATTTTTGTTTTTCTTTCATCACCATATTTTTCTTTAATTTCTTCTAATTCTTTAATGATGATTTTATATATTTCACGAACGTCTGAAAGTACAAAATTCAACCATTGAATCTGCTCTTGAAGTTCTTTTAGCTCTAATTGAATTTTTTCACGTTCTAAACCAGTTAATCTCTGAAGTCGCATTTCTAAAATTGCTTGAGCTTGGCGTTCACTAAAGCTAAAGGTAGTCATTAATGATTCTTTTGCCGTGTTTGATTCTTTCGAGGCTCTAATTACGGCAATCACGGCGTCAATTTTATCCAGCGCCATGGTTAAGCCCTCTAAAATGTGAGCTCGCTCCTTAGCTTTTCCAAGTTCAAAAATACATCTTTTGGTTACAACTTCTCGACGATGATCAACAAAAGCTTGTAACATACCTTTGAGATCAAACAATACTGGCTGATTGTTAGCATCCAATGCTAACATCATGATCCCAAAACTCACTTGCATTTGAGTAAATTTATAGAGGCGATTTAAAATCACACTACCATTTTCATTACGTTTCAAAGTAATGACAATTCTCATACCTTCACGGGACGACTCATCGCGAATATCGGCAATTCCTTCAATTTTCTTTTCATTAACAAGATCAGCAATACTCTCAATTAGTTTTGCTTTATTAACTTGGTAAGGAATTTCACTAACTATAATTTCTTCTCGGTCTTTACCTTGAACAATTTCTGCGACAGCTTTAATGGTAATAATCCCTTTACCTTTTTTGTAGGCTTGAAGAATTCCTTCTCTGCCTGCAATGATTCCTGATGTTGGAAAATCGGGGCCAGGGATCAATTTAATCAAATTATCAATTGATAAATTCGGATCTTTGATGAGTTCAATACAACCTTCAATGACTTCATTTAAATTATGTGGTGGAATATTGGTTGCCATACCTACGGCAATCCCAGCGCTTCCATTCACCAAAAGATTTGGAAATTTGGCTGGTAAAACTTGTGGAATTAATAATGAGTCATCGTAGTTAGGGCCGAAGGGAACCGTTTGCTTTTCAATGTCAAACAGCAAGGCTTCAGCTAACGAGGTCATCCGCACTTCAGTATAACGTTGAGCTGCCGGGCTATCTCCATCGATAGATCCAAAGTTTCCCTGACCATCAATCAGCGGATAGCGCAAAGAAAAATCCTGCGCCATTCTCACCATAGTATCGTAAACCGCAACATCACCGTGGGGATGGTACTTACCGATCACATCCCCCACAACCCGTGCTGATTTTTTATAGGGCTTATCATGGGTATTATTTAAATCATACTGTGCATATAAAATTCGACGGTGTACGGGCTTTAAACCATCTCGAACATCGGGGAGCGCACGACCAACGATCACACTCATAGAGTATTGAAGATAGGCCTCACGCATTTCTTTGTTAATATCAACAACCGTAATACCTTTATTGGAATCATTTGTTTCTTGCATATATTACCTTAATGACTCAGTCAGTTTTAAATTATAAATTTTCAATTTTAATCTATACGTCTAATTCTCTAACGAAGAGTGCGTTCTCGTTAATAAATTTTCGACGAGGCTCCACTTGTTCTCCCATTAAAATACTAAATACCTCATCGGCTGCAACAGCATCTTCAATGGAAACTTTAAGCAAACTTCTATTTTTAGGATTTAATGTCGTCTCCCACAACTGTTCTGGATTCATTTCTCCCAAACCCTTATAGCGTTGAACATAAAATCCTTTTTTAGAACCCTCTAAAACAGCATGACAAAAGGTTTGATATTCAGAAAAAGTTTGCTCTTCGCCAGATCCTATTTTGCATTGGATGGGGAGAGGAATTTTTTTCGAGATCAATTCCCAAATACGAACCAATTCCTTCCATTCTGGCATTTGAAAAAGATCTTTACTTAAAGTGGTCTCAAAATATTCACCAAATCGAGAGGCCGATAAAATAATTCTCACCTCATTTTCAATTTGTTCTACTCGATATTTACAATCGACCAAGTTCCATTCTTTATTATTTTTCATCTTTTCAACTAATTCTTGGCCAAGAGCTTCTACAGTCGTTGCTTGATTAAAAATAGTTTCTAAATCTTTTTTATTTTCAAATTTTTCTTGAATTAGTGTGGTAATAATTTCTTTTAAAAAGCGCCGTTCTAAAACTTCTAACACATGATCAAATTTTTTCGTGTTTAAAATAGTCTCTCTTAAATCTTCTTTAGTAATAGTAGAGCTTAAAACAGAAACGTTATCGAGTCCCGATGACAACAAAAACTCTGTTAATGCATGATCATCTTTTAAATAAGTTTCCTGTTGCCCTTTTTTAGCTCGATAGAGTGGTGGCTGCGCAATATAAATATAACCTCTCTCAACAACCTCTAGCATTTGCCGATAGAAAAAAGTCAAAAGTAGGGTTCTAATATGCGATCCATCTACGTCAGCATCCGTCATGATAATAATTTTATGATACCGAATTTTATCAGGATTGATGTTATCCTTTCCAATTCCGGTTCCAAGGGCAGCAATCATCATTTTTATTTCATCGTTGGTGAGCATCTTATCAAAGCGTGCTTTTTCAACGTTTAAAATTTTACCTTTAAGAGGAAGGACTGCCTGAGTTTTTCTATCACGAGCTTGCTTCGCCGAACCACCTGCCGAATCTCCCTCAACTAAATAAAGTTCGCAAAGTGCAGGGTCTCTTTCTTGGCAATCAGCCATTTTTCCTGGTAACGCTCCTGAGTCGAGCGCCGTCTTCCTTCGAGTTAAATCTCTTGCTTTTCTGGCAGCCTCTCGTGCCCGAGCCGCTTCCACGCACTTGGAAATAATAATTTTTGCAACACCTGGATTACGATCAAACCAATCTGCTAGCTTTTCATTTACTAACGACTCAACAATACCTTTAACTTCGTTATTTCCAAGCTTCGTTTTTGTTTGTCCTTCAAATTGTGGTTCCCGAACTTTTACCGAGATAACAGCGGCTAAGCCTTCGCGAATGTCTTCACCTTCTAAATTAGTTTTTAAATCCTTAAAAAGATTTTTTTCACTTCCATAAGAGTTTGTTGTTCTTGTCAGTGCTCCACGGAAGCCAATTAAATGGGACCCACCTTCGATAGTATTAATATTATTACAATAGGAATAAATAGATTCTGTGTAGGAATCATTCCACTGCATGGCAACTTCTGCTTCAACACCTTCTTTTTCGCCCTTAAAATAAATCACATCACTATGAGCTGCTTTTTTAGATTCATTTAAATAAGTTACAAACTCAGCAAGTCCATTAGAAAACTGAAAATCCTGTTTTTTACCTGTACGCTCGTCTTTTAATGTAATATGCAAGCCCGCATTTAAAAAGGCCAATTCTCTAAATCGATTAGCTAAAATATTAAAATCATAAATAATCGATGGGTCTTTAAAGATATCACGATCAGGCAAGAAGTTTACTTTTGTTCCTGTAGTCGTTGATGTTCCAACTTTTTCTATTTCGCTATCTGGAACTCCTCGTTTAAAACCGATTTTCCAAATAAAACCATCTCTTTTCACTTCAACAGAACAACGCGAAGATAGGGCATTAACAACAGAGGCTCCAACCCCATGTAGTCCCCCAGAAACCTTATAAGAGGAACCATCAAATTTACCACCAGCATGAAGAACAGTGTAGACGACTTCGAGAGCCGACTTTCCTGTTTTGTGAGTATCAACAGGAATTCCTCGTCCATCGTCCTCTACAGTGATGGAATCATCACCGTGAATTGTTACGCTTATATTTTTACAAAACCCAGCTAAAGACTCATCCACCGAGTTATCAACAATTTCATAAACTAAATGGTGGTAACCCTTAGTTGAAGTATCACCAATATACATACCAGGTCTTTTTCTTACCGCCTCTAAGCCTTCCAAAACTTGTATGGAATCAGCACTATACTTATTATTTTCAACCAACGCAGTATTATGTTCCGACACCTTGACTCCTACCTCGTTACAAAAAAGAAAATTTTCCACTTTTAACAGAAATAAAACTTTGCTCCTGATTATTTAAATCACGGCAAAGCTCTCGATCTGTTGTCGTTATAAAAATTTGTCCCCTCGTCTCATTTAACAATTTTATTAAATTGACTCTCACTGTCCCATCTAATTCTGATAATACATCATCAAGAAATAAGATAGGTACTACTCCATAGACCGTGGTATGATACACCATCTGAGCCAATTTAAAAGCTAATATAAGCGTTCTTTGTTGTCCTTGCGAACAAAAAATTCTTGAACTTCGATTATTCATCAAAAAATTGATGTCATGCTTGTGTGGACCTACCAAACTGTGACCCACAGCCATTTCTGCGTCTCTTAACTCATAGAGTCTATTTCTTAAACTTTGTTCAATTTGTAATCGATTGTAATGCAACGCATTTTTATCTGAAATCAGATACTCCACAGATATATCCACAGTGCTAGTGTAAAGTGTTTGAGCAATGGATCGTAAATCATTTAAAATATTTTTTAATCCAGTAATTCTAAAAAATGTTAATTCTGTGGCTAGCTGTAAAAAAATTTTTTCGTAACTTTCTAATAAAGCCATCGCTTGATCACGAGTCATTTGCTTATTTGAATATGTTTTTAATACTTTGTTTTTTGAACGAAGAATTTTAGAATAATCATTAAAAACCCTCTGATAATTTAAGTCAGGACAGGTAAATAAAAAATGATCAATTAAATCTCTTCGTTCAGAACTTCCTTCTTTTACAAAACTTAAACTTTCAGGACTAAATACAATCACCGGAAATTGACTCGACAAAGTATTAACACTCACTTTTTTTCCATTAATCCAGTGATTTTTTTTTCCCTTTTCTATCGTTAAACGTAAATCTTGCTTTGATTTTATGTTTTCTTTTTCGCTCTCAACCTCTGCCAACACGGCACTCTGTGTTTGCCCAATTCTTGTTAAATCACCATTATCTCCAAAACGAAACGACTCTCCCGTAAGGCAGAGAAATAATCCCTCAATAAAATTTGTTTTTCCCTGACCATTATCTCCAAATAAAATATGAAGTCCTGATTTCAATTGAAGTTCCACACTTTCGAGGTTTCTATAATTATAATATCGAAGTGATTTAACCTTCATATAATTAATAGCGCATTGGCATTATAACGCTAGTGTGATTTAGGTCTCCCTGTGATTTAATGATGATTGGAGACATAATATCTTTAATTTCTAACTCCACTAATTCTGTATTTGAAACTGAAAGCATCTCCAAAAGATAACGGCCGTTGAGATTAATTTTTAAATCAGGTCCATCATAAGCAACCTCAAGTTCCTCAGAAGCTTCTCCCATTTCAGTATTACTGGAGTTAATGGTCATTTTTGATTTTGATAAATCCATAATAATGCTTTTTGATTTTTGATGAGCATGGAATGAAACTCTTCGCGCTGCTCCTACTAAAACTTCACGAGGCATTGTAATCTTATGATTGATTTGTTGTGGGATTAACTTTTGGTACGTGGGATATTTTCCCTCTATCAGGCGAATGAGCAATACTGTTTCACCATGTTTAACAACAAGTTGTGCGCCTTCAATCGCAAGTTCCACATGGTTATCCACAGTCTCTAGAATTTTATTTAACTCTTGAACTCCTTTTCGCGGAACAATAACTCCAAAGGCTTTAGTATTCTCTTCTTCAAAAGCCACATTATCCACAGTTTTACTCACAACAGAGAGTTTGTGGCTATCGGTTGCAACCATTCTTAAGTAAAACTGTTTATCTTTCCAAAAACGCTCTAAGTAAACGGCGTTTAAATGGTATCTAGTATCATCATTAGAAACACAAAACAGTACCTTCGAGATCATTTCCTTTAGAATCGATGCTTGAACTTTAATGAACTCACAACTCCCTATAACTGGAAAGACAGGATATTGATTGGGATCACTTCCATGAAGTTTTGAATTGTATCTTTTTTGCTGAATCTTAACCCAAAAGTTTTCTTGAGATGTTAAATGAATTGGTGCTTCGTTGAGTTCTTTAATAACCTCAAAAAAGTTTTTCGCATGAATAGTGACCTTTCCACTTTGCGTAACTTTTGCGGGAGCTTTTGAAGCAACACTGATTTCTAAATCAGTTGCTAATACTTTTAACGAATCATTATCAGCTTCTAATAATAAATTTATAAGGTGTGGCATATTAGCTCTTTTTTCAGCAACTGTTTGTGCTAATGCTACCATCTTTAGTAATTCCTTTTTTTCAATTTCAACCTGCATAAATCTCCTTATTATATTCTTCTATTATCTTATTTATATATCTAGTAGTAGTAGTAGGGCCGTGGATTCCGTTGATATTAATATAAATTATTGAAATAACATGATTAATCCTGTGTATAACCTTGGGTAAAAGTGGATGCTTTTGAGCGCATTTTTGTTGAAAACTCGTCTCCACAATTTCTCCCACATGTTTCTCCACAGGTTTATACAATATCCACAATCAGAGTCCGTTGATATTGTGGATTCTCATTGTTAACTCATCGATATCTCTCTTTAAATCAGGATCTGTGGATTGTAGATTCTTGATTCGCTCACGCGCGTTAATTACTGTGGTGTGATCTTTGTTGCCAAAAGAACGACCAATATCAGTGAGCGACTTTCCAAGATGTTTTTCAATTAAAAACATACAAACCTGCCTAGGAACTACAATCGATTTAATTCGGCTAGAACCTTTTAAGTCCTGCATTCTGACCTTATAATAGTCAGAGACCACTCTTTGAATATCTTCAATCGTTGCTGTATTTTCATACTCTTGAATAGCCAGAACTTTTCTAGCAAGATCCGTGTCTATTTGTAATCCTTGTAAATCAGCGTACATTTTCAAGCGATTGAGATTGCCTTCAAGTTCTCGAATACTTGTTTTTGAAATGCGAGCAATATAATGAATAACATCTTCGGTGAGTTTAACAACGAGCCGTTCAGCTTTATACCTTAAAATAGCCATTCGAGTTTCAATATCAGGCATTTGAATATTGGCAATGAGACCCCACTCCAAACGAGAACGAATACGATCTTCAAGGCCGGTGATTTCTCTTGGTATTCGATCACTGGCCACAATGACTTGTTTTCGCTTTTCAAATAATTCATTGAGAGTGTGAAAAAATTCTTCTTGTACGGATTCACCACGTCTTAGTCCTTGAATATCATCGACAAGAAGAACATCTAAGCCATCTCGATATTTCTGACGAAATTTATCCATCTGACCATGGCGAAGAGCTGAGACGCACTCATTAATATAACGGTCAACAGAGACATAAACGACTTTCATATTTGGAAAACGATCTTTAATATGATTTCCAGCCGCAATGAGTAAATGTGTTTTACCCATACCAACAGGTCCACAGATAAAAAGCGGATTATAACTGCTGCCAGGGTTTTGAGCGATGTTATAAGTTGCAGCATGAGCAAATTCATTATTTTTTCCAACAACAAATGTTTGAAATGTATAATCTGGATTTAAAATATCTTCGACTTTTCCTTTTTGAGATTGAGAATTTCTGAGACTTGCACTGTGATCAGCCGGAGGAGCTGCTGGTTCAGAATTTATAGTAGGTTCTTGAAGTAAATTTTTAGAATCAGTGAGATAATCTTGAGACATGGAGTCTTGAATAACTAATTGAATATTAAACGGTTTTTTGAATACATTAACGATCTCAGAGACAATTCCTTCGAGATTATTTGAAATCCAATAGTGGTGCATCTTTGAAGGAACACCAAGGTAAAACATGGTTACCCCTTGAATTTCTTCCGTCTTTAATAATTGAACGGGACCAAGCCAAGTTTGAAAGAGTTTATTCTTATCATTTCGAGTCGTTAAATTGGATTTAATTTGTAACCAAAGTTCGTTGAAAGGATCCAAAGAGTACTCCTCTATTCAAATATTAAAAATTCTGAAAATCTGTGGAAAACTCGTAGTAACAGAGTCAGATTATGTTTTCAATAGTTGACCTGGACGCTTCCTTATGATTTTATGCCCCTTCAATTTTTGAGTAATTAACTGGCTGATGAAACAATGGCCATAAAGTGGGAGTTCATAGAAAATGAAAAGAACGTATCAACCAAAAAATAAACGCCGTAAAAGTACCCATGGTTTTAGAGCAAGAATGTCTACAAAAAATGGACAGCAAGTTCTTTCCAGAAGACGAGCTAAAGGAAGAAAAAGACTAGTGATTGCAGTTGGTGGAAAGTAAAAATCAAGCAGCTTCTAGAGAGCGAATTAATTTTCAACATCTAAGAAAAAACGGACGTAGAACTCAATTAAACCCCTGGCTTTTAGTGTATTGGGATTTAAATACCACTAAAAAATCACGGATTCTTTGGAGTTTGAGTCGTAAAGTTTCTAATGCGGTCGTAAGAAACAAGCTAAAACGGTGGTGTCGAGAGTTTATAAGACTTTCGCCAGCAATGACTTCTCATGGGCTTGATCTCAATATTGTATTTAAACCGCAAAAGAAAGATTTCTATAAGGATTTGCGGCGTGATGAATTGGATACCGAGTTTAAAAAGCTCGAAAAAAGAGTTAAGAGTTATTTGGAATCTCTTTAAAACCATTCCTAATTCTTTTTCTATTTTTTTTATTTTTATTTATCAAAATGTTGGATCGCCTCATTTAGGTGGTTGTTGTCGATTTCATCCAAGCTGTTCTGAATTTTCATTAGGTTGTTATAAAAAATTTTCGTTTTTAAAGGCAACGCGATTAACTTTTAAAAGGGTGCTGAGTTGTCGCCCAGGTGGTGCGTTTGGATTTGACCCTATTCCCGAAAGCGATGGAAATTAAATGAATCAAGATAATAATAATTTTATGGACTCTCGAACTTTGTTAGCCATTTTGTTGGTTGGTCTTGTTTGGTTTGGTTGGCAACAATTTATTAGTAAGAAGTATGGTGATCAGAATCAATTAGAAAAAGTGGAATCAAATGTCGCTCCAACAACGAAAGAATCAGTAAATACTACTGTTGGAGGCTTAACTAAAGAGAGCGGAAATCCAGATAAAAATGTTACTACAAATCAATTAGAATCCTTGAATGACTTTGCTAATAATAATTTCAAATTGAAAATTTCATCAAAAGGAATGTCTTTAAAAAATGTTGAACTCTTACAATTTAAAGATTTTGAGAACGCAACGATTAAATTTTCTGGCGGTGAACAAGGCATGTTTTCAACTATTATAGATGGAAATATTCTTGATTTTCAAATTAGCAAGAAAGATGAAAATACTTTTGTGGGAGTTGCAGAATATAAAAATGCAAAGGTAACAAAGAAGCTTACGTTTACAAATGGATATAACTTAAATATTGAGTCTACAATTGAATCTGCTCAAGGAGCTCTACCAAATATTGAAGTAAACCTTGAAGAAGAAATTAAAAAACATACAAGTTCCAGTATTTTTGCACCAGCGACCGATCATCAGGATGTTGTCGTTCTTGGTGGAGAAGGAGAAAAGGATTTTAATGTTTCATCTGGTAAAGATGATTATAATGAGGTGGTAAAGCAAGCCACTTTAGCTAGTGTTAACGGTCATTACTTTAGTGCTTCCTATATTGATAAGTCAGATTTGCTACCCAACTTTTCTATCAATCATAAAGCGTCATCCCCCTTTGTTCGTGGACGTCTTGTTTATAACCCCAGCGCTGATTTAAAAACATTATCCATCAAAAGCATTGCTTATATTGGACCGAAGGATATTTCTGTATTAGAATCTGTAGATCCTAATTTATTAAAAGTGGTTAAATTTGGTTTCTTTTCCTTTATTGCTAAACCTCTTTTATTGATCATGAAGTGGTTTAATTCATTCTTAGGAAACTGGGGATGGTCTATTATCCTATTAACACTTTTTGTAAGAATGATTGTTATGCCCCTTCATATTATGTCATTCAAATCAATGAAGGCGATGCAAAAAGTTCAACCGATGATTCAAAACCTTCGTGAACGGTATAAAGATGACCCCATGACCTTAAATAAAGAAATGATGGCGCTTATGAAAAAACATAAGGTCAATCCTATGGGCGGTTGTTTGCCAATGTTATTGCAAATTCCTGTTTTCTTTGCGCTCTATAGAGTTTTTAGTGAGAGCATTGAATTGTATCGCGCCCCTTTTATTTTTTGGATCCACGATTTAAGTTTAAAAGATCCTTATTATGTGCTTCCTGTTTTGATGGCAACTGTAATGTACTTACAGCAAAAAATGACTCCATCAACGATGGACCCAGCTCAAGCAAAAATAATGCAATTTATGCCTTTAGTATTTAGTTTTATGATGATCTCATTACCGAGTGCGCTCACATTATATATGTTTGTCAGTACTTTATTTGGAATCATTCAACAGTATTTAATTTTAAAAGACAAAAACGCCGTTGAGATAGCTCAAAAGGCCTGATAAGGAGGATGAAATATGGCGGGATTTTTTAGTAAAATTTTTGGTGGTGGAAAGAAAAAAGAAGGACCAGCGGAGGTTGAAAATTTAATTCAAACAACAGTTCAAGGAATTATTGAAAGAGCAGATTTTCAACTTAAGTTTGAACTTACTCACACGGAAGAGAATGGTGAGCCAGTTGTTGTTATTAATTTTGATGGACAAGACGAAGGTCTATTGAAAGATAGAGAAGGTCAACTGATTGATGCCTTCCAACTTCTTGTCAAAAGGGTCCTTCAACATCACTTACCTGAAGATCGAACTAATATTATTGTTGATTGTAATGGTTTTAGAGAAGAGTCCACTCAAGCCCTAGTTGATTTGGCAGAAAAACTAAAAGGAATTGCTTTAGAAAAGGGAAAGTCTGTTTATTTCCGCGCACTTCCTCCAAAAGATAGAAAAATCATTCATCAATATCTAGCAAATGATCAAAGAGTAAAAAGTCGCTCTATTGGTGAAGGAATATATAAGAAAATTAAAGTTTATCCTATTAAGGGTCATCGTCCTGAAGTTGATGATGAATCAACAGTAGAATAATATCCGATGTTTGGTGGCGATAGAGATTTAGATACAATTTGTGCTATTTCCACACCTCCTGGCACTGGAGGAATTCATGTGATAAGAATCTCCGGTGCTAAGTCGTTATCGATCACCCGTCTTTTTGCCCCTTTTTTACCTCAAAAAATTGAGTCACATCGTGTTTACTTTGGTACTTTGTATTGGGATCATGAACTCTTAGAGCCCATTGATGAAGTTTTAGTGACGTACTTTAAAGAGGGCAAGTCGTTTACTGGAGAAGAGACGATTGAAATTTCTTGCCATGGGAGCCCGTTTGTTGCTGCCCAAATTGTTAAAGCTGCCCTCAAGTTTGGTGCGAGAGCAGCAGATAGAGGGGAATTTTCTTATAGAGCTTTTATCAATGGAAAAGTTGATTTAGTTCAGGCAGAAAGTATTTTATCCCTCATTGAAAGTGAAACAGAAAAAACAAGTCAAATAGCCCTCCAACAGCTCAAGGGGGGCCTTTCTAAGGAACTAAAACAGATTGAATCAGAAATAGTTGCTTTACTAGCAAGACTTGAGATTTCTATTGATTTTACCACTGAAGATATTGAAATTATTAATAAAACAGAGATATCGGCGAGACTTCAAAAGATCCTTCTGCCCCTACAAAAACTTCTAAAAAGTTACCGAGTTGGGAATAAAATTCAGAGTGGTTTTGAAGTCATTTTTTTAGGTGAGCCTAATGTAGGAAAATCGAGCTTGCTGAATTCTGTTTTATTGGAAGATCGAGCCATAGTTACGGATATTCCAGGAACAACAAGAGATCTGATTCAAGAGCAAATTCAAGTAAAAGGAGTTAAAGTCAGTTTAACAGATACGGCTGGCCTTCGAGAATCATCAGATCGTATTGAACAAATTGGGATGAGTAGAACTATGGCCGCCCTTGAGAGAGCGGATTTAATATTTGCAGTTTTTGATTGTTCACTTTCTAGAATCGATAAACTTCTAGCGCAGCTCCCAAAGAATTTAGAAAAAGTGCTTTTTATAGCCAACAAAGTAGATTTAATTAAGGAGCAAAACCAATTTGAACTTGTAATGGAATTACAAAAGCAATTGGTTCAATTTGGATATTTTTCGACGATAGAAGAAGCCAATAATTTTTTAAAAGAGCGGATTCTTTTTACTTCGGCGTCCACAGATGACAAAGACTCGACCTTGGTCCAAAAGCAAATTTTACAAGCCATCGAGAAAAATTTAGATACCGGTAGCTTTGGAGATGAAGCTATTGTATCCCAAACCCGACATTTTGAAAACCTCCAGAGAACAGAAGAGTGCGTCCTTCGATCATTAGAAATGGTCGAGACTCAATTCAGCCCGGAGTTTTTAGCATTGGAATTAAAAGAAGGCCTCATCAGAATTCAAGAAATTTTAGGTGAGCGCTTCGATGATCAGATTTTGGATCGAGTTTTTAAAGAATTTTGTATAGGAAAGTAAGTAATATGACTCCATTTGATGTCATTGTTGTAGGTGCAGGTCATGCTGGTATCGAAGCGTGTTTGGCATCAGCACGACTGGGTTTAAAAACTCTTATTGTTACAACAAATACTAAAAGAATCGGATACATGAGCTGTAATCCATCGATTGGTGGTTTAGCTAAAGGTCATATGGTTCGAGAGATAGATGTACTGGGTGGACAGATGGGATTCACTGCAGATGCATCGTGTATTCAATTTAAAAGATTAAATAGTAGAAAAGGTCCAGCTGTTCGTGGCTCACGAACGCAAAATGATAAACATTATTATTCTCACTTAATGACGCAGATTCTTTTTAATCAAGAAAACCTCCAGGTAATGGAGGGGGAAGTAAAGAGATTAATTTTAAATTCGGGAGTTTGTTCTGGTGTTGTTCTTGGAGATGAGACTTCGATTTTTGCAAAGACTGTTATATTAACAACGGGCACTTTTATGAACGGAGTGATGCACTTTGGTTTGAAACAAATCAAAGGTGGTCGAATTGGTGATCAAGCTTCGATTGGTTTGTCTGACCAATTAGCTGAATATGGTTTCACGGTGCAAAGACTAAAAACAGGAACTCCTGCTCGACTTTTGAAGAGCTCGATTGATTGGTCTAAAACAGTCCCCCAGTGGGGTGATGAGAAACTTTATCCATTCAGTTTTAAGAGCCCGAGGAATTATCAACTACCACAAGTCGCGTGCTATTTAAGTCGAACGACTCCAAAAACACATGAGATTATTAGGGACAATTTGAAATACTCACCAATGTTCTGTGGCATTATTGAAGGCTCTGGACCAAGGTACTGTCCAAGTATTGAAGACAAAGTAACTCGTTTTGCAGAGAGAGATAGTCATCAAACTTTTTTAGAACCAGAAGGGTTATCAACAGATCTTATTTACCTTCAAGGTATTTCAACAAGTTTACCTGAATCCGTTCAAGATGAATTTTTGAAAACGATTCCAGGTTTAGAAAATGTTAAAGTGGTTAGATATGGTTACGCCGTTGAATATGATTATATTGAGCCAACTCAAATTCACCATCGTCTTGAAACAAGAACTATCGAAAATTTATTTTTAGCGGGTCAAATTAATGGAACAAGTGGGTATGAGGAAGCTGCAGCTCAAGGTCTCATTGCTGGAATTAATGCTGCTCATAAAGTCTTAGGTCGAGAAGAATTTGTTTTAAGTCGAGATGAAGCCTATATGGGTGTTTTAATCGATGACTTAGTAACTAAGGGAACAAAAGAACCCTATAGGATGTTTACATCTCGAGCCGAACATCGTCTTGTTTTAAGAGAAGATAATACTTTAGATAGGTTAGGTGAGATTTCAAACAGAATTGGTTTACTCTCTGATGGTGCTCAAACTCTTATTCAAAGCAACAAAACACGCCGAATGAACTTAATGGAGCATTTAAAAGCGACACGAATTACACCAACTGCAGTTGTTCAAGAGCAATTATCTAAAATGGGTACACCAGCTTTAGTAAAATCATTAAGTTTTGAAGAGCTATTGAGACGAAGTGAAATAACTTGTATTGATCTAAAACACTTAGGAGCTGAAATTGATGATGATCCTGAGATTAATGAAAGTGTTGAAATTGAAGTTAAATATTCAGGCTATGTCAAAAGGCAAATGGAAATCATTGAACAATCAAAGAGGCTAGAGTCACTTAAGTTATCGGAAATATTAAACTATTCTGTAATTAAAGGGCTTTCAAAAGAAGAAGTTGAAAAATTAAGCACAATTAGACCTCGAACCTTAGGCCAAGCTCAGCGCATTAGTGGTGTAAATCCCTCCGCAATTCAAGCAATTATGATATACTTAAAGGGTAACCAAAAAAAACTAAGGGAGTTTGATCTTGGAGTATTTCAATAAAAAAGCAAAACAGCAAGAAGAGAAGCCGAAGGAATTTTGGAGAATCAAAGAGTGGTTTAATGATATTCCGGATGAAAAAATTAATAAACTTAAATTATTTAATAGTGAGCTTATAAAGTATAATCCTTCACTTAGTTTAGTTTCAGAGAAGACATTAGTGTTTTCTGATGTTATTCATTTTTCAGATTGTATCTTAGCGTGTAGAGAAATTGTAAAAGATGCAAAGCCATCATCGGTTACTGATATTGGTGCAGGGAATGGATTTCCCGGGATAGTAATGGGAATATTGTATCCTGAAATAAAAGTTACTATTATCGAGAGAGATGCACGCAAAGTAGAGTTTTTAAACCAAGTGGTTACATTATTAAAGCAGGACAACATTGTTTGTACTAATGGTTGGGTGGATTCTGTTAAGCCAGGCGCACTTGATATTGTTGTCATGAGAGGCTTTACGGTTATTTCCAAGGCGCTACTTTTATTGCGAAAGCAAGTTAAGCGCGGTGGTAATTTATATGTGATGAAAAGTGAGGAATGGGCGACTGAGGTAGCAAATATACCAAGTCAGCTTTGCAGTTTTTGGACACCAAGTCTTGTTGGCGAGTATAGACTCCCTGTTGGTGAAGTTAAGTTTGCTGTTGTTAAATTGAATAAGATAGCTGAGTGATCAAGAAACGGTATGTTCCACGTGGAACATACCGACTATGTACCTAATTAGATTTGCAGAAGAGATCTTCTTACCTTTAAACGTGTTCAAAATTGTTTCCACACTATATAAAAGTTTATTCATGATTTAGACAGTTCATAGTTGTTCCATTGAGATCGAAAGCAGAATTTAAAATAAAGATTGTTTATTTGCTAGACGGTTTGCGTTTTGTGTTTCGAGAAAGAGATTTTTTGTATCTTTGAGCCTCTTCTGAATTATTCCAATCTTCGCCTTTATTGAAAGACTCTAAATAAGAGTTTCTTACGAGTTCCTCTCTGCTTAAGAGTTTGAGTTTCCAATAAATAATTTTTTGTTCTAACTTTCTAATCTCACGAAGGGCATCATCAGCCTTTGCTCGCGCAATCTTTAAATTCGAAGATTGTATGTCTGCTTGATCTACTTTTTCTTGAAACTCTTTGTACTGGTTTTTTCTTTCAGTCAATAGGGATTCTGTTGCTGCAAGTTCTTGTTTTAAGCCAAGGTAAATTTCATCATTTAAATGTGGGTCTGGTAGTGGTTTCTTGCAACCACCCAAAATAATAACAAAGCTAAATAAAAAAAATAAAGTTTGAGTTTTAATCATGTTCCACGTGGAACATCGGCACATTGAGGCAAAATCTAAAGTCGAGAGAATAGTTCTTGCCAGATCAACAAAAATTGCGGACCGTTTAATAAATGGAGTTTATATGGCAAGAACAATTTGTATAGCGAATCAAAAAGGTGGAGTTGGTAAAACAACCACTTCAGTAAATTTATCAGCAGCATTAGCCCACATTGGAAAGAGAGTATTGTTAATAGATCTCGATCCACAAGGGAATGCATCCAGCGGACTTGGACTCAAGCGAACAGATTTTCAAGATCTAAACGTTTATCACGTTTTGATTGGAGAAAAAACGATTGTTGAGGGTACCTATAAGACGAGAGTTGAAAATCTCAATGTCGTTCCATCAACACCAGATTTAGTTGGTGCGGAGATTGAACTAGTTGATACTCAACATAGAGAGTTTAAGCTCAAGCAAGAAATAAAGACGATAGCTAACGACTATGATTATGTTATTTTAGATTGTCCACCATCATTAGGCTTATTAACTGTAAATGCACTGACTGCGGCTGATAGTTTTTTAGTTCCTCTGCAATGCGAATATTACGCCTTGGAAGGACTAAGTCAGCTCTTAAATACGGCGGGTCTTATTAAAAAGAATTTAAATCCCCACCTTCATATAGAGGGAATTGTACTTACAATGTTCGATACTAGAAATAATTTGAGTCACCAAGTTGTTGCAGAAATTAAAAATCATTTTGGTGAAAAAGTTTTTAGTGCCGTTATCCCTAGAAACGTAAGACTTAGCGAAGCCCCTTCCCATGGCTTAAATATTTTAGAATACGACATTAAATCCATAGGTGCTGTTAAGTATTTAGAGCTCGCAAAAGAGTTAGATGAACGTATATTAGCTAACAATAAGGCTAAACAAGATGGCGAAATTAGCGATCCTAACAATATGAAATCTCAAGCAGAAGTTGAAACTGAAGGATTATAAAATGGCAGAAAAGATTACAGAACAGCAAAAAAAAGGACGTCTTGGCCGAGGTCTTGGCTCTCTACTGGGTGGTGCTCCGTCCCCATCTTCAGTTCAGCAAGCTACTCCAGCAGCAGAACATAAAAAGAATGATGAAAAAGTTGTTGTTGTAGAAAAACAACAAGCAAATAAAGTGACTACATCAGAGGTCGAAACGAAAGCCTCTCCACTTCAAAATGCAGTTGCGGCCCAAGCACAAGCAGTTCCACCAGAGTCAAGAATTTGGAAAATTGCTGTTGAGAAACTACACCCTAATGAATTTCAACCTCGTCAGAAATTCAACAAAGAGTCTCTTAAAGAGCTTGCAAGCTCTATAAAAGACAAAGGAATTTTGCAACCAATCGTAGCAAGACGTCACGCTAGCGGAGCACTGGAAATTATTTCCGGGGAACGCAGATGGAGAGCTGCTCAAATGGCAGGACTTCAAGATGTCCCTGTCATTATCAGAACTGTTAACGATCAAGATTCTCTTGAACTCGCTATCATTGAAAATATCCAGCGTGAGGATCTAAATCCCATTGACGAAGCAGAGGCCTACCAAAGGCTAGCTCAAGAGTTTAAATTAACTCAGCAACAGATAGCAGAGAAAGTTGGAAAAGATCGGGCAACTATTGCAAACTCACTTCGGTTATTGCTTCTTGCGGACCCGGTTAGGGAATTATTAGTTAATCACGAGTTATCTGTTGGACATTGTAAGGTACTATTATCAATAGAAAATCCTAAAACACAAACAGAACTTGCACGAAAAGCAAACAAAGATCAGTTGAGCGTGAGAGCTTTAGAGAAGCTTGTCTCCAAGGTTCAAAAAGGACAATCAATAGATGAAGATCTGAATGATAACTCCAAAGAAGAGTTGAAAAAGAAATTAATAGTTTCAATTTCCGAGGAACTGCAAAAGCTCATGGGAACTAAAGTTAATATTATTTATGCTGAAGGAAAGGGAAATCTTACCGTTTCTTTTTATTCAGAAGATGAATTTAACACCATTATTGAAAAGTTAAGAACGTCATGGAAGAAATAGTAAGATCAGGAGGTCCAGGAAATATAACGGCCATTCTTGATCAAGGTTCAAGCTTTGAGGGAAAATTGACCTTTGAAGGAACTGTACAAATCGGTGGAAATTTCAAAGGAGAAATTTTTACGAAAGATACTCTTGTTATAAACTCTGGATCAAAAGTTATTGCTGAGATTGAAGCAGAGACAATCATCATAAATGGAAATGTGGAGGGGAATCTTTTTGCCCGAAAAAAAGTAATAATGAATCCTCCTGCCACCTTTAGGGGCACAGTAACTACTCCAAGTTTAAAAATAGAAGAGGGAGTTGTTTTTGAGGGTGCCTCTCATATGCCAAAAACATAAGTAGGTTCTGCTTAAAAAGACCTACTTCTTCGTTGAAAAAGTTTAAATCTCACTCAACTGTCAAATTTTTAAAGTTGGGGAACTACGCCTCGCTTGATTTAAACTTTTCCGCCTCGAATTAGGTTCTTTTTCAGCAGAATCTAGGTAAATTTAGATTTTAAAAATTATCGAATAGAATTACCGGAATTCAATTTTAGAAAATAAAATGATTTGGTAATAATTCTTGACCATAAATTAAAACAGATGCTACTTCCTGGGTTCATCACGAAACCTAGGATTTTGTAATGGCCATACTAAATCAGCTCGGCATAAATTTTACGACTTTTTATTGCTTTCTTATATTTATAGTCACATTCTTTTTTCTTAAAGAAATTTTGTTTAGACCGTATTTCATTGCCTTTGAGGAGCGAGAGAACAGGACTAAGGGCGGGGAAGAGCACGCAAGAGATTTGCTTTCAAAAACTGAAGAGCTTAAGCATCAATTTGAAGAAGAAGCGCGCGATTTGAATGCAGAGATCAAATCCATCTTTGATGAAACAAGAGGTCTTGCTACAAAAGAATACGAAAAAGTTGTCTATGAAGCTCGAAAGCAAGCTGAACAAGTTATTGAGGAAAATCGAGCTCGCGTAACCAGTGAAATGAAAAAAGCCCAAGAACAGCTCAAACTTGAGGCGCCCGGTGTTGCCTTAACAATTACAAAAAAAATGTTGGATTAGGTGAAGTAATGAAAGTGATCTCTTCAATTGTTTATTTCATTCTATTTTCATGTGTTGCTTACTCCTCTTCCGGTCATGAAACCCATGGGGCCGAGGCAGGAGTTCCTAAAGTCGTTTTTTATCAAGCAATCAATGTGGCAATTATACTTATTGCTGGGGTTTATTTGGGACGTCAAAAGATTGCCCATTTCTTTAATCAAAAAAAGAATATGTTCTTAGAGGCACAACAAAAAGCACAAGCTGCTTTAAAAATTGCAGAAACAGAGCACCACGAAGTCAAAACGAGACTTGAAAAACTAAAGGGCAACAAGACAGATTCAATTACTAAAGCTAAAACGGATGCCACTGATTTAAAGGCGCAAATGCTTTTGGATGCACAGGCCCAAGCTAAAAAGTTGAGAGAGGAAGCTCTTCTTACAGCAAAAATTGAAGGCGAAAGAGCAAAAAGCCAATTAAAAGAGCAACTCATAAGAGAAGCTTTTGAGTTGTCCAAAAAGGATTTATCGTCGAAGGCGACCTCTGATGATCAGAAAAAACTTCAGCAGGATTTTATTTCTAAAGTACAGGTGGTTCAATGAGTCGCGTTTCATTAATTTCTAAGCGCTATGCAAAAGCATTATTTGAATCAACTCAAAACAAAGAGTCCGTTTTAAATGAATTAAGGGTTGTTGTTAAAATTTTAACAGATGACAAAAATGTGCGAGATTTTTTCGAGTCCCACCAAAGCACGGACTCAGTAAAACAAGAAGTTATAAATAAATCTTTTCAAAACAAGGGGTTATCACAAGAGCTATTGGGTCTTTTGTTACTCATGGCTCAAAAAAATAGACTCAACCACATGAGTGATTTACTCGTTTCTTATGAAGCTTTAGTGGATGCGCAAAATAATGTGACCCGTGGAACAGTAAAATCAGCAGTAAAACTTGATGCTGAGGCGCGATCAAAAATAGAAGCTGTAGTTTCTCATTTTGTTAAAAAGAAAGTAATTCTTTCTTATACCGAAGAGCCAAAATTAGTGGGTGGAGTAGTTGCCCAAGTTGGCGGTTGGACTTTTGAAGACACTTTAGATTCACATTTAAGAAGATTAAAAGAAGATTTGAATAGGAGAGCGAATTAAC